>JBAVPE010000040.1:0-78509 GCA_049692775.1 Anaerocolumna sp. | reverse complement strand
GAGTAGGTAATCCATATCGCATTCCTAATCTACGTTTTTTTTATGAAAGCCGTAGGTCTATTAAAGTTACCCTTCTGTATGAAAAACAAATTAAAATACTTCTTGACTATTTACCAAATTGCTTTTTAACTCGTTACCGTTAATATATCAGCGGTTTCTTATCCTTTTCTTTCCTTCATTTTTTTAGTATTATATCTTTTGTATCAAAGATACTTCCATCATCAACAACATTTTTGAACTCGAAAACATAGGTATACAACAATGAGGTCTTTCCATTTTTTTTTACATGTAGATTACCTTTCACAGGGAGCCCGCTATCTTTATCAATATAAATTGTGTCAATAAAAGTTTTCCCTTCATCCCCGGGGATAGTCGATTTTTCCGCTCTGGACAACTTTATCAATTTTCTCCCGTCCTTAGTCTTTACATTTCCTTTTTCTTTCCAACTTTTGATTCTGGTTTCTTTTTTATACTCGTTGATATAATCCTGCTTTTCAGCTATTAAAATATCACCCAAATCCTTGCCTAAAAAACAGTCGCCGGTAAGGCTTCCTTTATCGGTTCTGCTGGCTTTGATGTATTTTGATTCATCATCAAGCACATAACAGCTTTGCATCCTTACCATATCACCTTTCACAGACTCGTAATCATCCAATCTCTCATTATGAGTTGAAGGATCCGCCCAACTCTCATCGATATACGCAATGCTGCCATCTGCATTAGACGTTGTCTTTTTCGCATATTCAATGCTTCCTTGTTCCGTACTCTTTACCGCAACGGCTTTCTTTGTTGAAACGTTTGCCAGGGCAATACTACCAGATGGAGTTACTGCTGCCAAAGACATGTTATAAGTGGCTGACAGAACTGCAATAACTGCAATAATTATTACTTTTTTCTTCATGGTTAAAATTCTCCTTTTTTAATTTCTTACCGATAGTATAGCAGAACAATCTCTAATCCCCCTCCAATGAATCTCTAATTTCCATCTATTTTTAGAGTTCCTTTAGAGTTAATTATGTTATAATAGGATGAATCGGTGTGAATAGCACTTTAGATAGTTTCTAATAACTGATAGTTAATAGCAACACTATGGAGTTTCTCACTTACCTATGGTAAGTGAAATGGAAAGGAGAGATAAACCGTGAGAATATTGCTGGTTGAAGATGATACGGATTTGTGTGAAATCCTGAGTTTTGAGCTGGAGTGTGAAGGATTTCAGGTCGATGTATGCAATGACGGTGAAGAGAGCTTATACTATATAAGGCAGAAGGCTTACGACTTAATATTGCTTGATCAGATGCTTCCCTCCATGCCAGGCTTAAAGGTACTGGAAACAATACGAAAGGAAGAAAATATGGTCCCGGTTATCTTAGTTACAGCTTTAGGCGAAGCCGGAGATAAAATAAAAGGTCTGGATACCGGTGCGGATGATTACATAGTGAAACCTTTTCATACCGGAGAGTTAATGGCAAGAATCAGAAGCATAAGCCGCAGGCCACAGCAGCTGCAGGATCTCTCCCTGCTTACACTCGGTGATATTACCTATTATCCCCTGGAAAAGAAAATAATCCATGAAGGCAAGACCTATATCCTTACGAAAAAAGAAGGGGAGCTGCTGGAACTTTTCTTAATGAACCCGGGGAAAATACTCTCCCGTGCCCTCATACTCTCCAGAGTCTGGGGTCCGAATGCAGAAATTGAGGATGGAAATCTGGATAACTATATTTACTTTCTCCGGAAACGCCTGGCATCGGCTCACAGTTTCTTGACCTTATCTACTGTCCGGGGCGTTGGGTATTGTCTGGAGGCTGAAAAGAATTAGCTAATAAAGGGATTGGTTTCGTTTTGAGTTTCGCAATTGCCTAGATGGAACTATGTATGAAAGGAGTGACACCGGAATGCTTAAAAAGCTTCATTGGAGATTAACCGCAATCTGTACTGCGATAACAAGCATTATTATCCTTCTTATGACTATCTTTAGTATCAGCCTTTCGGAAAAAGGCCTGGTACAAAAAGAATATGCCTCCTTTTTAAATTATGTCAATAATATATATTCCCATCTTGACCTCGAAACCACTATTACTATGGAATGGGTAAGAAGTACAGAAAAAAACGGAGCGTATCTGCTTTCCATAGAAGACAACGGAAATCCGATCGAAATCATTGAAAACAAAAATAGCTTTAACCAAAGCCTGATCCAAAAAACAAAGACCATAGCAGCCTCCGCCTATGATCTTAACTTATACAGCTTAAAACCCTCTCAGGTACTATCAAAGCACGTTGAATTTACCTTATCTGAACGGGGAAAGGATTACTATGTTTCGGCAGGATATATCCCAAAAGATAACGGTGCTGTCAGCGCTGTAATTATTTATCCTCTGGAAACATTTTATCACAGTATTATCATACAGAGAGGTATTTCTGCAGCCGCTGCTCTCCTGGCTATCTTTTCCCTCTTCATCTTCTCTTATTTCTTTACGAAAAAAGCTATTAAACCGGTGGAGGAAAGTCAGACCAAGCAGGTACAGTTTATTGCGGCCGCTTCCCATGAGCTGCGTTCTCCCTTAACTGTAATCCGTTCCAGTCTGTCTGCAATAAAAAAAGCCGATGCAGACCGAGCCAGACGGTTTGAGATCATTATTGACCAGGAAATAGACCGGATGTCAAGATTGTTAAAGGATATGCTCCTTCTTGCAGGAACAGGAGAACAGTCCTGGTCTCTTACGCATGAAGAGGTAGATATCTTATTTTTGCTCAAAGATGTCTATGACTCCTTTCAACAAATTACTGCGGAAAAAAAGCTTGAGCTTACACTTTTGATGCCGGAAACAGACATCACAGTAACCTGTGATAAACAAAGGATAGAACAGGTTCTTTATATACTGCTTAATAATGCCTCCAGCTACACCCCGGAAGGAGGCACAATAACTCTGTCCTGCCGGGTTAAGGGCCGCAAATGTATATTGACTGTATCCGATACCGGCCCCGGCATACCGGATGAATATAAACAGCAGATTTTTGAGCGCTTCTACCGAATCGACTCCTCTCATAAGAATAAGGAGCATTTTGGACTCGGGCTCTGTATCGCAATGGAAATTATGAAGCTTCATAAGGGGACGATCGAAGTCACAGATGCTCCCCGAGGGGGTGCGGCCTTTCATCTAACCCTTAATATATAAATTTCTAACAAGCAGAACCAGTCCTATAGGAATAAACCGCTTCTATGGTTCTGTTTTCCTAATGGTGGGATTCTCATTCTTGTATATGATTCGTTCATTGGGTCCGCCATAATTTCTTGTTTGATCTTTTCGAATATCATCATCTTTCACTTCCATTATATTTTTATTTATCGTTACGATATTGTGAACTCGCCTGCTTTATTTCTTTCGACCGATAGTTCTATGATTAATATCAAGCGCGACAGCTCGCTGATTGTTGACCTTGAAGCCAACTGCAGAGTCTATGTTAGGCCTCTTTCCTTTATATAATAACGAGCTTTGGCTTTCCAGTTATCTTTGCCATAAACCGTTTTTTCTATAGTCATAGCACCGTAGTCCAATAGTTTCTTTCCCTATACCATACTTCTCCATGTTCAGAGATACAGAGATACGGCAGATAGGAGAGTTGCTCGAAGTAAAAACCAAAGGTAGGCAGCCGTCATTTATTTCTCCTGCCGTTATTCCCTGTAAGGCACATATGCGGGTTACTTCTGCAAAAAAACGATTACGATCCATTTTCGAATCCTCCTTTTCTAATAAATGAGTGCTTCAGATAAAATAAAAAAAGGGCTATGCTTTTCGTTTTCAGAAAAACACAACCCCAAAATTTTTACGCAGCGTCGGTAAGACACTTCGTTTTTTACCTCTATATAAAAACAAAGGCATCAAGATCTTCTGTCTCGATGCCTTCGAATTTACCTATATGAATGAAATTCTCGTTTTGGAGGTCATGTCCCCTCAACGACCCTTTGTCATCTATGAAAGTAGCCAAAAAAATGGGCCAAAATTTGCACTTTTTTGTCTCGATTTTTGCTCATTTTTCGTTCCAAAACCACTGCATATAGTGGTCAAACCCCCTTATTTTCCCTTCGAACCACTATTCGTCATCATTATTATCACCTCCACATGTGTTGATGCGGTGATTAGGATTTACGAAAGGCGCAGTCCAGCCTTGGTGTAGGCAATAGATTAACAAACTTTCTATAAGTTATCGTAGATAACCTTCGATGTATCCATTGTTTTTAGATATATACAGCTTGCTATACTCTAGAATAAATTCTACATGCTCCCATCCTAAATACCGCCAAATATTGTCGCTTTTTCTACTTATTCCCATTTGGAGAGTTTTTAATTCTTTTAAATAGACCCACCTTATTAAAGTTTTTTACACACCCATTCTCTGTATCTGAAACAAGATTAACATTTTGAAAAAATCACTTCTTCAAAATCCATAATACTTTCAAGTAGATTATCAATTCGATTCAATTCTGTAATCTGATCTAACGGCTGTTGTGTTTTGTTTGCTGACGTATGTGCTGTTTCTCCTCTTAAAATTCCAAACGAAGACAATGTTGATATAAATGTTGCATCAAATTCATCTATCTTGTAACCTAATGGCACAAATAACTTTTTTATATTATCTTCTTTAATACCATGATTTCCTTTAATTTCTTTTCTGAAATCCGCAATAATCATATTTGCTTTGGTTTCATATGTATCATTCTTATCTATCTTTGCGTGCCACATAAATAGGGCGGCCAGATTGTAATTGGCTGATTTTTTTTGTGTCCATTTTCTTTCTGCTGTACACAATAAGCGTAATGCTATACTCTCAAAATAATCCTCAAATTCAGCATGACATAACAATCTAAGCCCCCTCAACCTATCTGCTTGCAAATTAGTTATTCCATTTATGGATTGCTGGAACTTAAAATTTTTTTCAATTTGTGCAATTCTTTTATTTAAATATTTGTACTCTCTTGATTTCTTTTGCTCACTCATAAAGGCACCTCTTACGATTCTGCCTCAATGACTTGTATTTTACTATCATCAATATTAAACTTAGGAAGTGAACTTTTCATTTCTTTTAATTCTTCCATCTCCAATAAAATATCTCTTAATTTATTAAATCTCAGCGCCACACGATTAATATCCTTTGTTGTATCACTGACTGCATAAACAAATTCCGGATCATCATTTAAGTTTATAAATAACTTTTTAAATTTTTCTTTTTCTCTCTCCACAGCATATCTAACATTTTTTAATGAAAAGTAATAAGTAAATATTT
The DNA here is from genome assembly GCA_049692775.1 of Anaerocolumna sp. Taxonomy (GTDB): domain Bacteria; phylum Bacillota; class Clostridia; order Lachnospirales; family Lachnospiraceae; genus Anaerocolumna. The sequence goes on along the minus strand of JBAVPE010000040.1, from coordinate 73,223 downwards.
CAAAAATAGACCGGTTAAAGCGATCATTGCACATACCTTTTGTATATCTACTAAATGCAGATTTACCCTCAAACAACTGCATTATAAAATCTATGGATTCTTCTAATTCCTTAAACAAAGCTCTAACTTCATTCTCATTATTTTCCCACCCAGCATTTAATCTCTCACAGGTATAATCAAGAAACTCTTTCAAATTGCCTCTATAATCTTTTGCAAAATACTTAAATGCATAGTAACGCAGTGCCAGTTCAATATCTTTCATTCGGGGATCTGCTGCTTTATTGTTTAACATACTTTTAATTGTTTCACTACTTGCAGTTTCCTCATCTAAAAAGTCCAAAAATGGACCTGGCTTTAACGCTTGCCGTAATTCCTGTGGAGATAATTTTTTACTTCCCGTATTAAGTCTCAGAAATACGGTGTATAAAAACGCCTCATCTGGCCAATTTTTAATTACTATGGTTCGTATTGCTTGATTATCTAAGTTGTTAATATAATCAGTATTTTCCGTTTCAATTTGATCATATGTTTTATTATTAAAATCAATAAGTATATCCAACCCTTTTAATTTTAATTGTTTAAAAACATTTTTTTCTTGCAAACTCTTTTCCTTGAATTCTTTATCAGAAACTTTTGAATAAAACCTCCTAATACTTAATAAACGTTGCTTTCCGTCTATTACAATATAAGAATTCTTTTTATTTTTATTTTCAGCTAAAATAATTGGAGGCACGGGAAAACCTAACATTAAAGACTCAATTAATCTACTCTTTTCCTGCTCGCTCCATGCATCCCTTCTTTGAAAAGATGGGTTTAAATCTATGTTTCCTTTTTCCAATTGGCGTGCAATAGTCTCTGTAGTCCAGTCCGTTCCCCAAATAACTGCTTGGTTAAATTTCGTAAGATCTATCTTTAATTCTCTTTCAGCATCTTCATCGCTTGCATCAAACATTAATTCTAAATTTTCCATTTGTAATCTCCTCGTATGATAGTCTTGCAAATAAATGGTTTAAACCATATAAGAAAGTTCAGATTCTCTTGTTTAACCATTAGGTCTATTCCCAAATAATCAGTTCTCCTTGTCTATGTGTTTACTTATAACCGTTTCTCCTGTACAGGTGTAGCCTGTTGCAAAAAGTGCATGCGCTACATGAGCTTATTCACATATTCAAAAAATACTATTTCTTGGAAACTACCAATTAATATTATATCTTTATGCTTCGTTATAGAAAAATCCATTATAGATTATACTCTTTCCATTATACTCTATTCCAGATTTTACATCTCGCTCTTGCTCTCTCGTCTGCATAGTCTCCATTAATTCTTTATAAACATCATCTAACTTATATTTGCCTTTAATAACCTTTTCTTTATTTGTTAAAAGAATACGCTGCAATTCAAACCATTGACAATATACTACTTCCTTAAATGTCCTACCTGAAGATGAGTATTCACCATTGTATCGTCCAACAATTAATAATTTAATTTTTTTCTTGTCTATCATATCAGGCCGCATTTGCAGATGATTACCAATTAATTCAACATTAGTAGTCTGAATCCAATTTTGCATTGTTTTAATCCACTCATCAACCTTATCTATATAATTTTTTCTTTTACTTGCCATTGATTTAAATGAATCATATATAGAATCTTGCCATTTTAATTGTATAAATAAAACATCCCCTGCTTCCTTATCATATAAGCAAGCATCAATGTCAGTAATTACTACTCCATCTCTTTTCAAAACAATATTTCTTCTTAATTTGGTATAAAATTCATCCGGAAACAAATCATATATATCATTTCTGAAACGTTCTTCTCTTTTTTGAATATTGAAATCCCAATCTCTTGGGAATCTTTTCTTGAGCCTAAATAATAAATAGCTTACCGGTTCATATAAACAGCCAGCATAAGAACGAATGAAATTGTCCTTAGCAATTTCGATGTACGGCGGTAGTGGTAGGTAGGAATCCTTTAATAAAGATATATCGTCTTGTTTTAAAGATATCATATCCAATACAACTAGTGCACTTTTTTCATCTATGTTCAAAATGTACTGTAACGATTCACAAATAGTTTGTTTTGTATCAAACACCGGTAATATATTGTGTTTATCCATTCCTGAATATTTTTCCAATGCTAAATAAACAAATTGTAAATGCTTAATTGAGATAGATTCCAACATTAATATAGCACCAATGAACACCTCATACTCTATATCTCCAAATTTGTCTTTTTGTTCAAAGCTATTCCATTCTGAATCTTGTATCAAATCGACTACAGCATTCTTTATATAATAATCATCAACTTCTTCATCTGCATCATATCCAATAAAGTGTTTTTGCCAGCTATAAACCAGATTAGACATCTTTTTTAGAATTGGCTTAATCACAGATTCTTTTGTCATCTTGATATTGTATGGCATCAAAGTGCACAACATGCTATTTGAGTATGCCACTGTATTTATTCTGTCTACTCTTTCTAAATCATTGTATTTATTTGCAAAACTTAATTCCATTTGACTCTCATTAATGGTCTTAATTTCCATCATTCCCGATCTTATATAATTTTCACAGGTGTCTAACAGTCCATAAATCTCCAACTCATCTAATATTTTTTCAATATCCACTTTCATCTGTATAGTTGATGGGGTCAATGGACCTCCAATTATATTTCTGTCCCTTAATGCAGTAAGTTGTATCAATAAAGGCACCGCATACTCAATAAGATTTGCAGTTTTATAAGATATGTTATGAGAATACGTCGTATCTTTCTCAAATAATGAATCGATATACCTGGTCATCTCAAAAAGCAGTACCTGTTTGCTTCGATCAGCAAAACTTTCAAGAGGCTGCTTTACATTCTTTGATATTTCTCTCTTCATCTTCTCAACAAATTTTATTGCATCCTGCATCACACCATCCTCTAAACCTTATAAGAGATTTCTCAAGTCACTATTTCACGTTTTCGATGACATACTATGTTATTATTTCATTGCTTCATTATGCGATTTAATTTCCATAGAAAATATCCGTTATTTTCTTTCACATCATTCAAGTATTTCACATAATCGGCACTCCCCTTTGCTATAGCTCCTGCTGCTCCGATAAGTGTAAGACCTCCTGTAAAAAAACTAGTCACCAAACTTCCTGTAAGCATCGCTACATCCACACCAAGAGACCTTGCTATTTTTCTATATTCCTTTTTCACCTCACTTACCTGAGTTTCATTCATCTCATATGAAATATTCTCGAGCGCTATTTGTAAGTCATCTTTATCTGTCAAACCTCTGAGTCCCGATAATTTTGAACTCAGTTCTCTTCGGAAATTATGAAAAGCCTCACCGTTATCGAGCCGAATACTTATTAAATCTCCAATTGATATTCCATTTGTTACTGGCAGTTCCAAATTCATAGATAAGTTTGATAAGTCTGCATCAACACTTTTCTTGGCTATGGTCTGTGATAATAGCTCAGAGGTAAATTGTGATTTTGCCATATACATACACTTCAATTTTTTTGCTAATATTGCCTCGTTCAACGTTGTATGAAATTCCCCAATTGCAGCACGATTTATCGATTGATGCACCCAAGCCTGAAAATCGCTCTCACTAATTTTATCTGGCATATATTGCATCATTTTAAACTTACCTGTCTTTTCGTCTAAGTTCTTAAATTTACTTTGTAGGAACTGATATATACGACTTTTTCGTATGTGTTCTCTATCAAAATTAATCGCTATAGTGGTTCCTGGTTCTAATTTTTTTCCTTCACTATATCTCATAGTTCCATCTTCTCTTATTACATTGCTTACAACTGCTTTTCCATAGAAGAAACTATATAATTCTTCAGACAGTTCACTTGAAAAATTATCCCTAGAATAAAGTATTGGTATATCCTTCGGTGGTTCGTGCATCAAAGAAATTGGAACATATTTTACAAATTGAGCTGCGACTAGGGGTGTACTCCATTTCATGTATTTTGCACTATAAGCTAATACGCTTCTGTCTATCTCGCAATTTGGATTTATTCCCATTAATTTGCTCATTGGAACATGCATATCAGATTTTATTGTAGTTAATTCAAAAATTGGATCTGCTATAACCACCTTATCCAAATATAGAGCAAGCTGCTTCAATAACTGTTCATTTGGTAGTTCACCAGCTGACTCAATCGAAACATTTAACTCATTATTATTTTGCACTTCATGGACAATGTCAGCAAAACTCTTCTGTATATGTTCTCTATATTTTTGTAATTCTGCAAGTAATTCTTCTTCTGGCACAGTCCTGAAATTCTCATCAATATAACTATCATAAAACAAAAAGCTCTCTGTCAAAAAATCAAATGCTGTATTTGCCATAATCTACCTCCTGAAATCAAATCTGATTTCTAAAAATACTTTATAAATTACTGAGTTATCTCCAAATACAATTGCTCAAGTCGTTCAGCTTTAGTATCCTTTTTAAGCTTACATTCCCAGACGATGAGGACTTTCCAACCACCTTTTCTAAGTGCAGTATAATTTTCTTCATCACGCCTGCGGTTCTTCTCAAGCTTCGGCACCCAATATTCTTGATTTGATTTTGGAAGAACAAAAACTGGACATCCCTCATGGCTATGCCAAAAGCAGCCGTTTATAAATACAGCTGCTTTATATTTGGGTAGTAAAATATCCGGCTTCCCTGGATACCTCTTATCATTTTTTCTGAACCTCAGTCCTTTTGAAAAAAGATATTTACGTACCATGGTTTCCGGTTTGGTATCTTTACTTCTGATGCGTGACATATTATAGCTTCTTGTTTCTTTTGAATGTGTATCAGCCATATAACCCTCTCTACAGCGGCTCCTTTTGAGTCGAGTTATTATTTCTGTTATCTAAATATTTACACAGGTGCTCCGCTATGGCTTTTGCTAACAATGGCGGTACTGCATTGCCTACCTGCTGATATTGAGCATCCTTTGGTCCGCAAAATACGAATTCATCAGGAAATGTCTGTAAACGTGCTGCTTCCCGAATACTAAGTGCACGATGTTTCACTGGATGAATCCACATCGATTTTCTGACATTGACGACCGTCCCAGACGGTTCATTATACTTTAAGCGCAGATAAATAGTATTTTGTGTACGCTCTGCATCCGAGTATGTAGTCTTAAGTTCCGGCGGCAGACTGTGAAAATTATCTCCTTGTTCAATTGCCATAAAACGTTTCAATGCCTCTGGTGTTGTCGCTGTCGAAACATGATTTCGAAGCATATCTGAATTACGCAGCTGCTTTCCAAGATCACTAATGTTAATTGGGGGAGGGGGTAATTGAATACCTTTTTCTCCTTCAGTCACCTCAGTTGCTGCTTCAATATCTTCTAAATCCTCTATTGCATCTTTTACTGTACGATAATCAGACTCAGTAAAAGTTCCAAGCGGGAGCTGAATATCATTACTTATAGATTTTTTAACACCGATAAGAACAAATCTCATTCTCTTTTGAGGTGTACCAAAAGTTACTGCCTTTAAGACACCGTGATTTATACTATACCCTGTGCTATCAGCGCCTAAAATTGATTCGATATAGTCAATCACCGCCATAGAAGTAACATGAGCGGTAAGACCATTTTCCGTTGAATAATGACCAACTATGATGCGATTATCCAATATTTCTTTTGCTTTTGAAAGCATCCTCTGCAACATAATTGAATGCTTGATTGCCTCGCAAAGTTTCTTGGCATTCTCATAATTGCCATCCGTTGTAAAATAATTTTGAAGTGCCATACCTGCATTATATGAATGCCTTAAAATAGGGTTGTTTTCATCATTAGTCGCAACAAGAGCTGCTGCAAGTGTAAGAAGCCTTTTCTTATGTTTCTCCAGCGAATCACATAATTTATTAGAATTATCTCTCGTCTTGAATACAACATTGAGCGATAAATAATCTTTTTCATCCCAAAGATAATTTAGTATCTGAGGCATGTCAACGGCAATGTCAGCCACACCTGGAAACATAAACTCTGAATCCAGAAGCTGGATTTCAGACGGAGTAGTTTTTATGCCATACTCTTTTACAATCTGTTCATCAGACTCATCTACATAAAAACGATGTACATCTGATTTCAGCATACTCACGTTCTCCATTACAAAGGCCATCGGATTTAGATGAAGAACAACTTGGACATACTTTTTAACAAGTGAGTTATTTTGACTAATGGCATGATTTTTCTGCCGGTTTGCATTGGAAAAGCCCTGACACGGCGGCCCTCCAATAACAACATCTACTTTACCCAGTTTCGCTTTTATATCATCTTTCAGTGCATCTGCAACATCATTATAAACCACAGTATTTTTGTGATTACGTCTATAAGTCTTCTGCGCATTCTTATTGTTCTCAAAGGCTGCTTTTACATAGAACCTGCCTGTTTGGAGAAATCCACAACTAAGTCCTCCTGCACCCGCAAACAAATCCACAACGCTGTATTTTGATTCTGTGTTTAAATTCATAGTCTAAATCCCTCCTCCTGTAACCGTTCCATCACAGCAAGAAGTTTTTTGCATTGGATCGGGTTTGGCATCTTTTGCGGTATCTGACACGCAATTCGCAATGCAGTCCGCTCATCTGCCGTAATCATCTCTCTGCTTGCGGCAAAACTCAATACATTTTGCCATTGTTCCTGAGAAATTTCTATAATTTTAGTCATAATTTCCGTATCTGAAATTATCCGCTGATCCGCTTTGGCTTCCTTCTCTGCAGTTTTCTGCTCTTCTCTTCCAATTAGACAAACTTTAATTTCAGGCGACAAATTATAATCAATACTTTGAACACTTTTCCAGCATGCTTCTCTTTTACACCACTGTGTGACATTTTCAACCCCTCTTTGCGGATCAGTCAGCTTATCATAAACAAGTTCAGACAATACAATCATTACATTAGCTATAACTTCAGGAATATTCTGGCGTGTCCAAATATTCATCAAATCTAATTCCATTCCTGAAAACTGCTTCTGTATAAGCATATGCAAAAGAGCAATCGTATAAGTCACAATATTGGCACGATAACCCTGAGAATACCAAGACTGATGTGATACCATTAACTCACTATACCTGAATATCATTACCAAAGCAACGCTTTCCTGAAAATATTTTTCATTAAAAACAAGTCCGTCATCAGAAGCCTCCCACTCATCATTCGTTGCTTTAGCAAACTCTGCAAAATTCGTTTGCGCACCTCTGCTAACTATATGAGGAAAACCTTTCCACGTGTTGCGAACTTTTGCAAAATCTGTTTTTGTTATCAGCTGATTTTTCGGATTCTGAAGCAAGAACTTCTTTTTCTCTCCTGCAGTCATTCGCATCTGTTTTTGCAGGTATTGCCCTCGTGCTCGCTCATAAAACCATTTTGTTTCGTGCTGAAGCCCTCCTACTGCTCTTGCATACAAGCGCTGCGAGAATCTCTCCATACGAACATGGAACGGATGAGTGGAGAAAAAGTCGGCATCACTGACTTTATTCTGACTGTTAGACGAGCGTGAAATATTTTGCACAAGTTCTGTTGCTTCCTCCTCTAACGTATGCTTTATGACTGTCAGTTTCATCTGAACAAAAATGGAGCTGAGGTCAGCTTTATCCCGAAATCTTGCATTGGAAAGGGATGCCGTGGTCTGTCCTCCATTAATTATCTGAAAATCCTTTGCAGAAACAAGAAAATTCCCCTGCGAGTTACAGCCAACCTGAATATCCATTGCAGTGGCTGAAATTCCATTATTGTATGCAAAAAAGCGCTCAGGATCTTGTAGAATAGTAGTACGAATTTTTTTATTTACAGCAACCTTTGTGGATAGAAAAGACCGAACATTTCCCTCCAGCAGATTGCTGCCATATTTGTCATATATATCAGCCAAGAGAGTTCCAGGCATAATGCAAAGATAACTCTTAAAGTCTTTTGTCACAGTACCGCTGGCCTCCATACAAGGAATACCATAATTAGAATACTCATTGAAGTCAATTTCAATAATATGCCTTCCTGTATCTGAACCACAGACTTTAAATAAGCGATTAATATCCCATATCTGACATTCAGAAACAATACCATTGATATCCGCTGATTCTAATATGGTTATCGCAGTGCTTATAGAGGATGTTGTAAAAATTAATAGCTGAAATTTATGAATTTCTTTATGTTTTTCCCGCAGTAAATCCACCAAATCAGAGCATGGTCTGCTCATCTCAACTTCTCGGTGCAGGGAAGAATTCAGAGCATGATCAGCAAAAGCTCTTAACCTCTCTAATAATTGCCCTGCCTGTGTTTTGGTAAGGACTTTCTCAGTTTCAGAGACATCATATTCTGCGATTATCAAGCTCATGGTTTTGTCAAACTCATCATAGGCATAACCATCAACCCGCAGTTTTCGATTGTGCTTTCCTGTTCCTTCGAAATAGGCAGCATTAAAATCCATCAGAAACTCTGCTTCCTGCAGATACTGTGCAAAAGAACTGACAAATGACGCTGTGGAACCCTCGCCGGTTGCTGCTGCATCGGCTTTGACTCCTTCCATAAAATCTTTTCGGAATTCCTGTGCGTCCATAGTGTTTATCCTTTCATCCAGTCTGCCAGAGCCGGCAAACTTAATTCATAATGCAATGATTCAATCTGCTGGGGAATGTTTTGCCTTGTAATTCTCGGAAAAGTGTCATTTACGTCATACCGCTGGGTTCCTGAGCAGTAATATTTCTGCTCTGAATACTCCTGTAAATCAATATATCCATATGCATTCAATTTAGAGCGAAACAAATCCAAAGCATCAGAGGCATCAGCTAATGCACTGCTAATCTGATGCACCGCATCGTTAAGAGACACAGCTCCTACTTTATCAGGGGCCGCCTTGTCAATGCGCATCACCACAAGTTCTCCTTCTCCATCACAATTCAGCTGTTCCAGAGAAGAAATGGTCACGCTTGCAACGGAAGCACCAATGCTTTTTACTTCATGCCATCCGTCTTCATATATAAAATCTTGGTCTGCACCATCAGCACCAACCCAGCCTCGTATTACCTCCAGGACAGAACCATTTTGATTCATTTTTTTCTGTAAAAACAGAAGTTCTCCAAGTAATCCTTTACGGCGGCTCTCATTCATCACTCCATTGCTTTGTGACTCCAGCAGGCGGCTCCATTGCTTGTACCTGCTGATAACTAAAGCTAATGCCTCTTTTTCTTCTGGTGCCGTCCGTGAGTGCTCAATTATATCTGAACAAAGTATCGCAAACACATCCTCTTGCTCATTTCGCAGCAATTCAAACGAAAGAGTCCATCGGTTATCAGTTTCTCTTTTACGGCGAGTTACCAACATGGATTTTGAGGATTCAATCGCTCCTATACCTGTAGTACAAATAAGCAACAGAGTTTTTTGACTGATTGACTGATAACCAATGTGCCATTCAAGCGGATGCTGCGTATCAATCTGTAAAAATCCGCCATCTTTATAACTTATGCTGTTCCACTGCTTCTGAAGGATTTCCGGTGTAGTTCTCATTCGTCGTTATCCTCCTCCGGATCGTAGTAACTGCCCAGTTCAACCATGTTAACCATATAACTTGCGGTTTCCTCCGGCAGCCCGGTAAAGGGGAATCCTGCACCAAGTGCATAAAGAAAACCTGGAACTTGGCATCCAGCTTCAATTTGTGTTCTTATTTTGCCGTTTTTATCCGTACTGATACGGTCTACAGAAATAACATGTAGCATCAAAATAGGGGGACGATCCTTAATCAAGTATGCACTGTCGGAAATATGTAGTTTACCGGGATGTTCATTTTTAAATGCAGTTTCAGCATCTTCTTTTTGTTCTTTCGTCAATCCCAGCTTCGCGGCACCACCGGCGCCTACACGAACCTTGGTTCCGCTTATACTGATTTGCCCGAATTTGGCAATTATTGTACGCTTCTCAGGTTTTATCTTCAATTGCTCATCACCGCAGTATAACTCTTTATACTCATCGTCAGACCCTTCAGCAATCACAACATCCCATAAAGCCTTGCTCATCTTGTCTCTGATAAAATCTGCAAGTGCCTGCCCTTGGAAAGAAAGGTGCCACGGGTGAGTTTTGAAATCACGTAAAAGCTGTTCCACTTCGTCCTTATTGATGCCTTCCCAAAAATAACGAGCACCTTCACGTTCAGTTCGTTGCCCTATAGTATCCAGCCGATATACAAAATCTTTAAAAACCTCTTCATTTGCTCTTAAAGAAGCTGAATCAGATTTAAGCCGCGGGGTTTCCAGCAATCGTCCTGAAACAGTAACGGGGCGTTTAACCATCGTTCCTGCCCGCATTTTGTTTCTTGCAGTGACAATCAGAGAAGCTGGGTCCTGACGAACCTTCAATCCGAATTCCAATGGCGTCAGGTTTGCGTTCTTCATTCTTGCAATTTCCAACTTAAGTTCTTCTGCTGCCGCCGTTATGTATCCGTACCAGTCAATAGCCTCCACACTTATCCAGATTTTAAACAGATCGTCGTACCCTGGGCGATATCCAAACCAGCGCCCCATTTGCAGTAATGTGTCATACATTTGTGATTTACGATAGAAATAACTTACGCAGAGTCCTTCTAGTGTTAATCCTCTGGACAAGCTGTTTCCACCCACAGCAATGACACGCAAACCATCTTCCCGATGATTGAAGTAATCGAGGCTCGTTGAACCGCTTTCTTGGTTGACTGCTCGTACATCTATAGGTGCTACTGCCTTAAATAAATACAGTGAAAGGAACTCGTGCCATGGCATGGGTTTATTCTTTGTTCCAGCCTTCTCAGTAAGCAGGTACTTATCCCAAACAGCTTTTAAATAAGCGATATTGGATATTTTAATGCTCTCTTTTTCAGACAAACAGGCGTAATTTTGCAGATCAGAACGCATCTGCAAAATCCACTCAGTTGCCAAGTCACGGATTTGATTTTGAACGTCCGTAAACCTGCTTACATGAATCATCATAGAGCGGTGCGCTTTGTAATCTCCCCGCAAATCACGAATACCATTTATTAGCATGAAATATGCCATGGCTTCTTTCATACTTGGCGGCAGCTCAGTAACTGGATGCCCCTTTTTATGATTAAATGGGAAAAATGCATTCATTTCCAGCGGGTGTAATTCTTCAAGGCAATCTCTGAATGATGCCTCTATGCCAAAAATACTGTCTGCACCAATGTAGTTTGACGGAGGCGCCAAAGAATAAATAAAATCTCGTGGAAACAAATCATCCCCACGCATATCATCAGTTGTATCAGGATTAATAAAAATATTTGCATAGGGCGTGGCAGTGATACCTAAATATGATGCCTGACGAAACAAAGCCAAAAGTGTTCGAACAGCTTCATTAATAGCTGTCGGATCTTCATCTTCCTTTTTGGTATTGACAGAAGCATTATCAGCCTCATCATCAATTAACAGCATAGGCAAATCAATATTCTGTCCTGCAACTGCATTGTTATTGCGCAGCCACCGGATGAGGTTGTTTAGGATACTCTTGTTTTTCTTAACAACAAATACTACCGGGTCACTTACACTAAGTAAAGACAAGTCATTGCTTTTCAGTACATTTATGTCAAAATCCTTGACCACAGATGTAAAAGAAGCGATGCGCTTATTTGTTCCATATCTACCAACCCCGACTGATTCATTTCTAATTTCCCTTTTTGTGGGATCAAGAAAATATTCGCTCTTTCTTCCAGAAAATTCAGCATCAAGCCGTTCCTGTGTCTGCTGGCGCAGATTTTCCATCATACCTGCCAGTATAATAATAACCCGATAGCCTGTATCTGCAGCTTTATTACATATAGCTGTATAATTTGCAGTCTTTCCCGATTGCACATCTCCCAATACGAGACCTCGCCGCTGGAAATCACTTTCTGATTTTGGATCACCCAGCAAATCAACAATTTCATCAGAAACACGTCCAAGATTTCCAGTTACCCTGGGGTTCCAATGTTTTATTTCTTCAAGATATTTTTTATATCTGTTCCAAAAGAAAAAGTCAAGTTCAGAACGTCGTGAGGGAAGCCATGATTGATGCGGACGTTTATCGTCTTTAATAACAACCCCGATATCCATAACAACCACTATGTTAGCTTTGAGCTTTCGTTTCAAATCTTCAAATTCAGCGTCTGTCACAGGGCAGAATGAAGCAAGAGACTGCCGGAGCGTATCCGCTATTTTGTCAAATTCCGCTTCGCTTGGAGGAGTCTCTTTAAACTGTGTATTTATATTCGCTGAAATCATACCTTCCAATTGTTCCGCATTTGTTATAGCCATTATATAGAACCTCCCCCTTGATACTTTTCAATGATTTTCGGATAATTTACAAAAGGCTCAGATGCAGACAGCCTGTCCAGCAACTCTTTTTTTGCTGTATCTGAGGGCATCTGATCAAGAAGCAGTTCTAACATGCTTTCAACTTCATTTGCCGTTGTCTCAATTTCATTGTCTAAAGATTTCTCTGACGTCAAATCAATGTACAGCTGATTGAGAGGAATACCATTTTCGATAGCTTTTAACAATGCTTCTACATTCCGCCTTACTTTTGGCGGCGCATCCAGGAATACCTCTACTAAAGGATGATCTCGATTAACTCCGTAGAAAAAACCTCCTTGCGTTCCCTTGAACCGCTGCCACATATGTATAACTGAGTCATTTGTTTCTCTTTTCCCTCTGAATACCCACGTCTGCTTACTACGCTCAGCCAGCCGTCCGACGATGGATTCCAAATTTGTTTTGACAATTTCAGGGGGAACTGCTGTTGATTTTTTTATATCAAGAGTCCAAAGACTATCCAAATCGTTAGGTATGTCAACCTGAACCCGAGCCAGCTTTGAAAGTTCGTTCTGCCGCATCATACGAAACCATGTTCCCCAAACCAAAAGCCGTTTATTTCTATACACATAAAATCCCTGGCTTTTGCGCAACCCCTCTTTACCTCCAAGCTTCTTTATTTCATCGGCAGATAAATTAGAGATGTGTGGAAGTATATAAGGACGGATAACAACTTTTGCACCTTTAATAAATAATTCCTCATCTGCAATTGCCTGCGTGTTTCTGCGCACGAGAAAAGGATCTGCATAATCAATGGAATCTCCATTGATTTTTATCTCCAGCTTTTTCAATCCATTTTCTCCGCTGAGATACCGATGAAATACAAGAGAAAGATGGCTGCGGACATCATCCATCTTCCTGCCCATAGAACGTTCAAAATTCAGTTCACCAATTTTAAGCCTGTCAAGGTTCTGCCATACAACCAAAGTTCCGCTCTCCAATTTACGTAAATTGTTAATACGAGGAATTGTATTAATTTCTTCTGATTCTAATATAATGAGCGACCATTCTTCGCTCTTAATTACATGGTCAATATCCCAGCAACGAGCTTCAATATTACCTTCCTTTTTACTTACAACCGTTAAGGTTCGGCATTGTGACAAAGATGCTGTTTTCAGTCCCAAACCAAAGCGCCCTAAATCTGTAGCCGCTCGTTTATCATTCGGACTCTGACTGCCATAACGCATAGCAGACTCAAGCTCTCCTGCATTCATTCCGCATCCATCATCCAGGATTGCTATGTACGCTTCCCCAATAGGGAAGAAGAATATTTCTGCACACGAAGCTGATGCTGAAACACAGTTATCCACAATATCAGCAATTGCCGATTCCAATGTATAGCCAATAGCACGTGTAGACTCAATAAGTGTCGGTGCATACGGCGATATGGTAGTAGTCCTCAAAACGCTCCTCCTTCTCCTTCGTATTCCAGAATTTATAATCTTCCACCGTTCTACAGTCTCCAGCAACATTCTAACGAAAATCACAGTCCTTAAGTCTAATCAGGAATAATTTCCATAATCACTACTGTCACATTTCAGAGCTGTACATATTTTCACAAGCACTGTCATTGTTACCGGTTCATTTCTTCCAAGTCATGTGATGAAACTTGATTTAATATTTGCCATAGTCTGCAAACCTTTCATTCTTTATCTATTAAGAGTTTCCAGTTTTATTTCAGCTATCCGCTACGGCAGTTACAAAAAAATATTTTCTAAAATATTTTTCTAACATTGCTTGTAATTTTGACTAATTATATCATATTTATCTAATAAAAACATCCTTATTGGTATAAATAAATTGAATTGTATTATTATTTGTTTATTCACCTTTTTCTCCATAATGTAAATTTTACATAATAAATATCTTTATCCTATCCATGTTTTCAAAGATTTTCTTGTAATGTCAAATTACCACATTTATAGATTACTTACCAAGTGTCCCATCCTATGAATCATAATTATAGTAACAGGCTTTATCATAAACCTCTTGCAGCTAGCTACACCTCATCTTTGAAAAATTGTGAAATTGCGTTTTCCTCAATTCTATAATACCTTTTAGTTTTAGTTTCATATGATACAAGTTTTTTCTTTATAAGGTTTTTCATTGCGTTAGTTATTGCTAGATGATGCTTATCCAATTCAGAGCCAATATCATATGCAGAAAGAGACGTATCAATATTGTTATATAGCAGACGTAAAATATCTATATGTAAATCTGGAAGAGATTTTTCTTTCCAAGTATCTATTTGAACTTTTAGTTTTTCTTGAAATTTGTTGACTTTCTCAACCGAATTTTCAGCTCCGCATTTTAAGCATCTATGAAACTTTAATACCATATTGTATTCTGCTTCATTACTATATTCATAATTGCACGATTTGCATATTGGTATTTCTATTGAATATAGTATATGTGGAATGTAATCAGAAAAATCAAACTCATCTTGTCTCCAATAATCATATGCACGTCTGAATTCAGGTTTTCCGTAGTCAATACCGTTTTCTAAGCACATACCATAATTGAGTCCAAAATATGACACTTTCTGTCCAGCAGTACGGCTACTACCTTCATTAAATTTTGTTACAATAAAATACAACTCAAGTGTTTGCAAGATATTTTCTATATCCTTAGTTAAATAGAAATGTGAAGTTGGCAACCAGGTTACAATGCCTTTTTGATATTTTTCTATGGTTTCTTTAAATATTTTCTTAGCCTCTCTTTTTTTATTGGAAGAGACTATTTCTCGCTTAATAGATTTACTTTTTTTAATTAGCTCATCCATTAAATTTTTCTGTGCAACTTGATCCAAAATACTTTTGTCATCATAAAAAGATTGCTTAAATCTTACATCATTATAAAAATCAGACAATTGATTATCAACAAAATATTTTCTGGACGCATTATTTATGTCTGGTATAGATATACCGCGACCTTTATTAATAGAACCCAGATAACAATATGTTAATATATAACCTAAACATCTTGGAATTCCGGAAGATGCATAAAAAAGTGTTTTCATATATAATTTTATAGATGCTTTATTTATGTCAAAAATATCATCTAAATTAAGTTGTTCATTAGTATAAACTTTTATTCTTTTTTCAATTGTACGTCGAACATAGTCTATTCCTAATTCTTCCACTTGCGAATAATTCGAACTTGTTTTTTCATAAACATCATAGAAATCTAAAGATACAGGAATAATTTTAGTCAAATCAATTGTACCCATGTATATTCTATGAGGATACGCCGCCAGTTTAATAACGAAAGTATCATTATAAGAAGTTATAATAGGTGCAATTAAAGAATCAATAATCATTTTTTGGTTATCATAAGTTAATTCACTGAAATCGTCCAAAAGCAAGTATACTTTAGTAATTTTATGCTTTACAAGGATTTTTTTTATTTTAGTGAGAATTTTATTTATAGAAAATACCCTTATCTCATTAGTTATGTAATTTTGTTTTGTAGTGGAAGAATTAGTACACGACAAATTTATTCCTAACTTGGTTTTATCAGCTGCTACTTGAATGTTTTTATCATCTTGAACCGTATTTGTAATTGCTAAGCTACGTTGAAATTCTGCATCTAAATATTCACCATCTTTTATTTTCTTGAAGAGTTCCTTAATTTCTTTATCTGGAAACAGGGAAGTTATTTTAGATTCAATTGTCTGTAATACTTCAGTAAAAAAATTCAAATACAAATAGTACTTTTCTAAATCGCTATTGGTAGTTCTTATCTCTTCATAACATGATTGAAGGTTTATATAAATCGGTAAATTCCCTTTTTTCTTTTTTAACTGATTATCAGCCTGTAAAAAAATAGTTGATTTACCTGTTCCTTTTCGTCCCTTTAATACAACATGATTATCATCCAAAACTTGATTAAGAATGTAATCATTTTCAAACAAATCCACATAAAGTAATGGTATTAAATTTTTATCATTTTCATCTTTTATATCAGGACGTCCACTTTTAATAAGTGATTTAAAAGCATCAGAAATCTTTTTATTAAATGCCTTCATTGTTAATTCATCACATGCCATAAAATAGTCTCCTTAGCTCAATTCATTTTTTTATAGTACTATTACTCTTATCCTTTACTCTATTTTGATATTTTAGCTTTCCACAAGAGGTCTTCTCTATAGGAATGATGTCAAATTCAGTTATCTAATAATCTTGAGATAAATATATCAAGCAAAAGTCTATCCTTCCGATATATTTAAATACACTCATAATCCTTAAATAAGTCTTCTTTATCTCAGCCATGCCATGTTTAAGAAATCATTAGAGTTCATCATTACTTTGCTAAATATAAACTCGATTATTAAAAACACTTCTTTCATTATTATAGCTTAGTTTATGTTTCAATTCAACACAAAGGATTACTGATTTATTTATGAAATTATTTATGATTTTATTTTATATTAAGCACTGACAACAATAAAACCCTCAGCCCATTATCTGAGGATTTTATTCTTACCATCACTTGTATATCGCTAGCAGGCACCGCTCTTGGACTCCTGCCACTATCTAATCATCACATAGAACCTCCTGCCGGATGACGATGCCCGATTGGAACTGTATTTCTATTCTGCTCTCACTGACGACCCGAACTGTCTGGAGCAGTCTGCGGACAAGGTCATCATCAAATTCCCGCTTTAGGTAGTTGACCTTTTTCATGCAGCCGTCAATATCCTGCAAACGCAGCTCATAAATTTCCGCCAAATGCCTTTCCTTAAGCTCCTTAGTTTTTAACTTCTTCAATTCTTTAATTTTATCAGCGATGATACGGTATTCCTTATCAAACGCATCGTCTGCACACTCGGTTTTAGCACTGTCTTCAATGAGTCTCATCATTTCCTGTTGAAGTTGTTCAATTTGCTCATCATACTGTGTAGGCTCAACCTGGGCGGAGTAGTTTCCTATAATGCGGATAACATTTTCTCGAAATGCCTGAACAAATTCTCCCTGATCCTCCACTACATTGTTAATAGCAGTCATAATCGCTTCGTGAAGACTATCCTCTTTCAAGGTAGGAGAATATTTGCACCTCTTGGAACCATACTTGAGGCGGTTGTCACATCGCCACACAGCCTTTTTTATACCATACTTTGTCCATACCTGCCTGCGGTAGGGCTGACCGCATTCTGCACATACCATGATGTCCGACAGTATATATTTGGCACTGTATTTTCCCTTTACCGGAGCATCCTTTTTCCTTGCAGCAGGCCGGTAGATAGCGGTTCTGCGAGCCTTTTCTTCCTGCACACGGTTGAACAGCTCCTTGGGGATAATTGCTTCGTGATTATCCTCTATGTAGTACTTTGGCACGATTCCCTTATTCAGTACCTTTTTCTTAGTCAGAAAATCCACCGTATATGTTTTCTGCATCAGGGCATCTCCCATGTACTTCTCATTGGAAAGCATTTTGTCAATAACGGTAGCATGCCACTCTGTATTTCCTGTGACGGTAAGTATGCCGTCCGCTTCCAGCATCCGCTTGATTCCATAGCTACTGTTACCCTCTAAAAAAAGGCGGAATATCCGGCGCACCAGCTCCGCTTCCTCCGGTACAATGACCAGATTTCCTTCCTTATCCTTTGTATAACCTAAAAACTTACTGTGATTGACTATCACCTTGCCATTTTCAAATTTGCGAACGATTCCCCAATGGCAGTTCTCGCTGATATTCCGGCTTTCCTCCTGTGCCTGACTGCTTAAGATTGTAATCAGCAGTTCGCCGCTCCCCTCAAGTGTATTGATGCCTTCTTTTTCAAAAAACACTGCGATATTTTTTTCCTTAAGTTTTCGAATATTCATCAATGAGTCCACCGTATTTCTGGCAAACCTGCTAATGGATTTGGTGATGACCATGTCTATTTTTCCTGCCAAACAGTCATCGATCATGGCTTGAAAATTGCTTCGCTTCTTAATTGAGGTTGCACTTTTTCCATCATCCGCATAGATACCCGCCAGCTTCCAGTTAAGATTACTTTTAATCTTTTCTGTGTAGTAATTCACCTGCGCTTCATAGCTGGTTTCCTGCTGCTCCTGCAGGGTGCTGACGCGACAGTAGGCTGCTACCCGCAAAGCCTTCGTCTGCTGTCTGACTGATCTGTCATAGGCTAGAGTCGCTGGAATAACGAAAATATTCTTCTTTACTGCCTGCATGGGGTATTCTCTCCTTTCTGCTGTATTTCACTGATGCTGATATCAAGAATCAGACCGTTCCTTAATTCAAACTGGAGCTTCCCCTCCGGGTGGACCATGATCTTCCGTACAGTCTGCTGAAAAAGCTTTTCCTCAAATTTCGCCTGTACTTCTCTCCCGGATACTGCGATTCTCAGCTTATCAGTCTGATAGTCTGTGTCATTAATAATCGCCGACCGATACTGCTCCCTTGCCCGGTCAAAAGCCAGTCTTTTGATTTCCTCTGCCGTATACTGTCCGGTTTCAAAAGCCGTCTGTATCTGTAGGGTCAGTTTTTCACAGGCAGGACATGGAAGCGGCAGCTTAATCCGGGGCTTCCGCTCCAGCATATCAGGTTCCGTTATTATCCGGTTGATGATGCTGACAAAGGCATTCTCGATTACAGCATCTGTCAGAAATATATTACGGCAGCAAACCCGTTTTTCCTTGATGTAATGCTTGCATTTCCATTTGATATTCTCGCCAGGCTTGTCGCATTGCTCCACATATCTTCGGTATGGTTGTCCGCAAACACCGCAATAAAGCTTTCCGCCTAACAACGTTTGGTTTCGGAAGCTATTAGGCTGTACATATCTGCCAAGCTTTTTTACCTGCTCCTCTCTGCGGCACTGTACCTGCTCGAAAATTTTTGTATCAATCAAAGGCGGGTAAAATTCATCTCCCGTGTATTTTCTATTTTCCAGTATTTTTCCAACTGAACCGTGATTCCACGAGCGCTTATGACTGGCATTCAATACACCTTGTTCTGTTAAGTTCTTTGCAATCTGGCGGGTGGCGATTCCAGTAAGATACTCTTGAAAAACAGCCCTTACAACCTTTGCAGTTTCCGGCATAATCTCCGCCTTCCCATCAATAATCCGATAGCCAAAGGGTGTATGTCTCTGCATTTTTAATGCTCCTTTCCATAGTCTTCTTCCAGTTCCAGTCCATTTTCAAATTGGAAAACCAGCCGACTTCCAGAATAGGCGGTTACTCTGTGGATAACCATCTGAAAGAGCTCCTCATCAAAATCCTCTATAATCGAGGGGCGGTTTCTGAATACCGTAATCAGGTATTCCGTCTGTCCGATTTCCTGTTCAAACAGCTTCTGTTCCTTGAGAACCTGCTGTCTGCGGTATGCGGCCTCCAGCTCCATATCGATTTGGTTTCGTTTCTCTATAAAAACAACAGAGCCTATGCTGCCGTCCGAAAGGATCTTTTGCAACATATGACTCTGCTGTTTTAATTCCCAAATTTTCAGATCCAGTTCAAGCTGTTCCTGCTCCTGCACCGTATCACCCGGCACAGCCTTTAAAACTTCCAGCAAGGGAAGCAGGATTTCTTCATAATTACCCGCAAGCCGGTTCCACAAGGTGATAAAGGCTTGTTTGATGCAGTCCTCCCGGATAGATTTCTGACTACATTTTGAAATATCCTCAATATGCTGACGGCAGCACCATTGAACCTTTTGGTAAGGCTCTCCGATGTAAAGCTTCTGACGCTTAAAGGTGCTGCCGCATTCTCCGCAGATAATTTTGCCGCTAAATGCGTATCGGCTTTGATAAACCTCCAGATTCTCCGTACACTGCTTCTGTCTGCGGTATTCATAGAGCTGGCGTACTGCCTGTGCTTCTTCTCTGGTGATAATCGGTTCATGGTTATCGGTAACCAGATATCGGGGCATCTCCCCATGGTTATGTTTCTTAGTAAAGGGTACTCCCTCTGTCGTGTAGGTCTTTTGGAATAGTAAGTCGCCCTCGTACAGAGGATTTTGCAAAATTCCCTTGACCACACTATCCTGCCAACCCTTTGAGTCCCGAATGGTGGGGATACCCTCCCGGCGCAGCTGCCTGGCTATGGCATATGAGCCTTTCCCGCCAAGGTACTCATCAAAAATCTTTCGAATAATCCTTGCTTCCTGCGGCTGAATCATTAATTCACCTTTTTCATCCTTTTCATATCCATAGGCCGGACTGCCGATGATAAAGGTCCCATTTTGGAAGCGATAACGGATAGACCAGCGAATGTTGGTGGATATGTTCTCGGACTCAGCCTGCGCTATGGAGCTAAGGATGGTCAGGAGCTGTTCACTTTTTTCGGATAAGGTACTTACCCGCTCTTTTTCAAAGTAGATCTCGACACCTAATTTTTTAAGCTCCCGTATGACCTTAATGCTGTCTACTGTATTTCTGGCGAATCGGGTGACGGATTTGGTTAGAATCAAATCGATTTTTCCAAACCTGCAATCCTGCAGCATCCGCTGGAATTGGTCCCGTCCGCTGGTTTTCGTGCCGCTTCGCGCCTGATCGGCATAAATACCGGCATATATCCAGTTGACCTTCTCTTCAATCAGGCGGGTATAATACTCCACTTGAGCTTCAAAGGAGCTGTTTTGCTCCGCTGATCCTGTGCTGACCCGGCAATAAGCACATACTCGCTTACCTGTAGGCTTCTCCACACTTATAGCGGTGCTGACAGGCTCAATTTTTATTACTTTATTAACTGCTTTCTTATCCATTCTTTTCTCCTTTCTTCGAAGTTTTCCCCCTGTCAGCATCACACATTACCACACCTTCTTGAAGATAGCTAGTGTTTTTACGAATATACTTCCGCTAATTCTGGAGAAAATGTTTCCCTGTTCAGTACATCGATTTTTTCATATTCCTCTGGCAGTAAAAAGCCGCTGCTGACCATAACCTCCAACAGCTTTACAGCCAGTTTATACTGCATTTCTCTGACAATCTTTTCTCTTTCCATTACATATCCCCCTCTCATCTCTGCTGAAAACCGGAATGTGAAATCACATCCTGCATAGTTTTCTGAAACGAAAATGACAGTGCCCCCTCCAGCGGGGAATAAACCGCCACACCGCTCTGCCTGAGCTGCTCCAGACAAGCCATTGTCCGGCAAATATCCCTGCCGATACAGGAAAGGCTATAAACAAGAAGCACATCCACTGTTCCCGCCGTGACAGCCTCCATGAAGTTCTTCCAGCCTGGCCGGTCAAACGTAAGACCATCTGACAAATCCTCAGAGGTACCCGCCACCGTGAAGCCCTTTTGATCCGCATAATCATAAAGCTCTTTTTTCTGCTTTTTCAGTACACCATACACATCTTCTGGTGCATCAATCCTGCAATATAACCATGCACTCAGCGGTCTATCCATAATGAATCCCTCCTATCCATTGGTAAAACAGATAAAAATACAGCATCCGTATATCCATTTCTGTTATTCTCTGATCTTCTTCGAATAAAAGCCTATGATATTCTTTTTCGCTGGCTTCCTCGATTTCAATTGGGTTCTTTTCTCCTGTCTGCATAGGCACCAATTCCTTTAGAACCTCCTGTAGAAAGGTCTGATCTGGACAGCGGTTGATAAATTCACCAAAGGTATCCAGAATGAAACGATCTGCTAAATCAGTTAAAATAATATGATCTGTATTTTCTTGATGCAGCATGATAAAATTTGCAATATTGACTGAGGACTTCTCAAAATAGATTGTCTGCCGAGTCCCATCACAGCTGTTAACATAGCCAATGACCAATTCCTTTTCCAGGAATTCACTCAGTGGTTGATTATTCATTTACTTTTCCCTCCTTATTAGTGCTTAATCTTACAAGGACACGGCAGGGCAGAATTGTCCTGCAGCGTAGTTTCTAAGATAAAACAATCTGCTTGTTCTTCATTTAAATGCTTCTATTCGACACTACTCCCCGAAGCTAGGGCAACAGCATAAACGGTCTGTGGTCAGCAGACCTCATAGGAATCTCACCTCCCCGTGGTTCTCACCGGGCCGCCCCCATTGCGATGTCTGTGGCTGGGCGGAAGTAGCATTATCACTGTCCGTTTCTTTGCGAAACAGCTCACCATGGGCTGTTTTATGACCAGATCTTATCGCTCGTCACCTTCGATGCTATCGGTTCGACGGATTGGTAAGGCTGTTTATGTGCCGCCTTACCAATCCGCAGGCAGTCTCCGCGTATCTGTCAATGTCGCTGCCGCTCATCACGGCTGGACAGATCAAGTATTTATGCTGTTGGATATAAAATTTTCAAAGAGCAAAAAGAGGAACATAAAAACCCCCTCACTTACTTTCACGTCCAGCGAGGGGGTTGAGCGGAATAACTTTTAATTTTCCATCAGTTTCTTTAATTTGCTAAGGATTCTTACCTTTCGATCATGAATGGTCCTCTGTGCGATATTTATTTCTCTGGATATCTGATGTTCGCTTTTTCCTTTGAAAAACAGCTCATTTATCAGTTCTTGCTCATTCGGTGTAAGCATTTTTAAGCAGGAAAGCATTTTTTCAATTAACACCGCTTGAACTGCAACATCTTCAACACTTATTTCATCCGATGCAAACTGGTGATTTGAGTCCTCCAGCCGTTCAAAAGAATCCTCCCTGCTGGGAATGAGAGTAATTGCACAGCTAACGCAGTCAATATGGTAACGTTCCACCTTTAAGTCATATTGTTGATACTCCATTTTGCGGTCACTTTTTTCCAGTACCTCAATAACCGCATCACTTGCTTCGGGATACCTCTCCCGATAATTAATTCTTCTGATTCTTTTTGCCATTTGGCTTGTCCTCCATTTTGTGATTTTAAAATCAAAGAATGAAGAACAAGCGGTGGAGACCTGCAGCGGAGCATTGACAGGATTCCATCAAAAACGACTTTTGTGTTGCCCGCTTTTGTAATATTAGGTCGCCGCAACAGGTTTATTGTCGAAACAAAAAAATCAGCACTACGCCAGGTTAGGTGCAGTACTGATTTATTAATATATTTAATTATTGGTGGCTGATATGTATGTACTCGGCTGTCTTTATCTCCACCTCAAAAAACAGATGTTGGAATGAAGCATACAGATAACCTCTTATCTAGGCAATATGCAAAAACTGGTATCTTACTTGTATAAAAGAAGTTATAAATGACAAAAACCTGCCCTCAAATGAGGACAAGTGCATTATAGATTTTTCTGACGGCTAGGCTAACATAGTGTAAGAAACACCTTAAACCCTCGGCTTTGCGTCCCCGTTTTTCAACAGGTTTGCCTTTGGCATATTTTATTAATCGTTTGAGAAATCTACCCATATTAAAGCAATACTTTTGTTATTTTCTGTAACTGTGTAAATTATAACATGTATACACTATGGAAACAACAGATAGCGACAATTAGTAATATTGTTTAATGTGCAAAACCCATCAAATATATCGTATTTTGGAGTATTTTAGAAGAAACAAAACT
Source organism: Anaerocolumna sp. (assembly GCA_049692775.1). Classification (GTDB taxonomy): domain Bacteria; phylum Bacillota; class Clostridia; order Lachnospirales; family Lachnospiraceae; genus Anaerocolumna. Next base: position 49,435 of record JBAVPE010000040.1, on the reverse strand, counting down.
GGAAAATAATGATAAATATTTCCCTGATATATCTGTTGTATTAATAATATATTTATACAGTTCAATTGTTCTTTTTTTGCAATTACTTTTTTCTCAGAGTAAGGAGTTCTCTTTCTCGGCGCATCACGAAACCTGGCACAGTCCATGAAAAAACAGACCACTCTCTTAGCGGAATGATCTGCTTTTAAGTCTAACTGTGTACCTGACTTTTAAAATATTGCGATTAATATTGCTTTCCATGTTCATTTAAAATCCTTTTGCATCATTTTAGTCAAGGGAAAATAGTTTTTAATTTCCTAACACAATGGCCCACAACCATATAATAAAAATATAAGATATCGGAACTTTCCATCTAAATTCTCCATTTTAAATTTTTACGAACAGACAATATTCAAGAAAGAAGAATTATTTTTCAAACAGCGCTTAATCCTAATATATAAACTATATAATCAAACCATATCATCGTACAGGGAACGTTCCGCAAGATAATACCAATTGATTGGGTTATGCCACTTGTAAACTGGCAGCCCTGATCTGAATTTAGGATTTGTGGCTTAACCACAGCCTTTTTACATATTCTTCATAAAGGCCTCTAAATATAAATGGGTTTCCTTCTGTGATACCCAAATTTTTTAAATTTATCAAGGACTTGTACTGCCTGAAAAATATACTAAATTCTCTTTTGGGTATTTGTTTATTCTTCCAGAATTACCATAGCCTTTAATGATTTATAGATTTTGATAACCAAGCATTAAAATTGTCCATTGAATTTTTTTTATATATGCTAATAACATAAAAATTTTTTTCATTTAGATTAAGCTTATTAAAAATATTTTCATCTAATAACTTTGAAAGATTTTTCATAACTTTTTTTTGTGATGATATACATACACATATTACGCCACTTATTAAATTAATTATATTTAAATCGTTGTACTTAATATAAGTATTCAACATTTCATAAATACCAGCAGCTTCTCTTCCAATAAAATAAACCGGTAGCTGATTACAATTATTTAACACGTTATAAAATTTAATTGTTTCTTTAATCGTTAGTAACGATTTATCTATATCTTCTGAAAAAATTTTATTTATATAAATGAGTAAATAACCCATTTCACTAAGATTATTTAAAATTTCTGTAAAATCTATATCTGGTATTAAAAGATCATCTTCTGCTATAATAATAAAAATATATCCTTTTATATTTATTGAAGATTGTTTAATATATAGTGTATCACCATTTACTTCAATATTTTGTACATTCATTTCTTTTAATATATTATATGTACAATTTTCACTAATCTTTCTCATCCTTCTTATTTCGAAAGCTTTCTTTAATTTAATAATGTAAAAATAGCTTTCTAATAAAATTATACTAATCCACCAATAATATTTCTGAATATTTAAATAAATGGTTAATGTATTATGAATAATAACTTTATTTCCAAAAATGCCTATCAAGATCATTACAATAAATACACAAAAATTAAAGACTTGATAAATAATAATTACATAGGTAAATCTTTTGATATAAAATAATGGAAAAAGTACCTTCTTTATTATTATTGGCAATTGGATTTTACCCTTGTCCTGCTCATTTGAAGCTGTAATATTGCCTTCTATTATATTTTCCAGAAAGTAAATACCCACTATAATTGCAAAATAAACTACTAATATATCTTCTCTCGATCTCATCCAATCATCTCCTTTTCATAAAGCTTCTATGTAGTTTACTCGGTTGCCACGCATTTATTATCCTTAAAAAATTTATTCTTAATTACTTCCAATACATTTTTCATTTTATCTAGCGAAAACTCAGTTTTCTCTAGCATCAATGATGAAATCCATGGGTTTGAAACTGAAAAAGATTTTATTATACCCTTTAAAAGTAATGAAGTATTAGCTTGAGCATATTCATTTATTACATGCGATGGGATATGAGGCTTGGTTATACCTGTATATACTGGATTTGCTGCACTTTTTAGCCAACTTAATTTCACCTTATCTCCATAGGGTATCTTTGAAGCTAATCTTCCACCTATAAATCCAATACCCCCATTAACGACCACGCCTGCTTCAGAAGGTGTTCTATCATTTACTATTTCAGTACCAACATAATTCGTTGCTGCCATAACTCCAGCGCCAACCGGACCTGTTAAAGCTCCAGCTGCACCTGATAATCCACTGATAGCCAATTCATATCCATTAAACTTATCCCTTTTACCTTTTTTTATTTCAACACCTTGGATTATTGCATCTACTCCTACCCCTATCCCTGCTCCTACGCCTGCTGTTGCTGCCATACCTCCTATTACTGCTCCAACTCCAAAAGTCGCAACAACAGGGGCTGCCGCCACCGCCACTACTGCAACCGCGACTACTGCTACACCTGCAACTACTGCTCCCTTGTGTTTTTTTCCCCATTCAACTGCATTGTTAATAAATTTAGGCCATTCTCCGTCTAGATCCACATAATTTAAAGGACTATTGAAACAATATGCATAACAGTTCATTGAAAATGGATTATGGATATCTCCTTTTGAAATATCTTCACTAATAAATCTTCCCCACTCAGGTTTATAATCTCTGGCATATGCATAGTACAAATCAGCAGCCTTATCCCACAAATAACCGGTATACCCAAATATAGGATTTTCTTTATTCTCACTAAGTGTGGCAATTCCAAATTCATCATAAGAACAACTATATGCTGTTCGTCCGTTTTTGTAAAGCGTCCTTATTGGGCTTCCTAAATCATCAAGAAGAAAATTTTGCTCATTCTTACCATTATCTACACTTACAATATTATCATCCCATATATACTTCTGTTTTTGAGATTTGTCTGATATTTCAAGTAAATTGTGATCACTTAAAGTTAAATCTAATGTGTAATCCCATTCTTGATAATTATCTCCTGAAGAATTATTAGAAAAAATTCTGCTTCCTAGTCCATTATAACCATATACAGACTTTAATCCTGAAATGTCCTCTACTTTTTCAAGGTAATTATTTGAGCCAAAAGTGAAATTTTTAATTTCTTCTTCACCTTGTATTATTTTATTCAAATTACCACGCTTATCATAGAAGTATTGTTTTTCTTGATCACCATTTTCAGAAATTAATTGATTCAATGAATTATATGTATAAGTAGAATGAATTACACCCTCTTTTTTATAGAAGCATCTATTACCAAAATTATCATATTCATATTCAGCTAAAACTTTGTCTTTATTTTTAACTCTTGTTAATCGATTCATACCATCATAAACATAGAAAAATTCACCCGTTTCTTCACTAATGCCTTTTCTATATTTATTTACATTAATTTTATTTCCTTCTGAGTCATAATTAAAATGATATTTATCTATATCGCCTTGTGATTCTTTGTGAATAATATCTTTTAGAAGTCCTGATTCATCATAATTATAATTTGTAATTAAATCATTAGAATAGTTTTTTTGCTCTAAACGCCCATATTTATCATATAAATAATTAACTTTTTGATCTTTATAAGTTAATTGTTTCAATCGCAGATTATGATCGTAGCAATAACTAACTCTGCTATTATCCGGATAAATAGTAGCTATTCTTTCACCCATTTTACCAAATTCATATGATATTTTTTCTCCTTTATAATCAGTTATAGTCTTCAATCTGCCGTAAGTATCTGATTCGATACTAGTCGTTCCATGCCAATCATTCATTTCTTTAAGATGTCGAAATTCATCATAACTAAACTCAGCATGTTTTCCATCATCATAAATTATACTATGCAAATTGTTAACTAAATCATATGTATAGCTTGTACTATACCCTTCACGATCATAACTCTTTATTATATTTCCAACCTGATCGTACTCATATTCCTGCTTATTTCCCAACGCATCCGTTACAACTATAATTCGTCCTAACAAATCTCTATCCATCTGGGTAAGATGTAAATTATGTTGTTCTTTGTTTATTTTTATCGCATCACCAATCTCCATCATTTTTTCTTTTGCGTTTCCGGGTATAAATACTGATGTCAATTTTCCCATACAATCGTAACCGTATTTCGCCTCATTTTTTAAAGAATCTATTACACTTATCAAATTGCCATTCGGTGAATACTTGTATTGAGTTGGATTTCCATTCGCATCGATTTTACGTGTTACTTTTCCATTATTATTATAATCAAAAATTAATTCCTGATTTTTGCTGCTATGAACGTTTGTAAGCTGATTTAATTTGTCATATGCATAATAAAGAGAATATCCTAACTGATTTTTTCGCTCTGCTAAATTTTGATTTTTATCATATGCATAACATTCGCTGGTTCCATCAGAATTTTTAACTTCTCTCAGCAGCCCCCCGGGATAATAGTCGTATGAAGTTTTTCTATTTGCACCATCAATAACCTCTATAAGATTATTCATAGAGTTGTAATTAAATGTTGTTATATTCCCCAAAATATCAATTTCTTTTACTTTTCTCCCACACATATCATATTCATAGCATGTACTATTTCCCTGCTTATCTATTATCTTTGATATATTACCTTGAATATCATATTCGTACGAAGTAATTTGTCCGTCTGGTTCCTGAATACACGACCTTCGATTTAAACAATCATAAGATAAACTTGTTTTTTCTCCTCTGGGTCCCATTATTTCTATAAGATTCCCAACTGCATCATAATGATAACTGACCACAGCCCCCATAACATCTGTATACGTTTTTAAACGATTCAAATGGTTGTATGTATAAATACACTCTCCCCCATTGGCATAAGTGATTTTCTCCAAATTACCCATTTGGTCGTATTGATATAATGTCACATTTCCCTCTGCGTCCTCATAACTACATAGATTATTACAATCATCATAATCCATATGATGGCTTGTCCCATCGAAATCGACCATGGTTATTATTTTACCACTAACATTGTATTCATACCTTCTTTTATTTCCGGCAGCATTGATAATTTCTTCAATATCACCTTTAGTATTATAAGAATAACAGGTTGCATTCTTATTTCCATCCTCCTCTCTAATCATCTGATTTCGTTCATCGTATTCATAACACATTTTATTACCAAGGGCATCCGTAAAACAAACAATATTACCTTTTTCATTATAATCAAAATAAATTTCAGAATTATCAGGTTGAATAACGCAAGTTACTCTTCCTTTACCATCATAAACAGCTTTGGAAGAATAGCCAAGCTGATTTACAGTTTCAATCAAATTACCTTGCTCATCATAATGAAATTTAATTTGTCCGCCATTTGGAAATTTTAAACATACCAACAGATTTTCTTCATTGTAGGTCATACAGGTTTTCAGTCTTAAAGCATTAATCACCTGCGTTAAATTTCCCCTGTTATCGTATGCATACCTCGTAGTGTTTCCGTTTTTGTCTGTAAAACGAATTTTCTGGTTCCTGTCATTATATTCAAATATCTCTTCCCCATCCTCATAAATGGTACGAACATTGCGCATTAGTTTATCACATTCATAAATAACCAGATTTCCATTCTGCTCCAGCATATAGGTACGGTTATTTTCATCATCATACCGAAACTCTGTCACACCCCCATCGGGCAGGATCTGCTTTCTTACACGGTCCGCTCCGTCATACTCATTCTTTACTCCCAGTATATCCCGGGGCGTAATAATTCCATTTAGCTTTCCATTCTCATTGTATTCATAGGTATAGGTGTTTCCCATGGAATTGGTAAACCACCGCAGTTTCCCATACTGATATATCAGACTGATCTTTCTACCGGTATAATCCTCTACATAGATCAGTTTCCTTTCCTTGTTATAGGTATAATTCAGCCTGCCTCCGGTTCCATTATCCACACATTCTAAAAGTCCGTCACTGTTGTATGTAAATTTACGGTTGTTTCCATTCCTGTCTTTCTGGCTGAATAACTTTCCCTCCTGGTCGAACACATAAACAGTGCCATCCTCCCGCTCAAACTGGTAGCCGTTTTCTAATCTGCTCAGTATTCCTCCGTCTCCCATTACAGGTGCATAACTATCCCCCAGCTTCCGGCAGTAAGGCAGTTCCCGGCCGTCTTCCATGACGATTCCTAACAGTTCTTCCTCTTTGATTTTTATCAGACGGACCCCATAATTATGATTCCATCCTTCTCCAAGTACCTGTTGGTCTCCGCAATCCATAGCATTATAGAACAAGTGAAAACTTAACGGCAGATCCCCACCTATTACAAGATCCTCTTTTTCATAAATATAATTTCCTGTGTTCATATTGATGGGATCTTTGCCAAAAACCTGACAGAGCTTATTCTTTCCTGCTACCCAGCGGAACACATTCTGGTAACGCTTTAAAAATGCAGCCCAGTTTATCTTCCCGTCATATCCCTGACCTGATGTCACGGGAATAATGACTCCTCCCTTTTTGCAGAGCAGGACAGAGCTCATGCTGATAGCCTCTTCTCCCCCTACGGTTTCCGCCTTTCCGGTTCCAACTGCCGTGTTTTCCCATTTATCAACCAGATCCATGAAGCCTTCGCACTTGTGGTCTTTCTCGTTCTTTCGGCACTCTCCAAAGTATGGAATATTTTCACAGGCCTTACAATCCTTGCAGTTTACCTTTTTCTTTCCACCGCTGGTATATCCATGACCAGTTGGAAGCTTAAGCTGGGTAATATTGCTTCCGTTGACACAGAAAAGCTTTGCTCCTTCCACCAGATACTCCTTACTATCTGCTGCTTTCTGGGCCTGATTAAGCAGCATTCCTGGTCCCTGACCTAAATTAATTTTACCTGCCTCACTCATTGCTTTTTCTCCTCTCTTTCCCCTATTTCAACCGTTTATTTTAAGATGCTGCTGTCAGATAAACTTACCTCCTTAAGCTTCAGACCGATGGCCTCCCGTTCCAGCAGACTTTCTGCTAAATCCATACGAATGACTACTGCACTTTCTGTTCCTGTCCTGACATGGAATAAAGGAGCTCCACTAAATTTTTTTCTATCAAGGATTATCTCCCTCTGTCCTGGACCTGGCTGCCTTGCCAGACACTCCTCTTCTTCCAGCACAGGACAGTAGTAGGAAGAACATTCCCCTTTTTCCGTGTCAAATAGTACAAAAAACAAAAATGGAATATCTGGATCATATAAAGCCGTTACCTCCATAGCTGACCTGGAAAGCAAAAGAAATGGTTTAACAATGACATCGGGAAATATTCCATCCATTCCAAGTTTCGCATTAAGCTGAATAAAAGACGGAATCTTCTGGTACTCGTCCCGTGTCAGCTTCCTTACATCAACGGACTGGCTCCAGTTTAAGATCTGCGGAAAAGGATTTTTATCTCCGTTGGTCAATGTAAAATATTTCATCTTTCCTTCATACGCCAAAGTATCTCCCCCTCTCCCTGATATCTTCCGAAAAAGGCAGTGAAATTTTCAGCCATTACTGCCTTTTGAAAAGCTTCCGTTTCCATAATCTCTCCTGCCAGATCAAAGCACAGCTGGCGGACAGCCGCATAGTAATATTCCACAATTATCCTGCGGACAGCCTCTTCCTCATAGCTCCAGATCCTGGGGTACTGCCTCCGTAAGGTTATCATCACAGTTTCCATGTCTTCCTCAAAACATTCAAAAAAGCAGGGAGGACGCCAGTATAGTTCTGTGGGTGCCGGATCAAAAAAGAATTCTTCATCATACAGGGACAACCGGAATTCATGGCTTCCAGTCTGAAGGCTGGTGTGGAGATAGCAGATACCCAGCCATGATACTTCTTTCTGCTCATCCACTGCCTGACTGAATAACCGTACAAAGGCATCCACTGCTGCATTTCTGTACTCCTTTTTCCGGTAATCCCTCTCCAGTCTCCGGCACTGGGAAACAAATAACTTTTCCTCGGCATTTTGGGCGGCTCTCTCCAATTCTTTTATACGGTCCATCATGACTCCTCCTGCCTATTGTACTTTCAGTTCTCCCCCGGTAAATGAGATGCCCTGATCAATGTCGATACTGGTTGTCTTCTGTTTTAAATTGACTGAGGTGGTCCCGGCCGCTATGAGTGAACCGGTCTCACTGGAAATCGTTAAGTCGTCCTTCGCTTTTATCACGATGTCATGCTGGCTGACAATCTGCACCCCTTTTGCATCGTTGAGTTCTATTTTCGTCCCCTGGTTATTGGTAATTACAATGGAGTCCGGAGTAAAACGGATTTCCTTCTGGTATTTATTCTTGATGATCTTGTGCTCCGGATTTTTCCGGTCCTGGCTTTCCGTATCCAGATGGACGGAGCTGACCACATAAGCCTCTTCTTCCTTTTGCTCCGGTATATGCAGTCTTACCGCATCGCCAATCTCCGGCATACAGTACCAGCCGGTTCCGTCAGGAGTAGAATAAACCGTAGAGTATGGATACCACAGATTGATATTCTGCTCCTGATTTTCATCCTTTAAGACCTTTACCATCACTTTATCCTCTTTCACCTGCAGGACCTCTGCCTGGAAGGAACATCCGGTCCTATCTTCCTGAAATGTTTCTGGGAAGTCCATGCCAGACCTGGATTTTAAATGGCATGTATGAAGCATTTCTCCTCTCTCATACATGCTGTCCATCTTCCATACAAAGAGCTGCAGTCCGTTTACAGTCAGCTGGTCACCGATCTGATATTCCTCCCGGCTCTGTAGAATGTATTCCAGACAGGCCCCTTCCGGCATTTTCGAAAGACCCTGATTCCGTTTCCTGCGGTAGTCTCCCAGATCTTTTTTCACTGCATATTTCAGGTGATCTGCTAGTTCATAACGTTCACCCCTTGGCAGATCATAAAAATATTTAACACCCCATGTTCTGTTGCTTGGTACGAGGAAGCTGTGAAATCTTGCTGCCATCCGCTTTAAAAATTCCCAATCGGTTTCTCTGTGCTGCAGCACCAGTTTTCCTGTTGCGTCCGTAAGAGGCCGTGTTTTGATGAGTCCTGAGTTCTCATAAGTACCGGTAATCTGTTTAAAGATCTTCTCATATGTAACTGTATTGTCCTGAAAGGTCCTGAAATGCGGTTTTAAATCCATAAAACACGTCCCCGTAGTTATCTCCAGGGTCATTTTTTTCTGGTCCTTCATGCTTTCAATTGAAAAACCTGTGACAATCCCCCAGAAGAGGGTCTGTACTTCGCCGTCTTTTCCTATTTCTTCTATTTTCTCCCATACGTCTCCGGTCAGCTGATTTATATAAATATCTTCATCCTTATCTGCAATGTATCCGCTTATTACAGCAGTACCATGTTCATTGATTTCTTTGCTGACCTTAAGTTCTCTGATCTCTATAAACTGTAACGGTTCTGTTTTAAGGTTGTATTCTTTCACACTCTTCCTCCTCTGTCTGTATCGTACCAAGCATGGTAAGGATTTTCGGCTTCCATCTGTCGTAGTCCTTAAATATGCAGTAAAAAGTTCCTATGATTAATTTTCCCGCCGAAAGGAACAGGAACATCATGTTATAGACCCGTTCATCAGCGGCAAAGCTTTTGTAGTCAAACCACAGGACAGGTACAGTTCCAGATACATTTCCCTGGTCATAGAAAACGTTCTTTCCGTCTGCCTGTTTCAGTATCCGGCGGATTCGTTCCCCCTCAGCTTCTAAATCTATAACGGTCATCCCATTTTCCAGTATTGCATTCTGGAAAGTGAGTCCTGCGTGTTCATGTGGATTGACAAGAATTATTTCCGGACGATTTTTGGAGAAGAAAACCGACGCTGCTTTTTTCCTTCCTGTCTCTTCAAAACCACCAGGAATCTTTATTGTAAAACAAGGGCAATTAAACTCTGACCAGCCAGACGGTTCTCCTCCCTGCTTCTTCGTATCCGGTTGTATCTTTTGCAGTTCCTTCTGTATTTGAAGGAATACTTTATCTATATCATCATCCTGAACCTCTTCCATCTGGTTTTCCTCCCAACATTACCTGATATACTAAGTTGTTTCACGCAGCGTATTAAAGAAGTGTTTCAACAGCACTTCCCATTTTATACGGTTCTCCTCCGGGTAAGTCGCTGTAGCAATAAACATTTGGCTGCGGACTGAGAGGACCGCCTTTACATGCTGCTGCATTCCTCCGGGTTCCTCCAGTTCCATAGTGAACCAGCTTGCCGGATACTGTCCGGCTGCATGAAGATGAACTGGTGACATCTCACTTCTTGGATATCTGCTGCTTATGTATTCCCTGACCGACTCTGCTGCTTTTCTTGTTTCTTCCTGTCCCAGGTTTTTATCAATCAACTGGAATGTCATCTGATTTTTTCCATCCGCATCTGAAAAGATTATTTCCGGGCGATCTTCATATGGGTAAAGCATGTCTTTCAGACTCTCAGACATTTGCTTAAGCTCTGCCGGGATCTCTGCTGATAACATTGCATCAGCCATAGTAATCCGTTCCATAATGACCTGCTCCTGGAGACACCCTTCTGTGTCTGGATCATACAATTTGTTCATCACTCCTACACCTTACTCGTTCTTATCCTGAAAGCTGATGGCAAAATCCTCAATGATCTGCTTTCTTTTGTTCAAACGTTCCTGTGCCTTAGCCTGTTCTGACTGGAATACCTTCTTTTCAAGCACGGCTGCTGCATCCAGACTGCTGCTGATTGCATTCAGCCGATTGACCTTTTCAATTGCAGGACTTTTCCCCACCCCGCCGATTTTTATGGTCTTACCCATCTTTTCACCTCCCTTAGGAACTATTCCTATCTGGCCTTCACCATATCTACCTTTGTCCCTGTTATCTGCCGTTCCAACCCGGTAGAGCCAGCTGAGCTTGGAGTGGAAGCCATTACAGCATTCTCCGCCCCACCTATATCATATCCTTTGGCATCTGAAGAATCAAAAACAGGAAATCCGGCATCTTTGCTTCCTTCCATTTTTACTTTTCCGAATTTACCAATGGAATCAAATCCATTGCACATATTGATCACCGTTGGAGACAGGCTATTCCTTCTTACAATCGAAATTTCCTGGGGAGCCTGAAAAGATACCCGACTGCCTTTCAGCCATACTCCTTTTTTAGCCAGGACAGTCACCTCTCGGCTGCTCTCAATGTCCACTCCCGTCCTGTCATGAATTTCTACTTTTAACGGAACCTTTTGCTTTAAATCCACAAATCCCAGACTATCCGGAAATAGAAACAACCGTTTATCCTTTGCTGTTGTAAAATACCGCTTGGAAGGATCTCCCATCTCTCCATTGCCCGCTCCGTTTTTCCGGATACTCCTGCTGGCCCTGGCAGTTCCTTCTCCGTCATCAAATGAGATCGTAATTCGCTCTCCAACCTCCGGCATACAATACATCAGATTACCAGTTTCCGGCATCCACGGATACCAGTACCCTTCCCTGGGAGACTGCTCCCCGTCAATGTCCAACTTAACCCGCAAAGATTCCTGTTTCGTTTCCAACACCGTTCCTGCCAAGGAAACTCCGGTAATTTTTGGATTATCATAACCAGCTGTCCCGAATACTTGGGGGAAACCTACCGTATAATGGTAAACCAGCAGGCCGTTTTCCAGCCTGCACTTTTTTGATAAAACCACCATTTCCCGACCATCGGAGATAGATATATGGTCTCCGGGCTTCCAGCTTTCATAGCTGCCTATTTCATAACAGATAAACTGATGTTTTGCAAAATGGTACTGATCCCGGTCAAATGTATAGTAAGTCTTGTCAAACCATGTTCTCTCAGGCCGGATTCCTTTCTCTTCTGCCGAGTCCCCAAGGGGCAGACCAAAATACAACTCCGGCTTTAGGGAAACTCCTCCTGGAAGCAGGGAAGTTCCTAATTGGCTTGCAATCCGTTTTAAAAACTCCCAGTCTGTTTCTCTGTATTGATAGATTGGTCTGCCGATCTTCCGGTCTTCGATATGAAAGATTACATCAGCATTTTCTGTGTCCGATAATACACTTCTCACCAGTTCCTTATAAGTCATATCAATCTTTTGAAATGATCTGCTTTTTTCTTCCAGATCCAGCAACTCCGTAGGCGATATTGCCTCAATCCTTGCTTTATACCCATTTCCTTCCTGCCATATCTCAACATTTCTTATGAAACCGCAAAAGATAGGCGGGACGGCTTTATTCCCCCTTTCATCTGCAGCTGAGATTGTTACACTGCTTCCCTCTAGTTTCTGAAAGACCGGAGACTCTCCTGTTTCATCCGGTACAGATCCTGTGATCCTGGCAGCGGTATGACAGTTTTTCTCTATCTTCATATCAAATTCCTGAATTTCACTGATGTTCAGATCGCTGCTGATTATTAGATTCCCTGATGTTACTGCATTCATAAAATAGCACCTCTCGCATCTGTTTGGACTTTTTTATTAATCGATATGTAATATTACTATAATGTTACATTATATACCATAAATCGTCATAATTGTGCTTCATGTAACATTTAACTGCCTACATGTAATTTTTGGTAATATTATGTCAACTTTACTGCAGTTTTGGTGGGAATATAAACCATAGTTAGCTCTATAAGCAGAATGAAAAGCTAATCCAACTCTTTAAAGCAAACCAGTAAAGAATTTTCTCCCAGCTGAGCTGCACCTCAATGATCTAAACAAATGAATAACTTAAACCATTCAGTACTTAAATGGCAAAGCAGAGGAATCAAGGATTAACTCCCCCGATACCTCTGCCATTCTCTCCCCCCAATCCTTGTTCTTTTTCTGCTGTTAAATATTCTTAAAGTGAGAAGTTCCCCTACATGGTCCATGGTGAACCATACCATGGACCACTAAAAAAGCAGACTTCACCCTTGGTGTGAGAATCATATTTCAGGCTTTTATCTGGTATCCGATTTTTTCAGATAAAACATGTTGCTGCTCTTGCCGCCGCTCTCCCTCCACCGCTGCTCTTTCGTAAGATATCCATTTTTTTCTAAATCAACAATAGCACGTTTAACGGTACTCCGGGACAGTTTAAGTTCCCTGGCGATAGTGCCAATCGCAGGATAACATCTGCCCTCCTTATCAGAACGGTCAGAAAGATACATATAGACAGCTCTTGCACGGTGCGGCAGTTCAGAGGAATAAAGCAAGGTAAAGTAACCCATAACGTCACCCCTTTGTGGATTCCTGTTTTTGAACAAATGGATCAAGATTGATTAATGCAGATGAATGCGTATTTCCTCCTGATGCAACCTCAGTTGCCGCTGGCTTTTCCGGCATTTCCTCACAGACAGCATGACGCCGGATAATTTCTTCCTCCAAGGTGAATCGGTCGGCATAGTCGACCTTTCTGGCTGACTTCTCCGTAATCTCATAAGGTTTGCCGAAAACAATTCCCCATTCGAGAAACAACTTCAACCTAGTTCTCATGGGGTAGGCTCCTGTCTTAGTTACGACAAAATGACCTTTTGGCATTGACTTCAATTCATCAGGTGTCATAAGCGGCCGCTCAATCATCTGCAGAGACTGGCTTGGGTCGTTTTTCCCACGGCTGACGGAACCGCTCATGATCGTCTTGTTTCCGAGAGCTTTGGATAATATCTGTGCCGATTCGCTGTTGGGGGCAAAACCGCCGAACACCGTATCCTGACAATTGTCAATGATAATGGCAGAGCCCTCCCGACCGTAGTTTTTCTCCAGCTGCGCAAAGGACTGGATGATTGCGACAATGGACATACGGCGGGAACGGCTGGCAGAGAACATCATCTCCGCAGATTCAATTTTGGGAATCGTACCGATTTCATCCAGAAACATCATCACCCGGTTCGGGAGCCTGCCGCCATGCTCATCGGCTACGGAGAGGATTTCCCGGTAGAGCTGCTGGACAATAAGGCTGATGATGAAATATTTGGTACTGTCTTCCTCTGGCATGACGAGGAAAATAGCACTTTTCTCTGTACAGAATTTTTCCGCGTCGATGGCAGTATCAAAGCACAGAATCTGCTCCAGCTCAGAATCCAGGAATGCATTTAGTCTAGACAGTGCCGTGGAGAGGACGCTCTGCATGGCCTGCTCTGCACTGTTAAGAGCCGCACCAGCGAACCATTTGGTCTTATGCTCATCCGGCAGATGCGACAGCAGTAGCTGGAACAGGGTTCGTCCCTTGACTCCGCTAGGCGCCAGCAGATCCTGTATTAGCTTAAACACAGATACGATGTGCCTTTGCTTTGGTTTACAGTATTCCGCAATGAGTAAAATCACGGAGGTCAGCAGTCCTTCTGCGGCGTCATAAAAAAAAGCATTTTGTCCTGCGGAAGCCGTATCAAAACCACCGGAGTTGATGATTGTCTTAGCGGTAATCTTGGCATATTTTTCTGCTCTGGCCTTATATACCAGGCTGTGAGGATTGGCAAGGTATAAATCCATGTACCGGTTTACCAGGTGCAGCAGGTTATTGCCGTCCGACTTGGTAGGATTACGAAGATCAATGACTGCTACATGGTAGCCGTAGTGATCTTTTGCAATACTGCTATAGTTACGATAAAGATCCCCTTTTGTGTCAGTCGTGACAAAACTCATGCCGCAGGCGCAGGAATATTCCAGATTCGGATAGAGGAAATTGGCTGTCTTACCAACACCGGCAGCACCGATCATCAGACAATGGATGTCATCGTCATCAATCACTGCATAGCCATTGGGAGCCATCTTATCAAAAAGTGATGCCCGCCGCCAGCCAACGACCAGTCCCTGTACCTTTGGAAGACTTTCACCCTTACGCCATTTCTCCGGCTCAAAACGGACTTCCGTATAGGTATGCTTGATTTCCTTTTTAGTTGCCCAACGGGCTGTACCATGTTGACCATCACCTACAGTTTTAGATTTTATACCATTTAGGCTGTAATAATGGGCAAGTAGTGATAATGAAGCAAGTATACTAAACATCGTCGTACCTACGACAATCAAGGTTACTATTTGTGACATCTGCATCGGCTGCCCTCCGTTTCATTGTAAAACAAAACCGCCAAGAAAAGTTTCATACTCCTTGACGGTTTCTGTGGTTTTGGTTATTCCTAATCACATGCTTAATCTCATATTCGCCTCTTTCTCCTGTTTTTGCTGTACCGCTTGAAATTCCAGTTCTATGAACATTTCAGTTCTTACGCAGTTTAATGCCAAACGAAGGTATACTCCACCAAGCTGTTTCTGGTCAGTCTCCGTGCGGATACCAGAACTTTCAATCATTTGGTTAAGCTCAGTCATATCGCCCCGAATATCCTCCAGCCTGGACCTAAGCCCTCCCCTGTCTTTCTGAACGCTGTAATTCGTTTGAAGTTTCTTCATAAGTTTATCGGTAGTCACCGGATGCTCCATCTGACGGCTCAGTTCCATTGTTAACAGCAGGGAACAAGCCGCCATATATTCTATACATTCTCTTACGGGCTCTTCATTTTCCGGCATAATCTTTCCGGTACTTACCATTGATTCCAAAGCTTGATAAGTATCCTTTAACAGACATTTGATATTCCGGCTGACACTGATTTTCTCGCATAATACAAGCAATTTCTCGCATACCTGCGGGAAAAGTGTGATCTTTGGGTGTTCCTCAGAGGGAATTGGGGGCATCCCGTTTTTTGCTTTTAGATCCTCATTCCAGTCCTTGTTGATGGACTGAATTACGGTTACATCTATAGAATCATTTTCGGAAAGAATATCCTTCAATCGTGCATTTGCTTCGATTCCTGCTGCGTCATGATCCAGGCAAAGGAATACTTTTCTAAGCTCCGTGTTCTGTCGGAGCTGTTGGAGCAGTGCATGTTCTGTAACTCCATCTAGAGCAACATAGCTGTGTTCCTGCCAGTCCCTTGGATACAGGGTGATAAAAGACAGCATATCTACCGGTGCTTCAAAAACATAGATTCGGTCACTGTTTCCGCTCCAGTGAAAACTAAATTTTGGATCACTTCCTTCCACATTGCCCTTATAAGAATCTCCTTTTGTATAGGTGCCGCGCTTATGAGCATGACGGGGTATACTGTTTTCGTCCATACCTACGAACACAGCATTATGATACTGGCTGTCCTCATAAATGAGCTTTTCATGGGCAAAAAATGATATTATCTCCCGGTCTATAAACCGCTGCTTGATGAGATATGCAAACACCCGTCGCATGTCGTAGTTTTCCTCCGGCAGCGCAAAAGCCTTGCGTGGAGGCGGGGCGCTTTTCTCTGTTTGGTTCCACTCCACGCCGGATTCCCCGCCCAGTAGGAAACATACCGCCTCCGGAAAGCTCATATCATAGAACTGCTGTACAAAATCAATGGCACATCCGCCTTCTTTGCGGGAATGGCGGAACCATTCGTTGCCCCGGACGGTTACACTGTCATACCTTTTCCAGCGCCATTCCCGTCCTGAACGAACCAGCTGTTCTCCCTGGCGCTGGAGGAAGTCCACCAGATCCACTGTATTAGCCTGATGTTTTTGTTCATTGGTAAAGTATACATATGCCATCTGAAACACCTCCCTTATCAACGTTTACGTTTTCCACAGCGCATATGCCCATGCCGCGTGCAGAAAAAGGCCGCCCGCTGATGCACGGACGACCTTTGTCATAATTGAACGGTTTGCACAGGCGGCAGTTTCTTTTTCTGTCTCTGTGACTGCTTTCCCATGGAATACCATACCTCCTTTATTTTAGTAAATAGTGAGCTTTTGTTCATGATCATTCGGAGCGTGCCCCTGGGCAATCTTTTTTTGTCTCAGCTTTCTGCGCAGCTTATTTTCCGTTTGAATACCCGGACTACCAGAGAGTCTTTTAACTTCCTCCTGAAAAATCTGACTGATATGATGCAGTAACCTTGTTGTTGCCAAAAACATGGAGGGATTACGGATGGAGTCCAAGTGGTCCAGGAAAAACTGCGCATAAATATTACCTTGTTCTGCTGAGAGAGTGAGCCATCGCACAGCAGCTTCCCGGTCGCGGGGAACCTCCTGTCCCAGCAGATACAGTTTGCCGAGCTGGTATTGGGCGTATTGATTTTCCTGTTCAGCAGATTTTGTCAGCCATTTTACAGCAGCAACCGTATCTTTTGAGATGCTTTCTTCCTGCAGATACAGCTTCCCCAGGGCATACGCTGCATAGGAGTTATCCTGCTCTGCCGAAAGGGTAAATAAATCTATTGCCCTTTGTATGTTTCTTTCCACGTAATTTCCGTCCCGATAGAGTTTTCCGAGAGCATACTGTGCAAGAGCATTGCCGTTATCTGACGCTTTTGTCAGCCATCGAAGAGCTTTCTCTACGTTAAATTTTCCGCAGCTCGCATCCAGATAAATTTTTCCCAGCATATATTGAGCATTTACATTCCCCAGCCGGGCGGACTTTTCCAAATAGTAGATTGCCTCGTCCATGTCCTTTTGCGTTCCGGTTCCGGTATAGAGCATCTGACCAAGGCGGTACTGAAGCTTATCATCACGGCTTTGTCGTTCCATCTGCTGAAAACCATGGAAAGCAGCCTTAAAGTGCAGCTGTGCTTCCTCAGTATTCCGTGCTGTCCCAATTCCGTCCCGATACATCTTTGCCATCTCATAGTCTGCATAGGGCATACCCTGCTTAGCAGAACTTTGGTACAGTTGAAACGCGGTATTTAAATTATGTTCTACGCCCCTTCCCCTATTATAGAGAACTCCCAAAGAATATTGAGCGTATTTATGGTTCTTGGAGGCTGCTTCCTTAAACCAGCTTGCCGCTTCCACATAGTTCTGTTCCGTCCCAAGCCCTGCTGCATACAGCTTGCCAATGCGGTACTCTACATACCGATGTTCCTTTTTGGCTTCAATCGCCAGAAAAACAGCAAGCGCCTTGGAGTACCAGACAAAAGCAGTATCTGTATTCATTTCCACACCTAGCCCGTCAGTATACATCCGTCCCAAATCATGCATGGCAAGGGCATTACCGTCCTCTGCTTCTAGCAAAAATAACGGCAGAGCCTGTTCAAAGTCCGGCTCTGCCATATCCGTACCATAAAGATAGGTACGGGCCTGTTTGTAGCGGCTGTTCCATGCAATATGTGGCTTTTGGGGCACTGTACTTAAGGCAGATACTGGAGATATGTTATTAGAGTGTTCAGTCAATGATGATTCAGAGCTATGTCCAGCTCCGGATTCAAGCTCGAACGCTTTTATTTCCCCTTCTTCATCTATATTAAGAAAAACAGAACCGGGTTCTTCAATTGATTCTATTTGATTCAAAATTGCAGCCTCCTCTATAATACTTTCTTCCTCTGGAAGCGGTTCGGTCTGTTCATCTCCTTCAAAAACAACCTCCTGATTGCCCAACCTGACCGCCTCAGAAATTACCATATTTTTTATCTGCTTGAATTCCTTCTGCTGGGAAAGCGGCAGCGGCGCGGGAAGGTCATCCTTGTAAGTACGAAGTACCTCATTCCGCAGTTCTTGCCATTGGGCATAGGCTGCGGATACACGTCCGTCCTTCGCCAGCTCGTCAACAATCTGGTTTACCAGTTTCTTGACCGGTGCTTTTAGATAGCCATATTGCTTTTTGGCAGTGGTTCGCCGAAGCCGTTCCGCAAGCTGAGTCAACATATTTTCCAAAACCGGATTATCACAATTCCCCGTCTGCATCTGCCTCAGAAGGTCCTGGAGTGTATCCTGACTCTGTGCCGTCAGCGTTTTTCTTCGCTCCGTCTGCTTGGTATAAATCTGGAGCAGATCCTGCTGAAAGATTTCCCTTGCCAGACTGCTTCGCATGGCTTCAATGGCGGGCTTGGTTACAAAGCCCTCACGTGGATCGACCGAATACACGATCATGTGGCAATGAGGGTGATGTCCTTCATCGTGATAGGCAGCGTACCAGCGCAAATTCTCTGGTACAATCTTTATTTGCTGGGCAAAGACATTCCTCTGCTTACGCAGCAGAGCCATCCACGCAGCAGCATTGTCGTATCCCAACCGGGCAGCATCCTCCCGCCGCAGGGAAATAATAGGTGTCCAGATGTTTCCGGTGTGCGCTGCCACCTCCTGTGCTGTCTGCGAAAGCACCAGCGGAACATCTTCATCGGAGAACAGCCCATGACTGTCAAGTTGTTCGGCACGGGGACGGGTAGCAATATAGTTAACATACACCTCTTGATGTGCCAGCTGGTCAAGGTTTTGATCCAATGCAGCAGAGATAAATTCCGAGGCGTTTTCCATGGTAGGCTTCGCTAAACAGTCCTCATACTCGAACAGCCCTGTGGAATCTGGAAACCGCTCCAGAATATCTGACATCAGAAGTTTCTGCTTTTCTGTGGCAGGACGGTTTCGCATCCGCTCTGGAAGCCGCTCTACGCCCTCCCGCGTGGCAATGTAGGTTACCAGATTTTCTGCATGAGCTGCCGCGTTTTTTATATAGCGGCATTTAAAGATAATCCGGGGCATGGTCAGTCACGCCTTTCTCTCTTCTGGAAGCTGGCTACATTTTCAAAGGTCACGGACCCCACCGACCGCTTTACATCCTCTACGCATTTCCCCCGAAGCTTACGCAGGGTGTTTTCATCTACCTCCCCAGTGCTGGCGAGGATATTCATCATCATTGACATCTCAACTGCCAGCTTGAACATCAGCCGTGACATACGATTCTCAGTTGTACTGACGATGCCGGACATAGCGGCAGTTATGGCGGTGGGAAGATATTTCATGCCATCCTCTGCAGAAATATATCCGCAGTAGAAGCGGATGGCTTTTTCAATAAATTCACTGCGGCTTTTACAATTATCCTTTTGTAATAACTCATCCATGCACTCTATTGTGCTGGGATAAAGCCATAGCGGAATACGGCTTTTGGTTTCTTCTTCCATAGAATTTTCTCCTCTTCTAAATTGGTATATGAAAAAACACCCTCATGACCATTTGTTTGATCACAAGAGTGTTTTTCAACAAGATTATTCAGATTTTGTTTAATGAGTTCTCCTGATTGATATGCTGCTCGCCCCATTCTGACATTAATTCGAGGATAGGTGTAAGTGTTTCCCCATCTTTTGTAAGTGAATATTCCACTCTAGGCGGGACTTCGTTATATTGTTCACGATGGACCAAGCCATCCAATTCTAAATCCTTGAGCTGTTTGCTTAAAGTTCTATGGGCAATTGGTTGTAATTCGTCCCACAACCTGTTGTAACGCATTACTTTAGATTTATAGAGCTTATACAGAATAACCCACTTCCATTTACCCTCAATCTTTGAAATCGTATAATATATTGGGCAGTTTCCAAATTTAATATTAAAATCCATTCCCTCACCTCAATACTAACAAATAGTTTAGTATATAACAAAAATGTGCATACTTGAAGTATGTATCATAATCATATACACTTACATTGTTAAAGTCAAATATTAGTCCATGGAGGTTTATGATGAAATTTTTAGAATTGGCTCAGAAGCGCTATTCTGTGCGGAAGTTTAGCGATACAAAAATAGAAAAGGACAAGTTGCATTTAATTCTTGAAGCAGGACGCATTAGCCCTACAGCTTGCAATTATCAGCCCCAAAGAATTCTTGTGCTCAATAATGAGGAAGATTTGTCAAAACTCAGTCTTTGCACCCCCTATAAATTTAATCAGCAGTTGGCATTACTCATTTGCTACGACAACACTGTAAGCTGGAAAAAGAAGTTTCGACGGCAAAGATGACGGTGAAATTGATGCAAGTATTGTCGCAACTCACATGATGCTGCAGGCAGCGGATTTAGGAATCGGCTCCACATGGATTGGACATTTTGATCCCGAAAAAGTCAAAAAAGTTTTTAACATTTCCGAAAATATTATTCCTGTTACAGTGTTACTGATGGGATATCCCGCTGATGCTGCTGCTCCTAACAAATTGCATTATGAACGCTTAGACATTTCGCAAACCACTTTCTATAGTTCCTTTATCAATGCAGAAGCCGTGAAAAAATAAGACTTTTAGGGTGCCATTTCTTTTTGAAGTTGGCACCCTTTGACTACTTTATTTTACTGCGCACCATCCTGCTGATAAGAATCTCTGTGAAACGCGTCTACCTGGTTTTCTGGTATCAGACGTCACCCGTCTTCTATCGAGATAAGGCTGTGTACTAAATTCATTTTTCTCCCTCTATATCGTTGCATGGCTTTAATATTTTAGCTTGACTTTTTATAGTGGTCTTACATATAAAAAAATACAGGAACCACCTTTAGGGTAAACCCATAGAAAGTCCTTGTTTTCTAAGCAAAAGTACAGTGTCAAGAGTATTCTGACCACCTGGAAGGTTACCATACTTCCATTTAGGTGTACCCGCCAAGGCATCCCCGACCCGCGTTACGGGGCGATGTTTGGGGCAGGGGGGCGCAAAGCGACCACCTGCCTTTAACCCGCATCATTTTCGACCCCATGGTTCACCCCAGTTTTGGCGGTTCTTACCACTGCCAGTATTTTGGTGTTAACGGGAGCAACGGGGGCTTTTACTGTCTTATGGCGCAACACTCTGCTCCTGATAGATAAAGGCGTCACAGGGGCATACAGGCGGCAACACGGGGAATCTTTTCTCCATGTTGTTACATGCTTTACTCAGTACCTATAATATTATTTTTTACCATTACATCTCCAGATGCATACCCTGCTGCATTTCTCCGCCAGATACCATTGAAATACTTCCTGTTTCCGCATCATACCGATAAACTTCATTAGAAAGACGTTCTTCCTCATCAACCTGGCTTTGATTAACATCACATACAATATCCTTTAAATCCTCAATTCCTCTTTCCTTTTCTTCACGAATCAAAACTAACTCATGGATCGATGAGGGAAGAATCAGATAGTTTCCGCCAAGCTCCTTTGAGACTGATTCCAATACATCCGGGCAGAACAGATAAGACGCTCCCTGCCACTTTTTGCTATTACTCAATACAAACATAAAGCTGTTTTCCATGCTGAGTTGACTCTCTTCTATGGGACATCCCATCATATCCGCAATTACATAGTCCATACTATGGAACTCATATGGCATAAGTTGCTTCATACTTTTTTCAGCCTGTTCATGCAGCATCTCTGAATTAATATTCCACAACTTTAAATGATCATTATTGACTAGGACCGTACCAAAAATGCCTCCATCCTCTTCAATTAAATAACGGTATACAACAGCCAGATCCTCTACTATCTGATGGGGGACAGAGGACAGCAGTTCCCGATTTTTATCGGCATTTATCGCACACAGAAACAGGCTATCTTTCCAATTTTCGTAGTCAAACTTATGTATGCCAAACTTCGGTGCTGCTTCCACTGACTCCAGGTATTGTTCCGCAAGCTTCTTTAGGATTTCCTCCATACTGACACCCATGCTGTAAGATTGGTAGGCACTATCTAAGTATATCTGCGGAGTAAGATCACTTCCGGGTATCCGTATACTCATTCCATATAACTGAATGCCATTATTTTTTAGCTGCTGACGAACCAATACCTCTTCATTTTTCCATTCCTCAGGCAGGTATTCCTTGATATGCCGTTCTACTTCTTCCATAAATTCTTTAAATTCCATTGTGCAAATCCTCCTGTTCTTTGTAGTTTTTACTTTTCACAGCTTTAACGGTTCTGACCACTTTCAATATTTTAGGGATTAAAGCGTAAATTCCTATATGTTGCCTGCTGATTCAATACGTTCCCGAACCTCTGCAGGAACATTCTTTTCATAGAGAGCCTGAAGCACAGCCTCCATATCTTCATTTATTTCTGCGTCATTTCGATACTGCCGCAGGGCTTCCAATTTCTCCAGTTCGTAGTATATTTGGATTAGAGTTGTTTTCATAATTAACCTCCATTTAAATAAGCCAAGTTGGTGCATTCATCATAAACATCTTAAGCAACTGACTATGAATTTGAGCCAAGTTGGTGCAATCTTTCTTCTGAGTTAAACATCAGTGTGCTAGAAATCCTCAAGTGCATGTATCAGACTGCCGGGAAGATCCTCCAGCTGTGCTGCCACAGCCTGCTCCGCTTGTGGTGGAGTAACTCTCAATGAGAGCTGATTTATTTCCTCTCGAACAGCCTGCCGCACAATTTGTTCAATATGACTGTTTTGTTTAGCGGATAGAATACTGGATACCACAAATTCGGTACGGTGACGGCTGGCCTGCTGCGAGAACAGCCGCTCCGCCTCCTGGTGTCTGGGATCATCCATATCAAAAGACAGATAGTATCGTTTTCGCATAGTCTTATCCCAGCAGGAGCTTGTACCCGTCCGCATTGGCAAACCGGTTCAGCACCGCAGCAATATTAATCTCATTCCCTCGCAGCCGAGATTCCAGCAGCTCTGCTCCGCCGCCTGCAAACACAGTAGGGAGCCTTAAATCCAAGCCCCGTTCCCGCAGAGCGTTCAGCAGCTCCTTGCAATAAGCAGAAACTTCATACTCCACGGCTTCTCCAACTTTGTTACGGTCAGTGTGTTGAATTTTCCCTCTGATTGCGTCAGTGATCAATGCATCCGAAAGCAGAATACCGCTTTTCTGCAGAGCGTCCTGAATGCGGCTGTAGAGGATGATAGTTCCCAAACGCAGACTGGCACAGCTTGCACGCTCCAGTTTGAAATTATGGACTGTGAGAACATCCACCGTATAACCGCCAATGTCAACGAGGGTAATGCTGCGGTATTCCTGCAAACGAGGATAATACCGACACAGTGCCGCATGTCCCTGGGCGAACACTTTACAGTCAGAAATACGACATCGGTATGCTGTACCTTCGAACTCAAAGGACACATTTTGTAGAAAATACCGCCGAAACGCTTCTTTTTGTATACCGTAGCTGTCGATGGGAAGCCCCACACCCAGCATAATATCTGCATCAGTTACACCAACACGTTTCATAGCTTCGGCAATGGCTGGCAGGGTGAGAATAAAAGTGTCCTGCTCCATTGTCTTATCCTGCTGAAAACGCAGGCGTCGCTCACCGATGGCGTAATAGCTGCCTTCATAGAACAGCTGAAGCTCCGGTGTTAAAAATTCCCGGTCACTTGCAGTAAAACCGGAAGCATAAAGCATCCCTTCTGAGGATTTTGTATTGTAGTTTCCATTGTCTATTCCAAGCTTTATCATGGCAGGAACCTCCTTTTTCTTTTTCTGCGGTTACGGTTACATCCCCATTGACATACCCGGCGTTTCCTCCAGAGAATCCTCTGATGGTGTTTCGGATGGCACGAGTTCTGTCTGCGACTCCGCAGCTGCCTGTTCCCGCTGGCGGCGATTCTGACGGACAGGTCGTTCTCTGGCAGAGGATGCATCCTGGCCTTCCTGCGTCGCAGGTACCTGCTCCATGCGGCTCTCCACATATTCCCGCACTTGCGCAGGAACTGCTTTTTCATAGGTTTTGTCCAGATAATCTTTCAGCTCCTGTTCAATAGTAAGCTCTTTTTTGTCCATGAAAAAGCGGAGTGCTTCCAGTTTTTCCGACGGGAAGGATACCTTTAATTCAGACATGCTCATTGCTTTTCCTCCTATAATTTTAATTTCTATTTCCGGCAATTACGGCCTTTACTGTGCCGTATTTTTCGCATAAGGTCTTGCATATAGCACCTGCTTGTCTGCATCAAACAGGTCCCTGTACACAACCCGTCCTCTGGAAGATGAGGCGTCCACTACCTTGCCATTACCGGCATAGATGCCCACATGAGTAATATTGAGATAACGTCCGTTTACTTTGTGGCTCCAGAACACAAGATCACCTGGAGCAAGATCGGCTTTCGAAACGGTCAGACCATTGTTGACACAATATTTTCCCTGCTCGGCGGCGGTACCAGGAAGCTTAACCTTCAGTTGACGGTATATCCACTGTACGAGATAACTGCAGTCGGTATAACCTGCCTGACCGCGAAGCTCCTGTGAGTAGGGATCTCCCAGACGGGACAGCGCAAGCTGAACAGCCTGGGAACCAGTTTCTCCGGCAGTCAGATCATAGGTCGGATTGACAAACTGTTCCGGCAGCCAATCCGACCACTGATCAAATCGGTCTCCTTCGCCTGTTGCGCCGGTTCCATACAAGGCCCGGTAATAAATTTCTGATGCATTTGCCTGATTTTCGTAAGAAATCCTGCGCCCGAGTGTACTTTCTAAATTTCTATAAATTACTGGAAGGGAAGTAAGCGGCACCGCTACGGTGTAGGTCTCCTCATGCTCCACTTCGTCCTCATCCGTCCATGTACGAGTGCGTTCCTCGTAGCGAACGAAGCAGTCAGTAAATGACTGATAATCAATTCCTCGCAAGGATTCAGCGCCGAAATACAGAGAATAAAAAATAGCCTTAACCTGTACAGGGTCAAGACTTCCCTCCTCAATCATCAATGTGATTTCAGCAATAATCACATCCAGCTCTGAAAAACTTTTACGCATGTCCTCAATATATTCTCGATAATCCTCCGGTACCTGACCTGAAATAACTCCGTCATGAAAGGATAGCTGGACAGCGGCGTTGTTATGGTTCGCAGCTCCGGACAAAAGACTGGAAATCATGACAATAATCAGGATAAAAGGTGTTAAAATCGCGGCAATGAGAACACCCACCGCCTTCCATGTCCGTTTATCTGCAGCTGCCATAATTGCTGCCTTTGCCGCTAGAGTAATCGTTACGGGATCAGCCATGGCCGCACCTCCTTTTCGTAAACATACACACGGATTATCCCCAAAGGGCAGTAAAACTTATTTTTTACCACCATTTCTGTCCGAACAGATTCCCCTGCTGCGGCTCATACTGTTCCTGACTCTGTGCTAACTGAATCGATTTTTCCACTGCCTGTTCCAGAAATTCCGTATCAAAACCAGCCGAGTGATAACCCTCCAGAATTGTATTAAGATAATAATCCGAAGGAGCTCCAAACGGACGTCCATCATTCATGATATACACCATGGCATTTACTGATCTGCCGCCCAACTCCACAGGAAACAGCTCCTTGCGGTAAAAATTTGGATATCCTTCATACCGATCAAGAGCAAGCTCGTCCTGGGGACGAATTTTCCACAAGAGAACCGGAACCCTTGCACCGATAGAAGGTTCCACAGTTGCAACAGCACTACTGCGACTACCCCTGAACAGCATCTCATAATCTTTCATTTCACTAGTGCCTATCACCCCGGCAGTAAGGCATCGATAGGCCATTTGAGTAAGGTTTAAATTACTCCCATAGGCAATATACAAGGTTTCTTTTTTCATTTGGAACTCCTCCTTCTACATGGACATAGTAAGGCCGGGGCTTTGCTCGTCTTCCCCGGCCTGATCTATTTCGTATTCTGTTACTGACTCCGGCTGCGCCGAAATACTCTGCTCCGCCTCCTCTAAATGCCCTTCTTTTTTCTGCCGTAATCGTTCTTTCTGCTTCTGGGCCTGTGCCGGGTCACGCCAGGCAATACAGCCATCCAGATGTTCCAACAGATGCAGCCTTGCAGTTTTGAATTCATCTCCAATAAGACCAAGACGCAGCAGCCAAGTACGGAACGTATATTTTTCGTTAGTGGTCTGTGTCTTGGTTCGGCTGGCACAACGCTGATTAAGGGCTTGTGCCGAAATCGCCATACATAGCTGAATGTACGCTTTAATCTTGCCGGCATGAGTAGTGCTGTTGAATAAACGGAACTCCACCGTACCCTTCTGGAATACACTGTGCAGATTTAAGCAGTGGTAGCGGCTGTCATGGTAATGCTCATGGCTTCCATCCGTGCCGTTATACCAGATGCCGCTGACTTGATCCAGCGTTTTGGGTCTCCTACGGTTGAGCTCCTCCAGAAAGCGGTTTTCTACCGGCTTACACCATCGGTGCTGTCTGTCGACAGTCACCTGCAGAGCCTTATAGATCATATCCTCCTTAGCTGCCATTATATTGGTGATATTGCGCAGCGTGTTAGCGTCAAAAGGTGATGCGTCTATATGCACATGAATGCCGCAGGAGCCGTTGGTAATTGCACCAGCCTCCCGAAGCTTGCGAATTAGCTCCTGTACCGTTTCTATGTCCTCCCAGCGACAGATAGGGCTGACCATCTCGGTTTTGTATTCATTTGGCGCGGAAACGATTTGACGTCCGGATCTTTTCTGTGCAGTAATACTGGAATCACTCATAAACTTCCATTTACGCCCCTGAGAATCCAGCGCAGAATAGGTATCATAACAAGTGCCGTCGTAATGGCTGGCAGTTCCAAAATATTCGGCCGCAACCTTTGCTGCCTGTTCACGAGTCACGCCGGTCATCTCAATTTCAATGCCAAACCGCTGTTCCTTCATGTCCATGAGTTATACTCCCTTCGCCATTTATTCCGGACAGTCATCAGCGACCGCCTGCCTTTCCGAACAACTTTGCCTTATGCTCCGGTGCATGAACCATCAGGTTATAGCGCTCATTTCCGCATTTATAGAGACACACACCCTGCTGGGGATAACGAATGAGCTCAAATTCAGATCTCTCCAGCTGAAGGGTATCCATGTAGAATTTTGCATCAATGGAGCCTGCATTAAAAAGAAACTGGTGAGTCGGGATGGAAAACAGTGGTTTGGTCAGCTCTCGGATATGCTCTACATTAAAATCCTCCAAATTCTGCGAGGCAAGAATGACGGCGCTTTCCTTTTTACGCACACGTTTCATGAAGTTGCGGATATATTCAATTGCCGTCAGGTTTGTTAGGAACAGATACAGTTCATCAATGCTGGCAGCAGTGTTCCCCGTGGTTAAAAGCTCATTGCTCATATAGGACAGCACGTTGAACAGCAGTGCGTTTCGCAGATTTTTACTGGCATTTAACACACCCTTAACACCAAAGGTTATAAAATCATTGCTGGTGATGTTGGTATGACCGTTGAAAAACTTAGACTCTGCTCCTTTGCACATGGAATGGAGTCCAAGACAAATTTCCCGCAGAGAATCTGCTGTATAGAGCTGTCGGTGACTTTCATCGAAGTTCTTGTATTCCATTTCGATAAAGTCGTACAAGTCAGAAAGGATGGGGTAATCCGTATACTTTAAACGGTCAAAATTACTTCGGTCGGTGATACCCCAATTTTCATAAAGCCTCCCCAGCATGATTTCGATTATGTCAATTTCTCTGTCAGCAAAGTCCTTATAGGTGCGAAAAAAATCCTTTAGAAAACTGATGTGCTGGCTGAGCTTGCTGGTCTGCCGAAACGCCTGGGGTGCCTCTGTATCCTTTGGGTCGCCGGTTTCATCCCAGCTTTTTGGCTCCAATACATTGATAATGAATTCGCCGGACATGAGGTCAATGAAGCAGCCACCGAGATTGAGGGTCAGATCCTCGTACTCCATTTCGGGATCTAGTCCAATGATGTGCATGCCGGATTCCCGCAGGTTACTTAAAATGAGCTTAAGAAGGTAGCTCTTGCCTTGTCCTGAATTTCCAAGAATTAAGATATTAGCATTGGTTTTGTCATCAGCACGGCGGTTAAAATCCGCCAGAATGTTACTTCCGAATTTATCTCTACCAAGGTAGAAGCCGTTGGGATCGGTCTTGCCGGAGTAATTGAAGGGATACAAGTTTGCGACCGAGCTGGCAGGAAGCACCCGTTCAAACTGATCTCCGAACACGTTATAACCAGATGGCATGACACATTGGAAGCCCTGCTGTTGGCGCAGCATCAGGCGGTCCACGTTGAGCTTGCTCCGGATGAGTTCG
Organism: Anaerocolumna sp.; assembly: GCA_049692775.1. Taxonomy (GTDB): domain Bacteria; phylum Bacillota; class Clostridia; order Lachnospirales; family Lachnospiraceae; genus Anaerocolumna. Next base: position 20,867 of record JBAVPE010000040.1, on the reverse strand, counting down.
GTTAAAACCTCCGTCTGTAAGAGCTTCAGCTGGTCATAGTCATGAGAGGACAGTTCTATATACACAGCAACATGAAGCAGTGGTTCCCGGCTCCGATGCATCTGCGCCACGATAGTCGCAACATCATGCAGATTGCTTTCCGCTGTAACCGTCTGCTGTAAATCCTGCGTACTGGTACTTTGCATACGGTTTTTATTTGCAGCATTTGAGATGATCTTCTTTTCCTCTACCGGGGTAACATGACGGGTATAGAGGTGTAGAGTCACACCGTCCTTTTCACCAAGATGACGGAGGATGGCCTGTTCATCAGTAGCGGTTGGGTACTCGCGAAGTGCCCATACACATCGGTAGGTATTGCCGCAGATAAAGTGATCGGCATTGAATTTAATTACCGAGGGGGCTATCATGTCCAGAAATTCCTGGACTCTGGTATCCTCCTTCGGCAAGGATTGAGAATTTGTTCTTCTTGCCATCGCTTTCTTCCTTTCTGTTTTTGAATTTGGGTATAGGAAAAGCCGCCACATTGGGTGACGGCTTAAGAACTAATTGCTTCACTTTGATTCAGAAGTAAGGTATAATTGCTTCAGAATTATAACTGTGTTCAAATACAGGTTATTTAAATGCTTCATAGGAGACATTATGCAATTAAGAAAATACAAATCAGAGGACTGTGCTGTATTGGCTGAGCTTTTTTTTGATACTGTACATGCCGTAAACGCAAAAGATTATACACCAATTCAGCTTAAAGCCTGGGCAACAGGGAGGGTAGACCTAAATACCTGGAATCAATCTTTTCTGAAACACAACACGGTTATTGCAGAAATAAATGGCATGATTACAGGGTTCGGTGATATGGACGATAAGGGCTATCTTGATAGACTTTTTGTTCACAGGGACTACCAAAACATAGGTATTGCTACAGCTATTGTAAATGAATTGGAGCAGCAGGCTATCCATTCCGGTGTTTCTCTTTTTACAACCCATGCTTCCATTACTGCTAAACCCTTTTTTGAAAAGCGTGGCTATCGTACACTCAAAGAGAATACAGTAATTCGTAATGATATTACTTTAACTAATTTCATAATGGAAAAGAACTGTACAAATGACTAGATTGGCAGTTAAATAATTAAGGTGGTGAATGTTATGAGTAAAGAAATTGAAATACAGGGCTGTGTTGAAATTCCTGAAAACCTATCGTTTGACGAGTTTTATGATAAATTCATTGCCTTTGTAGAAGCAAATAACTGGTCATTCGGCGGAGGAATGAACGAAATCGTTGACGGATTCTACATCAATCCCAATGGAACAAAAGGAAAGCACGTTTTAGATCAATCTGAGGAAAATAATTTATGACTCATTACAAATCATGGGCAGGGCTTAAAAAGCAATTGAGTGAAACTCTTTGTGACACATTAATAAACAGGGTAACATATTTTCTAACTCGGTATCATGATGTACATAACTCCTATGGCAGAGCCGCCATCCTGCTTGATGGCAAAGAGATGGTCTGTTTTTCATGGATAGAAATGTATTATCAGGAGAGAGATATTACACCTTTATACAATGAAATGCCAGGTTCTCCTTATGAAGATCTGGTCAAAAAAATGAAGCCTAAATGGGATGCCAACTGCACTTACTGTGAAATGGATTTTTTAGAGGCGGTTCTTCAATTTCGCAATATGCCGATTCAAGAAGCTCTAGAATCCGAAAACTATATCATAAAAGTATTGGCGATTATGGACAGACGTGTCGGCAAAAGGACACTATCAAGAATTCTTGAAGAAGCAGCATATAACGATTTTCCAGCCTGGGTGCGCCAGTTTTACGAATTGCGTTTATCCAAAATAGATTGAATTAATATGCCACGCGGAAAACCGGGAAGAGTCTTGGCTTTCCGCCTTTTTCACTCGTTCATGATAACCCATCTCTCACCATCGAAGTCCTCGAACTTTTCAGTGGTAACATTCTGCTCAAAATACACTGCCAAAAGTCTCTTTATATCCTCTTTGTCAGCCCGCTTTGCAATAAAGCCCTGTTCCCGCAAGGTTTTCTCTATGCGGCTTAAATAAGGGAAAACCTCGCTTTCCTTTTCATTACGAAGCCGTATGATGACGAGAAATTCCCGCGCCGTTGCCATCTGTACCTGAATACGGTCAAGGTGTACCAGATCCTGCTCCAGCAGCTTTCGTACTGCCGGATTGGTCTCCAGCGCCATGCGGTTTCTCAAAAAATGCTTGTTATCCTCATAGCTTTCCCGGCTGTTTAGACACAGAAACTCCAGCTCCGCCATACCTTTTAAAACAGTCATCAGTGCATAGATCCGAGCTGATATGCTTTCCTCTGATAAAACAGAAATATTGGTGGGTTTAATCATAAAATACACTAGCCGATCGCTCCTGTAGGTTTCTAGACAATAATCCATCACCTCTCTGGTTCCAATCAGTTGACGGGTAACCTGACGCTGACTTGTGCTTATCTTTTTTTTACTCATTTTGGATACCCCCATTCGTAGGTCTGCTGTTTTGTTATAAAGAAGGCGCAGGCATATTTAATAAAGTCAAGGATACTGATATCATCAAAACGTATCGTTAAAAAGGCATAAAGGGCGGTAATCACAATAGGTGGCAAAAGCCACAACTGTGCCAATGCAAACACAGAAATTAAAAGCCCCACGCCGATAATGCCAATGTCCCGGAGCTGCCACAGCCAGAGCGTGGCCTTTGATTTTAAGTTATCGGGGTATATGTACATACGGATTCCTCCTGTTCCCTTTTAAATTTTCGTAAAAAATAGGCGATTCCCCGGAGCACATGCTCCACACAGGGAATCGCCACACTGTTGCCCAGTGCCTTATATCTTGCGCTGTCCGAAGCTCCGGGGATATCTGTCCAGAAATCAGGATAACCCTGGAGCCTTTCACATTCCAGTGGTGTCAGCCTTCGTATCAGCTTACCGATTCGAATGGGATGCACATTGTTGAGGGAATAGCCTCCGTTTGTCTTAGACTGGAGCGTTCCGCTTAAATCACCATTCTCAGTTCCATTTCGGCAATCCAGTCCGGCAACGTCTGCCTCACACACAAGATCGGTGGCATCCTTGTACTGCCTGGCACTTTGGGTACTAACCACTTCATTCTGCGCATATTCATCACTGCGCTGCTGAGAAAATACGCAATGCCGATCAGTAGAGGTCACAGTATAGCTGATATCTGGCTGAACACCGAGACCGTTTCCGCCATTATGATCCTGCCGGTCAATGATGTTCCCGGCAATACAATACGCCGAGCCATGTGATACAGCTTCTACGGAATCACCACTTTGGATATTGAAACCGGTAATCGGTTCTGATATAACGGTCTGCATCTGCATATTACGAGTCGCCAACAAGGCTCCGGATATTCCATTTAAGTCAACAAACTCGTCTCTTTGGTTAATATGAAATGTTGTGATCTCACTGCTTTCTGCTATAAATGTCTGCCGCTTTATGCCAGGCTGAGCCTGAATAGATCCAGCTACATCGTTTAAATCCCTTACCTCATCCCTCTGGTTACAGGCAAATGCAGTGGAAGTATATTCATCATGAGATTGTGTCGCTTCCTGCAGCGTTATAGCTGAATTGTCCTGTTCTCTAATGCCAAACCCGGTATTTTCTCCCAAACAATTATGCATGATTGAGCTTTGCCTATTAATAGGTACTGTCTCATTTTCTTTTTCTGCCGTTACATAGCCATGTCCGCCGCCTTCACCTCCATAAAGGGAAGGCCATACACCGTCACTTTCATAAATACGTCGGCTCTGCACATCCCATGGAGTCAGACATTCTCCATGACTCCCGCCTGGATTTCCAATGCTCTCTTGAGAACAGACGGCAGCTCCTTGCCGCGTTTCTCCGCTCGTCTGAGAATCCCCAAACAGGCTGTCTTGCTTAAATAATATTTTTGGTGCGGTGTGACCTCCAAAATCTGCGACAAGGTATATACGTTTTCTTCTCTGGGGGGTGCGGGGCCAGTATTGAGCATCATATACTCGCCAAGCAACGGAGAATTGATATCCCAATATGGCCCCAGCAGATTTCCATATTCCTCCCGGAGGTCGAGGTACAGATACGGAACTGTCCGCAATTCGACAGGTTTCCTCAAGCACCGCTCGGAAATCCTCCGAGTCAGAGGAGCTGAAAGCTCCGGGGACATTTTCCCAGCACATGTATCGAGGTCGAACAGAGTCAGCTGACCTTCCGTTTGTTTTGTCATAGGCTCTCATCTCCTTAATTACCCGAACCTGCTCCATGAACAGACCGGAGCGCTCTCCCTGCAAACCGGCGCGCTTGCCAGCTACGCTAAGATCCTGGCAGGGTGACCCCCCGCAGACCACATCCACAGGTGCAAGCTCCGCACCATTCAGCTTTGTAATATCGCCCACATGGCACATTTCGGGAAAGCGCAGTCTTGTTACTTCGATGGGAAACGGTTCGATTTCACTGGCCCACACAGGGGTAAATCCCTGCCGGACGCCTGCCAGCGGAAAGCCTCCTATCCCATCAAACAGACTGCCGAGAGTTAGCGGCTCAGTCAATATTGCAGCCGTATGCCGGAGGGAGGCGCTTCCTCTGGTATAAACTTCGTACTTGTTTTACAATGTTCCATAATAGTCAACCCTCCTTGTATTTTTCTATCGATATTCTTTTAACTGGGATACCCAGCCGGTTGGCTTCTGCAAGCTCACAGCGCATTCCGGTACTAATGTGAGAGCCACACAGCCATAATTCCTCACAGGCTATAAGTACCCGAAGTCCCATTTGAATACCAATTTTCCGTTCTTCTAGAACCACATCATCCAAGAGCTGGGGGTAAAGCAGATGCACCGCCACTGGGGCACAGTTCTGCGAGATGGCATAGCGGCAGGCTTCCTGTGCAAACCTTACATTTTGTTCAACCTCCCCTGCATAGGGGGAACAGATATATACCAGCTTCATTTTGCCACCGCCTTCACAATGGTCTTTGTGATATTTATGGCTGTCTGCCCTGCATAGACGGCGCTCATAAAGTTGGCTTTTGTACTGGTATCCAGCCCGAAGGCTCCGGCGATCCGGGGGATTTCTCCTGCCGCCAGCATCAGACCTAACCCCAGCAAAGCATTATCCTTAATCACCATCAGACCGGCAATGAGGATGGTGGCCTGCAGAAAAGCAGTCAGGCACAGACCTATAATCTGCTTGCACCAGCCAGTAAAACCGTCGATGTAGCCACGAGGAACAGAAAACATATATAGACTCCCCACTGCAATCTGAATAAGCAGGATTCCTCCGCGCTTAAGATTTGCAAAAAATATCTTAATTACGGCATAGCCCATCATAATCAGGATAAATAGCATCATGATGGGGCTGGTGATTATTCCTAGCCCACCAAATACGCCAACACTGCCGGCGCTCTCAAGGCTGCCTGCTGCGGATAGCTCGCTTATGATGTTGCCTGCAAGAATGTTCAACCCGCTTCCAGAGCCGGTTATGCCCGCTGACAGACTGCTCTGCAGAGAGATGGACAGCTTGTAAAGCTCCACCGGAACCGTAGAAAACAATCCTACCGCCATAAAACCCTTAATCGCGTTAAGAGCAGTATCTCGGATACTTCCCCTTCCGGACTGATATTCAATCGCACATTCGAACATGGACACCACCAGCCCGGTACCGTAGAGCGTCCAAGACAGATAAACAAAAAACAGGACAATAGACTTAACCCAGCTCATCTCGAACAGCTCCGCCCCCATCCCCCCCATGGCGGAAAAGAAATTTCCCAAAAATCCGATGATCTGACCATAAATCCAGTCAAGAATCTGACCCAGCACCGTATCGGCTACAAAGTCCCATATGAACATGGCATCACCTCCAAAAAAAAGAGCCCTTTCAGGCTCCTACCAATTCAAATAATCCCCCACAACATATGGGGATGAAAAAAAGACTCCCGCAAAAATATGCGAAAGCCTTGCTATTTACTGTTATTCTTGTTTCAGCAAGCTATGCTTTAAAGCATCTGCTGCTCAATACCTTCACTGGCTGTTTGTGATAGCTCAAGTTCCTCATCCAGTTTAATCAGTGTTTCATTCAGTCCCTTCATGCCTACAGTAAGATGCTCAGGTGAAAGCAGGTCTTTAGGGGAAAATACGTATATTTCCTGCATTCGAATAAAAGCGGCGGTCAGTTCTGTATCGATACCAACTGCTTGAAACAGGCTAAAATCTGAAAATGGTTTTTCTGCAAGATCACTCCCAATCCGTTCTCTTTCTTCTCTGCGTTTATATGCAAGCATTGCCTTTAATTCATCTGGTGCGGCGAGTAAATTTTGTATTTTTTCCTGCTCCATCATCGTAGCAAGATCATAAAGATGCTTAGCAGTGTCGAATAGCATACGCCTCTGATAATAAAACTCTGCAGCTAATATTTTGTCAGCAAAAATTCTTTCCAGCTTAATGGTATTAATTGCAAATGGCTTGACCCCATAAACTGAATCCAGAATTTCCTGCTGATCAGGTGCCGCTTCCGAATAAATAAGCGGTGAAATCTCCAGCGGTTCAACTGGTTCACTGATTGTAAAAGATGTCGCTTCAACCTTCACATATCCAAAGCGTTGAAGCTCATCCTGGACGTCAACTACAGTGATGGGGGTATATTCATATACGCTGGTTATACTGCCTCTTTGATTACTTTCCCTTGCTTTATCGGATGTCCTGGAGAGTGTATGGTATCCATTAGCAGCTGTTTCCAGACGTTTTTTTCCCTGACTTTTTGAACAGTCCTGTATTTCAACAGTCAAGTCAATATCTTCTGAAAAGCGCTTCATGCGTCCGATTGCCTTATATAAGGCGGTGCCTCCTTTAAAGTATGCCGGAAGCGTATCTTGTCTGGACGCTAATTCACGTAAGAGTAAGGTTAAATAATAATCTTTTTCTATGATGTCACTTCGAATGTCGGTTCTACGGCTAATATCAAAGATCAGTGCCTCAAAAGCATCTCTATCCTGATGTAACTTCATATTCCACCTCCATAAATAAATCAATGAGCGGTATTAAAACTTTGGGGGAATAGTATTTACGCGCTGTAAATATAAGCATAAGGGTATCTAACTGCTGTTTTTTTGCATACTGGCGCAATAACTGTTCCGGGTTCTCTGCATCAATATGGGCATTGGGCAGTTCACTTACCAAATCGATAAACTGTAGTAGTTTCCAGTTCTCATCCGTTACTGTTACAGCAGGCTTACATGTCACGATGCGGCAGCCTTCTGGCAGTTTTGCTCCATACCGGTTTGTAGTGATTTCAATATCACGTGGCAGCAAGGTTGAAAGACCCAGCCTGTTTAGCAAAGATGCTCCGCTTTCATATCCAATTCTTTTGTCATCCTGTATCTTCAGAGTTTTTATCACTATTTCATCTATGCTTGGCGTCACCTTCCCAAAAACAGTTTGCTTTATATGGCAATATACTCCCCTTTGGACTCTCTCAATTTCTCCTTTGTCAGCCATTCTTTTTAGCTTTACATTGGTAAGGACTTTCGCTTTGTCGTAAGGAAGTTCAAACTCAGCTGCCAGCTTTTTAGCAATATCCTCTGTTTGGATTACACACTCGTAAGGCATATTTTCTACAGCGTTGCTAATGTGTTCTCCATATCCTATTCGTTCCACGTATTCACCTCCCGTGTGATATTACAACTTAATTTTTTCATCAATATTATGTACATTATAATATCACTTTATTCAGTGAAAGTCAATTTGCATCTATTTACCTTCCTTCCATTTCATTAAATAAAAAAAGCCCTCCGAGCGATTCGGAAAGCATGACTTGACATTTTATCTTTTCTGAGTTTACATGGTATTGGCGGGGTTTCCCCGACAATAAAAAACGTCATGGCAGGCTGATGTGCGGGAACACATCAACCCTGCGCTAAGGTGAACAGAGCACCCGGCACAACCGCAAAGCAGCACCACGACAAGATTATTATACTGCATCTATCAGTGCGGCACAAGATGAAAAAATAAGCGTGTGCATGGGAAATGGGGTGTACTTACCCCCACCTTTGCATGCGCTTTTATAATACGGGAAATTCCCGACCACATTATGAAAGGTCGGGATACTATGAATATTTTTGAACACAAATCCAGTTTTCTGGGGAGGCAGGAGGTTAAATACTCTGGAGACTCCCTCTTGTCACTGCTAAGGCTTGCCAAGCAGATCCGGCAGAGGCTTGGAACACAGGGCTATTTGCTGGACTGCTACCTCTCCCTCTTTTTCGAGGGAGTCAGTACAATACTTACTTATGAAGCCGCTAGTGATGGCTTTATGGGGTGCGGTGAATTCCAGAGCCTATGCCTTCATGTACTGGACGGCACTGAGCCAAATAGTCCACACCCTCTTTACCATCCGATATTGGAAACTTATGAAGCGCAGAGAAAAAGATTATCCTTTCAGGAAAATAACACGCAATTGTATATGCTTCTGGTTTTTCTTGAAGACGAGCTGCAAGCTTATGCAACTGAATGCTTTGTAAAAGAGCAAGTAAAAATTATAGAGGATGCGATTGATTTCTTCCAACTGAAGGAGTTATATAACCAAATTTCTCAGATTGTAGGTGAGCCATTTATGGAAGAACTTAACATACGACTTAAAAAGCGGTTTCTGCTTGCACCGATTGCTGTAGTGTTTGCACAAGGCTTTACCGATGAATTGCTTGACAGACTTATGTGCCGCGATCCGGAAACCAGCAAACTAATATTTCAGCTTATGATTGATGTTTTGTAAAGGTGACAAGCAACTGGAGAAGGAGAAGCACAGGGAGAATTGACTTTCTGTGCTTTTTTGCTACATATCCAGCAACTGCCTGTCCATATTTCCATTAGGACTGTCATTTTTATTACATTCACCATTTTGCTGCTCTTGGAGGGAAATCAGTTCGAAATGGTTTTCTTGAGATCCAAAAAGCGTGTCTAGACGATTGACCAGAGCTGTCATATGTTCTTGCCAGCCAATCCAGTCCTTTTCTTTGAACCAGCCTCCCCATTTCTCGCCGTTTTGAACCTTAAACTTTTCATTTTCCCTTGCGTGCTCAAGCGTGTCTGAAATGTAGTCCCGGAGCCACTGGACAGATTCTCTGGACGCAGTAAATGAGGTTATGGCGCTGAATTTTCTCTATTTTCCGTCCTTGACTCTTTATAATCCAGACCATCAATATCCCCAACGAGGAATTTTATCAGCATTTCCGCCAGCGCCATTGGACTGGTGTGAGATTCCGCATCTTTTGTGTCAGCTGGCACATTCCAGTTATCCTGGCGCAAAGCTTTAATAATTTTTTCAAGATATAGTTTGCCATCCTCCGGTAGATTTCTTCTGATAAAATCTATGGCATCCAGACCGGTATCCGATTCAAAAGCGGTTATTCCCCAGCATCCCATAGTTTTTATTCCTCCTATATTCCAAGTATTTGCCATATATACAACGGGCATGTTAGGGCAAACACTAGGCAGGCAAATAAAATCGCCGGCGCAGCCCACTCAAATTGCCCATGCTTACGATAATCAAAGTACGTCGTTGCCAATTTAGCAAAGAAAAATACAGCCAAAATCAGGTCGATTGCCGGAAATACAACCTTGTTTACCACAGTTTTAATTTGTCCAGATGCATCTTTCCACGTGCCTTCAATTGCTCCAGCCACATCACCAGAGCCAGCGGCATAAGCCGTTGTACCAAACAGACCGATAACCAGCATCATGATACATAGCACATACAATATTCGTTTTATTTTCATAAAGAATCACCTTCCATTCTTGATTTTAGACAGAAAAAAGACTGAGAAGTAAAGTACCTCACAATCCCTTTTCCTGCTGTTCGCTGCACAAAAAGCTGATTTTGCAATACATTTAAACGCCATATCGTGCCTTTAGTCCGGCTTGACAGGCGCAATGTGCCAGTCATCCCAAAGACTTCCACGAATATTTACCAAGTCGGTCAGATTCATGGAAAGCATCCCCGAAGGCGTCCAACAATCTATCAGCCATGTGTAGGGGGTATAGCTTCCATCAGGCATCCAAATAGGTGTAAAGTGTGTTCTGCGTTTATAGGTGGAATACTTATTGGAAGAAAATTCAAACTTGGAACTGTAGCCGGATTGAGTACGGTCCAGAAGCCGCCAGTACGTCTGATACTGAAATTCCGGAAAATAGGTGACGGCATTCTGTGCATCAGTTACTGCTGAGGATTGGTTGGTACTCACATTTGCAGTGGTGATTTGATTGATGCCATAACCACTTGCCATGGTTTTTCCCGATGCAGTAGGGACCTTTTCATCAGGTATGATACGCATGGTTGTGGAAAGACTGGCGTGATAAGCATCCCAAGCGAACTCCCACCATCCCTCATCTTCCCAATATCCATCATCATCTTCGTCATCACCGTCATGCCAAACCAAATTCTCCTGCCACCATGGGCGCCAAACACCCCATGAAGTCGAGGTTTTCTGTTCCTCACTTGGCACAGATGGTCTTATGTAGCTGTCATTGCGGTCATCCGCTATAGGATTAGGGGGATCATTACCGGAGAGATCAACAATTTTAGCGGTGATGGTGCCCTTGCTGGCACTACCGCCACCAGAGACAGATACTCCAATATTTATGGTCTTTGGCGTAGAGGGAGTTCTCCATCGTACCCATACCAGCTGACTGTCGCCTTCCGGATAATATACTCCGCTGACGGTATAGGTTTTTCCGTCTATATTAAAGCGTACCATAACCGGGTGATTGGGGTCGGCCTGACCTCCACTTACAGTAACCGAGGTAATGACCTCCGTATTTATCCGATATTCATAATCCCAGGCAGTCACTTCAGGCGGTTCATTCGGCTTTTCTTTAAACCGGACAATTCCGATTCCGAGGGATGAGATGATATCAGAGTTAGAGGCCGCCGAGGTCTTTGAGCCTGACCATGCCGGATAACCGAGGTCTGATACCTCTAAGAACATTGAAAGGGGTAGGTTTTTGTGACTCAAAGACACCATTTTGCTTCGCAGTTTACCACCGAGTTGCTGATCGTAAAGTGCTGCTTCGGTGGCCGTCATCGCCATTTTTACCCCCTGAAAGGTTATATAGGCGATTGGTTCCAGCAAGATTTTGTAATCGCCATTAATTAACACCTCATATTTCATGCCAGTAACATCAGCAATTCGCATTAAGGTATACTCTGAACAGAAATACTTTTTAATTTCCTCAATACTTGCCTGTCCGCTGCCGGAACTGATGATGCGCGGGATTGCTAATACTGGTTTTAGACACGTATACGTTGATGTTGATGGCAAGATTCTTTGCCCGTTAGTATATGAAATTTTAGGGACTTTTCCGAAATGCACAGTAACTAAAGGCTTTTTATTTGTAAAATCTATAGGCATTGTAACCGCAATTCTATCGTTTGCCCGAACTACCGTAACTCTGACTCCTTCATTTCCAGAATTCCAATAGTTTTCACTTGTGCCGTTACCTATGCCTCCGCCCCCATGATCAATGTTTCCACTTCCTTCAGCATAGGAAACAACGGGTAAAAACAAAGAGATTATCATCACCAGTATAAGAAAAAGACTGATATATCGTTTCATATGATACCTCCCCAAATAAAAAAGGCACCAATAATTCGATGCCTCTCGCATAGTAAATTTAATTTAATCCATCTCGCCGACTTGTTTATTAATATCTCCTTCTCCGTCTATAACGCTCTGTTCAACCCCACCACCTTCATCTTCAATCCAGCCAAAACCTGGTACATAAATCTTCCCATCTTTCTTCTCACCATTTGTCGGCGCTTGTGTAGTTGTCTTGACCTTATCCTCTGTCTTATGTTCTGCCGCCTTGCTTTGCTCTTCTGTCACAGTTTCTTTTGGAGGAGATGATGTTTCAGCTTTTGATTTTGGAGGGTCTGTGGGAACAGGTGGTTTTGTAGGTTCTGCCTGAATGCTTTGTTCAGTACCAGTGGATTTTCCGGTGTCCGCACCTTCGGTCACGGCGGGTGTTTCGGTTGGTTCAATCGGTTTGGCACTTACCGTCGGTGCATTAGTCGGTTCAGCGGAGGAAGGTGGAACACTTACACTGGGTGTTACCTCTCTGGATACTGCCGGGGTTGCAAGAATTTCAGCATCTCTTGACACCTCTGTCTTAAACTGTAAGGCGATAACTATTACAAGGGCAATACTCACAATACCAAGCCCGGCAAGGATAATCTGCTTTTTTGTTTTATCTGTCAGTTTCATGTAGGATTACCTCCTTTTTTCGTGAATAGTCTACGATGTGTTTTCACGACACACCATACTACAGATGTTTTCGGAAGTCTATGGACAATCCGAAAACAGTTAAAATAAAGGCATATATTTCGCCTGTGTCTTGAGATTTATCACCATCGGTGGGAGCAGCTTGCCCCCAAACCGTACAGGAACCTCCAGCCTAATCACTGCATCAGCTAAAAATTCATTGCTATTGTCTGGATATCCCGGTGCCAGCGGCATATTCTTTAAATCCACGGAAAGAGCCGAGAGCCTGAATTCTATGACTCCCCCGGCATACTTTGCATGATATCCGCTCGTATAGCTTAATCCCAATAATTCATCCAGTCGTCCATAGATGTCACCATAATCAAGGCTTTCCTCAAACTCATCTGCCGAAGGCATATACGCTCCGGCATAACCTTCCCGCACGCCGTGATACACATCGTCATAGCTGTCGTTGACAGCCGATATGACTGCAGATTGTATCGCATCCCGGACGCCCTGAGCAATTATAACCAGCCTGATGTACTCAGCGGCACCGCAAAAAACAATTACCAACGCCAGTGCTACTGCAATAATTAAGGGAAAAGAGGTTCCCTTCTTATCTTTCAATATAACATAAAATTTACCAGTTGTCACTTGTGGTACACCTCACTCTTCCCGCTGGCCTGTGCCTTCAAGGTAACCGGAAAGCTGCCAAAGCCGCCGAATAATCCAAGATTCGTCTGCATGGTCACCGTCACTGTGAATTCCTCGTTGAGCTGGATATTCCCGGTACTCGACCATGAAATATCGGGGGCAAGACCGGTATTTTCGGTCAATACCTGTGCCCTCAGAGTGGTTTCACTTCCAACACGCCCCGCGATTTCCGCTTCCCGGCATAGCTCGGCAGCATAGGTATCCAGCTTATTCTTGGTCACGAATACCGGCAGAACACTGATGGCTACAGCAAGCACCAGCATTACACACAGCACCAGCACGGCTGTATCAATATACCCTTCGCCTCGTCTGCTTTTCACAATGAGTTTCAGCACAGGGTCACCCCCTCCATAGGAGCTTGCTCCTGCTCCATTTTCATTTCAAGAATGTAATTACTGAGCAGATACCATGAGCCATCACAAAAATTGGCATTTACAACCTGTTGATTCAACAGTTCCTCTGCGGGAAGCTCCACATTGTACTCCGGGTTTCCGGGATGCCCATTCACACTCTGACCGTCCAGCAGAAGCTGTGCTTTTTTTGGTGTCAGATATACATACCCGCCCGGTGTCATCATTTTAAAGGCAACATCACGGTGCTTTTCAATGAAATCCCGAACAGTCAGCGGCTTATCCCGTTCAGGGGATGTCTCCATGTCCTTTGCCAGCACATAAAGGCTTTCTGTATCCTGACAGTCCATCACAGACCACAGTGCATGGGAAAAGTCCTCATCATACATCATCTCCATGCCATTTTCCTCAATCCACTTATCCCGCAGGATTTCCAGCGGATTCTCGAATCGCAGGAGCCATGCGGCTTTTTCCTCTTTTACGGAATTTATAAGATTTTTCTTAATCAATTGAGTTGCGGATATTTCCTCCGCTTTTTCGATCAACTCGGAAGGTGACAGTGACATCCATTCCGAGACGAAAGCGGAGTAGTTTTTCTCCAATCTGTAAAAGAGCAGGACTCGATTTTTATTTTCCATTGTTACACCCCCAATCTAAAACATTGTTCCAAGTGAATTCAGTATCTCCATAGCGATAATGGCAAGATAAGTAAAGAGGAAGCACATCAGCATGAGGAAAGAAAACACCCTGATTTTCGGTGGAATCTTCTGTGCCTGCCCCTTGAGTCTTTGAAGCTCCAATGCTTTGAAGTCATGGGTAAGCATCTGGAAATACACAGCACTGTCATCGCCCCGCAGTACACCAATGAGTCCTCTGACCACATCGGACAGCATGGGTGAGTTAAGCCTTGCCTCAAATCGGGTCAGCGCCGCTTCATAGCTGGAGGAACGCATATCTGCGGTCAGTACCTCCAGCTCATGGGCAAAAAAGGGGCCTGCATTTTTCTTGTAGGTTTCAATCATTGCCAGTACATCCCTACTGGCCTTTAAGGTCTGCTCAATTGTTGCCACAAACCGAGGGAGTTCCCCCTCAATCTGCTCCCGTTTTTCCCTGAGCTGCTCATCTGCACGTTTCGTTTCCTGAAAATAGGTCAGAACGGCCAGAATCACCAGCACCGGAGCCAGCATTGGCAGCAGGAAGAGACACGGCAGTGCCCCCAATCCAATGGCTCCGGATTTTGTAATAGCGTAAGCTGTGTATACCTCCGGTGTCATGGCAACTCCGGAAGCCTTCAGGATACTTGCCATGCGGCTTCTTTTGTACGCGTCCATTCGGATATATTTTGAGAGCCTTATGGCACCTGCCATCAGCAAGACTTCTGTTGTTTTGGTTTTCTTATTTTCTTTTCCTGTGTTAAGCATTGCTTTGGCAGCACCCATGACCGGAAGCCGCAGCATATCTGCCAGAATTAGAAAGAATCCAGCAGCAAGGAGGATTCCTGTAAAAAACAATTGGGTCATCATTTCGGTCACCTCCTGTATTCAATAGGCTTAGTCAGCTTAATTACAAAAGACATTGAGATAAAGATGGCGGCAGCGCAGACCGCCAATATGATATGCCCCACCATAGTGTCCATCAGCGTATGATACCAGTCCCTGTTCAGCATATACAGAATGGGAATATTACCAACTACCAGCATGGCCATAATGATGAATTCCTTGCGTGGCTCAGAGACCAGATATTCCAGCTCGGCATTTACGATACGCATATCGCTGAGTTTGGACACAATAGGAGTCAGCGTGGTTTTCAGACTTCGGTCATACCGGCAGGCACAGACAGCCTCTGTCCATTCGTGGAACACTTCGTTCTGAATTTTGGGCTTCATGGCATGAAGTGCTGCTTCCACAGCCGGGTCTATTAATTGGGTTTGCGCCATAAATTCCGTAAATACACCGCGCACTGGTGGATTTAAATACTGTACACTTTCTTCCACGGCAGTAAGGATATCCTCGTTTCGCAGATAGGAGGTCGTTATGATGGAGAGCGCCGTTTCCAGCTCAGCCGCCACCGCTCTCTTGCAATGTGACGCCGTCAGCCTGATGTACCAGAAAGGCAGCATCATAAGACCCGCTGCTAATACTGGTATAAGAAACACATTTTCCAGTAGAATCGCGACTGCCGCCCCTGCCGCAAAGAACATAAGAGAAGCAGCGCATACCATGGAACAGCCGTTTTCCCGTCCGGTCAGCTTTAAAATATCCTGCACTTCCATAATTTCACGGCGCAGGAACCGCACCTTTTTCCGGTTTGTTCTCTCTTTAATTTCAGCTCGAATACTCATATCCTTGCGAATCAGAAATCCGAACATGCCGTTTGTAAACTCCAGAGGCGATAGACCGAGGAGGAGAAACGTACCGGTAATCATGCCAACACAGGCAATCAAATTCAACGCTGTCATAGAGCACCTCCCATCTCCATAATGTGCTTTAAGGTACTTTGCGGCATACCGTTTTCCAAAAGCCGCCGCTGCAGTCCCTGGGAAATGCCCTGTACAATGCCATGGTGGCCGGTGATAATGAATTTACCGTTCTCCATGCGGTTTTCAGTAATATGGTACTGGAACAGAGGCCGGAAATTTCTTGTACCATCGGACAGGATCTCACATTCCATGACCTCCATAACGCGGCGGGCTTTGTTTTCTAATTGCTTACAGAACACCACCAATGGATAGGCTTCCGTCACATATGCCATGAGCGTTTCGTCAGACATATCCACCGCACGCTTGCACAGGGATACCATCCTGCGCCATGTAGCCTCGCAGGAATTGGAGTGGATGGTGGTTAACACTGTAACGCCCGTTCGGGCAGCCTCCTGTGCCGCATTTGCCTCGGCACTTCTCATTTCACCTACTACGACGTAATCAGGGTTAAAGCGCAGGGACATATCCAGCAGACTAGTCTGGGTAATCCGCTGACGCTCATTTTCACTGTCACGGGTCAGGGTGTGGATGACACTGTTTACCACTTTACCCTCTCTGCGACGTACCAAAGCCAGCTCACGGGAGCCATTTTCAATGGTAAAGATACGTTTGCCATCGGGAATGGTGGTCAAAAGCCAGCCTGCCAGCGTGGTTTTTCCGGAACTGGTCGCACCTGCCACACAGGTGGAAACACCATACCGTAAACACTCCGATAAAAAGTCCATCATTGGCTCTGTCACTGTACCGCCGCCAATGAAATCCTCCTTGCACATGGATTGAGGGTTGACAATACGGATGGAAGCTGCGATACCTACGTCCTCATCTACCACCGGAGCCTTGAGTACAGCAATACGGATGTTCTTGCTTAAGTGCCCAAGGGCAGTGGGGCTGGCGTTATCCAGAATCATTCCTGACACATGAAGCATCCGGCGTACTACATTCACCGCATGTTCCGGGCTTTCGAAGTGTTCCTCCAGCTTTCTGGTGGTGCCGTTGCTGTACTGCACCTCCACGTCATCCCAAGCGTTTACATCGATTTCCTCAATCCCCTCCCCAAAGATGTACTTCGTTAAAAAAGAGAACTCAGCCATCTCGGTATAAAGGTCAGCGGTGAGCTGCTGGTCTGTCATTCCCTCCACCGATACGCGGTTATCCTGCAGATACTTGGCAATATACCGCTTGATCTGCTCCTTTCTCTCGCCATTGCCTCCGTCCGTAATTAACCCGGCGTAATGGGAAGAAATATGTGCTTGTACCTCCCGCAGCACAGAACTGAACTCATGGGTGCTTGGAGATGAAAAAAACAGGCTCTCAGAGCCTGCCGCACTTTGATTCTTTTCTATTTTGCTGACCGGGACATCAAACAGCTGCTGATCCGCTTTTTTCTGTTTTGGGGAACTCATAAGCCAAACACCTCCTTAGCTATCTTTGCAATTTCAGAACGAAAGCCTCGGCTATCCTTCAGCCCAAGCTCTCCAAATAAATCTCCGCAGAGTGCGAGGTTTTCAAGCTCCATAGAATGGGGAAGCTTAAATACTACCTTGCCAAGTACTTGTTCAATATGTTCACCTGCCTGATTGGGACGGATATTGGATGCCACCTTGTATTGTTTATCCGTATCCCATTTCTGATCCTTCAAAAGAGGAAGCTGACTGGACAGGTAGCTGATGGATTTTAAGTCGCAGTTCACCAAACGAAGAACCGAGTCCGCTTCCAGCAGAGAAACCGCGGAAAGGATATCGTGGGCAATATAGCTGCCGCAGTCGATGATGATGTATGGAGCAATATCCCGCAGATGGTCAATAAGCTCTGCCGCCAGTTCCTGACTGTAGGGAGGGTAAGTGAATACATTTTCGCCCTTAAGCATACCAATCATGGTCAGGTTCCCGATTTTCTTATGGGTCACGCAGTTCTGCCGGATGAGCAGGTCAGTCACGTGGGTGGCTGCAAGGATACTGCCGAGGGAACGCTCGTCCTCCAGATCGCTTGGCGTGCAGATGCAGGGAAGCATCGGGGTTGTCATGTCGCAAAGCAGCAGTGCCACGTTCTTTTTGTGGTCAGCCAGATATTTTGCCAGCCGTACGCTGACCGTGGTCTTCCCGCTGCCAGGACTGCCCCAAACTGCCAGCACCTGCACATCCTGTTCTGGTTTCTCCGGGATGATTTCCTTCTGTCCTCTGGAGAACAGGCTTCCTTTCATGAAGTTCAGCATGTTATTCACCTCCATTTTCTTCTGCAGGTGCATTTGTATCAACCGGAGCTTCCGTATTACTGGAAGGCTGCTCTGTCTGAGTTCCATCTGATTGAGCTGGAGTCGGATGCAGCTTGGAAATCACCTCGTCCTGCAATCCGGTAAACTTTGCAGCATTCTCTTTTATTCCTCTAAAAATAAGGGAAAGGTGGAGCTTACCGTCCGCTTCCAGCTCTGCAAGAATTTTTGCCTGTTCGGGAGAAACTAACAGAGTAACAGTGGCTGGGAGTTTCTTTTCCTTATCATTCTTTGAGGTATCCTCTCCGGTGTCGGTGTCAAAGCCTGTGCTGGCGGTCACGCCAATGACCTCCACATAGGTAAGCTCCGGGGGAATGACCGTAGCACCCTGTTTTTGGTAATCCGGTGCAATGACGCTGACGATATCTCCAGACATAAGCTTGCCAGAAAGTCCTTGGGCAAAGTTTTTGATGCTGACCGAAATGGCCTGCTTGTCACCGGTTAAGTGGTACAGATAGGCATTTTCAGCGGCAGGCACATCGGATAACTTGTCAATCAGAATATAATCACCGGGGGAAAGATCAGCTTCTGCATATTTTCCTAGTACCAATTCCGTCTGATGGATGACATTCTCCGGCAGGTTATAGCCACCCACCTCCACGGTCTGCACCATATCCTTGGTGATCTGTTCGCCGGACGCAATATCCTTCACCACACGGACAATACTTGTTTTCTGCGCTACACTCTGGTTAAAAAGAGGTGTAAGCGCAAAACAAATAAGTAAGGATAGCACGATGCAGAGCACCCCCAGTACAGTGCGATTTTTTAGAAAATTCATATAGTAGATTCCTCCTCTTATTAAAGGTTAACTGACCGTCTTGAGAGTCTGCGGCGAGATTTGTGAAAAACCAATGCTGTGGCTGTAAAGATAGTAACTGCAAGGCAAGCAGCGGTAAAAATTTTCTTTTTCATGATTAAACCTCTTTCTTCATATTAAGTAGGCTATAAAGCAGCCAATCGACAGAAAAGGTGCGAGAGGGTATGCTTTTGGCACAGTCCCCCCGCGCAGTTTTTGGATGATAAAACAGAAAGCATGGAATGCAAGCAGCAAGGCAAAGCCCAGCATCAGTGCTGTCATACCATTGTAAAAGCCCAGCACCAACCCACTGGCTGCCATGAACTTCACATCACCGCCGCCCACACCGCCCCATGCAAGGGCGGCGATGAGCAGAATAACTCCCGCAAGCAGACCGAACAGCTTTTCCGGTGTGAAAGAAAGCAGGGAAGTCAAAGCAATGCAGAGGCAGAGACGGTCGGGGATGATCCGTTTTCGGATATCCCATAAAGATACTATTGTCAACAGGGCAATTAAAAAGCCGCCCTGCAGTAGGAGCGGCAAATTATTTACCATAATTGAACATATCAACTACCCTCTGCTTGAGAGTAGGAAGTACGGTTTCACCAAATAAGGCGTAGAGTCCGGCCAGCACCAGAGCACCGATGACAACCGCCATCAGTATCTTAATCGCAGTGTCCACGAAGTTTTCCCCGTCTTTTCTGCGAAGCAGAGCCTGCGCTTCCATCACCATTAAAGTCATCTTATTTCTTACCTTGGATACTAATTTTCTCATTTAGATTACCTCCATAATATTAATTGATTATTTGGATTACAAAAACTAGTTTAAAGTCCTTCTATCTGCATACCTGGGTTCTGTTCGGACGCCGCTTGCTCCACCATCTGTCTGCCCTGGGACTGATTTTGTATCAGGGCCTGCTGGTAGGCGTTAATAACCGCCTCACTAAGCTGTTCCCGAAATTCTTTGGTTACAGGAAAGCAGATGTCCTTATATTCGCCGTTTCCTGCCTTGTAGCTTGGCATGGCAATGAACAGCCCTTTGGTGCTGTCAACAATTTTTACGTTGCGGATAGCAAAGCAGTCATTTAGGTTAACGGATGCATACGCCTTGACATTCCCGTCCGGGTGTATGGAGCCATTTTTCACATCGATTTTCATAGGTGTTGTCTGTGAATTCACTTGAGTTCCTCCTTTTCATATAAAAAAAGCAGCCCTTCTGCTGCAATGCTTGTGGCTATAGCTTCATCTGTGGTCCCTGGTCTTGCTCCTGCTGTACCTCCTGAAAAGATATTTCTTTGAATCCGAACGTGTCACAATAATAAAAAGTGCAGCCGGTTTCATCATACAACTCCAGTACATCGGACATGGAAAGGCTATGTCCCTCATAGCCCAGTGGGTGGTCGATATTGAATTTTGTATAGAGTGCTTCCAGCTCATTGGTATCCACCTCGCCGTCATACACCGTCTTGTAGCTGGCAGGGTTCGGTTCCCCGAATCGGCTTGTGAACGCATCATAGCTGATGAATTTCATCATAATATCTGCTTCTGATGCAAGCTGCCAAACACGGCAGCGTTTGAGTAGTGCTGTGTTTCCCTCTGGATCAATAGTTCCTGCCGCCAGTCGCTCGAAGGTACCGGGCTTCCAGTTCACCTCCAGTCCGTTCTTTTCTATGAGATAGGACTCCAGCTCATCGGTCTGAAACATGGGATCTACCACAGCTTTTCCCCTTGAGAGGTAACCAGCTATGTTGCCGTAATAGAGAATACGGTTGTTTCTAAATTGGATATTACTCATGAGAATCCCTCCCACCAAGTGCATTCTTACTGAAAGTAAAACTCAACACTGTAGGTAATATTGCTCTTGTTGTAGGGTAGGCAACCAACGCCACACCATATTTCTATGGCAGGTTTTTGTCTGCCCCCCTCCGAACCGTACGTACACCTTTCAATGTATACGGCTCTCCAATTGTTTCTAAATCATTTTCCGC
>JBAVPE010000039.1:0-34847 GCA_049692775.1 Anaerocolumna sp. | reverse complement strand
TTTTAGATGCTGAATATAATCTGAGAACATTTTCTGTCTATCATAGGTATGTTTTTACTTGCCTTTCCTTCGCTATGCTCAGACGGTCTGCGTAAAAACATACCTATGACATCACGAAAATGGAGGTAAAATTGCCAGCCTCTAAAATATCAGTAAATACAGGCTGTGAGAGTTTCCGAGAGTACTCACTTATTCAAAGGAGAAGGATTGTAATGAACGAGGATAATGAGAAAATGAACGGTTGGCCGGCAGATGACAGTGCCGGTGACTACAATGATTCATGGAAAGATACCAATGAAAAAAGTGAAAGCCAATATGAGGGCTTTCATGAAACTTCAACTATCCGGCGGAATAGATTTCGGCTTCCAGTCTGGATAATCTTATTTCTGATTTTTATAGTAGTTCTGGATGTAGTATCTATGATACGGTTCCCAAATATTTTAAGTGATTATAAGGTATATAGAAAAGCAGAAAGCAGGATTTCAAACGGAGAGACCTCACTAGCGTTAAGTGATTTATATGAATTGGCAGAGAAGCATCCGGATTCCACTCCAATCTTAACCCAAAGCATTAAACTATGTATGGATAATGGGTAGTGGACTTAACCTTGTAAAAGATGCTTATATTTCTGACCCGGAGGGCATCTATGTCCGGGAGACCTATCTGATTGCCCTTAGTATGAATGGAATGGAGGCAGAGGCAGAAAAAATGAAAGATGAAATGATAGAGTCAGAGGGTGCACTCGATGACGATACATTAAAACTGCTAAACGGCAATATAGCATTAGAAAATTATTATGTAGAGAGATAAATGCGGAGAAAAGCGTCTATTATTTGAAACGCCGCTAAGAGGTATCATGGCAGGAAGGCTGAAAAAAATAAGAATAGAAAGGAACGCCACATAGGATTCTTTCAACCTGGTTTTTGTGGCGGTATCACATCTGCAGGCAGGTGTGATATGCATTAGGTGTAAAAATGTTAATACCTGGTATATTAATTTCGATTATCACATTTCCCGGAGTGATAATACATGAACTGGCACATCAGATTTTTTGTTACATATGCGGATTACAAGTATATGAAGTAAAATATTTTCAATTTAAGAACCCCAATGGATATGTTGTTCACGAGGCAACCGATCATCCCGGAAAAGTTTTTTTGACGTCCATGGGGCCATTCTTTATTAATACCCTGCTTGGCTTGCTTATTATGTTACCGGCATCCATTGAACTTATTGCTTTTGAAGATTACGGCAATATGTTGAATCTTATCCTTGGGTGGCTGGGTTTTTCTATACTTATGCATTCTTTCCCGAGTACCGGAGATGCTAACGTTATGGTGAATCAGATATTGAAAAATAGGAATGTAAGCATTATTGCTAAAATTTTATCCGCACCGTTTATCGCATTGGTTTATATTGGTGCGATAGGATCCGTATTTTGGCTCGATGCTATTTATGCAGCAGCCGTGGCTATGCTTATTCCGAATCTTCTTGTAAATTTATTTTAAACTATATAGTAAATCCGCCGCCTCTATGCGAAAGCGGCGGATTTACTGGTTTCAATGAAACGCAAGCAGAAATTAAGCAGAAAGGAGAATTTTGATGTATTTGATTATAAATATATCATACCAGGTTAATTATGACAATTATTAATTATTCTAAGGAGAATATGGATTCTCCTAATTATGAAATATACTACAAACATAATATTCCTATGGTGGATCACCCTCTTCATTATCATGACTTTCTTGAATTGTATTTTCATATAGAAGGTGATTGCGATTATATCATTGATAGCCGTATCTATACCCTGCAAAAAGGTGACATAATAATAATTAACCGTCAAAAACTTCACCGCTCAGCGATTAAGAATTTTACAAAACCATATCTAAGATTCGTACTCTGGTTAGATTATAATTTTGCAGATCAATTAGCCGGTGAACTTGTTGATTTTCAAAAATTAATTGGATCGGAAAGTGATGTTGAGATAATCAGGCTTCCAAAGGAACAGTGGGAAAGAATGGAATATATACTACAAAATCTGTACGCAGAATCTAAAACACAAGACTTTGTCAGCGGTTTTTTGACAAAGAATAATTTACAGGAAATAATTCTTCTAATATGCAGATATAGTATGAAAAATTATGAAATTAAAGAAACTTCCATTAAAAATGATGTCGTAATTCAGGCAGTCATGAGTTATATCGATAGACACTATAGAGAAGCACTGACGTTAGATGAAATAGCCAATCATTTTTACATGAATAAATATCATTTAATGCGAAAATTTAAGAAGCATACCCAGATGACTATAATGGACTACTGCAAAAAGAAACGACTTATGATAGCAAGAGATTATTTAATGAAAGGTATCAGTATACAAAATATATATAAAAAATGTGGGTTTGATGATTATTCAAATTTCTTTAGGGCGTTTCGGTCCGTATATAAGATGTCACCGCGGGAATACAAGTATTATATGCAGAAAAATAATAATAGTACGATTCGGCTGGAAACAGGGCTGGAAAGTACGAATAAAAATCATTAATTATTGTAATAGTCATTATTTGCAATGTTTTCGTCATTTTGAGTTATTTATAGCTGGTTTTGAATGTTATAATTTATACAAAAGATAAATTATATCTTTTAATAAATCAGGCATAATATCCAGAGCGGATAGGATGCCGGTACGAGGAGGATTTATATGAAAAAATTATTTAGTTTCTTATTAAGTGGAATTTTGATCGCATCCTTAACAGCCTGTTCTGCAGGCACAGATAAAAATGGAGTGTCCCAGACTGCTGAATCTGCGGTCACACAATCGGAATCAGGCAATGAAAAAGTTGAAATTAGTTTTCTCGTAACGAAACCAGAAATTGTCACTCAATTTGAGGAGACTTTTGCCGGATACATGGAGTCCCATCCGAATGTAACTATTTCAGCAATCCCTCTTTCCGGTCAGACCATTTACGAAAAATTAATGACTTTGTATTCAGCTGGTAATGCACCGACTATCACCATGGTAGGCGGAGCTGAATTTACCGCTTTTCAGGACAATTTTTTAGACGTAACGAATACGGATTTTGCAAAAACGGTTTATGACTGGGCCATAGATAAAACAAGCGTAGATGGCAAAGTTCTTGCAATTCCCACAACTGCGGAGGGAATTGGAATGTTATACAATAAAACGGTTATTGAAGCAGCTACAGGCAGGGAATTTGACCCGGCTTCTATTAAAACCAGACAAGATTTAGCGGCAATTCTTGAAGAAATATCAAAAACAGAATATGCTCCAGTACAATTAACTAATTTGGACTGGCTGCTTGGTTCACATATGCCGTCTACTTTATATGGTGCAATGAGTAAGGATTATGATGAAAGACAGAAAGTAATTGAAGCATGTAAAACAGGAGGCTTTAACTTTGCTGAAGATGATACATTTAATAACTGGATGGACACTTTTGATTTGCTTATGAAATACAATATGCATAAGGATGATCCATTTGGAAATGCATATGAAGACGATCAATTAGCAATGGCAAGTGACGAAGTTGCTTTTTGGCCAATCGGTAATTATGTTTATCCTAACATTATAGATATTAATCCCGATGCACAGATTGGATTAATGCCATATCCTATGGGAGATGAGGAGGATACTCTTGGTAATAAAGAGATTGTACTTTCTTATTCTATGTTTGCCATTGATAAACTCCAGTCCTCAGAAGCAGAACAGGCTGCCGCGATTGACTTCTTTAATTGGCTTATTACGACAGAGGAAGGGCAGGATTATTATATTAATACGCTGACATTCACACCAATATTTGAAGGATTTAAGATTCAGCCGACGAACCCTTTAGCAAAACAGCTTGTGGAATATATGGAAGCAGGTAATACATTAGAACGAATGAGTGATTATTTTCCAGCAGGGGTTATGAATAAATTTGGTGCTACAATGCAGCAATATCTTGATGGAGTTATTACCAGAGAAGATGTGGCAACACAATTCAATGACGAATGGATTAAATTTTCCACTAAATAAATTGCTATAAAGAGCTAAGGTAAGGAGACACCATAATATATGTAAATTTGCCTATAATATGGAGATTTATATATATCATGGTGTCTCTTTTTAGCGGGGAGGGAAAGATGAACAGAAAAAAGTCAAAATTAAAAAGCTTGCAAATATTTATGTTGTTTGGATTTGTTCCGATTATCGTATTTTTCATTGTTGTAGTAATACCTTTTTTGACAGGTCTTTTTTTATCGTTTACAAATTGGAATGGATCAATCGGGAAAGAAATTGGATTTATTGGATTGAACAATTATTTTATTGCTATTACTGACTCCGGTTTTTGGACTTCTTTAGGCAAGACGTTTTATTATGTAATATTTGTAGTAATTTTTACAAATATATTAGCTTTTACATTTAGCTTACTTGTTACCAGTGGAATCAAGGGACAAAATTTTTACAGAGCCGGGTATTTTACTCCGAATTTAATTGGGGGAGTAATACTGGGGTATATATGGCAATTTATATTCTCCAGGGTGTTAACATATTGGGGCGGCTCGATAGGAATGGATATTTTTTCAAAGAGCTGGTTAACGAACCCTAATATGGCCATATGGGCTTTAATACTGGTCGGCGTATGGCAGAATGCAGGTTATATGATGTTGATTTATATAGCAGGTTTGGTAGGGATTGATAAAAATTTAATTGAGGCTTCTAAAATTGACGGAGCCAATTCATTACAATCTTTATTGCATATTAAACTGCCTATGATAATCCAATCTTTTACTATCACATTATTTTTAACTTTACGGAAAGCTTTTATGGTATACGATGTTAATTTATCATTGACGAAGGGCGGACCTTATGGCTCGACGGAACTAATTTCCATGCACGTCTATAATGAAGCCTTTTTGAATCAGAATTTAGGACCCGGCCAGGCTAAAGCCTTTCTATTATTTGCAATTGTTGCTGCTATAGCATTAGTACAGGTATTTGCCCTTAAGAAAAAGGAGGTAGAAGCCTTATGATGCTGAGAAAACGAATTGGTTTATTCGTAATGAATCTTTTTGCTTTGCTGTTTCTATTATTAATGATATTTCCATTCTTTTTGGTACTGATTAATGCATTTAAATCCCGTATGGATATTATTAAGAATCCACTAGCATTGCCGGTTGTATTTTCTATCAGCAATTTTGTGAAAGCCTGGAATACCATGCATTTTAATACGGTCCTTATTAACACAATCTGTATTACGCTGTTTTCTCAGATTGTATTAATCGTGTTTGGTTCCATGTTGGCTTATATGCTGGTAAGGTGGGATTGGAAAATAAATAAGGTGATTCTTGCAGTTCTCATTTGTGCCATGATAATTCCATTTCAGTCATTGATGATACCATTTGTCAGCATTTTTGGATATTTTAATATGATGAATAGCCGTACCGCTTTGATGTTCTTTTATCTGGGATTTGGTATGCCAATGACCACTTTTATGTACCATGGTTTTATCAAGAATATTTCCGTGGAAATGGAAGAGGCGGCTATGTTAGACGGATGCTCTTATATCAGGTGCTTTTGGAACATTGTTTTTCCAAATCTAAAATCGATTTCAACTACAATATTAATTGTTAATATACTATGGACATGGAATGATTTCTTATTACCTTCCCTAGTGCTAATTAAGGAAAAAGCCAGAACGATACCCCTGTCGACATTTTATTTCTTTGGTGAATATACCGCAGAACTGGGATTGGCAATGGCTGCCTTGATTTTATCTGTATTACCCGTTTTAGTGATTTATCTCTTATTGCAAAAACAGATTGTAACAGGAGTGATGGACGGAGCAATAAAATAGCAGGAGGGGAAAAACTTGAAGCTTGATAACAAAATTATGCTTATTACCTATCCGGATAGTATGGGTGGAGACTTAAATACATTAAATCTTTCTTTGAAACAATATTTTAACGGAGCAGTTGGTGGTATTCATATTCTGCCTTTTTTTCCATCAAGTGGCGACAGGGGATTTTCACCAATTACATATGACCAGGTTGCTGCTGATTTTGGTAATTGGGAGGATATTCATAAATTATCGAAATCTTATCATTTAATGTGTGACGTAATGGTGAATCATATTTCAAAGAAAAGCAGTGAGTTCAGGGATTATTTATTACATGGGGAAAAATCGGCATATGCAGGTATGTTTTTGGATTATGAAAAGTTCTGGGGAACAGGCCGCCCGACCAAGGAAGATATTCAGTTATTGTACCGGCGCAAGGATGGAGAACCATATCTGGAGATTGAATTTTCAAATGGAAATAAAAAGATATTTTGGTGTACTTTTACAGAGGAACAATTGGATTTGGACATTAATAATGAGTTAACAAAAAAATATTTAACAGAAACATTTCATAAACTGGTACAGCATGGAATCTCATTGATACGGTTAGATGCGGTGGGATATGTGACGAAAAGAAAGAACACCAGCTGCTTTTTAGTGGAACCTGATATTTGGGAGTTTATGGATTTCCTAAATAAAAGCATGAAAGAGAAAGAGATATATTTACTTCCGGAAATCCATGATACCTGGCAGACAGCCAAAAAACTTGAAGAACATAATCTATGGAGTTATGATTTCGTACTTCCGTTTTTAATGCTGCAAGCTATTTATAAAAAAACGACGTGCAAACTGGCTGATTGGCTTAGAACTGCGCCTAAAACCCAATTTACAGTCTTAGACACGCATGATGGTATCGGAGTATATGATTCTTTTGATTGGGTGGATCATGAAGAAGCACAGGAACTAATATCTTTACTTGAGGACACCCTCAGCTATTCTTTTAAGCCTTTGAACCCGGAAAAAAAACGCCACTGGAAAGCATATCAATTATATGCAACCTATTTTTCTGCTCTTCATGAAGACGAGCAGGCATATCTGTGTGCGCGTGCGATCCAATTTTTCGCACCCGGAATTCCACAGGTTTATTATGTCGGGATGCTCGCCGGGTTGAATGATTATGAAGCGTTGGCTCTTAATTCGGATCACAGGTCGATTAATCGTCACAATTATTCCATATTAGAGATTGAAATGAATTCGCAGAGAGAAGTTGTAAAAAAACTAATACACTTAATGCAATTCCGCAATCACTATCCAGCTTTTGGCGGAGAAATATCAGTTGAGAATTCAACCGATAAAAGCTTAATAATTACAAGAAATGACGGGCAATATCAGGCAGTGCTGACCTGTGATTTTAATACTATGAATTTTAATATTAAGTATTTGGAAGAGAAAAATTTTCGCCAGTTAGAGCTTTAGGGCGCAATCCGGACATGATTATGGCGGACATTTCCATAGAGTGCGGATCCCCCAATTGTCCAACTTTTACCATCTATATAAGATACAGCAGGGAACAGCTCCTCTGCATAGGATGAATGATGACAGAGCGCTTTCCCTGCTTTCAGAAGACAGGAGCAGTTGAGCTTAATAATTCAGCTTCCCGTATTTTAGTAATGCACGGCAGACTGCCGCTGTTATAACTGCAGCTATGACAGCCTCCGGTATTCCGTTTGCAAAAATGATTGTCAGTACTGTTTTGTATACGGTATCAACTGCGATATGGTTGGCCTCACCATAGGCATTCCGAAATATGAAATAGATAAGATGCATAACGAGTATGGTATTTGTCATGGAACCGATAATTCCGCTAAGGCCAAGCGAGAACATTCTGCCTTTTTCTTTCAGTAATTTATTAAGCAATTTATAAGCATAATAAGGAAATATCCCAACCAGTATGCGGGGAAGAAAAGTAACGATAAGTGCGGCAAAACTTCCCCTGTCAGTTCCGGGTATTGGTATGACAGGGGAGAAAGCAAAGGAAAGGAGTGTTGGTGCAAATGTATTATTATACAGGCTTGTTAAGCCAAACACAACACCTAAGCCGGCTCCGATGGTTGGACCTAGCAGTATGGAACCAATGATCACGGGTACGTGTATAATTGTAGCTTTTATGATTGGGAGCTGTATATACCCGATGGGCGTAAAATTCAAAAGGAGAATAATTGCGCCAAGAAGAGCGGAAAGTGTCATTTTCCGGGTGTTATTTCCAATATTCAAGAGATTGCCTCCTTGTTTTTATATTCTGGATTATTTTCTAGATATTTTAAAGCCAGCCCTTCCAGTAAGAGCTCGGGCTCGTAATGCAATGGTAAGGTACAGTGGGGTATAATAGTTTCTGAATTTCCGCCGGTGATGATAACGGATACATCATCCGTATCCAGTTCCTCCTGTATACGCAGAACCAACCCCTCCAATAAAGCTGCTGTTCCGTATGTAGCGCCGGAGAGCATACATTCGGCTGTATTTTTCCCGATCACAGACTTAGGATGAGAAAAAGATACCGGATTAAGCTGGGAGGTTTTTGCCGTAAGGGCCTGCAATCCGGTTAAGACGCCCGGCAAAATGATACCTCCCAGGAATGAGCCCGCTTGGTCAATTACATTGAGGGTGGACGCTGTACCGCAGTCGATAGCAATAAAAGGCGGTTTGTATTTTTTCATGGCCGCCTGACAAACTAATAACCGGTCTGTCCCCAATAACCCTGAATATGCTGAATAATCGAAACTCCAGTCTGTATTGTCTGATATCAAAAGAGGTTCTAAGGCAAAGCTATTTTTCACGGCTTTAATTAGCATCGGAGTTTTACCGGGGACCACAGACGATAAAACAGCTCCCTTAATCTGACCGGGTGACAGCTGATATTTCTTAAGCAGGGAATGGCACAGGTTTTCAATATCCCGCTGGGTTAATAAATCTATGATGGGAAAATATTCCGAAGCAACGATTTTTTGATGAAATAAACCATAAGACAGATTTGTGTTTCCGATATTAGCTAAAAAAATCATTGTTTCTTCTCCTGCAGGCCCTCAGTTACGGCTTTTATAATCTCATCGACATCCGCAAGGGCTCCTTTGCCCAGATCTCCATCGGCTAATATTGCCTCCCTTGGCTCAATAATTTGATATCCGAATTTTTTCAGCTTCTGGATGTTCTCTTGTACAATCGGTTTTTCATACATCCTTGTGTTCATGGCAGGAGCGATCAGCATAGGGATATCTTTCATGGCAAGGGCGACGGAGGTCAGCATATCGTCGGCAATTCCATTTGCAATTTTTCCAATGATATTGGCTGTCGCCGGGGCAATCAGAAATAAATCAGCTTTTTTGGACAGCGATATATGCTTAACCTCCTGCGGATAATCTATCTGGAACATATCGGTATAGACCTTGTTTTTTGATAAAATCTGTAATGTCAGCGGCGTGATAAATTCCATTCCGCCCTTAGTCATGATTACGTCTACATTGCAGCCTGTCTTGGTTAGGGTGTTTGTAATATAAGCCGCTTTATACGCAGCAATACTTCCGGTTACTCCTAAAACTATATTTTTCATCTTTGGTTATTCTCCTTTACTTTAACGCTAATTGAACAGATCGGAATAGACCGTACGTTTACAGATATTCAGCTGCCTAGGTATATTATAATATAGTGATAAAGATGTGTAAAGTCTGATAAGACTAACAAATTTCAGATAACGATGAGGTGATGTTTGTATTTTATTGATAGTGATGTTATCATAAAAGTATCAAATATATTTAAAAGGATGGATTTATAATGGAAGTATTGGATTACTCACCCTAATATGTTATTATAGTATATATGAAAATTTACTGAGGAGAAACTGCCATGAAAAGAAATAATATGAGAAAATTGATCAGTTTATCACTGCTGTTAATGATAATTGTTACCGTTATAACTATTTTGCCTGAGAAGGTAAAAGCAGATGATATTACTGAAGTTGAAGTAAATGAAGTAAAAGATATATACGATAACAATCAGCTGAAGCAGGCAAAACAAGCTGTCAGTGAAGGGGTTAATATAATATTTAGCTTCACCATAGAAAAACCGGCATATGTTTACATAAAAACTGACACTACCAGTTTTTTGGGTATTGCACAAACGACTTTTGACTTAGAAGGAGAAAAGCCGGTTGTAAATTACGGTATCGTTAATAATGGTGATGATAAATATGTAATTGATGAGAATACTACTTACCTGGAACCCGGTACTTATTATATTCATTATGTTAAAGAAGCGGAAACTCAAAGCAGGGTTGACGATGAATATAAAGCTCCTTTTACTCATAAGGTTTCAGTCAGTGCCCAGTATATCAACCGTACGGTAAATGCAGGAACCACTTTAAGTAATGCACCCAAGATTTCTACGAATAAGATGACTTATATGGGGTTTCTTTCCTCATCAGTAAGAAGCCAATGCTACAAATTTACAATCATAAATAAATGTGTGGTATTTATAGAAGCCAGTGCGAAGGTCAATTCAGGATTGGAATATAATGATGGTTTTCTAAAGCCCTACGATCCAAGTGCCCATTCCGCTAACATTTATCTGTATAATAGCAAAGGAAAGAAATTGGAATACATGGCTGTATATGATTTAAACAAGGTAACGAATACACCGATTAAAACGGTACTGGATCCGGGAACTTATTATGTTGAACTGGAAGATGCAGTTAAACCTGCTATGTACGGCGATACATCCTTAAAAGTAAATGCTTCTCCGACAAAATATTTAGCCATACCTAAAGTGAAAGTTAAAAAACCGGGTACGAAAACTATAGAAGGTATTGCTGTTCCTGATTCCGGTATTACGTTGTATTATAATGGTAAAGCTTATAATACAACTACCGATTTGAAAGGAAAGTATAAAATATCCGTATCTTCTAAATTAGTCAAAGACAAGATTATAGCAGTTTATGCCACGAAAGATAAGAAACAGTCAAAAACTTTGAAGGTTAAAGTTGATTAGAATTTTGAGTGGTTCCTACAAAAACCAAACTAAATAAGGACATATCGTGAGACCGTTCATTTTCGAGCTAATTGAGAATGAGCGGTACCTTTTTTGTTTCATAAATAAAGCAGAATTGATTGAGAAACTTGTGAAAGAATAGTATTTGGCATAGTTTTTAAAGAAAGGCTCAAGATAATAAAATTAGGGTAAAGAAGGTGGATGCCAGAATTGAAGTAATAGGAATCGATCATGGGTGGTCGATGATGAAAAGTATATCGGAAGTTTTTGTAACCAAGAAAAGGTCTTTCCCATCATAAAGGTTACAGTAACGAAGTATAACTACCATTGACAACCTTAATTATTTTGTTATAATCTAAATTGTCAACCAATGATTTGATTTGAGTTGACTATTGGGATGAAAAATCA
Organism: Anaerocolumna sp.; assembly: GCA_049692775.1. Classification (GTDB taxonomy): domain Bacteria; phylum Bacillota; class Clostridia; order Lachnospirales; family Lachnospiraceae; genus Anaerocolumna. Next base: position 23,556 of record JBAVPE010000039.1, on the reverse strand, counting down.
AATAATACATAGAGGGAAAGAAAATGTCAGATGTGAATGAAAATGAAAAAACAGAACAATTAAAACAAAAAGATATGTTTAGCATAAAGATGCGAGCGAGCGAATACCAGGGAGATGCGGAAAAACATATATCAGGTGCTGAAAAAATTGTAAGTGAGGATAAGCTTCCCAATTGCATGAATCAATTGCTGCAGAGGGCATTAAAGCATACAAAAGGTAATCCGGATTTAATTAATTTTAAGTTAGAAAGAGTGAAGCCAGAGAAAATTTTACATTTGGACGCCTTAAAGGTAACAACTTGTGAGGTTGAAACTGCAGAAGAAGGAATAGATAAACTACGTGAATTATTAGGTGGATTAGGTGTTGATTATATCGACAATATTATGGCATCATTTCAGGATGTATACGCTATGAGGGGGGCTATGCTTCTTAATGTAGATACATTGGAAAGATATGAGAAAGATTTAGATAGAGGAATAAGAGTTTCTTATATGGATATAGCTGAGGAAACAGAGGATGATAGAACTGTTAAAAATCATTTTAGAGAAGCACTTGTTTTGGCTACAAAGGTTTCAAGCTATCCAAACATAATTGGAGAACTGTGTATTTCAGATGATCTTGACTATGTAACTGGCTATTTTGCTTCAAAGGAAACCGGTTACGTAAGAGTAACGAAGCTTAAAGAAATGGGTTCTCCTGATGGTGGACGAATTTTCCTTTTCCGAGGTAACAAAGAAGAAGCTGAAAAATGTATAGAATATCTTGAAAAACAAAAGATACTTGTTCATTTTCCAGAAGTTGTGTAAAGTTGGAGGTGTATTATGAACAAGTGGGATTGTTTAGAAGAAACATTAAAAAATTTAAAAAGAGAAAATTTATATAGACATATTACTGAATTTGCATCTTCCCAAAGCAAGGAAATAATCGTAAATGGAAGAAAAATGCTTTTATTTGCATCTAACAGCTATCTTGATCTGTGTAATGTGCCTGAGGTTAAGGATTATGCATCAAAGATTGCATTGGAGTACGGTACAGGTTCAGGTGGTTCCAGACTTACAACCGGTACTACTGATGTACATATGAGACTTGAAGAAATTCTTGCCGGGTACAAAGGGCGCGAAGCGTCAATTGTATTCAATACGGGTTATATGGGCAATGTAGGTACCATATCAGCCCTTGCAGGTAAGGGTGATGTAATATTCAGCGATGAATTAAATCATGCAAGCATTATTGATGGCTGCAGGCTTTCCAAAGCAAATTTGGTCATCTATAAGCATAATGATATGGTAGATTTGGAAATGAAGGTAAAGGAATACATTTCCAATAAAACTAATGGCTCAACAGCAGAAGGTGCACCAGTTAAAGCGAATAATGTATGTCGAGGTTTAATTGTCAGTGATGGCGTATTTAGTATGGATGGTGATATTGTCAATCTGCCAGAATTAGTGGAAATTGCTGACGGATATAATTTATTTTCTATGATAGATGAAGCCCATGCAACCGGTGTAATAGGAGAAACCGGACGAGGAACAGAGGAATATTACCATATGGAAGGTAAGGTAGATATTCTTATGGGTACCCTTAGCAAATCGATAGGTAGTGAAGGCGGTTTTGTTTGTGGTTCAAGAACGCTTGTGGAATTCCTTATAAATAAAGCAAGAAGTTATATCTTCTCTACATCCTTGTCACCTGTGACAATGGGAGCTTCCTATATGTCGATTAAGTATATTATGGAACACAATGAGCGAGTAGAGAGACTACAGCACAATATAAAATATTTTTGCCACTGCCTTACTGATGAAGGAATAGATGTAAAATCTGATACGTCAATTATCCCAATAATAATTGGTGATGAGAAAAAAGCTTTAGAAGTGTCAGAGGAGCTTAAAAACAGAGGCTATTATGTCTCTGCCATAAGATATCCAACAGTTGCAAAGGGATGTGCAAGGCTCAGGGTTGCGCTTATGGCTACACACACAGATGAAGAATTACTTGCATTTAGCAAGTCTATAGGGCAAGTCTATAGGAAAATGCATAGGATTTAGATGGTACAGCGGTCAGGTACGGTTAAATTATTATGGATGATAAAATGAAAATAGGATTAACTCAGTTTGAGACGGTTTGGGAAGATGCGAATTACTCCTTGATTATGCAAAGTTATTCTTCTTCGTTTGGAAAAGAAAACGAGTCCTATAGCAGAGGTACGAAAATATATAACACCTAAATAGATGGAATGAAGCTTGGTGCATTAATTTGTTTTGAACTTAGTTTTCCAGAGATTTTTCAAGTAAGTGGTATGTTAAGTGCGTGGTATTGATGTCAAGGGTAAAAGAGTAGATGTACAGAAAACCCAGTAAATAAGCCATTCTTGTGATTTTGAGATTTCCGGGCTGCCCACTCAACATGATTTTACCTGTTCACGGGAATAAGTCAATTGTATATATGAGCTTAAGCTTTCTTGCTCAGATACAGAGTACTCCCGGAAAAGAGCAGGAGCGTTAGGAATAAGTATTCCGGGAACCAGAGCGCTGTGCCGGTGTTAACGATTTTAAAGGATGAAAGAAAATAGAAAACAATTGTAATAAGCACAGTAATAATAAGCGTAAAGAATGCTCCGCGTGATACGTCCGTAAATTGTTTTTCATCATACCACTCGGACGGTCTTTCTTTTCGCTTTGTGAAAAACCAGCAGGCAGCGGTCAGCACATACGGGATCAGAAAAAGGATATATAAAAGGAAGAGCAGTCCGCTTTGACACGTCTGAGGAACTTGAGACCAATTTAGCAGATATAAGCAAATTAACCCCAGGATCGCTGATATGATACCGATCTGATTTACTGTAAGAAAAAGCGCTTCGTCCTTTACGGCAGTAGTTGTTTTTGAATTTTCTGAAAGCAGCCTGCTTGAGGCGACGCATTGAATCAACAGAAGCACAGCAAACAGCGCATGAATGAAGTGTTCCGCGAAAACCATCCGCCATTCGCCTGAGGTGTCGTGTCCGGACAGATATTCGTTTCCGATGTCGCTGAGCATTGTGACATCCGAGGCCAGAAGAAATAGCGAGAGAAAGCCAATGACGAAAGCGGCGGCCCGCATAAAATTATCGTTTCTGAAATACCGGAATTGCCGGATAAGACTGATTATACCGAGTAAGTGAAAAAGTCCGACAACTATCAGAGAGACGGCCACGGCCATGCTCATCCAATCACTGACAGCAGAACCAGTTTCGATAACGGATTTCATATTTGATAGCATCAGGACATTGCCTGCAATTAAGCAAAGCATAATAATGCTCATAACGGTTAAAAGACGATTTATCAGCTTCATATTACTTCCCCTCCGAACCTTTATCTTTTTCGATAAAGAAGATTTCTTCCACGGTTTTTCCGAAAAACGCTGCGATCTTTAGTGCGAGCAGGGTCGACGGCATGAACTTGCCGGTCTCAATGGAATGTATGGTCAGCCTTGTGACGCTTACCTCATTGGCAAGCTCCTGCTGGGTCATTTCACCGTACTCAAAGCGGCACTTTCTGACATTGTTCCCCAGTTTCAAACTTCCTCCACCTCCGATGCCGGTTTTGCTTTTTTTCGAAATACCGGTAGTTTGTTATACAGGTAATACAATGCAAAATACAGGACGATTCCCGCAATCAACTCCTCAAGCGTAAAGAGCCATGGATAGCCGAATCTGTTTATGCTGAACGAATTCCCGAAAACTATTTGTTTAATAAGCAGCGCGTCGGCGAATATGAGAAATGACACAAGCGAATTGAGATTCGCGGCCAACACTGCAATGACCTTGCCCTTAGGCTTTTTTGCATTGCTATACAAAAGCTCCCCATACCCTGTGTAAATGAAAACAGCTGCTAAATTAGACCAGTTTGTCTTGAGCGGAATATTTGTCATAACGATATGTCCGGCTCGGATGGCAGTGAAAAGCAGGGCTATAAGCGTCACAGCGGTTGCGAAAATCATGGAGGCAATAAGCTGGCGTCCCGTAAAGCGCTTCCTGATCATTCCAATTAGAAATAGAATAAGCAGCGGCAGCGTAATCATCAGGGGCAGGTTTGAACCCTGATTTTGCGTGATGACGGAGTCCAGAAAGCAGATTATTTTGTTAAAGGCTGTCTGTATAAACGGCGCTTCCTTCCTTAGTTCAATCGTAACCGTTTCACTGTCGTTATCGACGACGATATATTTATCGCTGCCCAAATCAATCATCTGAAGGCGGCTGTTAAAGTATGACCTGTCCATGGTCGACGATGTCAGGCCTGGGACACTGACAAAGTTATATCCCGCTCCGTCTTCAATATAAACCGGTATCAATCCGGATTCAAAGATTATGAGCTTAACGGTTCTCGTATTGCCGCTGGTTTCGTCGCTGACGATTTCATAAGGAGCTTCGCTTTTGCAATAAATCCGGGGATCGCCAAGCATGAAATAATGCGGCGCGGCCGCATAGCTCTGCATGGACGCGTGGTTTTGAAGCTGCACAAGGTGTCCGACCGGGAATTTCTCCTAAGTATAAATTATGCTGATATCCGTATAATCACCGAATCGTGTGCCAGCAATGGAGGGATAGATAAACCCGCAGTAGGCGCTGGCCCCCTTGCTGATACATTGGAGAGCGATTGAGTTTTCAGCCCAGGGGATGAAGGTACTGCAGCCGTAGTTTTGTATGATGCAGCCGTCCAGCTCCGGTATATCTTCCGATTTCACGGTAATGCCCAGACTCTGATCAAACCATGAGCCTGCCACCCCTTCGAGCGAGATCTGGATGGCAGCGGAGTTTTGGAGGACGGTCTGAATGTTTTCCATGGTTAGTTCCCTGATGACTGATTGACCATCGCCGCCGGATATAATCTGTGGCGCGATTTTGTTTTCCTTCGTGCCGTTTATAATGGCGTAATCGCTGACTAACGCCTGTGTTGAGCCCTTCCACAAACCGCGGGCATCCTCAATCGTTCGCCCGGATATGATACCGACTGATATCGATGAGTCCAGTTTCTTGAGCTTTGCCGAGAAATCCATAAGCACGCTTTCAGAAAGGTTTTCCGGAGCAACAACCCACAGCAGGAAAACCGGCTTGGCTTCCGCCGCATTCTCAAATGTCTGATAAATCGGACTCCCTTCAGCGTCTGATACCTCTTCTGCCAATGAGTAATATGGGTCATCTGATGCGGACAGGATCACCATTTCTGTAGAGGTTTCATCCCCAGCGGCGAACGCGGTTGTGCCGCTCATACTAAAAATAATTGCAAATAAAATCAAAGATATTAGACGCTTCATTGCTGTCTCCCATGCTCACAAAGTATGAATATTTTTGTAAAATAAGTATATAATACTATACTTAGTATATAGTGTTATATACTTATCGTCAAGATGCATCTCATAAATATTTGTTACAATAAGTATTAAATATTACTATTCACAGCCAATGTCATTAACTTAAGGTTAAAAAAACTAACGGCATACCGCTTAAACCCTGAGTGGTTCCAGGATCAGGATGGCATTTTTGACCCGCGGGGAATTTGCGCTTTCAGTAATGGTATAGCACATTGGGAAGGAGGTAAATTGCAAGTAAGTGATTCCAAAATTATGGAGATTAGATCTAAATATGGTTATACGTCACTAACAGCTTTTAATCGGACTTGCATACTCTTGGGCAAATGTGATTATATGAGCTGTTAAAGTTTTGCGTATAGACGATTTCTCCGGTAGATTTATCGACTGTCAAGACTTTGGTGCTGATGGCTCCAATGTTGACCAGAATAAAATTATTTAAAAGCGCTTGACTTCGTGCTACTCGAAGGGAGTATTTTAAAAATATCATATGATATTGCTCATGTGATAAAGAAAAAATACAATGAGGTTGAAAAGTACATTTTCCAACCTGATTTTTAATGTATTTTTTTATTAATGTCCGGCAGCTGCTACTAAGCAGATAATATTAAAAAATAAATGCAATTGTAAACGAAAAGTGCAAATAGACAAATGAAAAATTCATTTATTTATGCGGATAAATTCTGTAAGATGATTGTATTGAAAGGGTATTCCAGAATGATGCCTTTCAAATAAAAGGAGGACGGATAAAATGAAAGCACAAATACTGGTTAGACCAGGTATGCTGGAATTTGCAGATATACCGGTACCTGAATGTAAAGAGGATGAAGTTTTAATAAAGATCAAAAAAGCATGTATCTGCAACGGTTCGGATCCTGCAATCTTTCAAGGGGCTCATTGGATTACGTATCCGGTGGTTTTCGGGCATGAAGCTTTCGGCGAAATAGTGGAATCCGGCAGAAAAGTCACGGATTTTAAACCTGGTGACAGGGTTTCCTGGTGGTTTGCAATGGGGGCTTTTGCAGAATACGTCTGTGTTTGTCCAGCAAGTGTGGCTATGATAAAACTTCCTGATTACATCACCGACGAGGATGGAACCATATTTGAACTTGTGGGAGCATCTGCGCGGGCAGTGGAAGCTGCGGGTATTCAAAAAGGTTCTAAGGTATTGATTATCGGTTTGGGACCCAGCGGATTGTTAATGTCACAATGGGCAAGGAACCTTGGTGCTGACATTGTCATTGGATGGGATCTTTATGAAATGAGACGAAAAACAGGATTGGAACTCGGATGTTTAGGTGTATTTGACAACAGCAGGGAGGACATTATTGAAAACACACTTTCACAGGCCGGTGAGATAGATGTTGTTATTGATGCTTATGCGGATGACCTGTTACCGGAAATGCCTACGTTGAATCATGGAATCAGTGTATTAAAACAGGAGGGAAAAATCGTAAGTTACGGACATCCCAAGAAAGGCAGGATGCTTGATAACTATGGACTTCAGTCAAAGGGTATCACTTTATGCGGACCGGTAAGAGATATCGTAAAGATCAGGGAATATTACAAAAAGTCCCTGGAGTATTATGAAGAAGGTACCCTGCGTGTGAAACCACTGATTACGGGAAGTGTACCCCTTTCTGACGTGGAAGTAGGAATGAGGCTGGTGATGGAACAGCCGGATAACAATATAAAAATTTTAGTGGAAATTTAGAGTACGCTCGGAAACTAAATTATATTAGCAGCATTTAAAATATCAATAAAACCAGGTTATGAGAGTTTCCGAGAGTCATTTAATATAAGGAGGCAGGAATATGAAATATGGAATATCAGGACAGGTACTTGGCGGTATCAAAAGTCTGGAGGAAACGGTTTGTATTTTGAAGAAATATGGTGTTATGAATATGGAAATATGGCCTGAAAATATACCGGTTTATGAAGGGAACGAAGTAGGCTGGAGTATTTATGAAGGAAGGGATATTCAAAAGGCAAAAGAAATATTAAACACAAATGATATGAATGTAACCTGTGTAACTATGCCGGCTGCTTTTGATTATGAGACTACTTCCGACATGAATAAATATTCAGAAGCCCTGCGGTATGCAATTAAGGTGGCGAAAGAGCTGGGTGCGGGAATAGTGAATCACTATTGTTATAATATCTGTCCCGGAGAAACCCCGGATATGGAGAAATTTCTCAAATATGTGGAACCTGCAGTCAAATTTGCCGAAAGGGAAGGGATTGTCCTATGTCTTGAAAATGAAGCCCATGATGCCACAAGAACTCCTGAAGGCATGTTAACTATGGTGAAGGCGGTAAACTCAAAGAATTTTAAAACCAATTTTGATGCGACAAATTATTATCACGCGGGAGTAGAAGCTTTTCCTCATGCCTATGAGGTTTTAAAGGAGCATATCGGCTATGTGCATATCAAGAACGGCTGCATTTATGACCCGGGGGCCGGTCATTCTGAAAAAAGCAAAGGCAGCCCAATGACAGGATCCCTGGCACCTAATCTGATATATTACCCTTATCTGGCAGAGGGTGCGGTAAACATAGACGGACTGCTCAGCCGGCTGGAAAAGGATTGTTATACTGGGTATTGTGTATTGGAACCCCATACAATGCCTGAAAATGCCGAAAGCTATTTCAGTGAGGAAACAGCATATTTAAAACGCAGAGGTTATATTAAGAGTACTCTTGGAAACTAATGGTAGCAATTAAAAATATTTTAGCTGCTGAATATAGGCCACGGACATTTCCTTGATATCGTAGGTATGTTTTTACTTGCCTTGCCTTCGCGATGCTCAGACGGTCTGCGCAAAAACATACCTATGATATCAAGGAAATGGAGAAGAAATTTTATTAACAGCATCTAAAATATCAATAAAAATAGGGTATATAAATACAATAATCTTGTTTCGCAATTACCTAATAAAAAATAAGAGAGGATGAATGGATATGAAAGCAGCAGTAGTGGAAAAACCAGGTGTACTAGTAATAAAAGAGGTTCCGGTTCCGGAGATAAGCAGTAATCAGGTATTGATAAAGGTTCAGGTTACATCTATATGCAATGCAACCGACAATCATATATTTCATGGTGTATTTGATGGATATCATGATTTTTACCCTCAGATTCTTGGTCATGAAGTATCCGGAGAAATTGTGGAGGCAGGGACAGAGGTTAAAAATCTGAAGCCGGGAGATTTAGTTGTTTTATATTCTGCTACCGGTGCATTCTGTGAATATGTAGCAGTAGACAGCAACTGGCCTTTTATGGCTAAAGTACCGGAAACAATGCCTCTTAAAATCAGGTCTTTATCGGAGATGTTACATGGAGCGTATGTATCAGCAGTTTACCCGGCCCAGATCAAAGAACATGAATCCGTACTTATTGTAGGACAAGGACCTATGGGACTCACTGCCACAGCTACGGCAAAACTTACGGCCGGTAAAGTTTTTGCGGTAGATTTGTATGAAGCAAGAGTATAGAAGGCACTGGAAATCGGTGCCGATGTTTCCTATAACCGCTCCGAAATGTCATCCGATCAGATAGTAGAGGCGATCAGAAAAGAGACAGGCGGAGTAGGGGTTGACGTAGTAATCATGTGCATATCCGAGGATAGAAGTACCGGACTGGATGCCTTTGATATGGCAGTAGGAGCCTTAAAGATGGGCGGCAGAATGACAGGACTTTGTGTGGATGCCAAGGATATTAAGAAAAATCACAGGCTGGATCCGCATCAGTTCATAAGGAAGGAAGCAACCTTCGCCCATACTTTGAGCAACGTTTGTAAAACCGGGGAAGATATCCAGAGGGTATTTCAGGAGGGAGTCAACCTTGTTGCGGCCGGTAAAATCAACTTTGATGCTTTTGTTACTCATGAAGTAGGTTTTGACGGGCTTTTAGAGGCACTTAAACTTTGTGTGGACAATATGGATGAAGTAATAAAAGTTGTAGTATATCCCAGGTAAAAAAACAAGGCATTAATATTAAATTGATGCCGGTATATGACTGGAGATTGGAGTTTAATATATGGTTTTACTTAATTTAAACGGTGCATGGAAAATGAAAAGAACGGATGGGGACTGCTGGATTGATGCAGCTGTACCGGGATCTGTTTATCACGATCTTATACAGGCAGGTAAACTGGAGGATCCGTTTTATGGCGAAAATGAAAAAAAAGCTTTTCTTGTTTCGAATGAGAGTTACGAGTACCAAAAAAGCTTTTTTGTCACTTCTGAGATACTTAAGTGGCATAGGGTTGAGCTGGCGTGTGAGGGGCTCGATACCCTTGCCCAGATATTCCTGAATGGTAATATTATCGGTGAAACAAACAACATGCATCGAAGATACGATTTTGACATCAAAGATGTCATAGTGGAAGGCGAAAATACGATTCGCATTGTGTTTGCCTCGCCGCCGAAGTTCTTAACCGTAAAAAACAGCGAGACACCCTTATGGAATTTAAGTGATGCCTTAGGCGGAATCGGATATTTAAGAAAGGCTCATTATATGTTCGGATGGGATTGGGGTCCGCAGCTTCCGGATATGGGTATATGGAGAAGCATATCTATTGAGGGCTGCAATGCAATGAGGATGGAAGATGTTTATATTACCCAGCACCATGAGAGGGGAAGGGTACAACTTAAGGCAAGGGTGAAGTTTAATGAAGGTCCGAAAAACGAGGTATGTCTGAAGATTAAAATTATTAATCCGGATGGCAGTAAAATGGAAAGGCAAGTTAAGCTTCTGTCATGGGAAGAAGAGATTACCTTTGAGATAGACAATCCTCAATTATGGTGGCCCCATGGTTTTGGGGGTCAGCCTTTATACGAAGTTATTTTTGAGCTGGAGGAGAATTCCAGGCTGCTAGAGTCAAAAAAACTCCGAATAGGCCTTAGAACTATATCAATAAGCCAGAAAGATGATAAATGGGGCAAATCTTTTGCTATTATGGTAAATGAATTTGAGATCTTTGCAATGGGAGCCAACTATATCCCGGAAGATAATATAATTGCCAGATGCAGCAGGGAGAAAACCGAAAAGCTTATCAAAGCCTGTATCGATGCTAATTTTAATACCATCAGGGTTTGGGGAGGCGGCTATTATCCTGAAAACTATTTTTATGATTTATGCGATGAATATGGTTTGATTGTATGGCAGGATTTGATGTTTGCATGTTCCGCATATAGTATGACAGAAGAATTCAGGGAAAACATAAGGCAGGAAATCAGTCAGAATATGAAGAGAATAAGGCATCATGCGTCACTGGGTATCTGGTGCGGGAATAATGAAATGGAATGGGCCTGGGATGAATGGGGAATAGATTCACCGGAACGGAAGGCGGATTATCTGAAACAGTTTGAAGACCTGCTGCCAACTATTGCAGGGGAAGTTGATCCGGGTACGTCTTATTGGCTGGCTTCTCCGTCTTCGGATGGAAGTTTTCATAAACCAAATGATGAAAATACCGGAGACATGCATGATTGGAGTATATGGCATGGACGTGAGCCATTTACCTATTTCAGAAAACGCTTCCCAAGGTTTATGTCTGAATTCGGCCTGCAATCTTTCCCTTCCATAAAGACGGTTAATAGCTTTACTTCTCCTGAAGATAGAAATATATTTTCACCTGTTATGGAGCACCATCAGAAAAATAAGGGCTCCAATGAAAAGATAATGTATTATATAGCACAGTATTACAGATTCCCGAAGAATTTTGAAGCACTGCTCTATTTATCCCAGATTGTACAGGCGGAAGGGGTAAAATATGGAGTGGAACACTTTAGACGGAACCGGGGAAGGTGTATGGGTGCAGTATACTGGCAGCTCAATGACTGCTGGCCGGTTGCCTCATGGTCAGGTATAGACAGTATGGGACGGTGGAAAGCACTTCATTATACCGCTAAAAGGTTCTTTACACCTGTTTTGGTATCTGCATGTGAGGAGGAAACCAAGGTTTCCCTTCATGTTACAAACGAAACACTTTACCCGGTAAAAGGCAGATTGGTCTGGAAGTTGTGTGACAGATACTCAAACATTATATCTGAAAATGAAATTGAAATGGAAGCAGAGGCTCTTAAATCAGTGAAAAGTATAGAACTTGATTATTCGGATCTGTTAGACGGTGAGGATAAGAAGCGGACCCACTACCTGGAATATATGCTTATCTGTGCAGAAGGGGTCATAAGCAGGGGGACAGTGCTTTTTGTACCGCCGAAGCATTTTTCTTTTGTTTCGCCTGAAATAGAAACAGAGGTGTATGAACGGGACAAGGATTTTGAAATCCTGATCGGTTCAAAGGCATATGCAAAAAATGTTGAAATTTCATTTAAAACTCAGGATTTTATTCTGTCTGACAATTACTTTGAACTTTCGGCCGGTCAAAAGGAGGCGGTAACGATAGAGAAAAAGAATCTGGAAAAAATGATTACTTTATCCTTACTTAAAAATGAATTACAGGTCAGAAGCCTTTTCGACAGCTATGATTAATTGTTTCTGAAAGCTTCCGGAGAAACACCGGTACGTTTTTTGAAGATCCTTGAAAAGTAATATAGACTTTTAAAACCGCAGTCAACCGCAATTTGTTCAATACCGGAACGGGTATTGAGCAGAAGTATTTTGGCCTCGTCGATGCGTCTGACTATCAAATCCTCGTTGGGGCTGATTTTGAAGAAGGTTTGATATAAAACGGTAAACCGGCTTGTACTGAGATTCAGCATATCTGCCATACGGCTGACCGACCAGGTTTCCTGAAAATGCTGCTGTATATAGGACCGGACTTCACTGAATTGATTTTTGTACTCCTGCTCGGTCGGCTTTAGATTCTCAAATTCTATATTGAGCTGTCTGTGCCTGCTGATAAGCAGAAACATATCATCAATACAAAGAGAGATCTTTTCATTTTTATAGGGCTTGTTACCGGACAGTTCCTCTTGTATTTTACGCAGATCCGGGGTCATGATATGGGGATGGGCGGTGTGTATTATTTCATTAACAGGCAGATCGTATTGATTGGCAAGGGGCATTATGCCGCTGCCGTTCATATGCAGCCAGTCATTACGGAATCCATAGTTCTGATTTTGGGGTGTACCGTGATATTGTGGGAAATTTGGGGTGTGAAGGATGCAGTCACCGGGCTTTCCAGTCTCCAGGCCTGAGAGGGTGCGTATAAAGAAAGGCGTGGAAAAGCACATTAAAATATAAGAACGATTGCCGTTGGGCCAGTCTATAACGAAGTCAGACTGGTGGGTTGTATCAATGCCCAGAAGAGAAACAGCTATATTATCTGACATAAATCATTGCTCCTTGTATGTGGGTGTTTATCTGTCCGTTAAACTACGGTTTGCGGATAGAGACCAGATTAATTAATATGAAAATGATACTATAAACGAAAAGAAATGTCTATATAGACGAAAAGAAATTTCGGATATACCCGCCATTCCGAGTGAAAACATTAAAAGTCAAAACTTATATTTTTACTTTTTAAACGTTGTTTTTTCTAGAAAGAACAATTGTATGAAAATAAAGTGCATTCAGAAAGAAAATGGAATTTTCTGAAAAAGGATGCCGGAAATGGAGATTAATATGGATTACAGGGATAATTGGGATAAATCAAAAGAGAGGCTTAAAGGTTTCTGGGACGGAGAGGTCATTGACCGCTGCTGTGTTTCTGCTTTTGCACCGAGAAAGGGTACGAACTATATTCCCGAGAAGTTTCCGTTAAATTCTGCCGATAAACTGAAATACTGGACTGACGGAGATTGGATTTTACGCAGAAATAAAGCAGAGTTTGAAAATACATATTATGCCGGTGAAGCAACACCCCAGATCTTTTTAAATCTGGGCGCAGCCGGTCATGCTGGGTATTTTAAAAACATCAGGTGCCAGTATGAAAATACGGTTTGGTTTATTCCTACCATTTATGACTGGGGTAAGGATCCTCTGGAATTTGATCCGGATAGTTTCCTTTACAAGAAGACGCTTGAACTTGCCAGATACCTTACAGATGAAAGCAAGGGAAGCTTTTTTGTATCAATGCCTGATATCGCGGGGAATGCAGATGCCCTGGCGCACCTTCGGGGCAGTCAGGAGTTATTGATGGACTTTTATGATGATGAAGATAATGTAGTGGCTTCACTGCAAAAGATGCAGGAGGTCTGGCTGAAAGCCGCCAGGGAAGTACATGATATCATAGGGGCGAATAATGAAGGGGGAGGCTGCATTGGATGGCTGAACACATGGGCTCCGGGAAAGCATTCCCAGCTGCAGTGTGACTTGGGGGTTATGATCTCACCTGAATTTTATAACAGTTTAATTATGCCGGAACTGAAAGCGCAATGTGACTGGCTGGATTATCCGCTGTATCATTTTGACGGTATTGAGCAAATCAGGCATCTGGATTCCCTGCTTTCTCTTAAAAAGCTGAAGGCTATTCAGTGGACCTGTGTAGATGGCCAGCCTTCACCATTAGAATTCATTCCTGAATTGAAGCAAATCCAGGCTGCCGGGAAGAGCCTGCTGATATGGATTAAACCGGAAGAATTAGAGCCCATGATGGAACAGCTTTCTTCCAAAGGCTTGTATCTGCTGCTTAGGGCCGATTCCAGGGAGCAGGCTGATGAGATGGTAAAAAAAGTTGAAAAACTGACCCATGAGTAAAAATGAGAATTTTGTGAAGGTAAATTCCGTTTGACGCTATAGTTATGAGTACTCTCGGAAACTAATTAGGCTATTGAAGATATTTTAGGTGCAGAATATAGGATGTGGACATTTTCTGTCTATCATATATATGTTTTTACTTGCAATTTTTGTTAAAAGATTTTCCCTCTCTGCGTTCGGACGGTCTGCGCAAAAACATATATATGATATCACGAAAATGGAGATAAAATTTTATTGGAAGCAACTAAAATATCAGTAAAACCAGGCTGTGAGAGTTTCCGAGAATGCTCAGTCATAAAAAAGGAGGCGGATCTCGTATAAATATGGAAAACAGGATTGTAATAAACAAAAATGCGGGGGATCTGATAAGAATAGCAGCCAGCGAGCTGAGAAGATATATATATCTATTGGAAGGCAGGCTGGAGGAAATTGTTTCAGAGTCTGATGCACCACAAAACCAGATGGTTTTAGGTATAAAGGGAAGCACAGAGGTAGAAAGGTACGTCTGTGAAAAGGAATATGACACGTTAAAACCGGGCGGATATATTGTAAAAAGTTTTACTGCTGAGCCAGGGAATACGCTGGTATTTACAGGTCTTAATAGTATTGCGGTTTTATATGCGGTATATGCTTTCCTGGAGGGGGAAGGGATTCGTTTTTATCTCCATGGGGATGTTCTTCCGGATTTTTATACAGGCACGGATTTATTTAAGCGGCAGGTGGATATCCGGGAAAATCCATTGTTTGATATACGGGGAATACTGCCGTTTCATGATTTTCCGGAAGGACCGGACTGGTGGAGCAGAGAGGATTATCTGGGTATTTTGACACAACTGGTTAAAATGCGGGCGAATTTCTGGGGTTTCCACACTTATCCGGAAAGTGATAAGGATCCGAATGGCAGTACGGCAGAACCTTTGGTGTGGATCGGCCCCCCTGAGGAATGTGATGAGGAGGGAAATGTCCTAAAAAGCTACCCTGCACAGCATTTTAAAACAAATGGAAACAGTTGGGGTTATCATTCCCGGGGGACAGAAGAATATCCTTTTGGTTTAGGACAATTATTTGAGAAAAATTATTATTGTCCGGATTATATGAAGGGATATGAAGAGGTCGATTATCATGGCTCAAAGTATGACAGGCAGGTATTACCGGAGCAATATAACAGGATGTTTAATCAGTATGGGGATTGGATGAAGGATATCTTTAAGTTTGCCGGAAAGCTTCAGGTGAAGAACTGCATCGGTACGGAAACCCCCCTCACGGTTCCGGAGGCTGTACGAAGACATATGGGATCTCAGGAAATCCAAAAGGAGGATATAGAGAAAGTATATGAAGGAATCTTTGAACGGATAAAACGGAAGTATCCCATTGATTATTACTGGCTGTGGACGCCTGAGAAGTGGACCTGGGAAGGAAATACAAAAGAGGAAACAAAAGCAGTAATGGAGGATATCCGTGCTGCAATAAATGCCATTGAAAAAAGAGAGGCAGGTTTTTCACTGTCTTTATGCGGCTGGACCTTGGGGCCGAAGGAAGATAAAGCATTATTTGATCGGACCCTTCACAGAAAGATTCCGTTTTCCTGTATCAATCAATCGGTAGGTTTTGATCCGGTTGATCCGGCTTTTAAAGAAATTGAGGACAGGCCCAAATGGGCGATTCCATGGCTTGAGGATGATCCGGCTTTAATTTCAGAACAGCTTTGGGTAGGTCGTATGAGAAAGGATGCATATGATGCCACTACCTATGGATGTGACGGTTTAATCGGCATCCATTGGAGAACCAGGGCAATAGCCCCTAACTTAAAAGCCTTGATGGATGCGGCCTGGAATCAGGGCGGCTGGAACCGTGAGATCAGTAAGCAGGCAGCTGCTGAGGGATATTACGGCAAAAGCCTCATACAGAAACGGTGTAATGGGGAAGGTGTTTTCGCTTCCGAACGAATCGGGATGGAAGGTTACCGGCTTAAGGTTCCTGCCGGCGAATACCAATTATTGCTTTATATTCCACGGGAAGTAAGGGAAAAACACACTATCTTCAGGGTTAAAGTAAATCAGGTATGGCGGTGTACGGCGGATACGGCACTGCTGCCTGAAGAATTGGAACCGGAGATTTTACTGGAACCTATCCTGGTAGGACAGGATAAGATACTGGATATCCGGTTTGAAGCTTTAGAAGGTGAAGTCAGGCTCTCGGGAATTACAGTTCTTGGACGTACCAATCAAAACCAGCTAGGGGGAAAACGGTATACCCGTAAGATTAATTGCGGCGGGGAAGCCTTCGGGGATACGGAAAGAGATTTGGACGAATTTACCCATGACGGACGATTTGCACGGACAGATGACTTTTATGCCAGCTGGGCAGCAGCAGAGTTCGGCGGCTCCATTGGGGCAGAAGCGGCAGCAATCTTCACTGAAATGGATGGAAGGCTTCCCAGACCCAGCAGTTGGGTAGACGGACCGGGCAATATAGTTAAGAATCCCATACCCTGGGAACATATGCAGGAACAGTACGCGTTTGTCAGTACCTTCGCGGCCTTAAAAGACCGGGTAGCCGGAGAAAGCCAGAAGCAGAGATTTGACTACTGGCTGTATCAGTTCAGGCTGCTGGAACTGACTGCTAAAACTGGATGTCTTTGGTGGGAAGTGGAAGCAGCTGTAATGAGGAAGGAGAAAGACGGGGCACTTAACGCCTGGGGACAGCTTATGGCAGCAATCTGCGAACTGGAACATTGCCTTCTTATGACAGTAGAAACCATGGGAGAACTGGGGGTTCTGGCCAATATCCAGCAAAGATCCATAATGCCGATTATGGATTCCTGTACTGCCCTTATGAAGGAAATCGATGTTGGGTTTCTAAACTATCAGGGTCTATCCATTCCTGAATGTGAAAAACTGATTATCCCAACCATAAGAACAAGTCTTAGGAGGGGAGAAGATTTATTACTTAAAGTAATCATTGCCGGAGGACTGACCGGAACGGCCAGACTATATTGGAGACCTATGGGGGAGAAGGTATATCATGAAAAAGACCTTGTCCATATAAGAAACTGGGTTTACTTAGCGGAACTTTCCCATGATGAGATAAGGTCGGATCTTGAGTATCATATCAAAGTTATGGGGAATGGAGTACAACTGGCATTTCCCCAAAGTGACCTTTGCAAAAATCAGACAGTGATTCTGATTTAAGGTTTCATTATTCGTTGCAGTTCAGCCTTACGCCGGGTGAATTAAAAGACAGGGAAAGGAACATTATGTATAATCAGGATAAAATGAAAGAACTTATGTCACAGATGACACTGGAGGAGAAACTGGCCCAAATAGGTGCCTATTGGGTATACCAGATAAATGAAGGAATTCATCTGTCAAGGGAAAAAGCAGAACGGTATTTAAGTAACGGGATCGGACAGATTACAAGAGTAAACGGGGCCAGCAGCATGAAACCCAAAGAGGCAGCAGCCTTTAACAACGAAGTACAGGATTATATGCGGCATCATACCAGACTTGGAATCCCTGCTTTAATACACGAAGAAGCCTGCAGCGGATTTACGGCAATCGGAGCCACGACATTTCCACAGGCAATCGGACTGGCATCGGCCTTTGAACCGGAATTACTGGAAGAAATCAGTAAGGTAATCGGCAGACAGATGAGGGCAGTAGGAGCGCACCAGGCCCTGGCTCCGCTCCTAGACATCACCAGGGATCCAAGATGGGGGAGGACAGAAGAAACTTTTGGAGAAGATCCTTATCTGGTAAGCCAGATGGGTATGCATTATGTAAGGGGGCTTCAGGGAAAACTGGACCAAAATGGAGTGATTGCCACGGGAAAACATTTTGTGGGGTATGGCGCCCCGGAAGGGGGAATGAACTGGGCACCTGCCCACATACCGGAAAGAGAACTATATGAGGTATATCTGGCACCCTTTGAGGCAGCCGTCAAACAGGAAAAACTGGGTTCCATCATGAATGGATACCATGAACTGGACGGAATCCCGTGCGGTGCTTCTAAAAAACTTTTAACGGATGTTTTAAAAAAGAAATGGGGCTTTGACGGAATCGTGGTATCCGATTATTTTGCCATTAATCAGCTGTTTGATTATCATAATATGGCAGACAATAAAAAGGAAGCTGCAAAGTTAGCGATTGAGGCAGGAATGGAAGTTGAACTTCCCAATGTTGACTGCTTTGGAGAACCATTAAAAGAGGCAGTGGAGGCGGGAGAAGTTTCTATGGAGCTGATTGATTCCTGTGTTGAGAAGATGCTGCGGTTTAAAATGCGTCTGGGATTATTCGATAATCCGTATGTTGATGTGCAAGCGGTAGAATCGTGTTTTGATACAAAAGAAGATAGAAGCCTTGCACGGCGGGCAGCAGGGAAAACCATAGTTTTGTTAAAGAACAAAAACCATATACTGCCCCTTAACAGGAATCTTGAATCCATTGCGGTCATCGGACCCTGCGCAGACAGTATCCGGAACCTGGTCGGTGATTATACCTATCAGGGGCAGATAGAAGGACTTCTGGAATTGTACGAGAGCCAGAATACGGCAATGAACCAGCCGATTCCGGAAAATATTAAAATGGAAGAAAATATAGTAGCGATGGACAGCCTGCTGACTGCAGTCAGAAATACAGTTTCTGATAAAACAAAAGTATTTTATGCAAAAGGCTGTGATATAAAAGAACCTTCCACGGAAGGCTTTGCGGAGGCAATACAGATTGCCAGGGAATCAAAGGCGGCAATAGTATGTGTTGGGGATCTGGCGGGAATCACCCTTAAGTGTACCGTAGGTGAATCAGTAGACAGGGCGGAACTTACCCTGCCGGGGGTCCAGGAAGCACTGATACAGGAAATCAGTGGGACCGGAACGCCCACAATTGTGGTACTGACCAATGGACGACCCTATGCAATTAACCGGGAGGCAGAACATGCAGATGCGATTTTGGAAGCCTGGTTTCCGGGAGAAGAAGGAGCCAATGCGGTGGCAGATACGTTGTTTGGATTAAGTACACCGGGAGGGAAATTACCGATTACTTTCCCAAGAAGTGCAGGCCAGATTCCAACTTACTATATGCATAAGAAATCAGGCGGACGCACCCATTGGAGGGGAGATTATGATGATCTGCCTGCAAAACCTTTATATCCGTTCGGATTTGGATTAAGTTATACGGAATTTACCTTTGAGGAGATCGTCGTAGATAAAAAAAAGGTGGAAATCGGAAATTCGTTCTGTATTGGAGTAACAATTAAAAATATCGGAAATTACGACGGAGATGAAGTAATACAGTTATATACCCATGATACGGCAGCAAGTGTAACCAGACCCGTAAAAGAACTGAAAGGATTTAAGCGTGTATCCTTAAAGCCCGGAGAAAGCAAACGAATTACTTTTAACGTTGAAACTGCCCAGCTGGGATTCTATGGACGGGACATAAATTATATCGTTGAACCGGGCGAAATAGAAGTCATGCTGGGAGTATCGTCAATGGATATTTTCTACCAGAACAGGGTTATACTAACCGGGGAATGCCAAGGCATGGAAAATGAAAAAGTATTCAGTACAAAGATTACCGTAGAATAGGCAGAATTTATCCCAGAAGAGTATAAAAAAGAAAACTTTGCTTATTACTATAATAAGACGTAAGAACACGGAGAAGTGTTTTATTATCCGATAAGTTAAACAGCCTGGCCAGCCGGCGGTGGATGGATTGATTATGATTAAAATCAAAAAGGTAAAATTTATTGAAAAAGTATCATAGAGTTTTTATAATGGAGTGTGAACGGAGAAGGTCACACTCTATTTCACGTGCAGAAAGGATGGGGACAGAAGCATGTATAAGGTATTGATAGCTGAAGATGAGATGTTCGTAAGACTTGGAATCAAAATGTCCGTTAAGTGGGAAAAACTAGGAATGAAAGTTGTTGCTGATGTTGAGAACGGACAGCTCGCATTAGAAGCGTATGAGAAATTTTGTCCTGATATTGTAATAACAGACATTAAGATGCCGATTATGGATGGGGTGGAACTGATCCAGAAGATCCGCGGCAGTTCGGAGGATACGAGAATCATTATATTAAGCTGCCTCCAGGATTTCGATATTGTAAAACTGGCTATGTCTTATGGTGTGACAGACTATATATTAAAGTTGACCATGACGCAGGAAGATATGGAGAGGGTTCTTTTAAAAACCAAGAAAGAAATCATAACGATCAAAACCGGGAAAGATGCCCAGAAAGGGAAATATTCAAGAGGAAAATGGGAAAAGCTATTATGGGACAGCCTGTATTATCCCATGTATTCAGAGGACGCTCTTGAAGAGAGGTTAAAGAACGCCGGATGCCCGCTTGTAAGTACTAATATGGTCCTTGCTGTCATTACTATAGATAATTACAGGGAAATCCAGCAGATATTTGAAGACCAATATGGAAGCCTGATATCATCATCTTTTGAAAATATCATCACAGAACTAATGCTTGAATACGGAGGAAGTGTACTTTTATATGAAAAAGAAAACCGTTATATCCTGCTTCTTGGACAGGAGGGAAATTATCAGAACTATGAAGTTGATAAACTGGTAAATGAATTTCTGAACCGTGTCCGCAGAGTAATCAAGCAGTATTTTCACGGCAGCCTGACGATTGCTGTCAGTCAGGTATTTCAAGGATTTTTACATCTTCATGCCATGTATGAACAGGCTAATAAAATTATGCAGCAAAGATTTTATTATGGTGCAGGGCAGACACTGACCTACAGGAATATGATGTGTGACAGTTTGGAGCTGGTTAAGAAGGAAATGGACTGGCTGAATCAGACATTGAAACCGGATAAAGTGGCCAGGAAGCAGCTGGATGCGGGAAACAGATATTTGTCAGAAAACTCCAGTCCGGAAAATATCAGAAATTTTTTTGAACATATGATTCATGCAGAATTGGACCGGATTATCCAGAATGAGAAAACAAGATTAGAAGTAACCATAGATTTTCAGGAAAAGCTAAGACAAAGCCTGACCCTTCATGAATTAGCAGAATGCTATGTAATCTGCATCAATTCCCTGTATGGGGAAGCAGAACGGGGACAGGTGTTTAGTAAAACGGTTTCAGACATAATCCATTACATCAGTAAAAACTATAAGAATACAATTACCCTCGAAAATATTTCTGACATAGTCGAACTTACACCAAATTATGTATGCAGTCTGTTTAAAAAAGAGATGGGAATGACGATTATCAATTATATCATGCTCTATCGTATTAATAAAGCGAAGGCATTGATAATGAATACTAATATGCGTTCTTATGAAATTGCTACAGAAGTTGGATTTACGGATGAGAGCTATTTCAGCCGCAGTTTCAAGAAAATTACAGGATATTCACCAAATGATTATAAAAAGAATGCCGGTGAAAAGAGGAGCAGAGAAGTATGAGTCTGGGAACAGCTAAAAAGGAAACTTTCAGCATACGCTTAAAGACCCAGCTGATTGTTGTATTTGTTTCAATCATCGTCATACTGATTTTTGCCGCCGGAGCTCTTATTTACCAGAAGGTAGAAGTGATTCTGAAAAAACAGTCTGCTGAAATGACCAGTCAGAACTTTGTTCAGAATGAATATAATATAACCAACTTTATGAAAGAACTGGAAACTATCCAGAACTTTTTTCTGACATTTCAGGAATTACAGGCCTATATGGGAAGAGGATGGCAGCTGGGATTTGATTCTACCAAAGATGCTATGGGAGTTTTTGAGTATACCAATGAGATCATGAATAATTATGATTACATTCAGTCTATTTATTTCTATGGAAGTAACGGGGAAGCCTTAGGCGTTTCAGAAAACAGTAATGAAACTTCCCTGGGTGAGGACAAAGGACTTCCTTTTTACAGCAGCAGGGTTAAAAAAGCACTTGATAAGGCTCCCTGGGATGTACTGTGGTTTGGCGGTTTTACATCAAAAGATTTTGAAATCAGCGATACGGCTGATGATAGTATTCCGGTTATTACCGTTGCCAGAAATCTGAGTGTGAACCGGAAGCAGTCGGTCACAGTCATAATCAATGTATATGAAACGGAACTGATGAATTTAATAACAAAATCAGATGTTCAAAATGAAAGGGAAACGTTTCTGGTAGATGGCAGTGGCAAGATTATCGGCAGTGCTTATCAGGATCGGATCAGCCAGGAATTCGATATACCGATACCGGGTGAAATTGCAGCAGAGGGCACGTATCTGATGCAGGACAGCATGCAGGTTAATTTTTTTAAAATTGATGGGACAGACTGGCTTTTAATTTCAAAAATATCAGAGAAAGTCATGTATAAGGATATTAAACTTCTGCAAAAATGGTTTGTCCTCATATTGTGTGTGGCAATTACCGTAGGAATTATTCTTGCCTCCTATTGGATGTACCGGCTTACTAAACCGCTTTCTAAGCTTTGTATTGCTATGAAAAGAATGGAAGAGGGAACCCTCGGACTGCAGTTGGAAGGCAATAGTAAAAACGAACTTGGCATGCTGGGCAAAGAATTTAACTACATGTCAAAAAGAATACAGGATTTGATCATACAGATCAGGAGTGTGGAGAAGGAAAAGCGTATCCTGGAAAAGGAAGCACTCCAATCGCAGATTAATCCGCATTTTCTTTTCAATACGCTCTCTAATATCAAATATATGGCCTTGATTGTGAAAGCAGATATGATAGTGGAATGCGTTACGGCACTGGGTAACCTGATACAGCCGATTTACAGGGTAGAAGGTGACTTCTGGTCTTTGGAAAAAGAACTGGAATACACCCGGAACTATGTTAAAATAATGAATTACCGTTTTGGAAACGGAATTGAAATTGATTACAGGCTCTGCGGCAGCACCAGGACTGCACTGCTTCCAAGATTTATCCTGCAGCCTTTGATTGAGAATGCAATCAGTCATGGGTTTGAAACCAGGGGCGGAAAAGGGCACATTGTAATTTCCTCCACTGCAGGGAAGGATAGTTTAAGGCTGACGATAGAAGATGATGGCTGTGGCATCCCTGAGGAGGTATTGATGAAGCTGCAGGAAAATCTGAGAGATGCAGGAGAAGTCCGGCTGCATAGGGGAAGTATCGGACTTGTGAATGTAAACCGCCGCCTGCTGGTGCATTTTGGGAAAGAAAATCAATTGCATTTAGAAAGCAGGAAGGGATGTGGAACCACAATATGGTTCCGTATCCCCTTTATGGAAGAAATATCATAAGATAGTACAAAAAAACGTAAATTCATATAGGATAGAAATTAGAAATAAGATCTCCTTCAAAATATGTAAAATCCATCATAACATTATGAATAAAATGAGAAGATTCTAAATGGTGAAATTTCCTTTTATCTTATAGAATTAACTTATAAGTCAGTAATGATGTGACAGTCAGATACAAATATTGAGTACTCTCGGAAACTAATAGTAGCAATAGAAGATATTTTAGATGCTGAATATAATCTGAGAACATTTTCTGTCTGTCATATGTATGTTTTTACTTGCCTTTCCCTCACTACGTTCGGACGGTCTGCGTAAAAAC
>JBAVPE010000038.1:0-36595 GCA_049692775.1 Anaerocolumna sp. | reverse complement strand
GTTTTTACGCAGACCGTCCGAACGTAGTGAGGGAAAGGCAAGTAAAAACATACATATGACAGACAGAAAATGTTCTCAGATTATATTCAGCATCTAAAATATCTTCTATTGCTACTATTAGTTTCCGGAGTATTCACTCATTTTAATATCTGACAAATGGCTCCATACCATCCGGGAAATACCTCTGGGTACAGCCAATACAACAGGAGTTATCTCCAACCGGCCAATTCACATAACCATTCCATTTACGTCTCGGACAGTCTGCACGGGTTACCGGCCCTCTGCAGCCAATCTGGAACATACACCCCTCTTCACCAAAATTTTTGGCAAAAATTCCATTGTCAAAAAAACCTCTTCTTGTACAGCTGTCATGTATGGTAATACCATAAAAAAGAACAGGTCTTCCATCTTCATCCAGTTCAGGTTCCCCATGACCTAATAAATGAGCCAGGGTACCCACAACCCAATCCGGATGGCAGGAGCAGCCCGGAAGCCTTATAACCGGGCGGTCTAATACATCCGGTACACTCTTGCAGCCTGCCGGATTAGGCCTGGCCGATGATATACCGCCATAAGAAGCACAGGTGCCTACCGAAAGTACGTATTTTGCCTTCTCTCCTGCCATTCGTATCGCTTCAAAAGCTGTAATCCTTCTCCCATTATAATTGGCAATGATGTTGTACACACCTCCGTCTTTTGTTGATATTGCTCCATCTACCAGAAGTATGAACTCCGTATCCAGTGTTTCCAGCAATCTTTCAAAGGCATATTCACCCTCAGCGCCCATTAATATATTACTATATTTTAAATTAACCAGCCCCGTTAAGATTTCATATAAATTAGGTGTATCACTGTTCATAAAGGATATAATGTTTCCTGAACAGCCTGTCACCTCAAGCCATATGGCATTCATTTTATTAATACTCCTGGCCTTCACCTTGTCTGATACATCCTCAATCAGCCTTCTGGCTGTTTTTTCTTTATCTTTCGTGAGCGGGCACCCTGACTGAATCATATGACGCTTCACCTGCTTCGTTAATATATCTTTATTCATTTATATTATATTGAGGTTTATAATATATATGTCTTATGGTAATAAAAACAGACCGGATATAATTATTTTTATCCGGTCTGTTTAAAATGTATAATATAAAGTTTTTCGTGAGCCTGCTATATTCCACCCACTATTCCCTTAATTAGCTGATTAAAGATAAAATTGCATTTTTGGGTTTAACTCCTACCGAGCTTTCAACCACCTTTCCGTCTTTTACTACTACCAAAGTAGGGATACTCATAATCCGGAATGCTTCTGCCAGTTCCCCTTCTTCATCAATATTTATCTTGCCGACTTTCACTGCCTCTTTCGTTTCTTCTGCAACCTCATCAATAATAGGAGCTACCATTTTACAAGGTCCGCACCAGGATGCCCAAAAATCTAATAAAACAGTTTTATCTGAATGTAAAACTTCTTTTTCAAAATTACTTTTCGTTATTTTTAATACGCCCATATTCTTATCTCCTTTATATTTAATTTGATTCTATAAGTTCATTATACACAAGCAAAAATTATTATCTGTGATGGAGTCACAAAATTAAGCTGTTTATAATCTTAGCTGAAAATTCCCGCTGCATTTTGCATAGTTTAAAAATAATGAAATATAATTTATTTTTTTATTATTTTATGTTTTATTATGTCACAATAAGGAACTTAATGTCATAGTATATTGTAGAGTTACCGATACCTTGAAAACAAGGAAAAGGGAACCTGACAAAAACATAAAGGAGGATTGTTTATGTCAACTGGATTTAGTGGAAATCAGTTTTTTATACCTCATATCAGTAAATTTGTAGGTCAGACCGTAACAGTTTTTACAACCAGCGGGGGGTTATCCGGAAGCGGCTTCACCGGAGTTGTTTTAGCCGTAAATTGCGACTTCATCCGCTTAGTGATAAAACAGGGTTCCGCTCCAATAAACCCTCTTAACGTAGGATACGATGATGGCTGTAACGGCAGGAAATACCGTGATTGCTGTTATAGGGCAGGTGCTGTAGTTGATATTCCGTTCGATAGGATTTCATCCTTCGTTCATAATGCTATTTAAATAAGGAGGTTTTAATTATGTCATTTAATGATGGTTTTAATAATGGACTCGGAAATGAAAGATTTATAAGGCACATTGCACGTTTTGTCGGTGAAACGGTAACTTGCTTTACTGCCAGCGGCGGTATATCCGGCTCCGGCTTTACCGGTGTTATACTTGCAGTTAACTGCGATTTTGTAAGATTAGTAACGGATCAGGGTTCTGCCCCAACTTCTCCGATTGATCCACCATATGATGAATGTGATAATGTCAACAATGGCAGTAATTACAATAACATGAATTATGACCGCCGTCACTGCTACAATGTAGGTTCCGTAACTGATATTCCGATTGATAAAATTGTAGCATTTGTTCATAATGCAGTTTAATGATTAATAAAATTTATTTATAAGCAAATATAATTTATTCAAGCTGCTAAATAACTCCTAAATAAAAAGAGACCGCCCGGGTGCATATGGCTGTAAACCCAATAGCTGATCAGATAATAACCTTATTATCCATCATCTTCCATCATAAGTTTTCAACCGCAGCCCAGGCAATCTCTTTTATTATGACCTGCTAAATTTTTATAGTTTTAATACCAAAAACCGGTTCATTCATTTTTTAAATTGTAAATCCAGCTATTTCATTCTGTAATTTTATGGAGCTGCCACGTGATATATCGATCTGACTGGTTATTTCACTTGACATTGCAGTAATTCCTGCAACTTTCTCTGCTATATCGCCGGTACCGATTGCACCTTCAGAAGCTGCTTTTGCAACTTCGTTAATAGAAAGCATAACGTTTCCGATAGAAGCCAGCAGCTCTTCCGCGGCAGCACTAAAATCCGTTATCAAATTATCAACATAAACAGCATCATCATTGTATGCATCCGCAACTTTTAAAAACTTTCCAAAACTATCTGAAATATCCTTAGACACAAAATCCAGTAATGTATTGGAGTTTACCGATAGATGATCAACCGCCTGGGTTACTTCACCGGTAATCTGCTGGATTTGAACTACCATAGCTTTGGACTGTTCCGCTAAATTACGTATTTCTTCGGCAACAACGGAAAATCCCCTGCCCGCTTCACCGGCCCTGGCGGCTTCTATCGCTGCATTTAAAGCCAGCAGATTAGTCTGCGCCGTAATACCCATGATAGCTTCGGATAAAACGTCAATCTCAGTTACAACTTTTGATTGTTCCAAGGATTTCTCTAATTTGTCCTGAATATCAGTTCGAACACGTTCAATCAGCTCCTGGGACCTTTTTACATCAATTCTGGTATTCTCTGCACGCTTACTGATTTTAACTGCCTGTACAGCTCCTTCCCCTGCCTTTTCGGCCATGGTTCTGGTTGCTTCTTCTATCTCCATGGAAGCTGACGTCATTTCCTGGGCTGAGGCTGCCGTTTCTTCCATACTCGCTGCTAATTCTTCTGTCGTGGCGGAGACATCCTCTATATTACTATTTAATTCTTTCATGTTGGTATTAACATTACCTACTACATGAATAATCTGATCTGCTTCCGCTTTCGTGCTGCCGACCAACCCGGCAACAGAATGCTTCATTGTTTCCATATCCTTAACCAGCCCACCAAAATCGTCTTTCCTCTTCTTATAATTATCAGGAATTTCTGCTTTAAAATTACCGGTGGCTAAGGTATTTAAATAAGTACTTATGGTTGAAAATGCTTTATTCAAATTTCTTGATATATAAATCGCAAAGGTTACGGCTAATAGCATAGCAATAACAAATATGGTAAGGAACCGTGCAATATCAGCATTGATTGCATCCCGCTCTTCTGCTGCCATTGAGCTTACTATATTATCAATATAATCGGTATAATTGCCAGTTCCGATTACCCATTCGAAAGGTTCAAAAGCTAAACTGTAGCTTCGCTTTGGCAAGGCTTTTGTCTCTCCAGCTTTGGGAAACCAGTACTCTGTAAACCCACCGCCTTCTTTTTTTCCGTTTGCTATAATAAAGTTAATATATTGATATCCGTTCTCATCAACTGCATTAATACGATTGGTTCCTTCTGTCTCTTTACCCAGCATGACTACATTATCACCCTCATAGGTATCAATCCAGAAATAACCTGACTCACCGTATTTTAAACCTCTTATTAAATCAGCTCCAACTTTTTTTGCTTCCTCTAAAGTATACTCACCTGCATCATATTTGGCATAAATACCATTTAATAATGAAATTACATTCTGAACCTGATTTTTAATGTTATTATCATAGTCCTGTCTTATACTATTCTCCAGGGTTTTCACATTAGTATGTAGTGTTTTTTCCTGGTCAATGATAGAAATAACCCCCATTAATACTGCTACCAATAACAAAAATGCTGCTAAAAATAAAACTTTTGTCTTAACTTTTAAATTGTTTAAATTCATAAAATATTCCTCCTTTTTTGTAATTGTAGCAACATAAATGAAAAATCAGAAAGTTTAATATTATTCATTTATGTTATATCATCATTCTACAATATTCTACAAGATAATACAATATATTATAAATAAATTGAGAAATCATTTTATGCAACAATTTATTCTTATGGTAATTAATTACAATTATTTGCCATAAATTGTATAATATTTGTTCGATTTCTAACAAGTATTTGTAATTTTAATACATCACAAAGGGTGTATTCATATTATTTTATTACTATTTTCATATAATTCAAAAAATCCGGCTAAAAGATGTTTTTCATCAACTTTTTAGCCGGCATATTATCAAACAGAATAATTATTGAATATTTTAAAGTATTATGTATATTTATCCGTTTCGTTCCTTATTAGCCATCTTATTACGATATTCATTTGCTGAAATTCCCAATATTTTTTTAAATACCCTCGAAAAATGCGCTATATCTATAAATCCCACCATTTCGGCAATATCGCCGATTCTTAAGGAAGGATCTTTTAATAATTTCTGGGCTTTTTTTATCCTGATATGATTTAAAATTTCTGAAAAATTCTGTCCCATATGGCGGTTTAACAGCTTGCTTAAATGCCACTGACTGACATAAGTTTTTTCTGCCACCCCGGAAAGTGTCAGCTTATGGGCATAATTTTTTTCCATGTATTTGATTGCATTATTAACAATAAAACTGCCGGCAGCATTATCCGGTTTGCTTTCTTCCAATGAATTGATTTCCGTATGGTCCGGTACAATGTTTTTCGCTATCAGATTTCCTGCCATGGCCTCAATTGCTTCATTAATTTCATCCATGCTGGAAGGTTTTAAGAGATACCTGGTAACCCCCAGCCTGATTGCCCTTTGGGCATAATCAAAATCCCGGTATCCGGTCAATATACTGATTTCTATATTTGGAAATTCCGATTTAAGTCCGGCAACCATACTAAGGCCGTCAAGACCCGGCATGGCAATATCGGAGAAAAGGATATGGGGCTGCTGTTCCCTGATTATCCCCGCACCTTCGATTCCATCATTGGCGGTAGCAACAATCTTGCACCCGAATTTATCCCAGGGTACCATACGGGAAATACCTTCAACTATAATAGGTTCATCATCAATAATAACAACTTTATACATATTTTACCCCCTCATTTTGTTTCCTCTGATTAATTCTAACCTTTGATTGCTCCGGCTGTCAATCCTTTAATAATGTTCTTTTGCAAAAATATATAAACAATTAAAACAGGAATGACAATCAAGGTTACAGAAGAGGCCATAAGCCCATAATCAGTTCCGTATTTAGAACTGATTTCATTTAATAAGGTACTGATTGGAAATTTAGTTCTCTTCCTGATCATGATAAGCTGTGTAAATAAATCATTATAAGACCATAAAAAGCAAAAGATAGCTACCGTTGCCATGGAAGGTCTTGATAAAGGCATAATGATTCTGGTAAATACCCGGCTTACATTCGCCCCCTCCATATAAGCTGCTTCCTCCATTTCAAGGGGCAGTCCCCTTAAGAATCCCATCATTACTATGGTGGCAAAGCTTAAATTGCCCGCAATCTGGGGAAGTATTACACTTAACGGTTTATTGAGTAATTCCAAATGAGTCATCATCCTAAATACCGGAATAATAATTGAAAATGCCGGAAACATAAGACTCGACACAATTAAGGAATTTATAAAATTTTTCCCCTTAAAGGTATAACGTGTCATGGCAAAGGCCATCATAGTGGATAAAAGCATAACGGCCAGGGTTACACTGCCGGATATAATTAAACTGTTTTTATAAGAAATTAATATATTTTGTTTGCTAAAAGCATTCGTATAATTATCAAGCGTAAATTCCTTTGGAAGTGAAAATGTACTATTAACAACTTCCCTGGAGGGTTTAAAGGAATTATTTAACACCCAGACAAATGGAAATATTGTTGTAAATGCCCAAAATATCAATATAGCATATATAAAAAACCGGGCAATGGAAAACTTTTTCTCCCTTTTTGTTTTTAACTGAGACAATTGTTACACCTCCTTACAGATTGGCATCCGGTTTTAGTATTTTTGAGGTAATCTGGGCTACTACGAGTCCAAATACTACAATTACCAGGGCTATGGTGGAACCATAATCGATATTGCTGATGGTAAAAGTCTGTTCATACATATAAGTACCAAGAAAATGTGTTACACCCTGGGGAGCGCCCTTTGGAACAATAACCCATGGTAAATCAAATACTTTTAGGGCACCGGTTACACCTAACGTAACACAGGTGCATATTACGCCCCTAAGAAGTGGTATGGTAATATAAAATACCTGTTTGAATTTGGAGCACCCATCTATGGAAGCTGCTTCATATACATCCTCCGGAATATCACTAAGGCCAGTTAACATAATAACAAAATAAAAGCCTACATAACTCCACAAGGTAGGTATGGAAACCATGATAAAGGCAATGCCGGGAGCCAGCCAGTTAATCGGTTTCATATCCAATGCTTTTAATAATTGGTTTAACATACCCCCGTTATAATTATAAAATAATTTAAAGATAAGACCGATTGCCGTTGCTGAGATTACAATAGGGAAAAAATATACGGTACGGAAAAATTGCTGCCCTCGCTTGATGGAACTTACTAAAACCGCAAGTATAAAAGCTACGCCTACCTGAAATATTATGGTTAAGCCCATCATCTTAAAAGAATTTATAATTGCTATCCTGATTTTAGGATCAGAAAATAATTTCTTAAAATTATTTAATCCAAGGAATTTCCATTCCTGTCCCGGCATCTTTACGAAAGTGGTCATATCATAGAAGCTGTTAACCACATTTTCTATAAAAGGTTCGTAAAGAAATATCAGCATTAAGATGAAACCAGGTAGCAAAAATGCGAAGAGGGGTAATTTCTTTTTATAAAGCATCGATATCCTGCCTTTCATTTTCGATAGAAAAAGCAGAGGGGCGGATTGTGCATCCCCTCTGCCTTTTGTTTAAAATTAGTAACTATTCAGTCGTACCTCCCAAACGTTACGTTATGCACAGAAATCACATAAAAAGTGTGATTTCGCGCTACAGTCCTCAGGTTTTGCGTTGCAAAACACTTCGCAGTACCGGCGACTGAATAGTTATTAAAATTAATTCTAATCATTATTTACTTGCATTTACAGTTAGTACTTCGTTTAATAAGTCAGCCGGATCAACATCTCCTGTCGATACACCAACAATACCTGCTATTAAAGTATTATATGCTTCCTGTGAAATTCTTGAATCGGTTGGGGCGCTGATACTGGTTGCTGCACTGCTGTAATCAAGACCGGAGATGCCAAGCGCAGTCATGTTTGCAACAGGGTCAACAGCACAGGCTGCCTGGCCGTTACCGCCCCAATATTTCGTTACAGAATCTTTATTGGTATGTGCCATGACAAATTTAACTGCTGCATCCTTCTTATCCGGATCTTCCCAGGCTTTTTTCGTAATATAGAAACCGGAGGAAATACCGCCTACCATAGCACCGGTTGGAGCTCTTCCTCCAGGTATTGTAGGAAATGCTACTACGACAGTATTATCCTGATCCGGTACACCGCCAGCATACCAGGAACCATCCAACTGCATTGCTGCCTGTTTATTTTTAAATAATTCCCCCGCTAAGTCATTATCAATGGTGTCGGTATCTTCCGGGAAAGCTCCCATATCTCTTAAGGTTTTAAACATGGACAAACCTTTCACCCAATCCTCCGGTGCGGATGTCGGCACGGTAGCATAGTTTTCCGGTCCTGCTGCGGAAAGCATTAAGAATTCAACCCAGTAATGTGGTACATTATTCAAAGAAACTGCAATCGGAACGATTCCATTTGCTTTAAAAGTTTCAATTGCTTTTGTCATTTTATCCCAATCAGTCGGAAGCTCAAGGCTGTATTGGTCAAATAAATCTTTGTTACAGAATAAGCCTTCCCAATATCCGGTAGTTGGTACTGCCCGTTCCACTCCATCCGGATTAGCTGCTGCCTTAAGGGCAGTTTCTAAGGTATCTTTCGCATAATCAGGATACTCTGCTTTAATTTCATCAATAGATACAAATTTATCAGCTGCTAATACGTCGCTTGCATTGGCATCCGTAAAGTATTGGATTACATCCGGTTCGTTGCCTACTGCAAAGTCAGCTGCAATTTTTGTTTTCCAGTCCTGGTCAGATGTCTGTGAGTCATCTTCTAAGGTTATGTAAGAATTATCTTTTATGAATTGATCATTCATTGCCTGATAATTACCGGCATTCGGGTCTGTACCGCCAAACATGGAAACGGTTGTCAGGGTTACAGGATTTTTCGCGGCTTCTGTTGGTACAGGTTCCGTTGCTTCAGCTGTGTCTGCACTGGTATCTGCTGAGGCAGAATCAGAGACAGTATTTTCCGCTGTTCCCTGTGCTGTTTCTTTTACATCCTGCTTTTTACTGCATGCAGTCATAAGTGCTGCCAATAGTACGACTGTCAAAAGGATGGATAAGGATTTCTTTACTTTCTTCATAAATTATTCCTCCCTAAAGATAATTTTTTCTACAACTCCATGAGTGCATACTTTCAATAATTGTGATTTCTCATTGAAAGTGTATTCCCTCTCATTGGTATAACAGTATTATACTAACAATTATTACAAATTACATTTGTTCATCTTGACATTATTTGTTCATTCTTGCTATATTTAACATTGATTTACAAAATCGTTCAAAGGAGGCCGCTGAAAAAGTCCCCCTTTCCAGGTCTTAAGCGCAATTTCTGCAGCTTAAGTGCCCTTTCAGGAAGTAAGACCGAATAGTTACCAGTTTTTAAAATCCGGATTATTCAGTATAGTATTCAGTAATTTTCCTTTTTCCGAATCCAGGGGCATTTCAAACGGGATTGTTATGGTAGACACCGTATCCACTTCTTCATAGGGCAGGATGGTAAGACCATATTCTTCTCCATAGATCAGTTTAATTCTTTCATTTACATTACGGATACCAAGGGAAATGTGCTTTCCTTTTCCTGTTGTGATACTGCCAGCTTTTCCTTCCAGTATTTCTTTCACCCTATCCACATCCCCCTCTGTCATAATCTTTCCTGAATTTATTACCTGCAGGATTACATTTCCATTTCCTTTATATATCTTTAACTTAATAGTCCCGCTTTTTACTGCTTCAATTCCGTGTACTACGGCATTTTCAAGTATGGGCTGGAGAATTAACTGAGGGACCTGGAGCTGTAAGAGTTCCTGGTCCACTTCCCTCTCTACCCTAAGTCTTTGCCCGAACCGCATGGAGATTATGTAAAAGTACGCATCGGCACATCTTAATTCTTCTGCAAGATTAATCAGTCTTTTATTCGAGCGGTCCATGCTGTAATCCAGTAAGGTTCCCAGTGCCTCGATCATTTTAGATACGGCCACATCTCCGGCCATTCGGGCCTGCCAATTCATCATCTCTAAGGTATTATTTAAGAAATGGGGATTTATCTGGGACTGGAGGGCAATGATTTTCGCTTCTTTTCTGGCTAATTTTTCATTATAGGCATAATCAAATAAATATTTTACTTCACTGGACATTCGGTTAAAGGAATCAGACAGATAGGAAAACTCTGCGTTGGGCATAGGTTCCCCTTCTATCTGCATACCGATTTTACCCTGTTCCACCTCTTTGGAGGCCTCAATCATTCTCCCCATGGGGGCTGTAATATGTTTGGCAATAAAGTATAGCATGTAGATGAAAACCGGAATGATAATCAGAAAGATTAAAATCATGATATAACTTAAGGCTGTCAGTTCCGAATAGATCGTATTTTTATTTGCTATTAATACTGCCCCCAGGTGATAGTCATCAAATTTTTGCTGATAAATCAATGCCGTATACACACTATCCCCTACTTTGTCCAGTTTTCGGTTGAATAATCTTGAATATTTAGCTTCCAATTTATTTATGATAGAAGATCTGCTGTCTGCTTTCTTATCCGTGTCATAAAGCACCATGGAATTCGTATCATCAATAAAAAATCCCAATTCATAATCTTTATTTAAAGTAATCCCCTCAAATAATTTGCCGGTATTTAATTCTATTACTAACGTACCGAATTTTGTGTAGTTTGTGGTAGTATACAGATTCCGGATGATATAAATTTTACCGTTGATGATTTTCACATGGGCATTGGAGGTATCCTGTGCTGTTATATAATTGGCTTCTGTTTTTACATAATCATTATAAGTATTGATATAACTGGTAGGCTTTCTTGAGGTATAATAAAGTCTGTCTGGAGCTTCAGACAAATAAAAAACTGACATAATAAAACGGTTATCATTGTAATATTTGCTTTTTAAATTTCCGATGACTTCTTTATAAAACTGCGCATCGGAAATATCACCTGCTTTATACTTTTTCCAGGCTTTTTCAATAATTAATTCGTAAGAAGTCTTTTTGGATATGGTAATTGCTTCATCCAGCTTCTGGGAATGAAAGGAGGTAAAATTTTTAAGGCCTTCTTCCATTAAGGTTTCTGTTTTATCCATAACACTTTTTCTATAATATAAGGTCATAAATAAAAAGATTATCATAATAGGTACAATCCAGCAGATCACCACTAAAAACAGAAGCCTTCTTCTTAAGGAAACAGGCTTTTTTATGATTTTACTGATAGGTTTGTTTTCCCTTTTACTGTGTTTCATCTAAACTCCCATCTGCGTGCTCTGCACGCGTACAAATCAGGATGGTGAAAAATTTTGCTTTTCAGATTTTTTCATGAGCTAAAGAAGAGACGGGCTATCCAATAAGAACAGCCCATCAATAAGTCATAACTTATTATACAATAATTTACTTAAAACTTCCAGCTATAAACAATCATCTTTAAACCATAGGCGGGAAAGTGTTACTGTTCACAGCCAATGTCATTAACTTAAGGTTAAAAAAGGACTTGACGCTCATTCGGGAGTGGTGATACCTAATTATAAATATCATCATACCCATCAGCACTTTGTAAATATATTTCAATTATTTATTTTCATTATAATTTTTATATAAATTAAGCCTTTTACATTTAATTAAAGAATATAACTTGTCATAGAAAATTTTCTGGGTATATATCTTCTTAATTATAACTTGTTTTCCAGTAGCTATTCCTCCTGTTACCGCTATAGTGCCACCCGGATTAATTACAAATGCACTTTCCTGTTGCTTTACGGAATTATTTGAAGGTGTTGATGTTGATTTCGTTCTTGCTGATTTTAACGTCGCTGATTCTGGTATTGGTGCTATCGTTTTTGTTGAAGTCGTTTTTGAATCAACCTTTGATTCCTTAACTTCAGAACTTTTCGTTTTTTTTCCTTTACCGTTGTTCCGGTTATTACTACCGTATTGTTTTTTACTTCATACTATTGCCCTTTGTGGTCATTTAGGGTCATTCAGTACCTGCCGACAGAAAACCGATACGGGGATATGTTCATTCCAGACAATGAATCATCGGCGCTTCCCGAGACTGCAATGGTACTGTCTGTAGAGGAAATAGACACGTTAGATGTCACAGGTGCTGTTTTATCAACACTCATGGTAACGCTTCCCGAAATGGTATCCCTGGCATCTGAAACTGTAAATCTCAGCGTATGGTTACCTTCACTTAAAGTGGATGCATTAAATGTATTAAAACTGACCAATTGTGGCGTTTTCGTATTCGTAATTATCCTCGTTTCCCGTCCGGTACTTTCTGAGTCTACAAATAGGGTACACGTCAGGGCATCTCCGTCAGCGTCTGTTACAGATAACGTAGGAATAAGAGTATTTTTTGTTCCGCCAAAAACACTTCCTGACGAGGGACACATAATATCAAACTGTGGTATTGCCTGAATTTGCTGAAATATGCTTGTAAGATTAGTTCCAAAGCCACTGTATAAATCCAGATACAGGCCTCCTGTAGCATTGGATAAAGACTCAAACTGACTCTTAATACCATTTATTCCCACCGCTGTGAGCGTTATATCATAACTGTTTAGCAGGTTTTGCGTTCCCGCTATTGTATTACCACTGGAACTGGTAACTACTTCATCTCCAATTAGTACAAAATACTTAATAGCATCAACCTGAAAGATTGAATTAGAGGCAGCGTCTTCAATTGCATCTAAGCCGTTCTCTGTACCACCTCCGACATTAACTCCGTTAAGCCACTGTTTGAATACAGTAACATCCGTTGTAAAGCCATAGTTGCGGACATTGGATTCATATGTAACCAGACCAAGACGATAACTAATCCCCTGATTCTGCAATGCAGAAGTGAAATTTCCTATTTCACTTCTGACACTGTTAATACTAGATGACATGCTCCCAGATCTATCTATAATAAATATGAGATCAATCTTATTCCCTGCATAAACAGTTGATGATTGCGTCCCGAATAACAAACACATAATGCCTACAAGGCATAATATTTTGAATTTTTTCATCCTAACTCCCTGCCTTCCTAAATACGCTTTACGTTTGTGCCAAGGATTTTCCAAGAATAAACTTGTGAATCCCCGCCACTTTTCTAATCAATACTATAAGTAACACCGGAAGGTGCATTTGTTTTTGATATAAATTTGATTACGTTTATTTGAGTTTCATCCGTATCGAGGAATCTGAAAATAATTCTGCCCTCTTCAAACCCGTCTATTATAATTCTTTTTCCTTCCACCTTACCCGTCGTTATATCTGATTTTTGAGTGGCTCCGCATAAATCTAATACTTCCAGTTTTTCCGGGTTATAGTTTACTGTAACTCTAATTTCACCACCAGCTTCTTTTGCAGGAGCTACTATTAAAAAATTGAACATTGTATCCATGGGTATATTTAAAACAAGCTCGTGAATAGTGATATTGGTGAGAAACTCACTCCATTCCCCCACACTGTCCTCGCCTCTGGCCCTTACGCGATAACAATGCATTGTATTCGGCTGGAGATTATTATGTAAGTA
Source organism: Anaerocolumna sp. (assembly GCA_049692775.1). Lineage (GTDB taxonomy): Bacteria > Bacillota > Clostridia > Lachnospirales > Lachnospiraceae > Anaerocolumna. The sequence goes on along the minus strand of JBAVPE010000038.1, from coordinate 23,125 downwards.
CTCATTGCCAGTAATATTTTCATATACCTGTCCATCTGCCTCAACATCATAACCGGTGGCTCCATCTACAGAATCCCACATAATTGTCATTTTAGTTGTTTGAGGTTCGCTTCTTAAGTTTGTTGGTATTCCCAAAGAAGTCTCAGCCTGAATGGAATCGCTCCACTCCCCAACTATCTTCGAATTTTTTGCTCTAACTCTATAAACACGTACACTTAAGGGTACTAATCCATTATGTACATACATGGTTTCATTTCCATTATTGATTACATGTCCGTCTACCTCCACATCATAGCTGGTTGCGCCGTTGACTTCATCCCAGACCAAGGTAATACTTTTGCCCGTTGCAGTAGCCCGTATATTCCCCGGGATTCCTAAATTGCCTGAGATTATTATAGAATCACTCCACGCACTCAACTCTTGCCCGGACTCCCCTGAAATCGTACCACTCTTAGCCCGTACTAAGTAAATGTGGGTGGATCCAGGTTCCAGACCTGAATGGGTATAGGCAGTGCTCGTGCCGTTATCAATAATCATGCCGTCCACCATGACATCATATCCATCAGCTCCTTCTACTTTATCCCACATAATTGTTATGGAAGTAGCCAATATTTTAGTTGACCGAAGGTTAGACGGTGTCTCCAGTGAAGTCGATTTTACTACAATTTCGCTCCATTGTGACGCTCCTGCGGCATTCCTTGCCCTAACCCTGTATTTATGAACAGTGCATGGCAACAACCCACTGTGATTATAATACGTGTTCATTCCGGTATCGATGATTGTACCATCGACTTCAAGTTCATAGCCTAAGGCTCCGGCTACCGGCTCCCAGGTTAAAGTAATTTCTGTACTGGTTGCAATTGCTGTTAAATTTGCCGGAACTCCTGTATAAGTTTTCTTAGTAATTTCTTCGCTCCATTGGCTGGCTGCAGTACCATTTTTAGCCCTAACCCGGTATGAATACTCCGTATTTGGCAGGAAATTTTCCTGTGTATATGAAGTTAAGATTCCATTGCTGCTTATTAATACGCCATCGCCTTCAATATCATATCCAGTCACGTATTCGACAGCATCCCATGTAACTATGATTCCCTCTGTGGTAATTCTTGCTCCAAGATTCGAAGGTACCGACAATAAGGTCGAAGCATAAATTGTTTCGCTCCAGTTGCTTATGCCATTGGCATTCTTAGATCTGACTCTGTAAAAGTGCTCACTATAAGGAGATAACCCGGTATGCACATAGTAAGCCCCGGAAACTGATATTACCGATTCTCCGTCAATTTCCACTTCATAACCATCCGCTCCGGCTGCTGCATCCCAGGAGAGTCTAATTTCTTTATCAGTTGATGTGTATTTTAAATTAGATGGTATGGAAGAAAGTGTTGCTTTTGCAATGATACCACTCCATTTTCCGGTTCCGCTTGCATTTTTCGCCCTGACTCTATATGTCTGCTGTAGATTGGAATCAAGACCGTTCTGTATAAATGTTGTATTTGAACCATTATCAACAGGAGCTCCCTGTACCTCTACATCATATCCGGTCGCACCTATAACCGGATCCCATGAAAGACTAATGGAATTACCCATACCAGAAGCCGTTATGTTTTGTGGAATATCTGGCAGAGTCCAAATATTAACAGGATCAGACCAGTCTCCGTCCATGATTGGATTAACCGCTCTTACTCTATATATATGCCTTGTCCCAGGAACGAGATTTTCGTCAACATATGAGGTACTTATACCATTGTTCAATATTATCCCATCAACCTCTGCTTGAAAGCCTGTCGCCCCTTCAACAGAATCCCAGGATAAATGAATTTCGTTCTCTGTAGCACCAGATAATATGTTTTGAGGTACTCCAAACAGAAGTCCTTCGCCCCAGACCAGCTTTCCTTTTATATAAACACCTATCTTCGTCCACTCAGTATAATCATTTGCACCTGCATTGAAGGAATAGTCATTTGTCTGTGTATAATTGCTCCAGTCAGTTTTTGCAAATCTAGTCTGTATTTCTTCAAAATCCCCTGCAATTAAGGAACCACTCCCCTCCTTAAAACCCAGCTCATAATAATAATCCACGCCGTTAGCCACAAAAGGTACTTTTACAAATGTCCCTGTCACATTTTCACTTCCGGCACTTGACCAGTCACACCAGAAATTCTGTTCTTTATCCCCATCTCCGGTATAATAGTACCTGATTTTAACGTCTTCCAGATTAAAGGGAAGTGTTCCTGTATTATAAAGCTTAAACCATGGATTTATAGTAGTTGTGGAATCATTTCTTCCACTGTTGTACATTTTAACACCGGCTGAAGTAATTTGTGGCATCAATACACTAGGTTCTTCACCCCATACGACTTGTTCGCCGGCATAAACAACAGCTTTACTCCAATCTTCGTAATTTGTGGAGATACTGTTGAAAGAGTAATCATCTGACTGCCTGTACGTATTCCAGTCAGTTCGTGCAAATCTGGTTTTTATCTCTACGTTAGATCCTGCCTCTAACATCCCGCTGCCATCTATGAATTCTATTTCCACATAGGTATCCGCTCCCTGATAAAGAGGGTCGTTTCGTACAATAGTGCCTTTCACATTTGCAGTACCCGCACTGGACCAATCACACCAGAAGTTTTGTGATATCTCACCGCCCAGCATGTAATAATATCTGATTTTTAAATCTGAAAGATTTACCGGTTCGTTTCCGTTGTTGATAAGCTTGAAGTTTGCGTAGATCGTATTACTGCTTTCACTTCTGTCAACATTATACATCTGCAGCTGTATCGCGGAAGATGTAACCGTCTGCACCGGTTCTATAGCGGAAGGTGTAACTGTCTGCACCTACCATTAAAGTATTATCTTGTCAAAATATTAAATTTACATATTTCACTTGTTTATATAGGTATTTATTCCTATTGTTATTTTTATTTTGTTCACCTTTCCTACACCTATCAGGCGTTTCATATCAGGCAATATCAACTTTCTGTATTTCATAATTTTGTCTTTATATTAAAAACAAAGGCATCAAGATTTGTTGTCTCGACGCCTTCGAATTTACCTATATGAAATTCCCGTTTTGGAGGTCACATCCCCTCAACGACCCATCTATGAAAACGTCTAAAAAAACGGGCTAAAATTGCACTTTTTTACCTTGATTTTTGCCCATTTTTCGTTCCAGAACCACTATATATATTTGTCAAACCATCTTGTTTGCCCTTCAAACCACAATACGTCATCATTATCACCGCTTCAACGTGCCTTGAGTACTTCCTGTAACCTTTTGTAATCTTTATCTTCTTGCATAGTTTTGCATGCCTAGAGTATGTCAATATACTCAGAAACTCGGCACTTTAGTATTTCAACCAATTGCTCATCTGGTAACCTTGAAAAATCCAAAATATCTGCAAGTACAAAAATAGCAGCTTTTGCCTTATCCAACGCTACTGCTCTTCTTAATTCTTTATCCTTGTAGGTAGGCTGTGGAATGCTGTTAAAACCAAGTACATTTTTATCACGCATACCATCAGCAACCGTGTACCTCGCGCCTTCCAGCTCATTTTCAAATACATCCGCAGTAGTAGAATCCTTTTTCTTGCTAATATCCAGTATTGGAGTACCGGAAAAACCAAAAAAGATTGCTCTAGGGAATGTAAACTTTATTGTCGATAATCACCGTTCAGGTCAGCAGCGTACATGTCATCACTTGCAGGAAAGTCGGTAACTATGCCGAGCAGGTATTGTTTCATTAAAGCAAAATCAAGTGCATCTATATTGTTGTCTGCGTTTACATCACCGATTTTTGACGTAGGCGTATCTGTACCAAAAAAATTATTTTTCTGCAAAAACAGGTCTTAAATCAAGCCAGTAAGCTTTTGGCGTTATTGACTTATTTACCTCATTCTGAATTAACGGTCTGAGTACATCCAGCTTTCCCTTTAAGCCACCTAGATCTTGCTGCGGGTCAGGATAAAACAAATAGAATACTTTAACAACACCATCACTTCCCATTTGCGTTAACAAATTTTTCACGGAATCCGTTGCATTTTTAATAAAAGGGCTATCCGCATTATAGGGTGGTTGGCCGGTACCCATCAAGCAGTCATTTCCTCCGCCATCCATAATAACATACTTTACAGTTCCTGCTTTTACACCATTTTTGTATTGGCCGGGAATTGACGGTGCCATTCCTCCATAAAGCAGACCCGGTCAGGGACCATTTTGAATTATCCGGATTATGATTCCACATCCACTGAAATCCTAAAGTACTGCCATTAAATTCATCTGAAGCTGCCGGTACCTTGATCGGTTTATTTTGAATTGGTTTGGTATAAGTCGATTCAACCTGGCCTATATGCCCTGGTCTGCCGAACATTGGCCAGTCATTCTGCCAGGTAATAGGGCAGATTCTGGTAGGGCGGCCGATTGCACCGTCATCCTGATGAAGATAGCCCCAGTAACTGCCATCGGGCAGATCAACAATACCTCCCTGATGTCCGCCTTTTCCGGCCGTGCACAGGGTAGTAGTTTCACCATAAGGCCCCCAGATATTTGATGCCCGGGAGCATACTAATCTTTGTGCCGGCACAGCGTTAAATAAATAATATTTGCCATTATGTTTAGCTATATGTGAACCTTCAACATTATTGTAAGAAAGAATTGTCCGCGATGACCCCGTTGTAGCACTTAAGCTCGAATTCAACTGTATCATACTGATCTGGTTTTGCCAGGCTCCGCCATAGGCCAGATAGGGAGTTCCGTCATCCTCAATAAATAAAGCAGGATCAAAATAACTGCCGCTCAATTGATTGTAATTCCATGGGCCCGCTACATCTTTGGCATAATAAATACGGGTATTTTCGCCGTTAATAGTAACCACCACATAAAACGTACCGTTCTTATACGCGATAGAAGGAGCGAAACATCCCCCGCCGTATTTAACTCCGCCCTGCAAATTACACGCATTATTGCCGGTGAATGAAGTAATGCAGTGGCCGGCAATTTCCCAGTTAACCAGATCCTGAGATTTTAAAATAACCAGACCCGGTACATTAACAAAAGTGGAACTGGCTAAATAAAAATCATTACCAATCCTGATCATACTGGGATCTGGATAGTCAGCGTATAACATCGGGTTTTTTAATGTGCCGTCTTCATTGTCAGACTGCCAGGCATATACGAAAACCATTTGCGAAAGCGATAGACACAATATCAATAAAAAAGCAATCGCTTTTTTTAATCCAAAGCCGCTTTTTCGTCTCCAAGCACTTAACATACTAAAACCTCCTTAAATATTACCTTTCAATTAATTGATCCAGCATTATTTTTCATAAAGTTAAGCATTTCCGGTGGAGTCCACCACGTCCAATCTGATGCATAATCAGGTCATTTTGGACGGAAATAGCATACAGATTCGCACCATTATTCTTCATGTATGTAACGTAAGCGTTAAGATACTGCGTATATTCAGCGTACTTACGTAGCTAAGCCGTTTTTGAATGAAAGTTTTCTAGACATCTGCCTTCACAAACATCAAAGAATCACTGCTGTTTGCTCGTCATCTGTCAAGAAGACTTAGTTCATTCAATATAGCTGGATAAAATCACTTTTAGTGCATGCGATCTTTAAATAGAATAAGGTAATTCTGAAATAACCCCCAGCAGGTATTTTTTAAAAACCGCAAAATCAAGTGCATCAATGACACCGTCAAGATTTAGATCCCCCGCTGTAAGGTCATTTTCTACAGGAAAATCGTTAATTAACCCAAGAAGGTACTTTTTCATCAGAGCATAGTCACATACCTTTATAGCGTATAAGGTAATTTCGAAATTGTACCCAACAAGTACTTTTTTAAGACGGTAAAATCATAGGTTTTACATGCCAACTCACCAGCCGAGGGCTTGAATCATTTTTTCAGCATATCGCTTGCCCAGGGTAACTGATGAATCATGACCAAAATGGAGACGGTATTGTGTATCGCCAGAGTCTACTACCAGACCACTTGCAGAGACTACTGAGCAATTCGTAATCAGGGAAGGCAGTTGGTTTACCAACGTATTGTGACCTGCACAAGGACCGCTGTAAAGCAGTTCACCGGGGAGGAAAGGAACATTCCCCAGGTTCAGATCTTTTCTAAGGTCTTCCACCAGTGTTTTTACCTTGCCGGGCCAACCCGGGTCGCCGCTGTTGGATTCGCCCTGGTGGAAAATGATGCCTTCAATGACGCCTCCCTTTTGCTGTGCAAGTTTTGCACGGTTGATGATCCAATTATATTTGGTGCCTCCCGACTTCATAAATGTCTCGATCTTTTCACCGCTGATCGCGCAGGGTATCAGTCCGATCGTATCACCCGCCGGGACTTTCTGTATCATGGTCTTGCCAAACCAGTCTCCAGGGCCGATAGCATCAAGCCAGGAAGCATGTAGAGGTGGAGATGCCACATCCCACTGATCGGTTACCCGTCCGAGTGCAGCATTATTATCATACCCCAATACCAGCACGCGGGGGTTTTCCACTTTATCAGAAGCTTGCGCCAAAGCATAACCTGCCATATTGGATTGACCTAATAACAGAAAACAGTGGAATTTAGCAGCAATTGGTGTTGGAGTTGGTGTCTGTGTAGGCGTAGGGGTGGGACTTTGTCCCGGGAACGTTTTGATAATCCCGAGTAAATATTGTTTGAGCAGCGAAAAATCCAGTGCATCGACAGTGCCACTCGCGTCCAAATCAGCCATTGCCGGGTTCTTAACCGTCTCTACTCCTAAAAGGTGTGTTTTTATTGCCATTAAATCAATGGAATCGATTTGCCCGTCGAAGTTTACATCCCCCAGGATTTCCGTGCTGTGTGGCGCCGTAAATTTGAACCAGTTGAGGTTGAATAAGTAATCGCTTCCGCCCGTAAATTTCAGGTACAGGTCATGTTTTCCACTTATCCCGCTGGCACTGCATTTCACATCAGCCCAAGTCTGCCAATCGCCGGTTCCGGTAACCGGACAATACCCTGCCAAAGTACCGATAAGACTGTCCAGCCTGATCTCAATATTACCGCCACTGGTGGCGCTGGCTACTCTGGCCTGGAATTCTTCTGTACCACTGCCGAAATCGATATTGTTGTAAACAACATAATCCCCATTTTCGATATAACCGACATTCTCTCCGCCTTCTGTACAGGTTTCAGTCTGGATTCCCGACTGATCATTATAGCTCTCCGCTTCGATCTGTGTAAAAGCTGATCTCGGATCAGGGGTTGAAGTTGGTGTGGGTGTGGTAGTTGGAGTAGGTGTACTGCCGGTGTAATTTCTGATGACACCTAGATCCCAGATGATCTTTTGATAGTCCCCTGATAAGTTGGTAGTTCCTTGAATGAGGAAATCAACTTGGTTGATGTCATTAATCTCGAATTTCTGGTTATATCCTGCGCGGGTCAATTCACCGTGGGATACGTTGGTGGTCCACTTGTCTGCATTGTAAGAGAGATTACCGCGCCATGCCCACTTTTCGGAAACCTGCGTCCATGATCCCCCGGCGCTGGATGACGTCCATAATTCGTAGTACCGGCCGTCTTTCATGTCTTCGATCAGCAGATAGTATTTACCGTCGGCAAGTGATTTATAGACCCCTGAACCTTCAAAAGTGTTGGATATAGCAACTGTAGGTGCACTCCAGCCTTTCGGAAAGTTCGCTAGGGATGTCTTGCGCACATACAGATTGCCCGAGCCGTTATCGGGTGTGTTGTACATATAGGCATATGAATCGTCGCAGATAATGTAATAATCCCATCCCATGTTCCCGGATATGCCGAAGGATTTCGGTCCGGACCACGAATTGGGATCCTCTATATTTGTCGTTGTGGAATAGGCTGCCCCATAAGTTCCATCCTGGTAGACGAGATACCACAATTTCTGAGGTTCAAAATAAAATACTTCCGGCGCGCAGAAATAGCTTTCGCCGATTTTACTCATGTAGGTACGGGGCGCGTTTTTTAGTTCGGGAATCGTGCTCGCGGATGTATAAAGCATCTGCCATCCTCCGCTTTGATTTGCACCGGTGTAAAACACGTGGTATTTGCCTCCGTAGTAAACGATCGTCGGGTCTTTCGCCGCGTAATAATCATATGGAACCGCTTGTCTGTGATTAATCACTCGTGCATCTACATACCATGTCGGATTGTCGTTCGGCGCTGCATTCACTACAGAACCAAAGGATAATAACAATAAAACCAACCCGATAATCATTATTAAACTTTTTTTTATCCATTGTTTCATAATTCTTACCTCCCTTTTCAAAATAGGACACTCCCTAAAACTCTGAGCCCAGGTTATGTACCTTGAGAATATACCACTAGAGGTAAAGCGTATTCCATTATTAGAAGAGCACTTTGCCTCTAGTGTCAGGATGAATAGCCACTATTGAGCCTAAAATCTATGATACCTTTTAGTATCCGGCATCTTTAAACGCCTGCAGCGATTTATTATAAGAAGCTTTCGGAGTATTCAAGGCACTAAAGAGCAGCGGCTTTTGTGAAGAACGCCAGGATATACTGTCATACAGACCCCACCAGGTAACACCTGTAATATTTGCGCCTGCTTTTTTCGCTGAAATGATAGCAGACATCAAATCGTAAACATAGGTCGCCTGTACACTATCCGAAGTATTGGTCACATCAAGCTCCGTGATCTGCATTTCCAATCCTGCATTCATGAATTTCTGCATGGCGGATTTGTATAGGGACATCGATGGATAGCCTGTATCCAGGTGAGATTGCATACCAACACCATCACAAATTTTTTTCTCTGAATTGATGAATTTAATCATGGAAACAATCTGATCCGCTACTTCATATTCATTGTAATCGTTATAAAATAGGCTGACTTTGCCGGTTAACCCATTGGAATCCAAGTATTCACGTGCAAATTGGAATGCCTTCTTTACGTAGGAAGGTGATGTTCCTAAGTTTGAACCATATATTCTTGCCCAACCACCGTTGGAGCCGGCATGCAAGTATTCATTTACTACATCCCAGGCATATACTACACTTCCGTAATTGCTCTTGTGTACATGGTTCATATAGGTTTTTATATACATTTCCATTCTGGCATCCATGACTGTCTGGCTTACATAGGCTCCGCTTCCACTGTAGCCTGTCTTGAAGAACCAATCCGGCGTCTGTGAATGCCATACCAGCGTATGGGCACGAAGTTTCAATCCATTGTTAGCGCAAATTTTCATAACTGAATCCATGGTATTGAAATCAAATGTAGGTACCGTACTCTCCGTATAGTTTGAAGGGATATAGTATCCGTTAGATTTCGCCTGAGCTACAGAGATGAGATTGGAGGAGAGAACCGCCTCCGGCTTCATCTCGTTTTCCATGGTAATGCTGTTATACTGGGTTTTTATAGCCGCAAGTGTTGACGCATTATTCAATTGGCTGGAGTTTACAGCAGCACCCGAATTCCCGAATAGTCTTCCATTTGAATTCAATAAGGAATCGCTGCTTGGTGTTGGCGAAACTGGAGGGTTTGTGGGTGTCGGAGTAGGTGTGGATGTAGGCGTAGGTGTTGCAATTTGTCCAGGGAAAGTATTTATAATACCCAGTAAATATTGTTTGAGCAGCGAAAAATCAAGCGCGTCGACGCTGCCACTCGCATCTAAATCAGCCAATGTTGGATTACTAAGGGTTTCCAATTCCAAAAGGTGTTGTTTCATCGACATTAAATCTAATGAGTCTATTGTCCCATCGGAGTTTAAATCACCCAAGCTTCCCGAATTACTTCCTGTAGCAAATTTGAACCAGTTCAGGTTAAATAGGTATCCGCTTTCGCCTGTAAATTTCAGATAAACGTTATGTTTTCCGCTTGCCCCGCTGACACTGCTCATTACATCGGTCCAAGTCTGCCAATCGCCGGTTCCTGCAACCGGACAAGTCCCGGTCAAAGTGCCGGTAATACTATCCAGCCTGATCTCAATATTACCACCACTGGTGGCGCTGGCTACTCTGGCCTGGAAGCTTGCCGCACCGCTGCCGAAATCGATATTGTTGTAAACTACATAATCCCCATTCTCGATATACCCGACATTTTCCCCGCCTTCGGTACAGATTTCGGTTTGGACTCCCTCCTGGTTTTCGAAACTTTCCGCTTCAATCTGTGTAAAGGCCGATCTCGGGCCAGGGGTTGGAGTAGGCGTTGATGTTGGCGTGGTCTGATCCGTAAATCCTGCTGCGCACGCCATCTGGGCAAAATTCCACAGACTTGGCTTCCACACGCTCCAATCATGGCCGTTACCCGGGAGAAGCCATTCAGTGTAGGGAATATTATTGGACTTGCAATAATCTCTTACCCTATTGTTATTGGATATAAGGCCATCTGCGGTTCCGCAGGAGAGAAACAGCAGTTTTAAATTCGCCCTAACCTTAGTCCCGCCGTCAGGAAACAGCTGGTTAACCTGTTTGGTGATGGGCGAGGAGGAAAAGCCACCGATATAGGGGAATTTATCCACGTTCGGCAACCCGATATTCAGCGATTGTGCGCCACCCTGTGAAAGGCCGGCAACCGCCCGGTGTTGGGCATCAGCATAAACGGAATAGTGTGATTCGATATAGGGTACAAGAGAATTGATCAAATCTTTCGTGAAATTCTCCCAACCATCCGATACTCCCGTTCCCGTCGCATTCCCGTTTGGTAATACAAGGATAAAGGGTTGAATATTACCGGCAGCAATGAGATTGTCAAGGATGACATTCGGTGCGCCGCTGTTGTACCACTCGTCTTCATTCCCGCCAATGCCATGCAATAAATACATGACGCTGTATTTGTTGTTCGTTGAATACCCTGGAGGCAGGTAAATTCTCGCCCTCCTCTGGCTGTTTGTCGCCGTGGACTGATAAGTAATATAGCTGACCTGACCGTGTGGAATGTTGCTCTTGACTTGGTCATAGCCTGACGGCGGAAGGGTTGGGAGCGTTTCCGCCGCCGCTGGACATACAGGTATTGCGAGAAGTACAGCAAGAAGTACAACGAGAATGGAAAATGTTCGTCTCAATTTCCTGCTTATTTCTTTCATTAAAGTTTTTGATTCCATTTTTATTTCTCCTTTCTTTTTTGGAGTACTCTCGGAAACTCTCACAACCTATTTTTACTGATATTTTAGATGCTATTAATAAAATTTCTTCTCCATTTTCGTGGTATCGTATGTATGTTTTTACGCAGACCGTCTGAGCATAGCGAAGGAAAGGCAAGTAAAAACATACCTATGATAGACAGAAAATGTTCTCAGATTATATTCAGCATCTAAAATATCTTCTATTGCTACTATTAGTTTCCGAGAGTACTCTTTTGGTTATTTAACAGAAAACCTACCTTTAGATTAAATTCATCGTTACGTCACCATTTTAACCTCCTTCATTTTTAGTAAGTACACGGCATTCGTATTACTTATCTTTAAGTTTCACATCCCCCCTTTCACTCCCTTATTGTGTATAATAAAATAAACTTATCTTTAAACCGCCGATATCCCAAAGGGGGAGATGCACGGCAGCATGATTAGAGTACACGATCTTTAAGGAGAATAAGGTAATTTCAAAATATCACCCAACAGGTACTTTTTAAAAACGGCAAAATCAAGTGCATCAATAACACCGTCAAGATTCAGATCCCCGGCTGCAAGGTCATCTTGTACGGGAAAATCGTTAACTGACCCAAGAAGGTACATTTTCATCAAGACATAGTCTGCTGCATCCACACTCTCATCTCCATTGAGATCTCCTGTAAGCGTAGGGGGTACACTCCCTCTGATAAATTTGAGCCAGTTCAGGTTGAATAAATATCCGCTTCCTCCCGTAAATTTTAGATATAAGTCATGTTTTCCGCTCACCCCGATGACACTACATGTTGCATCAACCCAAGCCTGCCAATCGCCAGTTCCGGCAACCGGACAAGTCCCTACTAATGGCCCGGTAAGACTATCCAGCCGGATCTCAATATTCCCACCACTATTGGCACTGGCAGCTCTAGCCTGAAAGTTTTTTGCACCACTGCCGAAATCGATATTGTTGTAAACAACATAATCCCCGTTCTCAATATACCCGACACCCTCCCCGCCTTCGGTACAGCTTTCAGTTTGAATTCCTGACTGGTTATTGTAGCTCTCTGCTTCGATCTGTATGAATGCCGATCCAGGGCTAGGGGTCGGTGTCGGTGTCGGCCCGGAATCGCCAAACACCTTGAATTCATAGAAGCTTGCCCAGGAATTGGCTGCCAGTCCTGTCACCGTAATCCGCACATATCTTGCCGCTGCGCTGAAGCTGTCGTTCTGCGTCTGGTCAGTACTGGTATTGGCAGTCTTGTCCGCTGCCAGAGTCCAGTTGGTATTGTCTGTGGAGACTTCCACCTTATATTGATAGTTCGTTGCGCTCTTTTCCCATGTTACCTCCGAGCCCGTAATACTGTATGTGCTGCCCAGATCCACCTTCCACCAGTGGTTGACGTTCCCGTCGGCGGCACACCAGCGGGTAGAGGTATTTTCGTCATTGCCGTTGGCTGCGGGGTTTGCCGATTCCTGGCTGTCCGCGCTGGCGGTCTTGCCTAATGCAAGATTGTTTGCCGACGGGGACGGTGTAGGGGTAGGTGTTGGAGGCGGTCCATCAGAGGCAACGACGGTCACGCTGGCGGTGGATAGCCCGTTGGCACTGGCGGTGACAGTGATTTGCCCCGTAGTCTTTGTGGACTGGACAATAACAAGGCACTTGCCGCTAAAAGCCGACCTGCTGTTGCCCTTATAGGATTCAAGGGAAATTGCATTCCCGTTGTCCACGCCCACAATCGTCCCTGGTCCGGATACGGAGAAGGTCACCTTATTGTCTGCTGTGGGGACAATCACACCATTGGCATCGGTGATATCGGCTTCGATATACACCAAATCCTTGCCATCGGCAGTAATGCTGGTCCGATCCGGTTTCAACTGCACTTTGGCCGCTGAACCAGCAGTAGTAACCTGATCATATACTACAATGCCGCCTTTGGTGCCTTTGGCCCGCAATGTCCCGGAGGCCCACGGAACATTCCATGAGAGATGCCCGGAATTTCCTACGCTCTTGGATCCAAGTGAAGTCCCATTCAGGAATAACTCAACCGTATCACAGTTACTATATGCCCACACCTCTACATTCGTCCCACTTGACCAGTTCCAATGCGGCAGGAGATGAACTGTTGGTTTGGTAGACCACTTACTCTGATAGAAATAGTAGATATCTTTCGGGAAACCGCAGGTATCCACGATACCGAAATAGGAGCTCTTGGCAGGCCAGTCATAAGGTGTCGGTTCACCGATATAGTCAAATCCGGTCCAGATGAATTCGCCAGCCATGTAATTGCGTCTGTTGATTTCAGAATATGACGATTCCGCACTGTTACCCCAACTGACTACACTGTTATCATAAGAAGAACATTGCTTATCACTGCCGGTCAAGATATTTTGATTGGTCGGAGTTTTATAGACACCCCGGCTTCTTACGGCTGAACTGGTCTCACTGCCGAACATCTTCCACCCAGGATGCCCGCTGTGCCCGCTGTCATACGTATACGGGAAGTAGTTATAGCCAACTAAATCGAGAATGCTGGCAACCGCTTGTTCAGTTGCATTCCCCATATTTGCAGCAAAACAGCCCCAAGTTACCGGTCAGGTGGTATCAATGGCTCGGATCCAATTCCTAAGGTTGGTGGCGGTAGCTGTGGTTGGCGAAGGGATTTCATTCCCGATACTCCACATGATAATCGATGGATGGTTGCGATCTCGCGTAACCATGGCTTGAAGATCGGTCTGCGCCCAACTCTTGAAATAGAGATGGTAGTCATTAGCAGTCTTACCCGTCTCCCAGCAGTCAAAGGCTTCATCCATGACCAACCGGTCACAAATTTCAAGCATTTGGGGATCCGGAGGATTATGCGACGTACGGATGGCATTACATCCCATATCTTTCATCATCTGAAGCTCCCTTTCAATGGCGCGGTAATTAACTGCCGCCCCCAGAGCACCCAGGTCATGATGCAGACAGACACCATTTAATTTCATTTTCACACCATTGAGTGAAAATCCATTATTGGCATCGAAAGCAAAATAACGGATCCCAAAAGTTGACTGATAGGTATCCACCACGGTTCCATCGATGATTACCTGAGTTTGAGCGGTATAGAGATAGGGTGAGGTGGTGGACCATAGTTGGAGATTGGAAACTGTCAGGTTCTGGCTGAAGGTGTTGTTGCTGCCCGCGCCGATATTCACAGCGGAGGGTGTGTTGCTGGTAACTGTGCTTCCATTTGCATCTAAAATTGTTGTGGTTAATATAGCCGATTGAGCTGCGCCCGATTGGTTGACAACTTTGGTGCTTACATTGACCGTGGCGGAACTGCTGCTAACACTTGGGGTGGTCACGAACATACCACAATAGTCAACATGTGTTTGATTTAATACGGTCAGCCATACGTTGCGGTAAATTCCGCTTCCCGAATACCAGCGGCTGGTGGGCTGATTGTTGTTGAGCCGGACCGCGATCACATTCGAGCCTCCATAGACCAGATAAGGCGTTAAATCATATTCGAACGAAATATAGCCATAAGGACGGGTACCCAATAAATTCCCATTGATCCATACCTGGCTGTTCATGTAAGCCCCATCGAATCCGACAAATACCTTCTTGCCTTTATAATCCGAGGGTACGGTAAAAGTTTTCCGATACCATCCGATACCGCCGTCCAGATAACCACCGCCGGCACCCGCCGCCGATTTCTGGTTAAAGGCATTGAAAATACTCCAGTCATGCGGCAGGGTAATATTTGTCCAACTGCTGTCATTATAGGTGGTATTTTGACCTCCGCTGGCATCTCCCTTGTAAAACTTCCAGCCCTCGTCAAAGTTCTGGCCCCGCAGGCCGTTGTAAATGTCGGTCCCGTTAAAGGATGTAAGAGTCGCCGCCAGGGTTACCGGGCGCTGAAATGGAATACAAGCCACCATAAAGACAATAAGAATTAAATAAATGAGTCCTTTTTTCATTTGCCTGACCTCCTTCTCAAATAATTAATACACTAAAAACTTTTTTATCATCATCTTAACCTCCCATGCTGATTATCCTTTTTCTGCATTCAAATTTAAGATAGTCCAAAAGATGCGATTAATACCGACAATTAACCGCATCTTTTGCTACTTTTTTTGCATAATAGATCAGTTTAACTTATTTCAGAATAACCCACATACGCTTCCTAAGCTTCCTCCTCTGTTAGGTAAGTGCGATTTCCTAACTGGAAGAATCACTTATAGCGTATGTGATCTTTAAAGAGAATAAGGTAATTTTGAAATAACACCAAGCAGGTAATTTTTAAAAACGGCAAAATCCAGTGCATCAATGACACCGTTAAGATTCAGGTCCCCCGCTGCAAGGTCATTTTGTACAGAAAAATCCTTAATTGACTCAAGAAGATACATTTTCATCAAGGCATAGTCTGTTGTATCTACACTCGCATTTCCATATTCTGTTTCGGATAACACCTACGGTCATGGCAACAGGGATATCACCCAATATTGATTAGTTGATTTTTACGCTTCCATCGGTAAACTCAATATCTGTGATCTTCTTCATGCTGCCAT
This sequence comes from Anaerocolumna sp., assembly GCA_049692775.1. Taxonomy (GTDB): domain Bacteria; phylum Bacillota; class Clostridia; order Lachnospirales; family Lachnospiraceae; genus Anaerocolumna. Next base: position 7,492 of record JBAVPE010000038.1, on the reverse strand, counting down.
CACCGAAAGCACCACCTGTCTTCACTGTCAAAGATGCTGTCGAACCTGAAGCACCTTTAATTTTAAATGTGATCGCGGCAAAGGTTCCATCCTTGGTAATCAGCTCGCTGCCGATGGTGTTGTCAAGGAAGAGGAAACTGATGGTTCCGTTATTGATATTGCTGTCGAAATTAACTCCTGCATTTGTAATAATATCCCCTGCAGCTACCGATGCTGCCTCCAGCAAGTTCGCATCATAATTCACATATAAGTTGCAGGTTCCTACATTGTTCGCCTTCGCCACATTTGCAAAGCTGATAGGTACCGTTACTGTATCTCCTGCATTACCGATGACTGTTCCTATAGTGACTCCCAATTTATCTGACGGTGTTGGTGTTACCGTAGGTGTTACTGTTGGTGTTGTTGTTGGCGTGGGCGTCTGACCTCCGGGTTCATTACCCCATACCAGAGTCCCATTCATGTAAGCAGTAACTTTTTCCCAATCTACATAATTTGAAGCAGAAGAGTTAAAAGAATAGTCATCTGACTGATCGTAATTAGACCAATCAGACCTTGTTATTCTGGTTTGAACCTCTAAGGAGGATCCCGCAACAAGGTTTCCTGTGCTGCTGCTGAAACCTACTTCAAGATAATTGTCTGTACCTTGCGCAGTTGTACTCATTTTTACAAACTTACCCGTTACATTCTTTGTAACATCTATATAGTCCGAACCGCTCATCATACCAGAGCTGTCGCACCAGAAATTTTGCTCCTTCTCGCTATCTACGGTATAGTAATACCTTAATGTCAAATTTGCGAGATTTATCGGGGAACTACCTGTATTAACTACTTTAAACTTTGGAGCGATTGTGTTGGATGCTGCAGATGTTGTACCATTAACAAGCTGAACTTTGATACCTGCATCCGCTGCAAAAGGGCTTGACTGTGGAATACATAACGTAATTAACATAATCATCGTTATTAAAAAAGCAATTGACTTTTTACGCATGATGGTAACCTCCTATTTTTATTGTTTTAATGTATGGAAAACCCCTTTACTTTGCATTCTTAAAATATAAATTGTCCAAATTTGTGCACCAATCCGGATAAGTTTATATTTTATTTAGCAGTAAATATCGGAGCCTACATTACCTCTCTCATAAATCAAGTTGGCGTTCAACAAAGCTGAACATTAATTTTGCTTGTTTTATAGTAAGTCTGTTGAGTTCGACACGTGAATATATTTACTTTTCCAATTGTCTGTAGCTAAGATAGTAACCGTTATGGTAAATACACTGGATAGCGTTTGCATCAGCAGTATATGCATTTGTTATGACCGGATTACCTACAAGACTTAAGCAACTTACATGTTTATGATACATATGTAAAAGCAATTTAACCTGCTTTGAAAAACCTCTTGCCCCTCCTCAAGCTTTTTTTATTTCGAAACCATTAAACTGCCCAACATAAATTCTCTCTATGGCGCATGGGTCACAATTTAAGACGATTGCAAAAAAAGGACCACACATATCAGCTTCCTTTATTTATATAATAAACTGAGCATAATCTTATTACTATATACATATTTTTACTTCATTATCATTTATTTACTTGTTATATTTCCAGTGTAAAAATGATAACAAATAAATATCAGGAATAAGCCAAAGCGGCAGCCCACAAACTGATCCATCTTCCAGACCATATTATGTGTAATACAAACTTTTTCCATTCTTCTCCATCCTGATAATAAAGCTCACACTCATCCTTTTTATATACGATTAAGTCAGGATTCGGGTAATCAGCCCGGATAATCGGATTGTTTTTCATAGGAAGAATCTTCTCTCTGCTTTTACTTATGCTGTTTCTAATAGCTTGTAACCTTACTATCACCCAAACCTATGTAAGTGTGTGATTCATCATATATTTCCGAAATCCCATCAGAAAAGGGAGGGGAACGACTGTCAGACCGGATACTTACTGTCGAACTTCTGTAAGTGCTTCAAAAGATGACGTAGTGAAAAAGAAGAATCACTTCACAGCAGCTGGAATGGCTCCTGCAAGGTCTTGCTATAGAACAGAAAAAAGCACTTCACCCGGTAGAAATGAATGTAGGAAACACCTGCTTTTAGTCATTGTGAATACGACGAAGAAAAGCCTTGAAATGCGCTTAAAATCAGCGTTTTTCAGACTTAAAAATTCATCTAAAACATAGCAAAAATCACTCAAAAATGGTATACTATAGATAATAAAAACGAAGGAAACGTATACCGATGACAGAGCAGGAAGAACTTCTGATGCTGCGTGCCTTAGCTGAAAAGCAGAACTGGTAACAAAAGATAAAACCATTGAAGGGCAAAGGAGTCAGATTGAGAACCAGAATGTTCAAATCGAAAACCAGAAAGCCAAGATTGAAAAGCAGAGAATACAGATAGAAAATATGGTACAGGCTCTCCTTCATGCCAGAAAGAAGCTGTTCGGACCATCATCAGAGGTAACCCGTCAGGTGGAGGGGCAGATGAATCTGTTTGAGACCACCCTTGAGCTGGCAAAAGAACTGTTCAAGGGACAGAAAAAGATAACAGTCCCCTCTTATACCAGGACTGCCAGACAGCCTGGTGTCAGGGACGAAATGCTGGCAGGGCTTCCAAAAGAGATCGAAGAGTTCATCATCAATCCAGAAGAGACCTGTTCTATCTGTGGTGGAGAGTTAAAGATCATTAGTAAGAAACTTGTTCGTACCGAGGTAGAATTCATTCCTGCGAAACTGAAAGTAAACAAATCGTACAGCAGGTAGCCAAGTGTATGGAATGCGGAACTGAGGAAATCGAGAATCCAAAGGATCACTTTCAGAAAGCGGCGGTACCGAATCCAGTGCTTCCTCACTCTATCGCAACAGCTTCCCTCGTAGGGCATATCATGTATCAGAAGTTTGCGATGGGAATTCCATTCAATCGTCAGGAAAAAGACTGGTATCGGATGGGGCTTGTCCTACCCAGGGCAAACATGGCGAATTGGACTATCCGTTGTAGTGAAGAATGGCTGACCCCGATTTATAATCGGATTCACGAAAGGCTTCTAAACTGTGGAGTTCTGCATATGGATGAGACTCGGATTCAATGTAACAAGGAGCTTTTATCGGGATTTCACGGTTACCTGACCACGGATGCTTACATTAGTTATGAAAAGGTTGAGAACATCAAGAGAAATCTTTGTTGGGCCCATGTTCGCAGATATTTCATAGAGAGTATTCCGCTTAATAACAAGGGAAAAGAAATCCCCGGTTCTAAAGGCGCTGAAGGTCGCGAATACATCAACCTCCTTTTCAAACTTGAGGATGAGATGAAAGACCTTACATATAACGAAAAGAAAGACAAGCGTCAGGATGCATCACGTTCCATCCTTGATGCCTTTTGGACGTGGGTTAATGAGACAGCCGCTCTTTCGACCACTAACGAGAAATTAACTAAGGCGCACTTTCATTCTTTCTTTTTTCTTCAATCCTAAATCTCTGTTTTATAAAATACATATAAAAAGTATCAAACCAATAAATTTGATACTTTTAAATTGTAGTTATTTTATTATACTTGTTACATTTGCTGTATTTGCTGTGATTTACTCTGTTCTGATATAATAGAAATATATTTATCAAGCTGCATCTCTTCTAATTCCGCAAGCATATTTGTAAAATCTTCCAGAATACCTTCCGCTGCATATTTATCTAATGCTTCGAAGCCTTAGTATATCTTGTTTTTGGCTTTCTTTAAGTAATTACATCATCTCCTTTACTAATTGTGATTTCAGTAATTGCTCTGATTATAAGATTTGTCAAGGCGTAGTATTAATTTATTCTATCTCAATCTTCAATATATTCTAGATATAATTTCTCATAAAAACCACCATGGATAAGGGCTTTCTCTTCTTTCTTTTCCATTAAATCATTAATCGAATACCCTCTGGCTTTGCATCGAGCAAATAATACCTCAAATACATCTGCCATTTTTTCCAAGTTTCTGAATATGAACCCAAAAATCCCGGAAAGGGAACTGATCTGAAAAGTATGATTCTACTTTTGTCATATAACTGCCATCTATTACTCTTTCAACATGGAAGGCAGGCCATTGAGCTAAGTAGCGCATTTCATCTTTTGAAAATGTTTTATCCGGTAAAACCAAATGCAGCATCAACATGACAAGTATAAATAAAAATGGAATTACACTTACGATATTCTGTAAAGCATCAGAAATTATTTTTTTAATTATTCGCATTGCAATCCTCCAGATTAAAATCGAAAATAAATAAATGGGTTATAGGTTGAGGCAACCATATATACGGTTGAAAAAAACATTAGTATACAATAATATACGTTAGCAGCAAACCTATAAATGTTACAATGATTATTTCTAAAATACATTGCCACTTTTTTAGGCCATGGAGAAGCGGCAATTATACCAGCAATAAATAAAAAGGCATAAGCTTTTAGCTCCATTGCTGCCTGGCTGTTAATAAGCACATTGCCTCTCAATCCGAACATACTCATCAGAAAACTGAAAGCATCCGGCAGATTTACAAATTCAAAAAATACCCAGCCTATTACAATAAACAGCAATGAGTATATATGACACACAGCTTTTGGCCATTGTATCATGCTCTTTTGTAAAAATAATTTTTCTATTAATATTATGATTCCAAAATAAAGCCCCCATAAAACAAAATTCCAGCTCGCGCCATGCCATAATCCCGTAAGAAACCATACAATAAGTAAGTTACGTATCATTCTCCACTTGCCCCTACGGTTCCCGCCAAGAGGAATATAGACATATTCCTTAAACCAAGATCCAAGGGAGATATGCCACCTCCGCCAGAATTCTGAGATACTTTTCGAAATATATGGATACTGGAAGTTTTCTTTGAAATGGAAGCCAAACATTCTTCCCAATCCAATAGCCATATCCGAGTACCCGCTAAAATCAAAATAAATCTGCAGTGTAAAGGAAATAATTCCCATCCATGCCATGAGTACTGAAATTTCTGTACCAGGCATGACTTTTACTTCAGTCCATAGCAGACCTATATTATTGGCAAGAAGCACCTTTTTCGCCAAACCACACAGAAAACGTCTTATCCCTGAGCTGAAATCATTAAAGTTTAGGCTCCTGTCAGCTAGCTGTGATTCAATGTCTGCATAGTTCACAATAGGACCTGCCACTAACTGGGGGAACATGGTAATATATAGAGCAAAAAGAGTTAGACTATTCTGCGAGTTTATTTTCCCCCTATATACATCAATCACATAGGATAGAGCCTGAAAAGTATAAAACGAAATCCCAATAGGCAATGCTGGCGCTGCTACATTTAGATTCCAGTCGCTAACGGATGCTATTGTACTTATTAACATACCTAAATATTTAAAATATGCGAGACAGCCTAAATTAAATGCCAGACTTATTATTAATAAAAGTTTCTGCTTTCGTCGGCTGGTATTATTTTTGTTTAAAAAAGAACCTATGCAATAATTAATCATTATGGAGATACACATCAATATTATATAGGCAGGCTCTCCCCATGCATAGAAAAACAGGCTTGCGGCAAGCAGTACTATATTCCTTAAATTCTTTCCTAAAGAATAATACAAAATTAATGTTACCGGCAAAAAAGCAAATGTAAAAAATAAGCTACTAAATACCATATATTTCTCCGCTATAATGATTCGGAAAGCTTATCCAGCCACATCTGATAAAATTCTTTTTTGAAATGAACACCATCTTCTGCAAATAAATCAGGATTTTCATTTATTATTGCTGCTATGTCTACATAATTAACGGATAACTTACCCGCCAGTTCCTTTATCAGGTCGTTAAATTCGTCCATATTTTTATAGCGCCCATCTGCGTCTAAAGCCTCCTGAGTGACAGGTGTGATGGTTTGGAGATATATTTTTGCGTCAGGCACTTCTTCCTTTATTTTATCAATCAGTTTCGTCAAATCACTTTCAAATAATGCTTTAGGATCATCTACCGGCATAAGCATGTCATCCGATCCTAACATAATAAAGACGTTATCCGGTTTCTTTGCTGCTAAATCATCCATATACTCTTCATAGATATAACCTGCTGTAGCTCCTGCCCCAGCCATTACATTTTCGCTCGGAAGGATTTCATTAAAAGAAAAACCTTCGGTAATAGAATCTCCTATAAACACACTGTTCTTAAACTGAGCTGTAACATCCTTTTCAGCTGTATCATCCTTTCCAGTTGTTTCGTCCTTTCCAGCTATTTCATTTCCAGCAGTTTTATTTCCACAGGCAACTGTACCAATCATAAGAATGCCTATCAGGAAACACATCATTAATTTTTTCATTTAAAAACCTCTTTTCTTTATTTGATACATAGATATTACGGCAGCAAAATGCAGAACAAATGCAGATGAGATAAAGTTCGGGTATTATTTTGCTTTTTAACAAAAAAACAGCCATGAGGCTGTCCTTCATAGCTGTTTTAAGTAAATTTTCTGAATATTTGTATCTCAAACTAGTCATATATTTCTAAATATTCCTTGACTCCATTGCCTATAGCTTCTGTTACTGAATCTTGAAACTCCTCATTAAGCATTGTCTGTTCTTCTTGAGGATTAGTCAGATATCCAATCTCTAATAAAACTGATGGCATATCTGTATCCCTCACTACAAACAGATCGCCCTTCTTAACGCCTCGATCGTTAAAACCGGTTGCACTAACTACATTTTTATGCATAGTTTCTGCAAAGCTTTTAAATTCCTTATGATAATAAAATGATTCTGTACCAGATACATTTGGATCTTCATATGTGTTTCCATGGATTGATATATATAAATCTACCTCTAATTCATTTGCAAATTTCGATCTATAATTATCTTCAGTTGAAATAAAAGTATCATCTTCCCTGATCATATAAACTTGTATCTTTTCTTCTTTTTCCAAAACTTCTTTTATTTTCTTTGACAAGCTCAAAGTAAAATCCTTTTCATATAAACCGCTCGCTCCTGTTGCACCCACATCTATTCCGCCATGACCTGGATCAATTACCACTTTAACCATTCCTTTTGCTGCACCATCATTTTTACTAGTATCTTTAAACGTTCTTTCTTTTGCACCATCACTCTTACTATTATCATCTTGTCTGCTGTTATTCCATATTGAAGCAAATAATATCAGCAGCGAAACGATTCCAATAAATGTCATTCTTCTTCTAAATATTATTATTCTTCTTTTTACTCTTTTGTCCATACTTTCCCCCTTCATTGAATAAATCTAATGATATACATACACAGCCTCCATTTACCTATATTACAGGAGTAAAATGCAGAATAAATGCAGATAAAATAAAATTCGGATATTATTTTTACTTCTTGATCGGGTAGGAGGCTAACCATTAATTGATTAGCCGACCTCCCACACCGCACGTACCGTTCGGTATACGGCGGTTCTTTAGTTTTCACAGATTTTCAGATAGTAGTCAGACATGGAGATATATCCCA
>JBAVPE010000037.1:0-1695 GCA_049692775.1 Anaerocolumna sp. | reverse complement strand
GTGCTGTCGGTATCTCATTATTTCCCGGATCATCCGGGTCTTCTCCTGTCGAGATGGTCACGGTTATTCCGGCACTTGCTTCCGATAAATTACCCGATTCATCATATGCCTTCACCGTATACAGATAACTTCCGTGTTCTGTTATTGTCTCATCCGTATAGGTTGTTTCTGCTGTAGTTCCGATTTCCACTTCATTCCTGTAAATTTTATAACCCGTTACTCCGACATCGTCACTGGAATCATCCCAACTCAGGACGATTGCGTCGGCAGAACCCGATACCGACAAATTCGCTGGTGCCGTCGGTATCTCATTGTTCTCCGGTGTTTCCGATCCATCCCCTGCGGTGATTGTTAAAACCAATCCGGCACTCGGTACTGAAAGGTTCCCGGTTGTATCGTATGCTTTCACTGTATAAGTATAGGTTCCCGGTTCCGTTATTGTGTCATCTGTATAGGATGTTTCCGTTGATGTCCCGATTTCCGCATCATTCCTGTATATCTTATATCCAGCCACTCCGACATCGTCACTGGAAGCATCCCAACTTAGGATGACTGCATCGGCAGAACCTGCTATATTCAAATTTGCAGGTGCCGTCGGTGCTTCGGTATCCGTGATTGTTTCAGCATATACTTTTGTACAACCAAATGAAGACAAATCAGGTTGTGCGGCTAATTCGGTAACTAAAATCAACATCAATAATAAGGCTGCTAATTTAAAGCCAGTTTTCCAATTAAATCTCTTATTCTTTTTAGCTGGAACTAGTTTCTCCAAGTTATAAAATATTCCATTTTTACCCCACATAATATATGACCTCCTCAATCTCCAATTTTCTTTTATAATATTACAAATTTTACTTTTATTTATTGTTTTGTAAAAATTAAGCAATATTAAGTAATTTTTTGATTAATATTTCACATAAAATAGAGTCTGGCTTGCCAGACTCTGGCGTTGACGTGCTGTCACTTTAGTGACAATCTACCTATAGCACGTCATGCGCATCCCCCGGAGGGTTTTTATCTCATAGGGAGAACTTTCCTATGAGATAATAAAAAAAGGTATTGAAAAATAATAGTTATTCTCAATACCTTTTTAATATAAAATATTTACTTTAAAATATCTTTCCAATTTCTTCTATTATAACCAATTCGTAAAACAAAACCTTATGGGTTGTTTTATCAACATCATAGAAAATAAAATAGTTTTTATATGATAAACACCGTATTCCTTGACTAGCCAATACCTCATCGTCTATATAAGGCTGTCTTTCCGGATATTCCGTTAGTGTCTCCATTTCTTTACGAATATTCTTTATAAAATTCAATGCAATTTCGGGTTCACATAATGTATAAGAAATATAATCGCCAATATCAATTAAATCCTCTCTGGCCCTGCCAGTCATGATAATTTTATAACTTGGCATTATCATACCTTTGTTCTAATTCATTAAATACTTCATCAAGCTCATAGAGATTATCATCTTTTTTATCCTGTAAACCCTCTGCAATAAATTTTCTGATTTGTAATCTATCAATCTCTTCAGGGGTTAAATTAGCATTAATATTAACTTTGATATTTTAGAGGCTGTTGATAAAATTTCACCTCCATTTTCGTGATGTCATATGTATGTTTTTACGCAGACCGTCCGAACGTAGTGAGGGAAAGGCAAGTAAAAACATACATATGACAGACAGAAA
>JBAVPE010000036.1:0-42733 GCA_049692775.1 Anaerocolumna sp. | reverse complement strand
ATAAGGTTGGTGATCTGCCCCTGCCATTTAGTGCACATACCCAGCAGGCAATGGGTATAACCACTATGGTTTATGCCCATATACACAGTTATATAGAAATTCTTTATACGTTATCCGGTGAATTCCGCATATTATTAAATAACAAAGATTATTCCTTTGGTCCCGGCGATATGGTATTGGTCAATTCCAATGAAATCCATAATATTATTGCGCTTACACCCGGACAGAATAAATACATCGTAATTAAGTTTGAACCGGAATTACTCTATACCACGACCCAGACTCTTTTTGAAATGAAATATGTTATGCCTTTTATTTTAAATGAATCCACCCATCAGAAAATATTTAAAAAGGAAGAGATTGAAAATTCAATAATTCCCGGTATTGTTAAAGGCATCATTCAGGAATATACAGATAAAAATTATGGTTATGAATTGGCTATAAGAGCCAATATATTTAATTTGTTCCTATTTATCCTCCGCCGCTGGAATGCACAGAATGTAGATTTAAATATAAACCGGGATATGAATAAGGATATGGTCAGGCGGTTACAGATTGTATTTGATTACGTGGAAAATAACTATCAGAATGATATTACCTCTCTTGGTATGGCTGCAATGTGTAACTTAAGCTACAGCTATTTTTCAAGGGCATTTAAAAAAATCATGAAGAAAAACTTCAAGGAGTACTTAAACTTTGTCCGGATTTCGAAAGCCGAGCAACTTTTAAGCACTTCTGAGTTAAATATAACCGAGATTGCCCTGGCAGTGGGGTTTTCCACCTCCAGTTATTTTATTCAGCAGTTTAAACAATATAAAAGAATCTCCCCTAAGCAATTCCAGAATAAATATATGAAGGCGTGAAGATTGATTAAAGGTCTGATTCTCCCTGCAATTCATAACTATACGATAAGCCTAATCCCTCAAGGAGCTTATGGATTCTCTTTGGAATTATTACATATAGTTCCTCCCAGGTGACGATTATATCCTCCTTATAACTGACCGGATAAAACTCAAGGGTTGGATGAAAGGAGTACTGCTCTCTGATATGGCTGCACACCTTATAGTCTATGTAGGCATTTTTGATAATTTTATCCTGAAACATACCTGCAACTAATAGTCCTGACACTCCTGAATACTTATTACAGACAGTTTCATAATTATTGAAAAGCTTAAACAGATTTCCGTCCGGCAATAAGGCATGCTTTCCGGGCTGTACATAGATAGGTATGTGGGTTTCGTCCTCAACTGCTGACGTATAATTATAGCAATTCATGAAATGTCCATGTGAACTTGCTTCACCATCACAGACTTTTCCCGCATGGTCAACATATACCCAGAAATGTTCTAAATCATACATATGCTGGATATCGTAGTCATAATAAAGCTGGTATTCTATGACATATGCAGTTTTTTCTTCTTCAATCCAGATATCACGTTTAAAAGAAGGACTTTTTTGTGAATATCTAATTACGCTGTAACCAATCTGGTCAATGGTAAAAGGTTCGTTTTTATCAAAATAAAGATGTGGCGCATACTTTAAAGCTAATTCCCTATCGGTCATGTCTGACTCCTGTCTGCCCTCTGGGGGCGTACAAATGAAGGTTCCTATTCTTCCTCATTTAAAATTAAGTTCCTGGTAATATCTGTTTCGTAGGCATATAATTGATTTGCAAATTTCTTTTTTAAGTTCGGCACTGCCTTTTTATAATTAAAGATTTTAAGTGCCTGGGGATTGTTCCGATACTCTGTCGGTGTTGTCCCAATGATTCGTTTAAACTCTTTAGCAAAGTAGAATTGGTTTATATATCCCACAGAATCCGCAATATCCGCTATTAACCGGGTGGAGTCCTTAAGCCTCATGCAGGCTTTTTCCATACGGTAATAAATTATGTATTGTTTTGGTGAGATTCCTAAAATATAATGAAAAATTTTATATAAATATTTGCGGGTGATACCTAACATATCTGCGATTTCATCAACAGAAATGTCTCCGGTATAATTGCGTTCAATATAATCGATGGCTTTAATGGCGAAAAAATCAGCATTATTATTATGATCATCCAAGGGTTTCGTTGGATTGTTATCAAGCAAATAAGCGAATATATCATAGAGAATGGAGGCAATCTTACAATAGCGGTTGGGCATTTTATGGGACAGCATATAAAGCCGGTTAATCTTTGTACCGATGGAACCATCTTTATCATCAACGACCGGTCTGTCCGGGGTAATATTAGCACGATTCAGATATTGTTCCACTAAATATCCTGAAAAAGCAACCCAGGTGACATTTAAATCTTCCTCACCTATATTTTTAAGACGGTATTTTCCCTTGGGAAAAGTAACATAACCCTGGGAAGCCGGAAGTTTTATAGCTAAATGGTCTTTTTCCATCAAACCTGTCCCACTGTTGATATAATAAAGAATAAACATATCACCGTTTAACGAGGGTAATCTAGTACCGGGAAATATATCATTATTACCGCAGTGATATATATTTAAGGTGAGATTTAAATGGGATCTTTCGCTAATTTTTACCGTTACATTCTTTTTAAATTCTTCGTTCATAACTTGCTCTCATCTGCCTGCTTTAGCAGGCATAAAATCAAGGGATGTGATTTCTTTCATAGCTTTCTCCTTTCCGCCTGCTTCAAGCGTGTATATACCTAATCTTTTCTTACTTTTCATTTCAAGTTTTATATAATATCTTTTTGTTTTTCAGCTGCCGGTCTAACTGCTCAAGCAAGCCAACCAGTTCACAGGGCTTAGCAACCACATAATCCGGTATCTCCTCTTCACATTCCGGCTGCATCACATAACGGGGACTGTAACTTAGCAGAATGGAGGTTATCCCCATCCGGTTAGCTCCTAAAATATCCCGTTTAATATTATTTCCAATCATAACAATACGGTTTTTGTCAGATTCTTTTAATCCCAGTTCTTCCATTGCATGATGGAACATAATCGCAGAAGGTTTTGCTTTTTTTAAATCTCCGGAGATTGCTTTTGCAGAAAAACAATAATCCAAACCATTTTCTGAATAAATATTATCAAAGGAGGCTTTCGTTCCGTCTGCTACCAAAGCAATGGTATAACCACTTTCATAAAGTTCCACCAGTGTCTCACCGGCTCCTTCTATCATCTTAGAATGCAGGACCGTACCGTCTTCATCCTTTATTTCACTGGATTCGTCGATTAACGTATCCCCGCTGTCAATAAAAATAATTAATTCTTTCATAATTTAATTTAACCCGGTGGGAATTTTGTAACATCCACTTCTTTCCTATTGCATAATACCCTGCAAATGCAAATCTTTGGTTCTGTGGCAGGCTGCCAGATGTCCGGGCTCCTTTTCTATAAATTCTACTTCAACTGTTTTACATTTATCTATGCAGTATTTACATCTTGTGTGAAAAAAACATCCGCTGGGAGGATTAGCGGGATTGGGAATCTCTCCAGTAAGAGGGATCCGTTCCATGGCGGCTACCGGGTCTGCAATTGGTACTGCAGATAATAAAGCTTCCGTATAGGGATGAAGGGGAGCCTGAAACAGGGTCTGGGTATCTGTATATTCAACCATTTTCCCCAGATACATCACTCCTACTTTATCCGATATATGTTCAATCACTGATAAATCATGGCTGATAAAGAGATATGTTAAATTAAGCTCTTGCTGCAAATCCTTAAGGAGATTGATGACCTGTGCCTGCACCGAAACATCCAGGGCAGAAACTGCCTCATCGCACACAATCAGGCGGGGATAGAGAACCAGGGCCCTTGCAATGCCGATTCTTTGACGCTGTCCCCCGGAAAAAGCATGGGGATAGCGTTTCAGATAACTGGGGTTTAACCCAACCTTCACCGCAATGTTTTTTACCCGTTCCTCCAACTCCTGTTTTGATAATTTAAAATTAGCACTCAGGGGTTCGGATATGATATCAAATACTGTCATGCGGGGATTTAATGAAGAATATGGATCCTGGAAAATCATCTGGATTTCTTTCCTTACTGCTTTCATTGATTTTTTATCAATATGCTGTAAGTCGTATTCCTTACACTCTTCTGTTTCATAGATAACTTCCCCTTCTGAGGATCTTATGGCACCCACGATACAACGGCCAAGAGTTGTTTTACCGCAGCCTGACTCTCCTACAATACCAATGGTTTCTCCCTTTGCAATTTCAAAAGAGACTTTATTTACCGCTTTTACATCCACTTTTTTAGAGGAAAAAATTTTGCTCATTTCCTTAACCTTTAATATTATTTCAGGCATACAGCCCCTCCTTTAACCACTGCTTTCCGCATTAAGGGAATCCCTCCCACGGTGGCAGGCTACATAATGTCCTAATTCTATTTCATCAAGGGCAGGTTCTTCATTCCTGCACGCCTTTTCATTCCGATAGATACAACGGTCATAAAAACAACACCGCTTTTCTAAATTCATGGCAAGAGGTACCGTTCCTTCAATAGAAAATAACCGCCCCTGTCCGCCACCGATTTTATGGACCGAACCTAACAGCCCCCTGGTATAGGGATGCTTTGGATTTTTAAAAATATCCATTACCGGAGCTGTTTCAATGATTCTTCCCAGGTACATTACTGCTACCCGGTCGCACATTCTGGCTACTGTGCCCAAATCGTGGGTAATATAAAGGATTGCCATACCATAATCCTTTTGCAATTGTTCCATTAGCTCTAAAATCTGTGCCTGAATAGTCACATCCAGTGCAGTTGTTGGTTCATCGGCTATAAGAAGTTTAGGATTACACACAAGTGCCATGGCAATTAAAGCTCTTTGCAGCATACCGCCTGAAAACTCGTGCGGATATTGATGATATCTCTTTTCGGGATTCGCAATACCCACCCTTCCCATCGCTTCGATGGTAATATCCCTTGCTTCTTTTTTATCCTTTGTAATATGCAGCCGTACTAATTCCCCTATCTGATGGCCAATCGTAAAAAGCGGGGAAAAGGAACTCATCGGCTCCTGGAACACCATGGATACATTCTTACCCCTGATGCTTCTGATTTCAGACCCACCGAATTTTAAATCCAGGAGATTCCTTGTTTTCCCATCTATATTAAAGCTGATTTTGCCGCCGGTAATGCATTTTTTATCATTAATTCCCATAATTGCTTTACTGGTTAAACTTTTACCGCAGCCAGACTCTCCTACAAGACCAAGGGTTTCATTTTCACGGACCACAAAGCTTATACCTCGTACCGGCGTAAGAATTCCTTCCTCCAGTTTAATCTGAATGCTAAGATCTTCTACTGAAACTACATTATTTCCCATTTTAACACCTCACTTATATGGATCTGCTGCATCACGCAAGCCATCGCCTAAAAAGTTATAGGCCAATACGGCAACTACCACGTACAAAACCGGTATCAGCTTCCAGGGACAACCCGCAATATTACTGATGCTCTGGCACTCCTGGAGCAAAACACCCCAGCTGGTAGCCGGTGCACGCATTCCAAGTCCAAGAAAGCTCATGGAAGTTTCACCTAAGATCATATTGGGTATGCCTAATGTCAGGCTTACAATCAAATAACTCATGAAGCCGGGTACAAGATGCCTTAAAATTATCATAAAATCCGAAACGCCTGCCAGCTTGGCAGCCATGATATAATCTTCTTTCTTAAGGGATAAAAATTTGCTTCGTACCGTTCTTGCCAAACTGGGCCAGCTTAGTAAAGACATAATGATGGTGATAAAGATATACACCTTTGTTACGGAAATACCAGCCGGAATTGCTGCTGAAAGTGCCATCCACAATGGCAACGTCGGAAAGGCAGAAATCACCTCAATAATTCTTTGCACCACAATATCAACTATTCCACCGTAAAATCCGGATAATCCGCCAATAATAATCGCCAGTACAAAGGATAAAAGTGTGCCCAGAAGAGGCACTGTCAAAGATACCTGACTGCCGATCAGTATTCTGGAAAATAAGTCACGCCCTAATTGATCCGAACCAAATATCATAAGATTAACCTGGTCAGTACCCTCTTTCAAATTGGAATTATCTACTCCGAATAAATGGAGATCGCTTCTTATAAAACCCAGGAATTTGTAAGAAGTACCCTTTACAAATAAATGAATGGGGAACATTTTATCTTTATTTTCAACAAAAATTTTATTTTGGAATTTATCATATGTAATGTCGTAAGGATAAACAAAAGGACCGGCAAATTCACCCTGATGTATAAAATGTATTTTACTTGGTGGGGCATTGGAATAGGTCGCGGAATAATCTTCTAAGCCTTGGGGTGCTATAAAATTAGCGAATAAGGCCCCCATGTATAAAGTAGCCAATAAAATAAAACTGATGACTGCCAGCTTATGCCTGATAAGCTTTCGTCCCATTAACTGCCATTGGGAGGACATATAATATTTTTCCTGCTTCGCTTTTCTTTTTTCCAGTCTCCGAATTTCTTTCTCTTCGTTAGTGGATTTATTGGAAACAGAATGCATCGTTTGTTTTTCCCTGCTCATTGTTTACTCTCCTCCAGATATTTAATCCTTGGATCTAACACCGCAAGCAGCAAGTCAGAAACCAACGTACCCATAACAACCAATATTGCGGAAATGAGTAACATGCCGCCTGATAAGTATACGTCCTGGGATTGGAGTGCCTTTAATAAAATCGGACCTTGTGTTGGCAGCATCAATACGATTGCCGTGATGGTGGAGCCATTAAAAATACCGGAAATCATAAGACCCAATCCGCTTACCACGGGATTAAGCACCGCCCTCATTTCATATTTATAGGTTATGGTATTTTCGCTGACACCTTTTGCCCTGGTGCATAACACATAAGGCTTCTCCTGCTCATCAAGCATTTGTGCACGGATGCTGCGGATAAGCCCGCAGGTTCCGGACATACTGATGACAATAACCGGAATAACCAACCTTGAGAGAAAGTCTAAAAAGGATGACATCGAAGTGATACCACCCTCAGGGAATAATCCCATAATGGGTTTTCCAAACAATTTATAGGATAAAAACATTAATATAATTGCCAGCAGAAAGCTGGGGACTGCCATACCTATGAAGCCAATGAATGTTAATATATAGTCACTTATGGAATATTGATGCTTTGCAGCATGAATTGCAATGGGAATGGCAATCCCATAGGTTACCAATAAAGTTATGATGGAAAGCATCAGGGTCGCCCCAAGGGTTTCACCAATTTTAACCAATACGCTTTGTTTATAGTAAAATGATACGCCCCAGTCACCTGTAACAATACCTCTAAGCCAATCAAAATATTGTAATAGAAACGATTGATCTGTTTTATACACTGCCTTTAAACTTACTACATCCGCCTGCGTCACCGTTTCTCCCTGTGAAACCATATTGCTCACCATATTATCCACAAAATCTCCTGGCGGAAGCTGTATTACAAAGAACACAACAAATGTTATCATAAGCAACGTAAAAAAGGCCAAAATCATCCTCTTTACAATATATCTCCATTTATCATCCATAACTTATCACCTTTCAAACCCTCCTTATGCATTCAGAGTACTCATTCATTTACTTAAGCAAAGGGGCTGCTGCAAAATTTCAGGTTATAAAACTCAAATAAATGCAGGTTTTATTTTTTGAAATTTTACAACATTCCACTATTGTATTTATAGCTTTATTTTGCCAAATATAACTGTTCAGGATGCATTATTCCCGGTGACCTGTATTCATCTGCCATTACCAGATCGGGAGCAAAATTCTTAAGTTTATTATTGATAATAAAATTCACCGGAAGTGGTGTAAGAAATCCGATTATCCAGATATTCTTTTTATGCAGATCATATATCTTTTGTACATTTTCAGCCACTACCTGGTCCCTGGTTGATCCGGAAGCTGCTTTCATCGCATCATAGGCATTGATAAGTTCCATCATATCACCGGTAGGCTCAATACCGCCATTTGCCGTAGTCTTTCCGTCTTCATACCATTTACCATAGGCACCATACCAACAGCTGAAATTACGCATGGGAACAATCGCATCCGGGCGGATTGCCGGAGTGGTCACGCTCATTTTTTCAAACCGGGCTTCAATATTATTGATAAGGATTGACTTCGTCATTTCAGCGTCCACCTTATCGGAAATTTTAATTCCGACTGCTTTATAGGCAGATTGCAGCATGGCAACATAATCCCCTTCTATGGATGGATTTGAAATGGTAATTACTATTTCAACATCCCTTTCGGTCCCTTTCATTTTACGGTAGGTGCCTTCTGCCTTATCCCAAGGTTCTGTTATTTCATCCAACAGACTGTTCGCTTTTGCCACATCAAACTCAGTCCACTTATTTGTCCACTCAGAATCGTAACCCTCTGCTCCTTCCGCAACCGATGCCTGAGCCGGTTTGGATTGACCGTTAAAAAGTGTTGCATTCACGAGATTTCTGTCAACACTGATGGATAAAGCTTCCCTAAACCGAAGATCCTGGAATAAAGCACGTTTATCTAAATCGGCAACCGATTGGCACAGTGTTAAAGACAAATCATTAGACCAGTCCGCTGTGCGCCACTGTACAGGAGTATGGCTTGCCTGTGTTGCAGTTGCAACCGTTGCAAAATCAGCTGCACCGGCGGTCGATATGTCAAACTCCCCTGCTGATTGTTTTAATACCACCTGGTCATTATCATTGATGATTTCAAATTTCAGGCTGTCAAGGTAAGGTAATTGGCGTCCTTCACTGTCTGTCTTAAAAAAGTATGGATTTCTTACCAGTTCATAGGTTTCTCCTACCGTATTCCAGTTATCTTTAACTGCAATAAAGCTTCTCACCTGGGGAACAATTGCATAATCCCAATTGTAATAACCAATATCATGACCCAAGGTGCTATAATCTTCCCATTGTTTTCCAAAATCCTTGTTCGCATTGGCAATTGCCTGCTCTTCCGTTATGAGTGGAAAAGTAGGATCATCTTTTACACCGTCTTTACGTGCAACATAATTTATATAGAAATGCTTTGGCAAATACATCCACTTGTTATCTACCGTAACCGCAACAGGAAAATCCGGTTTTGGCGCCGCAAAAGTAATCGTAAAGGTGTAATCATCTACCTTATCAAATTTTGCCCAATATGTTTTACCATCTTTAGCTACCTGATAACAATTGTAGGGTTTAGACGTATACGCCGGATAATAACCTGCTGCATCCACAGGAACTGCCGTACGGTCAGGATTTAATGCAGGGGTTGACATATGGTCATAATAAAAGATGACATCATCCGTGGTGAAGGGTTCTCCATCCGACCATTTCATGCCTTCCCTAAGTTGAATGGTCCATACGGTGGCATCTTCATTAGCAGAATAACTCTTTGCTACGTTTGCTTCCACCTGACCGGAACCATCCTGCTTAAAGCGGAACATTGGCTCTTCCGTATATTCTCCCCAGCCCCAATGCCCCTGGTCACTGCCGGTCATGGTAATACTGCCGCCATATTCTCCAAGTGATTCAACAACCGGTTCAACCATAACATCACTTGCAGCCGGCATACGGTCCTTAAGCATCGGAAGTGTTCCGGCCTTTACCTGTTCCGTAAGCATGGGAGCTTCCAGTGCCTGTGCCTCCTCATTGGTCCCTGGTTTTGTTTGACTGGAATCAGTGGAATTCGTTTGTGTTTGTGCAGAAGATGCATCGCTTTTTGCTACTTTGGTAGATGAATTACTGCATGCCGATAACATACCTGTTAATATAGAAACTACCAATAAAAGGACAACCGCTTTTTTCATTTTAATACCCATTAAGTAACACATCTGCTCGCAAATGTGTTACTGCCACAAATAAAAAGGGTGAAAGAATCAATATGTGGCATTCCTCTCTTTTATTATATTTTCTTTCACCTTAACCTGGCTCCGCAGATATCCGAAACAAAGTTTCGGATATCTTAAAACCCAACTTCATGTCTGCATTGTTTTATGCAGCATAGGTAATGAGCATTCTTTACAGAAATTATATGTTTTTAGGAATTAGCATTATCTAATCTTTCCCCATACACTCATACCCATATTTTAAAATTTGTGTAAATTCCAAGCAAACTTTGTGTAAATTAACCTAAATTAAATGTAAAATATCATATTTATATGTGCACATTGCTTAACTAGTAGCTTTATGATATCATAGGGAACGTTTAATGTAAATATAGAATCATGAACTTTATATATACTTTTGTACCGGATAATACTGGCAACAACAAATAAAAATTGAGATTTTGATCTATAAAATATAAATCTCTTTAATTGCATGGAAGGATTAATTCATAACATCACCTGTCAATTTCCGGTCGAAACGAAAAAATGATTCGTGAAAAAAGTCAGATTTAGACTTTTGATACGAATCATTCTTAGAAATTATTGCTTTATTGCAATTATGGCACCGGCTGTTTTGCCCTTATATTAGCGATTTCCCGATAGGTAATCGGCTTGATATCCGCATTCTTGATAAGATAACGCTACCCGGTTACCCTCCTGACTTAATTTTTACTACCATAACTATTTGTATTACATGTTTTTTAATACTTCATTATTAATAATGATATTCCGCTGTTCCAGGGTTGCAGGATGGTTTTGTGCCAGCTCCAGTGCCCATAAAATGGCGCCTGCCGCAGGAATAACCTCCAATGGTACAGGGGTTAATTTTTTACCGGTATATTGATTTATGCATTCTGTAAAATGGGATAATAAAAGAGGGCAATCGGACTTTATCCAAACAGATCCTGCAAGGACTATTTCCGGAACATCATTAAATTTTAGCCCGAGCATACAGCCGGAAACAGATTTTGCCAACTGGTCAGCTACATCTTTTACAATACTTATTGCAACTTCATCCTTTTCATTAGCTGCATCAAATAAATAAGTAACAATTATTTTATCCAGCTCGCGGTTGCTGTAAAATTTATCGCTGATAACATTAAGCAGTTCTATGGGATCCTGAATTTCAAAAAATCCCATTATTTTATCCGTCAGACTCGTCTTTAAGCCGCATCTGAAATAATAATCATATACTGCCCTTACTGCTAATGTTGCAATATAATGTCCGCCCGCACTATCTCCGGTGGCCAGGCCTATTCCGCCTACCTGAAGTATATCACCTGTTTCATTGATTCCGGACGCAACCGTACCTGTTCCGTTAATGGAACAGATTCCGGTACCGGAGGGGCAGCCCGCCTTGATACCAAGGATGGAATCATTTGAAACGACATAGTTCAATCCCGTTTTATTTAAGATAGCTTTTATTCTGGCAAGCTGGGCCGGCGTATCAATTCCTGCCATACCAAATGCTGCTGCCACAACCTGGATTTTGTTTATAGAATTTTTCTCTAACAGATAGTCTATATCCGCCAGGATTTTTTCTTCAACCTCTGCAAAACCGCCATCTAGAACTTCATGACTGCGGCTTCTGACGCGGAGATTATCAACACATTCCCCATTCATCGTAAAGATCAGATAATCTGTCTTAGTGCCGCCACCGTCAACTCCTATAATGTATTTCGTTTCCATGGTTTTTCCTTTCTTTTCAAGTACTCCTGCCTGTATCTGCTGAAATTTTAGGTGTTGTAGATAAACAGCAATTTATTTTTCAAATTGCGGAAGATAAGCTTTGTGGGCTTCCTTCATTTCTTCAAAGCATAATTTGGCTTTATTATAATCACCAACCAGAGGATGGATTAATAATGCTTTCATCGCTTCGTCTCCATCTCCATTGATTGCAGCCAGTACAGTATGACGTTCATACGCTTTCACAGTCTGCATAAGTTCCATTACATGCTGGTTCTTAAAGCCGCGGACCGGAATAGGGGTCACACCATTTTTCCCGATTACTGCTGAGATTTCCACAGCGTCATCATCAGCCATAAATTCAAGGGCTCCCTGATTTAAGATGTTAACAACATGTACTTCCTGTTTATCATTATAAATAGCATCTACTAAAGAAATAGCTGCCTCTGAATAACGTGCGCCGCCACGGCTCTCAAGTTCCTTGGGTTTTACAGATAAGGATTCCTCCTTATACAGGGTCAGAAGGCGTTCTTCAATATCCATGCAGACTTCTCCGCGGCATTTTTCCTCTTCTAATAAATGTTTTAGTTTATCATCCTTGTAATAGAAATATTCCAGGTAAGAAGATGGTATGGCACCGATGGTATGGATTAATTCACTGCTAAAGCCCTGTAAGGGGATATTTTTCATACCCTGTCCGCCTGTTCCCTGGGCAAGGACTTCCCTAAACAGATCCTTGTCTCCTTTTTTAACACCGGTAATATAACTTAAGTGGTTAAGCCCTACGTATTCAATGTCTAAATCTGTTTCACCCAATACCTGTTCAACTCCGGAAATCATATTAATCGGCACATTACATAAACCGATGGTTTTGATTTTAGTATAGTTCTGCAGTGCCTGTGCTAAGATACCGGAAGGATTGGAAAAGTTAATTAACCAGGCTTCCGGACAAATGCGTTCCATATGTTTTGTTATTTCCAATAAGGCAGGAATGGTCCTGAGCGCTTTGAAAAATCCACCGATACCGGTTGTTTCCTGACCAATAAGGCCGTATTTTAACGGTATTTTTTCATCCAATACCCTGCAGGCTAATTTACCTACACGTATTTGTGTCAGGACAAAATCAGCATGCTCCAGGGCTTCTTCCAGGTTTTCCGTTAAGATTACTTCTGTTTTAAGACCTGCTTTTTCTATCATTCGTTTGCAGAGTCCCCCAACAATATTTAGTTTCCTTGTATCAATATCCATAAGGGCTATCTCTGATACCGGAAGGGAAGCGGCGCGTAAGATAATTCCTTCGGCCAGCTCCGGTGTATAGGTGCTTCCTGCACCTATTATTGTAATTTTTAAGTTTGACATAATGTTTTCCTCTCTATTGATTACATTTTTTCATTGTAGATTCCTTAATGTTTAACTTAGGAGCAAGTTTCATGGCATAGGAACCGGTATCCGTGTGATTAATAATGGAAAGCAGCTGATTTACTGCATTCTGTGCCATTTTCTCAGAGGGTTGCCTTACCGAAGTGATTTTCGGCGAATAATGATTGGCAATCGGGCTGTCATCGTAGCCGCACACAGATACATCCTGCGGTACTTTAAGGCCAAGATCCTTGACTGCATTCACCGCACCAAGGGCAATATGGTCATCAAAGGCAAAAACGGCAGATGGAAGCTGACCCGCTGCATGCCATTTCATAATGGTATTATAACCTGTCATCTGATCGTAATACCCATATTCAATGGCTGCCGGCTGTAAAGAGACTTCCGTAAGTGCCTTTATGGCTCCCATCTGCCTCTCAAGTGTGGACAATCCGTAAGGAACTGCCCCTATTAATCCTATCTTTGTATGTCCAAGCTCCAGTAAATGCTTCACGGCAATGTAACCACCGGTCACATTATCCGCAAGTACGGCGGTAATATCTGTATTAATGGTTTGGTTGTCCACCACAACAAAAGGGACTCTCTGGTTTTTTAATATATCAATATAGTAATTTTCTTTATTCGGTACCAATAAGATGACTCCATCTACCCTGTTTTGACTTAGGAAAGCGGTATCAAGAACGTCATCTTTGCCGTCACAAATAGATATCGCTAAAAGGTATCCTTTTTTTAATAATTGTTCATTCACTTCTTTGATGATACTTCCAAAAAAATAATCCCCTATATCAGAAATAAACATGGCAACCACATTTGTTTTGCCGGTAGCCAGGGTCCTGGCCGCTGCACTTGGAACATATCCTAACGCTTCTATAACTTCCAGGACTTTTTTACGGTTGGATTCCCGGACATTAGGTGCATTGCTGATAACTCTGGAAACGGTCACATAGGATAATCCGGATTTCTTAACTACATCGTCTATGGTTACTTTCATGGAAACCTCCAAAAGTATATGCGTATATATTTAATTACAGTAAATATTGTACACCCAATGGCTTTTATTGTCAAGAAACATTTATTGACCTATATATCGAATAAAACCACATTATAATTTAAAAGCAAACACAAAATATTTATATTTTTAAAAACGCCGTTCTCCAAAATATATACGTATTAATCTGATAAGAGAAAATTATGACCAAATCCGTTTCTTTTATTGAAATTGGACCGTTCATATAAAATAATTATCAATCTTACTCAATTTTATGGATGTTATATGATAGAAGTATATATTGGTATACATAAACACTGAATAGTGCTACAATGTAATAAATATAAAGTCATTTGAAAGGTGAATCCATGAAAAAGATTTAAAATCCAGATGGTACAACCTTTAAAAATATAATTGGAGTTTTCTGGGAGTATTCAATAAGGAGGTGATAATATGGAGCAAACTGCAATACAGGATACTAAACTGACAAAATGGAGATTGTTATTCCGAATAACCGCAATATCATATATTCTTATGGCTGTTATCATACCCATTCAAATCATTATATTTTCAATCTCATTCCCTCCGCAAACCATAGAAGGCTGGTTTAAATTATTTCAGGATAACTGGTTGCTGGGATTAGTCCACATGGACTTTTTATACATACTGGATAACGTTCTTATCGTTATTATGTATTTAACATTTTATTTTACATTAAAACAAAAAAATGAAAGCTTAATGACGATTGCCCTAATACTCGGTTTATTGGGGATAGCAGCCTATTTCTCATCAAATAAAGCTTTTGAAATGCTCTCTGTCAGTAAACTTTATTATAATTCTGTTACGGACACCGATAGAACAGTCTATTTAGCAGTAGGTCAAATGCTGGTTTCAAGTTGGAAGGGGACCGCATTTGATATTTATTATGTATTAAATGCAGTAACCCTACTAATTACCTCCACCGTCATGCTAAAAAGTAATCTGTTTAACAAAAAGACTGCCATAACCGGTTTAGTGTCAGGAATTTTTATGGTTATTCCATCAACAGCCGGAACCATAGGTTTAGTCTTTTCGCTTTTATCCCTAATTCCATGGATAGCATTTTTAATTCTGGTTGCGCATAGCCTTTTATGTCTACGCCGTCATCAATTGCTTTACCTAAGGATAATAAATAACGGTTAAGGAAGTTTATTCTTTCTGTATCATAAATTTTACCATTTAGTGCATCACTTAAATTTATTTATTTTCTCAATAATAACTTCTGGTTCTTCCCTGATACCCGCGAAGGCAGAGGGGGAGCTCCAGACTATGGGCCTCCAGCAATTCCTTATCCCGGAGTATTAATTCTGTAGCACCTGTCCTTATGATACGTCCCTCAGACATCAGTATTACCCGGTCACAGGTCTCAAGTATCATATCCAGATCATGGGAAGCAATAATCTTAATGTAATCCAGACGATTTAGGATATTAATCAGTGTCCGCCGGTTTTTTGGATCCAGGGCGATGGAAGGTTCGTCTAACAAAATAATATCCGGCTGCATGGCAAGTATGGTCGCTATGGAGGCCATTTTCTTTTCTCCGCCTGACATTTTATAAATCTGTTTATCCTTCAGGTAAGTAATTCCCATAGTCTTAAGTGCTGTCTGAACCCGTTCATCCACTTCTTCCTCATTTAATCCATAATTTCTAAGGCCAAATGCCACATCGTTATAAACTGTCTGTGTGAAAAGCTGATTATCCGAATCCTGAAATAAATATCCGATTTTACTGCGTATTTCAGCAAGGGACTTTTTAGTCACCGGAATCTGATCCACATAAACTTCACCGGTAAAATCCAGTTCCAACCCTACCAGAATTCGAAGAAGTGTGGATTTACCAACTCCATTAGCTCCTATAATTCCAACCGCTTCTTTATTAGCCGTCTTGAACGAGATCTCTTTTAATACTTCTTTACCGTTTTCATAAGAAAACGATATATTTTTACCTTCTATATAATGCTGAGCCATTTTTCCTCTTTTCTTCTATCTTTTATTATAGCCAAAGCTTCATCCTCTATAGTTAAATTTGTTGTATTTATTATGTGCAAAAATTCAATAATATTATGATTATATCAAAAGTTCATTAATCGCAATGCTAATATGATGACAAGCCACAGAAGCAGGTACAGGTAATCTATACCTGAACTTTTCTGTATACGGGCATAATAAAACTCACCTTTAAAACCACGCAGCAGCATACTGTCATAAAGATTTCCGGCCCGGTCAATACTACGGAATAAAAGCTGTCCGATCAGTGAGCCCCAGATTTTATACTTAACACCTTTTTCTCTGGGCGCACGTAAAGAATATGCCTGGAACACCGCATTCGCTTCTTTTAAAAGAACAGTAATATAACGATAAGTCAATAATATCTGCGTAACGATAATACTCGGAATGCCAAGCAGTTTCAGGGCATAACAGATTCTCTCTATTCCAGTAGTTGCAATTAATAAATAAGAAGCCATTAAGGCATAGGTTCCTTTTAACATAAGTGTCACCATGGATATGAATCCTCCGGTAATTACCATATTGCCTATTTTATATAATGGGGTATGGTCAAAAAACGGATTAAACAGCCCTATGAAACATACCAGCGGAAGAACCACCCTCAATTTTTTAAAGCAACTCTTTATTGAAATTTCCGCCAGATTAAATATCAGCAGCGGATAAATAATGAAAGGCAGCAGTCCCAATAGGTTGTATTTATGAAAGGATACCACACAGGTAATATATACCACTGTAATAATAAGTTTTACCAGCGGATGTACCTGATTAATTCTAGTATCTTTTTCTGCCATTTCATCTAGTTCATGTATTTCATACATGGCATTTGTTAATTTTCCCATGTTTCACACTTTCTTTCCAATCATTTTTATTATATAAAAGAGTATGCTTTAGCAATCTCCCGCGCCGGGTGCGGTCGGCAAAGCCGACATATTCTTTTCGCGCGGGTGTGCCTCCTGATGGCTTTTTGTTCAATAATACGCAATTTCCTATTGAATAAAAAATCAGGTAGGTTCTATGAAGAAAATTCTTCCTAGAACCTACCCACATATATTCATATATATGTGTATGCTTATTTGGCCTGTAATATTAAAAATCTATCGTATTCCTTGTGGGTTATCCTTTTTCTTAAAGAATTTAAATAATATACCGCAGCCAATACAAATAACTGCTACAACTACTGACCCAAAAATTCCGGAGAAGGAGGTACCAAGTACCGACGAGTTGTCCGCAAAGGAATAATCAGGTAGCACTGCTGTCTTTTCCTGAATTCCCTCTACTGTTTTAACGGTATCCGTATATTTGCCCTGTGGTGTAATTTCCGTATTACCGGTTATTTTCTGTATGGACCATTCTAATCCATCCGGATTGCCTGATGCCACTAAGGATAAGCCACCGCCGGTTAATACAACAACTGCTGAAATTATTATCAGTGTCTGCTTAAATCCAAGCCTGTTCTTAACTGTATTATTATCTAAAAGTTCCGGTCTGGTATTATAAACAAAAATGACAACCGCTGCCGTTATCAAACCCTCCACAGTGCCGATTGCAAGGTGAATAGGCTGCATCAGCATTAAAAACTGTCCAAAAGATAATGCAGTAATACCGGATACATAAGTCTCCAGCGTCACACTCAAGGCTCCAAGCTGAAGGCTGATAACACTGCCCAGAACAGATGCCAATACAATCCAGCCGGGTTTCATACTCTTCTTTACCATAGGACGATAAATCAACAGAAAACCGACAAAACATCCGTAAAATGCCATGTTCCATATATTACCGCCTAAAGCTAAGAGCCCTCCGTCTGCAAATAACAGACATTGGATTGCCAATACCGATATCATTGACAAAAATCCCGCATAGGGTCCCAATAATATGGATAGTAAGAGCCCTCCGCATAAATGTCCGCTGGACCCCGTTCCCGGTATTGAAAAGTTAATCATTTGTGTTGCAAAAACAAAAGCTGACATAACTCCCATTAAAGGAATCTTTTTTATATCATTTTCTAATCTTACTTTTTTTATTGAATATGTAGCTGCGGCTGCAGAGGCAACATACATGGTGCCTGCTACTGCCGGTGCAATCAGTGCATCTGCCATGTGCATAACAAAATCCCCCTATATACTTTATACTGTTCTTATTATATTGTATTACTTTTTTGATACAATACAAGCCCGTATAGGGGATATAAATAACATGTTTTTTTAATATATCGGACATTGGTCTTTATCAGCTTTTCATCTATATGAATTCTAAAATATTCATTTCAATTATTTCACATGCCCTGGATAAGAATAGGTAACAGCTATTACAATATACGTCTATTTTATAAACCGGTCAATTGCTTTATTCAGATTCCCTACTGCAGTAGTATCTCCTGATTCTATTGCATCCACAATACAATGCTCTATATGATCTTGCAAAATAACTTTACCGGTGCTTTTAAGTGCTGCTATAACAGCTGATAATTGAATCAGGACTTCGCTGCAGTCCTTTCCGTCTTCCACCATTCGTTTTACGGACTCCAGATGACCACCCGCACGGGACAATCGGTTAATTACGGCCTTGGCATTTTCATGGATATGTTTATGTTCCAGTCCATCCTGATGGCTGTGGGTGTATTCCATGCCGTCTGCATCCATATGGGTATGGGCTTGTCCTTTATTTTCCATAATCTATTTTCCTTTCTATTTAGATTAAGTTACCGGATACCTGTATATTAGCATCGATTATAAAAAAAGTCTACTAAAAAGTCAATTTTAGTAATTTAAAATCTTATAGTTTTAAATAAGAACGTCCAGATAAAGTTGGTATAGGTGTCTATAGAATTTAAATATGTATGAAAGGTCTGCCGTAATAACGCAACGATTATATTAATTTGCGGTATAACAACAGCCTTTCCATAGATTATATCATTTACCTTCAATGAAATTCATCAGGACTTCATTAAATCTGTCTTTTTCGTCATAGAAAGACCCATGGCCGCTGAATTGAAATGGTACTAATTTTGAATTTTTAATATATTGATTTTGTATTTCACCTAATGGAAATGGAACAATAAGGTCATGAATCCCATGTATGATTAAAGTAGGTACATGGATTTCACATAAATCATTAAAAAGTACCTCCTTTAGCCAGGTATTGGCAATCGCTGCCGTAGACCAGCCTGCTGCCTGCAAGCCAAGTTGGAAAAACCAGTCTGAAAAAGCTTGTGACGTATGCTGATAAAAAAACATATCCCCAAAATTCCTAAGCATCTGAGGTCTGTCCATAAAGGTATCATCAATTATTTGCTGAACAACTTCTTTATCCAGACCATACGGGAAATTTTGGCGTTTAACAAGGCTTGGTGCGGCCGCTGCCGCAAGTACAAGTTTCGATACCCCAAAACCCTTATGGCGCCCCATATATCTGCAAGCTATGGCACCTCCATTGGAGTGCCCCAATAATGTAAAATCACATAAATTAAGTTTTTCCACTACACATCTTACGTCATCTGACAGCCGGTCGAAATCATAACCCCTGAAAGGCCTATCCGAAGCTCCAAATCCTCTGGTATCTATTCCAATGCACCTATAACCCATTTTCGGCAGCTGGTCGAATTGATATTCAAACAGCTTATGGCTTCCCGGCCAGCCGTGAAGAAACAGTATAGTCTTATTTCCTTCCGGATTAAGATCCTCTACATAGTATTTTACATTAGGTTCAACCGTAACATAATACCCCATTTTAAACCTCCAAAATGATGATAGTTTCCTACTATAATATATTCCGATGAACTTAAAACTGTGATTCATAAAAAGACGGGAGTCTAATTGAACTTCCGTCTTTTTAATATTTAACTGATTATATATATTACTTAACAACTACTTTTTCACAAGTATCTTTTACACCGTCTAAAATTTCATTAATATGTTCCAATTCCTTTGATATTTCTTTCATTTTCCCAGAGGGTACATTGTAATTCATAAAAGTATTTTCTAATTTATGGACTATTTGATGTAATTCTACATTAGTGTTTATAAAATCACCAAATACACTGCTTTTTGAAGCATTTTTATAAAACTTAATATCATTTTTAATGTATTCTACTATTTCGGATGGTTTCGTAAAAACTCCTGCACCAACTGGATACGGTAAAACTTTTTGCAGATAATACTGATCTTTCGCATTAATGTTATAAATATAAAAAATTTCGGTATCGTTGATGTTAAACCGCACGTAACATAAAAGTCCGTGTATACTTTTAACCTTTGCACCTAATTGTGTAAGCAGCATATCCATATTGTCTTGTTCTGCAGATACAATATTCATAACTAACCCTCCCATTTTATATTAGATAGAAAACAACTAAATATATTGTTGATAATACAATTGACAAAATCATTAACGGAAAACCAGTTTTTAAGTATTCACCAAAAGATAACTTGTAACCATACTTACCCGCCAGACCAGCCACAACAACATTAGCAGAAGCGCCTATTAATGATCCGTTACCACCAAGACAGGCACCTAACGATACTGCCCACCAAAGAGGTGTAATATTTAAACCGGAAGCACCCATAGCCTGTATAAGTGGAATAAGTGTAGCCACAAACGGGATATTGTCCAGGAATGCTGAGAGTATTGCTGAGAACCAAATAATCAGGATTCCTGTAAATAATAAATTATTATCTGTAATACTTATAACTACTTTTGCTAATTTATCAATTAATCCAACTTCCTCCAGTGAACCAACTAAAATAAATAATCCGGCAAAGAAGAAAATTGTCGGCCACTCAACGCTCATCATCGCTTCATCAATACTTTCCCCACTAATTAGCAGAAGTAACGTAGCACCGGTCAAAGCAATCGCTGCTGATGAATAGCCTAGATTGGAATGAAAAAATAATCCCAGCATAACCAGACATAAAACAAAAATACATTTCTTTAATAACGTAGAATTCTTTATGCAGACCTTTTCATCTAATTCAACAATCTGCATTTTTTTATCATCGCTTACTTGAAGTTTATTCCTATAATTTAACTTTAGCACAGCAAATGTTACAATAAATATAACAATTATTACAGGCAATAAGTTTACAACGAAATCCATGAAATCTATACCTGCTGCACTGCCTATCATAATATTGGGCGGGTCACCTATTAAGGTAGCAGTTCCACCAATATTTGCTGCTAATATAATGGGAATTAAAAACGGTATCGGCTCTAATTCAAGTGTCTGTGTAATAACAAAAGTCATAGGTACAATAAGAAGTACCGTAGTAACATTATCCAATAGTGCGGACGTTACTGCTGTGATGATACAGAGGCTTACTATTATCTTCCAGGGATCTCCTTTCGCCTTTTTAGCTGCAAAAACAGCCAGGTATTCAAATATACCGGTATTTTTAACGATTCCAACGATTATCATCATACCAATTAAAACTCCAATTGTATTAAAATCGATATATTCCAACGCCTTCTCACCTGAAAATATATGTACAATGATAACGACACAGGCTCCGGCAAGAGCTGCTACTGTTCTATTTACTTTTTCACTGATAATTAAAGCCAGTACTACAATAAAAACAGAAAGTGATAAAATTGTATTAAAATCCATAAAACCAGTCCCTTCATTAAAAAATTTTTAATATTAATAAGTAGAAATTCATAAATGTCAGACTTATTATACGTTTATACGTATATAATGTCAATTAAGATATGCCATAAAAAAATAATTTATTATAATTTCATTAAAATTTCATTAGAATTATGGAAGAATTAGTTACTTCATGCCAGAGTGATTTATAAATATCAGCGAAACAAAAGTAAGAATAAGGGTGTTCTCATCTTTTACCAGAAAACCGCAAACACTTCCATCTGCATCCGTAACACTGACCTCCGGAATAGAATCTGCCTCAATGCCTAATTTTTCAAAGGTCATACGGTAATTTAATACAAAATCACTGCTTGTAAGAACCGTTTCTGAATAAACCGGTTCTAAAGCCACCATATCGATATAAGATGGATCATCCCCAAAGCTGGCAGCTTTACCAGCCGTAAAGCTTAATTCTTTTCCAACTAAGCCCTCAGCGTCCTCTTTACTGTAAGTTCCCACAGAACCATAAGCTAATACCTTACTAATCACCCAGTCACCATAATAAACTGCACTTTGGTCAGAAGAAGGAGACTGACCTTGTTCAGCATCAGCCGTATTGTCATTGTTTTGATCCTGGTCACTGTTTGAATTGCTTTGGCCATTAGGATTTACCTCTGTGGTATCTGTGTCAGGGGTTGTCGTATCTGCAGGTGTAAGCCCATCTTCTGTGGTGCTTGCTGTATCAGAAATATCCGTAACGTTATCCGCAATTACATCGGATGATTTTTTACAGCCAGTTAAATCTACTGCTGCAACTGTCATAATTAATATAACTGTTAATAAATTACTGGTCCATCTAATTTTTATAAATTTACTGATCATGATAATTCTCCTTTTATAACTAGAGTACTCTCGGAAACTCTCACAGCCTGTATTTACTGATATTTTAGACCTGATTGATTCTCAACTTTAACAAGTTTATTGTCTTGATATGTTAGGTTTATACTATTTCCCGATTCATATTTTATATTCTTTAACAATCCATTTTTATCAAATAAATAGCTGGTTCCATCTAATTTCGTAATTTGAAAACTATCATCATTATTTATTATTGACAGATATTTACCATCCGGTCCATTCCAGATGCCATCCTCTCCGCAATTAAATTCTTCTACATGACCATCTTCAAATGTAATCTGATAGTTATTATCCTTTATTTTATTTAGATAAATTTCGTAACTATGATGCCACTTATTTCCTAATTCGCCAGTCCATGAATCTAGCGAATTATAAAATCTTGAGAAATCAAGTGGGTTTCGTCCACCAAAAGCCAGGTCAGTAGCACTGGTATAATAATTTCCGCTAACTACATCGACCGGGTCTATTGATCGTATAATTCCAAAGTCTTACAAAATATTCACCACCTGAGTTTGTTCTTACCGTTAGAGTTGGGCAAATTGCTGCATCCATTAAAGTAGTGTAACCTGATATATTATATTCATATCTAAGTTTAACTCCTTCAAAGTTATTATCTTCAGTATAACGAAAGTCTTTATGCCCCAATTCATCTAATGTCTTCCATGACATACCAACCAAATCATTTTGAGTTCTGAAAGCTCCGAGATTACTAAAATTACTATCATTTTTAGTAACTGTCGATGATATAGTATCAAACGTAAAATTAGTTATCATATATTTTGGTTCTAATTTATATATGTATGTACTGTTTTGAGTTGAATTGCTATCAGCAGATTCTATTTCTTCTGCTTTATTGATTTCAATATTTGTATTACCATTAATTAAATCCGGATGCTCTATTAGATTCTCATTCGAACCACTTCTCATCAGTGAATTATTTTGGTCTTTCTCATAAATATCTTTCCATTTTTCCATGTTTATAGCAAATAGTTTTTCATAATCCACCATTTGCTGCTGTGTTACCATATTTTCACTAGATGTTTCTAATGTTTCGTTATTTTCATCCGTTTTATTATTTTCAACCGTCTGAGAATCGCTGTTTTCTGCGTATATTTTAAAATTAGCAGAATTTAATGTCAGAGTAATTATTAAAATTAAGCTTATTAATTTTTTCATGACTTTTCCCCTTCCTAAACAATGGTAGTTTTCTTATAACTACCTGTATTACGGAAAAACCGCCTTTTTAACAGAAAATAAAGCTATTCTGATAATTTTATTATATTATTTTTTCTAATTATTTACAATATAATTTGTAAATTTTACCTTTTCAATCTATTTTATATATATTAAGGTAAATCATTCTGAATAAGTCTCTAATTTAAAAAAATTATTGAAATAAAAAGATATAAATCAGAATTTATAATACTTTTATTTGACATCTGGAATGGGTAAATATTCAAGTTTCAAGCTATAAACATTGAAATCCAATTATTTAAGTTAATTATTTAAAAATTCCGAATTAAAAAATCCGGAATTGATTTAGTCAGATTTAGGATATATAATTTTAATCAGCATCCTTATAAAAGGCATGTTTCTTAAGGAAATATAATAAATTCATTGAACAATTACGTATTTACACCGTCCTTATTTCATAAAACACTAAACCGGCCTCTCCGATTGGCTGCTTATTAATATCTGATTTACAGGCATAGCTCCACTCGAGCAAAATATTCTTCCCATTTGCAATCTCTCTTTGGAATTGCCTCTTAATCACAGAGCAATAATCGACTAATTCAATCATTTCCTCCTGTGTCAGAAAATACTCATCTCCAATGATATTAACATCCTCATCTTCAAAAATGATGGTTACATCCTTCTCATTGTTCGTTACAAGATTCCATAAATCAGCTTTTACTGCTTCAATGGCAATACGATGCCGTGATATATCGATTACACCGCTTTTTACGGCAATAAAGTAGGGATAATATATTATCATATCCTCTGGTTTTAAGTTATTATTAAGTTCCTGGGCAAATACTTTTGCTTCGTTCCCATTTACACCAATCTTACGTGGTAAGTTTAAGTCTTCCCCCTCTGTTACGGCACTTCGTATCGTCCATAAAATATCAGGGTTAAAATTAGTATCCTTCTCATATTTCATCCAGGGTACTGCAGGTAAATTCGATTTGGCTAATGCATAAAAACCTTGTAATTTATTCATATTTCACCCATAGCTTTTCGCAAGCCAGCTTGCGAAACTGCCTCAAATAATAGAGTGTGAAAGTGTTTTTCTTTCACACTTACGCCAAGCATACGCAGGAGGCGGCATTTCTTTCTCCAATATATTTTCCTTCAACTTCCTTGTGTATAACTGCATTAAATAAATTGCCAGAATAGCACCGGTTCTCTAGATCTTAATTCTTGGATTAAACAGCCGTTCATGTTCGTCCAATGCAAACCGGTCAGTCATTGTAGCTATATAATCACAAATAACCCGGATCTTATTATCTGCTGCCCCATCATAGTTTTCATTACTCTTTATATTATTATAACGGTAATACCATTCCGGCGGCAATAGTTCCGGTTTTTTCGTAAAGCCTTCAAATAAGTCCCTCACTACCCTGACCGCTTTCTCATCCATCGTTTGTATCGTATGTAATCCATAGATATATTGATATATGATTGCTTTTATTTTATCAAAAACAGCTTGAGTATCCGGATCAAATGTTATGATTTCAATACTGTTCAACGCCTTTTCTTTTACGTCTTCACAGGATTGAATCAAATATGTTTTAAGATTCCTGACGCTATTTAAGGTAATTTTCATAATCAGCCTGTGGATTAAATTATTGATAAAATACGTCTCATGATAGGGGGTAAATGTAATTTCATCTTCTTTGCATTCTAAAAATCCTGCAATTATATTCTTAAGTTCTGTCATTTTTTCTTCAAAATCAGGATTCTTATGGATTGCCGCTTCCACCAGTCCGGACTTAATTCCATCCTGCAAATCGTGGCAAATATAAGCAATGGTGTCAACTTTATTTACAATCTGCCCTTCCAGGGTAGCGCATATTTTATCAGGCTCCATATTGTTGTAGATTCCGCTTCTGTCTTTATTGCTGTTATGTTTTAAAATCCCTTCCCGGACCTCATAAGTCAGGTTTAACCCCTCATACTCATCGCATCTCTTCTCTAATAAATCAACAATACGGACACTTTGCTCATTATGAAAAAACTTCCCTTTCTTCTGTATATCAAGTTCATTGCTCAGATATCTCTCAACTGCATGTCCAAAGGGGGTATGCCCCAAATCATGTCCAAGTGCAATGGCTTCTGCCAGTTCTTCATTTAATGCCAGGGATTTACAGATTCCCCTTGCAAACTGGGCCACTTCCAAAGTATGGGTAAGCCTTGTCCTGTAATGGTCTCCCTCATGATTTACAAATACCTGGGTTTTATACATTAATCTCCGGAATGCCGTAGAGTGTATGATTCGGTCCCTGTCCCGCTGAAAGTCGCTTCTGTTTTCATCCATGCGTATCGGTTCCCTATATTCCCTGCTGTTTTCCTTCGGATATTTAACAGCAAACGGTGCTAATGTAGAAACATATCTTTCTTCCATCCTCTCTTTCGTTAACGGCAATTCATCAATGAAATTACTCATGGGATCGATCCTCCTTTTGTAATCTGTGTACTCTCGGAAACTCTCACAGCCTGTATTTACTGATATTTTAGAGGCTGGCAATTTCACCTCCATTTTCGTAATGTCATAGGTGTTTTTACGCAGACCGTCTGAGCATAGCGAAGGAAAATCTTTTAACAAAGATTGCAAGTAAAAACATGCATATGACAGACAGAAAATGTTCTCATCTTATATTCAGCATCTAAAATATCTTCAGAAACCTGATTTAGTTTCCGGGAGTACTCAATCTTTCTTTTCTAAATTTATCTTACATCACTAAGAGGAGAAAGGCAATTTTATTATCAAAAGAGATACAAATAATAGTCAATTATTAATCTGTTCCATCCTATGATTCATCTGCTTATATCTTCCATCTTTCTTCCACATGGCATCCGCCCCAGACATGTAAAACTGGTGTTTCTTTTTCATCCGGGCGAATCAAATTATATGAGCATCCTATCTCCATGCCATTGACGTTTATTTACCCTGTTATCATAACTAAAAGAGCATCCCCAATGCCGCTACGATAAGACATTAGAAATGCTCTTTCTTATTTTCTTCTTAGTTCGGACATTACTCCATTTCATAACTTTCTTCCGCTATTGGAAACTTTTTAACAAATGCACTTGCCTTATATTGTGAATCCCTTACATGATCACTAAAATCACTGGAACTTTTTAAAAAATAATCATAAGTTAGCATGGATTCCCCTGTATTTGTAATCGGGTCATCCCAGGTCAAATCGATATTGTACCATTTCCCATCTACCTTAACAATATTCCATGAATGTGAGCCGCCGTTTGCCTTACCCGTAACAATCCTGCTGCTTAGCCCGGCTTGTGTAAATAACCGGTAGGCAGCCAAGGAATAACCGTCACATACTGCAGCGTTATCGATTAAGGCATTATAAGCCGAGTGTTTCTCCAAGGTCTGGTCATAACTGGTTTTCTTAATGATATAGTCATGAATTGCTTTGACTTTCTGATAGTCAGTTTTATCTTCAGGCTTTAAAGATGTAAGTATACTCTTTATCTTAGTATCCAGCTGTTTCTCCTGAGTCAAAGTAGTCCTGTATACAGCTGAAAAAGTGAGGGTTGCCGTATCACCGGAGCTTGTCCATCTCCAGCCGGATCTCCAGCTGCTGACCGATAATTTCAGATAATCATTGTCTTTTGGTGTTTTTTTATCATCAAGTACCGCCACTTTACTAAACAGATCCGTATTTCTACCGATCGCATTCAAGACATCGGTGTCCATCACTATTGTAAATTGTGTTTTATGAGCCATTATATTTTTTTTGATAATATTATAAACTTCATTTTTCGTGGTATATGTTTTGGCACTTGCTTCAACCGGCGTTGATATAACTATCAATACTAAGATAAATGCTATCAATTTTTTAGCCATAATAATCCTCCTGTCAATAAGCAAACCGTACTTACAAATCATGTAAATGCATATCGCTTATTGGAAACAATGTGTTAAAGTTTCCTGCTATTTAATTAATTCAAAAGTTACAGATATATGATCTAACTAAATTATATCATTATTATTATGATATTTACAAGCCAATCATTGAATTTTCCCACGGAAAACACAGAAAGGAGTTTTATGTAAAATTATCAATTCATTTTCCTGGGTTTTAAATATAAACTTCCATTTATCAGGATTATCATCTGTTCAAATAAAGCTGATTGAAAAAGATTGTGTTATTTAAAGTAATTCTACTTTGATTCTATAACTTTCTTACTCTTATTCCCCATAGAAATATCAACTTAAAAACGGTGTTACCAGGCTGCCCCGATAACACCGTTATGAATTATATAAGGAAAGAATTTTTATTCCGCAGATGACTTCGATTTCGTATATACATCAAAAGCTACAGCACCTAACAATACCAGGCCCTTAATCGCCTGCTGCCAGTCGAT
The DNA here is from genome assembly GCA_049692775.1 of Anaerocolumna sp. GTDB lineage: Bacteria > Bacillota > Clostridia > Lachnospirales > Lachnospiraceae > Anaerocolumna. The sequence continues at coordinate 14,695 of JBAVPE010000036.1, read as the reverse complement.
ACCTACACTCATAATGGACATACCGTTATTTAATATACCCATGAACAGCGCACCAATAATGGCCCCCATGATTTTGCCGATACCACCGGAAGCGGAAGCGCCGCCGATGAAACAGGCTGCAATGGCATCCAATTCAAAGTTTGTACCTGCCTTTGGGGTAGCGGCATTTAAACGGCCGGCAACCACTAAACCGGCAAACGCAGCAAGAATTCCCATGTTAACAAATACCATGAATTTAACCCGTTTGATTTTAATACCTGATAACCTTGCGGCTTTTTCATTACCGCCCAGGGCATAAATATGACGTCCTAATATGGTCTTTTGTGTAATAAAGGTATAAATTGCAATTAAACTGGCAATCAGGACAAGAACCAGAGGAATCCCTTTATAGGCAGCTAAGCCGTAGGTGAGTAAATTAATCGCTGCTATCATAATTACTATTTTAGCAACCGTAAAACCGAAAGGTAAAATTTCCAGATTATATTTTTTCTTATTCTTTAAATTCTTTAATTCCGCATAGATAAAAAGCACGGATAATAATACACCGATTGCTAAAGCAATCAGATTTAAATTTCCTAATTTTAAGGATTCCGGAAGGTAACCATTTGCCATTGCCTGAAAGGATTCTGCAAATGGTGATAACGTCTGTCCCTTTAAAAGTACCATGGTAAAGCCCCTGAAAACCAACATTCCTGCTAAGGTTACGATAAAAGCAGGGATACGTACATAGGCAATCCAGAAACCCTGCCAGGCACCAACTAATCCACCAATCAGTAAACAGAGCGGAATTGCTATTATAACCGGCATATGGTAAGTTACCATAAATACAGCTGAGACAGCACCTATAAATGCAGCCACGGAACCCACGGATAAGTCTACATTACCGGTTAATATAACTAAAAGCATACCAACGGATAAGATTAATACATAACTGTTTTGAAGAATAATATTCGTAATATTTAAAGGCATAAAGAGAACGCCGCCTGTTAAAATCTGAAACAAAATCATAATAACGACAAGGGCCATAACCATGGCATATTCCCTGATATTACTTTTAAAGATACTTTTTATAGTTGTAAAAGTCATTACCTTACCTCCTTGTTATGACGCATGATACATTTCATAATACTCTCCTGGGATGCTTCACTGCGGGATAGTTCTCCTGCTATTTCCCCTTCATTCACAACATATATCCGATCACACATACCCAATAATTCAGGCATTTCAGAGGAAATAACAAGAATGGATTTACCTTCATCCGCCAACTGATTCATGATCGTATAAATTTCATACTTTGCGCCAACATCAATACCCCTGGTCGGTTCATCTAATATTAAAATATCCGGGTCGGTGAAGATCCATTTGCTTAAGATTACTTTTTGCTGATTACCGCCGCTTAAGTTTCCTGTCCTATGCATGATGCTGGAAGATTTTATTTTAAACTTCTTCCTGAATTCTTCCGATACTATGTTTTCTTCATGGGGGTTAATGATATTATTCTTGCTTAATTTTTTTAAGTTTGAAAGGGTGATATTATTTTTTATACTATCAATTAGAATCAGTCCATAATTTTTTCTGTCTTCCGTTACGTACGCAATACCGTGGTCAATTGCTTTACTTACCGTATCCAGATGAACTTCTTTCCCATTTATTTTTAAGCTGCCGGAAATCTTCTGACCGTAGGATTTTCCGAAAATGCTCATGGCAAGTTCCGTACGTCCTGCACCCATCAGTCCGGCAAAACCAACGATTTCGCCTCGTTTTACATTAAAGTTAACATGATTAATAACAACTCTGTCTTCGATTTGCGGATGATGAACGATCCAATCCTTTACTTCCAAAACAACTTCACCGATTTCCGGTTCTCTTTTTGGGTAACGGTTCTCCATATCACGGCCAACCATGCCTTTTATTATGATATCTTCCGTTATTTCATCTACACCTTTCGTCAAGGTTTGTATTGACTTACCATCACGGATTACCGTAATTTGATCTGCAATCTTATTTACTTCATTTAATTTGTGGGAAATTAAGATAGAAGTAACACCGTGTTCTTTCAGTTCCAATAATAAATTTAATAAGTTTTCACTGTCATCGTCATTTAATGCTGCTGTTGGTTCATCCAGTATTAATAACTTTACATCTTTCGCTAAAGCCCTTGTGATTTCTACCAGCTGTTGTTTACCGACACCGATATTCGCAACTAAAGTATTGGGATTTTCCGTTAACCTTACTTTTGTCAAGAGATCCTTGGTATTATGTAAGGTTTTATCCCAGTCTATAATTCCTGATCTGGCTTGTTCATTACCTAAAAATACATTTTCAGCTATAGATAAATAGGGTATTAAGGCAAGCTCCTGATGTATGATTACAATACCTTTCTTTTCACTATCCTTAATATCCTTAAAACTACATTCCATTTCGTCAAAAAGAATTTTGCCTTGATAAGAGCCATGAGGATAAACCCCGCTGAGTACATTCATTAAGGTGGATTTTCCAGCCCCATTTTCACCAACCAGAGCATGTATTTGTCCTTTTTTGACTTTTAGGTTTACATTATCCAGTGCTTTTAAGCTGGAAAATGTCTTTGTTATTTCTTTCATTTCCAATATAAAGTCAGACATATTTTTGGCTCCTTATATTAATATTGTACAGACTTTTGCAAATTTTATTAAAAGTTTCATTTATTTGCAAAAGTCATGTACCTGATTTATAAGCATATTTTTAAAACGTCTTAGTGCCCATCGCATTAAAATTCTTTTTTTATTACTTTAACTGATCCTCTGTATAATAATCGGAGTCAATTAAGATTTCCTTATAATTTGTTTTATCTACAGCTACCGGGTCGCAAAGATAAGAAGGAACTACTTTCTTACCATTATCGTAAGACGTCGTATCATTGATTTCCGGTTCCGTTCCTTTGAAGGCTGCATCAACCATTTTTACGCATTTTTCTGCAAGTATTCTGGTATCCTTAAAGATGGTGGAATATTGTTCCCCGGCGATAATTGATTTTACAGATGGAATTTCAGCATCCTGTCCGGAAACAACCGGCATCGGCATATCCGCGGAACCGTAACCCATACCCTTTAAAGAAGATAGAACCCCAATGGATATACCATCATAAGGTGATAATACTGCATTTACTTTATCCGTTGTATAGAAAGCACTTAATATGTTATCCATTCTTGCCTGTGCGGTAGCACCGTCCCAACGAAGGGTTGAGACTTTATCCATACCGGTCTGACCACTCTTAACCACTAATTTACCTTCATCAATATAGGGCTGAAGTACTTTCATAGCACCATCGTAGAAGAAATAAGCATTATTATCATCCGGTGAACCGCCGAATAATTCGATATTAAACGGACCGGCCTGGTTTTCCAGGTCCAGACCCTTTACAATTGACTCAGCCTGTAATTCACCAACTTTTTCATTATCAAATGTCGCATAATAGGAAACATTTTCCGTATCACGGATTAACCTGTCATAAGCGATTGTCTTAATTCCTGCATCTGCCGCTTTTTTCAAAACGTCTGTTAAGGCAGAACCGTCAATGGAGGCAACAACCAGTACCTTGGCGCCTTTTGATATCATGTTCTCGATTTGGGCTACCTGATTGTCTATATTATCTTCCCCATATTGCAGATCAACCGTATACCCCTGGTCTTCCAATTGTTTCTTCATATTATCACCGTCCTGGATCCAACGGGCGGAGGACTTGGTCGGCATCGCTACACCAATTAGCTTTTCGTTATTACTTTTAGCACACCCCACCAATGAAAATACAAACATACTTGCTAACCCTAATGCTATTAACTTTTTCAGTTTCATAATACCTCTCTCCTTTATGAACTTTTATTTTTTCATAATTTGCTTAAGCTATCAGACAGCTGCGAATTATGTACATTTTCCAGAAACTTGAAGCATTCCGAACAATAATGCTAAAAATATGTTATGTTTATGTTCGTTTGCTTACGTTTCTGTGTTTAGATAATATCATTTTGTCTTATAATTGTCAATAGATTTACTATATATTTTTATTATTAATACATTATTCTATACAAATTATCTAATCCATCACAAAAACGGCTTTAGTTATTGAAATCAATTATAATAAATAAGTTGCGTTTTGTTACGTTTTATTGAGTATTGCATTTTTTGCATAGATGATTTATACTTGATTTAATACTGTAAATTCAAGTTCATGCTAGTGTAAGGTTCTGAAAGTAAACGTACAATCCGCTATAATCTGTATCGTTATTTTCATAACACCATACCAGTGTTCTGACAAATTGCTAATCGGCCTTTGATTACCAGATATTCATTAACAAAAACTAAGTCTCCTACTTAAGGATGTGTCATATATGTTTGCGATTGAGCGAATACGGATCATTAAAAATTACATACTAAACAATCATCAGGCAGAAGTCAGCACCTTAAGTAATATGCTGAATGTCTCCGAAGTTACCATCCGCAGGGATCTGGAGAAGCTGGAGGAAGAAGGCTTTCTCACCAGGACCCATGGTGGTGCTGTCCTGAATTCTAATGATGAGGATACCGAACTTTCTGCTGAAGGTTATAACCCTGCTGATTATAATGAAATCGCAGATATCGCCGTTCAGATGATTAAAGACGGCGATATCATTATGTTGACCAATGGTATAATTAACCTTCATATAGCCAAAAAACTAGGTAATAAAAATAATATTACCGTTCTGACAAATGATATTACCATAGCTACGGAGCTTTCTAATTTTAAGTCCATTAAGGTTATCCTGCTTGGCGGAGATGTTGATCCCCGGTATAATGCAGTATTTGGTACCTTAACCGTTAATAACTTAAATAAATTCTTTGTCTCAAAACTATTTATAGATATTGACGGTATCTCGGGAGAACTTGAATTAACCGTACCAAGCATAGATATGGCATCCCTGATTCAGGAAGCGGCCCACAATGCGGAACAAAAGATATTACTGTTAACGGCAGAAGCTTTTGAAAAGAATTCCTTTTATCGTGTCGGAAAAGCACAGTGTGTTGCAGATCGTTTAATTACCAACTCACGGATTAAGGATAGCTACAAGAATTTAATATTTAACAATAACATTCAGCTTTTTACATCAATTGATGCTTTTGAGGGAAACGTATAATAAAGATGCTAAAATCTTAAAAACTGGTGGGGGGTATATCATGAATGTACCGGCATTGATATTGAATGATATTAATAAATACATGAGTGAAGATTTTTCATTAAAAAATATTAATTTGGATTTATATTATGGGGAAGTTCATGCCCTGATCGGTGAAAATGGATCGGGTAAGTCGATGATTATTAATGTCATCAACGGTATTTTCAAAAAAGACAGCGGCAATATCTATCTGGACGGGCAAGAGATCAATGTTAACTCCGTCTATGAAGCGAAAAAAATAGGAATTCATACGGTACTCCAGGATATTGCCCTTTATCCTAATCTTACCATAGCCGAGAATATCTATGCGGATAAAATGCCGTATAAAAATAAATTACTTCATTGGATTGATTTTAATCAGCTGACCCATGATTGCTGTGAACTATTTCAAAAGCTGGATGTCAATCTGGATCCCCAGGCTTTGCTTGGCAGTCTGGGATTTGCCGAAATGCATCTGATTGAAATCATAAAAGCCTATGTTTCGGATGCCAAAATAATCATATTTGATGAGCCTTCCGAAACATTCACCCAGCAGGAAAAGGCTATTTTATTCCAGCTGATCAATAAATTAAGAAAGAAAAATAAGGCTATTATCTATATTACTCATTTTCTGGATGAAATCGAAACTATCGCCGACCGGGTTACGGTAATCTACCAGGGCCGGGTAATCGGAACAAGAAATGTAAAAGAAACAACGATTAATGAGATCATAACCCTAATGGCAATGACAGAACATGGCAAGCGTTATCCCAAGCTTGATATTCCCTTGGGTAAAACCGTATTATCCGTTAAGAATCTATTCTTCGGACAGGTTTTAACAGATATTAATTTTAATCTGAAAAAAGGTGAAATTCTTGGTGTTACAGGACTTGTAGGTTCGGGCCGTTCCGTTATGGCAAAATGCATCTTTGGGGTTACAAAACCCAGTTCCGGCACCATTGAAGTAAATGGAAGTCCCGTGAACATCCGTGAACCATATGATGCGATTAAGGCAGGTATCGCATTACTGCCGGAAGACCGTATTAATTCCTCTGTATTTGGCAGCCTTGACCTTGAGAATAATGTATCCATTTCTTCTTTGACGAGATTCGTGCAGCATGCGGTAATTGATCCGTATATCTTAACGGATGTAACCAATTCGTATGTGGAAAAATTAAGCATTAAACCGGGTAATCCGTTTGATTTATTAAATACCTACAGCGGCGGTAATCAGCAGAAAATGGCAGTTGCCAGATGGATGATGAGCCATTTAAAGATTTATATTATGGATGAACCGACAAGGGGGGTAGATATCGCCTCCAAAACAGATATCTATAATTGTATGGTTGATATGGTAAGAAAAGGAGCTTCCATTGTCTTCATATCTTCTGATATCGATGAAATCTTAGGTATGTGCGACCGTATCCTGGTATTGAATTCCGGGAAACTGGTCTGTGACCTTCCGAGAAATCAGGCCACGAAAGAATCAATTCTGATGCATGCGGCGAAGTCTGTATAATAATCATCCAGATACCTTGCAAGGACTTTTACATCCTTATGGTAAACTGAGATGATTTCATTAAAGGCAGGCGCAGTGGAAATTACTTTTGTTTCACAGAATTCCATTTGGGAAAGGGAATCTTTCATAACCATTGTAAAATCAGAAATTTCAATTCCGCACAAGTCTTTGAGTATGCCCGGAAAGGGAAGCATATAGCAGTGATTGCTGCCATCCTTGTATCCGCTGCGGGGACCCAGAACCAGAGTACCGCCATTGTTTACATATCTCTTAAGAAGGCTGACTGTCTCAGTTTCAAGCAGTTGTGCATTTGGATAAAACAGAAGCCTGTATTGATCAATAAGGGACGTTTCTTTAAGCCGTTTTGCAGGAAGCAGGTCCGTCATAAAATGTCTTTCATTCAGCGCTATGTAAATGCTGTCTTCACTTTTCCATTCCTCGCTGCCAATATAACCGTCAATTTTATTATTACTGTCATTTGCATAGTCATAAAGGATAGCAGTTTCACGTTTGCAGCTGGTATTCAAAAGTACCTCTGAAACAGCCTTAACATTACCGGCCAGCGTTCTTGCTTCATCCAGCATTCTATTCGGCTGGTTTCCGTAATGATTCAGCCCATGCCATAAGGATTCTGCCCCTACCGGGGATGTTCTCCATCTGAAAAACAGCAGGGAATCGGCACCGTGGGCGATGGACTGCCAGGCCCATAAACGCATTTGTCCGGGTTTTGGCGTAGGCTGTAAGTAATCTCCGAAACTGAACCTATTAAGAATGTTACCTGACTGTCCTCCGGGACCTGCCTGTTGTTCAAGTATGATAAACTTATCCGAAATTCCTCTTACCCGGCTCAGGTTCCTGCCCTGGAGCCTGTCTTTAAAATGCGGAGGCAGGGCAGGATTTAGGAATTGAAAAGCCGGATAGGAATCATAGGCTAAAAAATCCAGTGCTTCCTGATTAAGGTCATGATAATCTATGTTTGAAAACATACCGTTATGGGTTAAAAACTGTTTTTGTGCAATATTTTTTAATATACTGCTTTGATTTACAGCAAAACTTATAGCAGTATCAGATGTAAACAGGTAGAAATCCAGACGCTGGCTTGGATTATGATAGGTTACGGTCGGCCGCGGAAGGAAAACCTGATTCCAGTCGTTATAAGTTTGTGACCAGAAGGAGGTACCCCATGAAAAATTCAAGGCTTCCAGACTTTTGTATTTTGCTTTGCACCATTCCCTGAAAGCCGCGTGGTCACAGTCGGCGAAACTAACATCCATATGACAATTCATTTCATTATCAATCTGCCATCCGATAACCGTAGTATTATTTTTGTAATGCTCTGCTAAGGTGCTTACAATTCTTTGGCATAATTTCAAATATATACCGGAGGTATAATTATAATGTCTGCGGGAACCATGCTGCATCACCGTTCCATTAAAGTCTTTCCTTAAAACCTCAGGATACCTGGAAGTGAGCCAGGCCGGAGGTGAATAAGTGGGAGTCCCAAGGATTACTTTCAAATTATGTTTCTGGCAGAGTTCAATTGCAGTATCAAAAAGCTCAAACGAAAAAATTCCGTCTTCCGGCTCCCATACACTCCAGGCAGATTCTCCCATACGTACCACATTAAAGCCTAATTCTGCGATTCTGCAAAAATCTTCTTCCCACAATGTCCGGTTCCAGTGTTCGGGATAGTAACACACTCCCAACAGAAACTCTTTGGCACTATAAAATTTTAAATTTGGATCCATGTTGTATCTCCTTATTTATTATTTTAGGTTTCATCTGATTTCCTATCCTCTAATCTGCCTTATTCATCCAGCCATAGGATAGCAGTCACCCCACGGGGATAATATTTGCTTGCAGAGATTACACCCGATATAATCTGGTCACTCCAGCACCAATAAGAATGCTCTTTATGGGTCAGCCAGGCAACATGTGCTTTATCTGCTTTTTGCGTATACTTTGCTTTGTCCGCTCCAAAGACTTTCCGTGCAACAAATTCACAAAGATAGATCTTGCTGAGCCAGGAATTATCACTGGTAGAAGAAAGCTTCCAGCCGCCATCCGGAAAGAGACAGATCCCCTCCTGCATAATACTAAAGAAATGTGTACACAATGCCCGGATGTATGTACCATACTTTCCTTCCTTTTGCAGTGCCTCTTCATTCCCGGTATAAAACAGGAATACAAGCCCTTCCATCGCCGGTATGATTTTGGAATCATTTTCTTCATCAATAATTGCCGGTATGTAGCCCTGCTCCGTCAGATGTGCACTCAACGTATCTGCACACCGCATTGCCTGTTCTCCTGCTATTTCCGCCAAATCAGGCCTGCCTGCTTCCGTGAATCTTTTCTCCAGGGCAACGTATACGGCAAAGCATTTACCTGCCAGGTATATATTATTTCTTGCCTGTCCCAGGGAAATATCAAGGCTGTCATAGGTAGTAATCTCCGCGCCGCCCTCTGTTCTGGTGCTGTCAAGTCCCATTACACCATTCCGCTTATCCTCACAGGGATGGTCCCTGTTTAACATACTTTGAAAACAGGCTTCTATGGTGTCCATATGGGTTTGCAGCCATTCCCTGTCACCTGACTGCTTATCATATACCAATGCACAGCATAACCAGTTCACAACCTGTTCATGGCTCATATAGGAAAAGCATCCGGTAAGTCCTGCTTTTTCATAGGCAGAGTATCCGCTTCTGGAAAACTGGTTTGCCACTCCCATATCGTGACAGAACGTCAGCCCACCTTCATATTTCTTCTCTTCTCCCGGAAACCTTACCTCGTCCCGGTAAGAATAATACTGCAAGTAATGCTCCAGCTCATTTATAACAGTCCAGGGATTCATTTTAATTTCAAAAAACAACTGGTCCACGGTAAGATCCATGGTATTCATCATTCGAAACTCACCTTCATTGATAATCCATAATGGATTTTCCTCCTGAAGGAGGAATTGGGAGGAATTATAATAACTCTTAATGGCATGTGCCAACATGAACTTCTGTTCCGGGCTTAGCCTGTCATTTGTAAATCTTTTATCGCTTTCCAGACATTTTTCTACAATTACATTCATCTTTTCCAATGCATATTCCGCCACGGCTTCCATATCTTTAAAATATTTCGTGTAATAATATTTCGATATCCTTCCATAAGTCGCCTGTCCGGCTTTAAAGAAGCAGATTACAAAAGAAAAGGCCATCACTTTGTCCGGTTCTGCTTCCAGCAAAAGCATGGCCGTATTCCCCAGATTAAATTTGTGGTTAACTGCAAGGGTTTCTGACAATATATACTCTGGGCAAAACCCGATGGCCGGTTCCGCTGCCTCATTCGTAAAAATACCCAGACGTTCTCCCTGACCAATTCCCTTTCTGCCGCCGGATTCAAAAATTCTCATCCCACAATCTTTTTCCACCATATCAAATCCAATAAATACGGTTCTTTTTATGTTGCAGCCCCTGTTATCTATTATCATCCTGGCAAATACTGCCGGTACGATGGCTTCCTTTATTTCCTCCTCCAAATTACTATTAGGATCCGGAACGGAACACACCTGGTTATATAGTTCAAATTTTACATCTCCGCTTTCCCATATATCCGTACAAGCAGTAAAGGTCCTTTTGATATCTTCTGCACGGAACGCATCAAAATATCCTTTCACATCTTCCGTTGCTTTCTCCACATCAAAGCGTCTGCTCTCGTCCACCGCTTTATCAAAAAAGGGAAAAGCCTGAAACGAATTTCCCTCCCTTCTTTCCGCACCGATATAAACATTGGTATCCACAGGTCCCGTTGTCTCCATCCCAGGTCCGCCTTTCGCACCGGGGTAACCAAGTGTAAACCCGGCAAATGCACCAATCGGAGAATGGTTAGCATTAAACAATTGATTCATCCTTAAATATCCTCCTGTCCATAAACATTTCTATAACAAGAGGCTGCTGCAAAACAGCTTAATCTACTATTATACAACCGATCCTAGTTAGTATCTGTTAAACTATATTGCAACAGCCCTATAAACTTAATTTAGTTATTAATTTAATCTACTGTGGAGTCACAGTTATTTTCTAAAACTACTTAATAGTAAAATTACTTACCTGTTCTTTTGCAGCCTGGTATAAACTCTTGATTTCTGCACTGGCATCCGATATACCCTTTGCTTCCATGGCTTCTAAGGCTTCCGCTTTGACTGTGTTAAATTCCTCCTCTGTTTTTGCCATAATTGCCTTAACCCCTTCTACATTCATATACTGGTCACATTGAGCCAGTATATTTAAAGTATCATCGCTGGGCGCCTGTACCAATGACGTATATAAGATGTAATCTGCAAAGGTATCCACTTCACCTTTCTGCCATAGGTAGTTTAAGACTTCACCCGGAAAGGTAAATTCCTGGGAATACAGTTCGCTGTAGTATTCACAATAAGCCTTATCAACATCTTTCAGATTCATCGCTTTTTGCTCATTTGATTTCATCAGATTAGCCGGATATCCATCAGATAATACAGCAATGTCTTTGAAACCGCATAATTTGTTATATAACGTCACACCAACCGAATCCAAATAATTAGGATCTGAATTGGACTTTTGGATGAAATCCTCGGTTGGCTGGGCATCGCCGTCTTTATTTGTCCAGTGAACACCTTCCACGCCGCTGTAAATTAATCTGGCACCTTCCCCAGAGTTTAAGTAATCCAGTAACTGCATTGCCCTTTCCGGATATTTGCAGTTCGTTGTTATTGCATTAGCATATTCACTGCCATTACCAAGGGGTGCATCAGGTGAAACAACACCGGAAATATACTTATATCCATCGAAAGGAATTTTTTCAAATCCCCAGTCGGTATGACCGCTGCTAGCGAATGTTGCATTTATATTTTCTGACTGCCAGCTTGCATAGGACATTAGAACCTGTCCATTATTGCATTTTTCCCAGAACTGATCGTTTTTCATAGTGAAAGCTTCCGGATCCAGAATTCCCATATTATAAGCTTTGCGGTAAAAATCAAGGGATTCCCAGAAGGAGTCTGTCAAATAGCTGGTTTCAACCTCATTGGTTTCTCGGTTTAATAAAGTATCATTAGCCAGGTCATCCCATCCCATTTCACGTACATTTGCCAGATACCACGGCCAGAGTCCCCAGTCACTCCATCCGCTGATGGCATAAATTTCTTTACCGTCTGCCAGGTCTTTATCTCTCGCATAATCCTGCATTTGTTTTAAGACATTCAGGAAATCATCCGTTGTTTTAATATCCGGACAACCAATTGCGGAATATACATCGAAGCGAAGTTCCAGACCAACATTTGCTATTGAGTAGCTGATATCCGGATTTTCCTTATCTGCTTCATATGCAAGAACCGGCAGGTAATATATTTTATTTTCGCCGTTACTTGCAAATTGTTTGGAATAGTCCAGCCTGGAGGCGAAATTTTCCTGAATATTCGACCCGTATTCCGCAATCAGGTCATCAAGGGCCAGCAGCTGGCCTGAACTAATCAATGTGTTGGAATCCACCCCTTGTTGTGCCGGATTCGTATAGATAATATCCGGCAGGTCACCTCCTGCCAACAATACACTGAACTTCTGTGCATCACCCTGCACAATATCCAGTTTAATGCCCAATTTTTCTTCAATCGCTTTCGCAACTTCATTATCCTGGATTCCTGCTGCCGGCACTTCCGTATTCCAGACAGTGAGTGTGATTTCTTTGTCCCAGGCAGGTTTTGTTTCATCCGTACCGGAAGCTGTGCTTTCCCCCGCAGACTGCTGTATTGTTTCGCTGCCCACACCTGTCTCTTCTTTCGTCCGTCCGCATGCGGTCATGGATAGAACCATAACCATTACCAGAATAACTGCAAAAAGCTTCTTCATTGATTTTTTCATACGCTTCTCCTTTTTATTAATATTTTAAATCCGGTTTTACCGGCTTTAATTCCACACGTTAACCTTTCACCGCCCCCATCATAATTCCTTTTACAAAATACCTCTGCAAAAATGGGTATACAAACATAATCGGAACAATTACAATAACTGTAATACACATTTTAACCGAGGTAGGTGTTATTGTATTCATTACGGAAGATGAATCCAAAGCCCTGCTCGACATATTCTGGAATCTGTTTGCCTGGTTCAAATAATTATACAATACCATCTGCAGTGTCTGTAACTTATTATCCGATACCAGGAAATAATTGTCTATCCATTGATTCCATTGCCCAACAAGGGAATATACTGCAATCGTTGCTACAATAGGCTTGCAGAGCGGAAAGATAATTTTTCCAAATATCCGAAAAATTCCCGCCCCGTCGATTTTAGCCGATTCTTCCAGTTCTTTTGGAAGTTGTTCCATAAATGTCTTAATTAGTATGACATAATATGCTACCACCACACCCGGCAAAATATAAAGTAAAAAGTTGTTTTGTAATCCATAAGCTTTCATGGTCAGGTACCACGGTATCAGCCCGGCATTTAAATACATGGTCATAATAGAAAAGCGGTAAACAAACTTCCTGCCATACATTTTCTGGTTTGTAACCAGGTATGCAAAAAAGGAGGAGCCGGCTATCGCCAAAACTGTACCCAGGACTGTTCGGGATACCGAAATAAAAAATGCCCTGGGGATATCATTTAACATAAAAATTCCCTTATATGTATCAAAGTTGATACCGGCAGGCAGAAAAACAATTCCCTCCTGTGCCCTTGACGGATCACTGATGGAATAAATCAGTACATAATAAAATGGATAGATACAGGCTATCATTACCAGTACGCAAACCAGATAAATAATAATATCCATAACCTGTTCCGAAGCAGATCTGCTTTTACGTTTCATGTTTCACCTTTCCGCATGCTTTTGGCATGTCATTTTTATTTCTATATTTTCCATCAGACAAATTATACTATGGTATTCCCCCTGGTCTTCTTGGATAGCTGATTCGCCGAAAACAACAATACAATACTAATAATTGTCTTCGACATTCCCAAGGCAATGGACTGCGGATAATCATTCGTCAATACACCGATTTTGTAAACGTAATAGTCCAGTACTTCAATTTTAGAAGCGGTCAGCGGATTATAAAATACAAAATACTGGTCAAAACCATTACTCAGGATATTACTGATTGCCAGTAACAGTAATACAAAATAGGTGGCGTAGAGCCCCGGTACTGTTACATGCCGTATCGTCTGAAATCGGCTTGCGCCGTCTACATGGGCGGCATCATATAATTCAGAATCAATTCCCGCAATGGCTGCGATGTAAATAATAGCACTCCAACCAAGGGTTTTCCAAGTTACAAGGCCCCACTGCAGTCCCCATACTATGCTTTCGTTCCCCAAAATATTCAGAGTACTGCCATGTCCGAATTTTTTCATAATCGTACTAAAAAGACCGTCACTTGAAAACATGGCAAATGCTAAGGTAAATACTACAATCCAGCTGATAAAGTTTGGGAGCGTCGTAGTGGTCTGAACCAGTTTTCGGAATTTAGATCTTTTTATCTCGTTTAACATAATAGCAAAAATAACCGGCAGCGGTGACCCTAACAATCCCAGGAAACTCATCGTAAGGGTATTTCTTAATACCCTGATTAAATCAGCCCTGTCTCTCCATATTTGAATAAACACATCAAATCCGACAAAGTTACAGTCAAACAGCTTTTTACCGATTCGATAATCAAAAAAAGCATAACTCCAACCCATCAGGGGAACATAGGAAAAAAAGAAAATAAAGATCAAAAACGGAATTGCCAGCAGGAATAATTTTTTTCCCTCCTTCATTGGCACACTCCCGAAAGTCATGTTTTTTTTCTTTTTCACATTCATGCAAAAACCTCCTTTCAAAATATGAGTACTCTCGGAAACTCTCACAGCCTGTATTTACTGATATTTTAGAGGCTGTTGATAAAATTTCACCTCCATTTTCGTGATGTCATATGTATGTTTTTACGCAGACCGTCCGAACGTAGTGAGGGAAAGGCAAGTAAAAACATACATATGACAGACAGAAA
>JBAVPE010000035.1:0-12406 GCA_049692775.1 Anaerocolumna sp. | reverse complement strand
GTATAAATGTGAAAGAAAAACGCTTTCACACCGGAAGAACCTTACAATGAGTGCGGAGGGTACTCATTCCAAGCTTCTTCATCTATTATTTGAGATGCCGCCAGAGCGGCATCATGTTTGAAAGGTTGAAAGAAAATTTAAATATAGAAAGGATGCCACTTATAGATTCTTTCAACCTGTTTTATTTGTGGCAGTACCGCAAGCAGGTTTGCAGTATGCAATGGGTATAAAAATGAAGGGATTATTAAAAAAGACAAGTATTATTCTACTCGCATTTTTACTGTTATTTAATTTAACGACATCTCCAGTTTACGCAGATACTGCTCTTTTCGTTATTGAAAGCGAAAATACGGAACTATCTTCAGGGCTTCAGGTAACAACTCAGATTTACGGAGAAGAAAAACCCGGATACTCAGGTGAGGGATTTGTCTGGATGCAGAATTCCGGTACATTAACCTTTAAAGTTAATGTACCGGAAACAGGAATGTATACCATATCAACCCGGTATATGCAGGAATTAAGTACGGATGGCAGGCTTCAATATTTAGCAGTTAATGGAATTAATAAAGGTTCCTATATGCTCCCCTACACTACGGTGTGGTCAGATTACAACTTTGGTATTTTTAAATTAACCGAAGGCATCAACATAATACAGATTATAGCAGGCTGGGGATTTGCTTATTTTGATACTTTTACTGTGGATTATGCTGACCTTGACAGTCTGGACGTAGAGCCTGTCCTTTCTGATAGTCAGGCAACACCGGAAACACAGATTCTTATGAACTATTTATCGGAGGTTTACGGAAATAATATAATTTCCGGACAGCAGGAAATTTATGGTGGCGGAAATGATGGAGATATGGAATTGGAGTTTGAATGGATTTACGATTTAACAGGAAAGTACCCGGCAATCAGAGGATTTGATTTTATGAACTACAATCCGTTATATGGTTGGGAAGACGGTACAACAGCCCGCATTATAAACTGGGTTAATAACAGAGGTGGCATTGCTACGGCAAGCTGGCATATTACCGTACCCAAAGATTTCACGTCTTATGAACTTGGTGAAGCAGTAGAATGGTCGAATACCACCTATAAGCCCAGTGAAACAAATTTTAACACGTCTGATGTTGTTAGTCCCGGTACAAAAGAATATCAATATGTGATGATGACAATTGAAGATTTGGCACAACAGCTGCTTATATTACAGGATAACAATATACCGGTTATTTTCCGGCCTTATCATGAAGCGGAAGGAAACGGCGGTGAAAATGGAGAAGGTGCGTGGTTCTGGTGGGCTTCGGCAGGAGCGGAAGTTTATAAACAGCTATGGGAATTGCTATATACAGAGCTTACTCAAACTTATGGATTACACAATTTGATTTGGACCTACAACAGCTATGTTTACAATACATCCACTGTCTGGTATCCCGGTGACCAGATGGTGGATATCGTAGGGTATGATAAGTACAATACTATTTACAACCGCTATGATGGTTTATCGGGCGTACCAAATGAAGATGCTATTACATCTATCTTCTATCAGCTGGTTGAATTAACTAACGGTAAGAAAATGGTTGCAATGACGGAGAATGATACCATTCCAAAGGTTACAAATCTTACGGACGAAAAGGCCGGCTGGCTTTATTTTTGTCCATGGTATGGCGAGTATCTCATGAGTTCTGCCTATAATTATCCTGAAACGCTGATTGGGCTTTACCAGGGTGATTATGTAATTACATTGGATGAATTGCCGGATTTAAAGAATGATGATGATATGCCAAATGCATCCATTACACCTGCAAATACTGAATTTGATAAATATATATCCAATCAAAATGATATTGCAATTTTAATTGATTCTAACGGCAATACTTTAAATTCACTGATAACAGGTGGAGCCACATTAAGTTTAAATACGGATTACTCGTTAGACGGAGATAATCTTCTCATAAAGCGGGATTTCCTATCCCAGTTGTCAGTAGGCGGACATCAAATCATCTTTGACTTTGATAAAGGAAAAGATCCTGTTTTAGAAATCACGGTTTTAGATTCAACACCAAGTGCTGCAATCACTCCTTTAACTGCAACTTTTGATAAAGCGGAGGATAAACAGGCGGATATTAATGTTTCAGTCACCTTAAACGGATATCAGCTTGTAAATATTATAAACAATGGCTATACACTGGTATCAGACAGTGATTATACGGTATCGGATAATACTATTGTTCTGCTTAAATCCTATCTTTCTACGCTGTCCCTAGTGGAAAATAAGATAACGTTTAATTTCAATGGGGGAAATAATCCGGTATTAACTTTGAATGTTGTTGATACTGCTAATCCCGTAGTAACCGGAGACTTAACGGTGCATTCCTATAACGGGAATACGAGTGCCTTGACAAACGGAATAACTCCCAGATTCAAATTAATTAACACAGGTGATTCAGTCATTACTCTTAGTGATATAAAACTACGGTATTATTATACAATGAACGGTGAAGCAACACAGAATTTCTGGTGTGACTGGGCAAGTATAGGAAGTGCAAACGTAAAGGGTGAATTTGTTAAGCTTGCTAATGAGGTTACAGGGGCGGATTATTATTTGGAAATAACATTTACAGCATCGGCCGGAACACTTGGATCCGGAGAAAGTGCAGAAGTCCAAGGGAGGTTAGCTAAATCAGATTGGTCTGATTATAATCAAACTGATGGCTACTCGTTTAATGCATCAAGCAATCAATACGTAAATACGGATAAGGTTACAGGATATATTAATAACAATCTTGTTTGGGGAATTGAGCCATAACACTGGTAAATGTAAAATAAAATCATGAATAAAAAAGCTGCAACTATGATTTTTCATAAATTGCGGCTTTTTTCAAAAAGACATTATAACTGGTTGGTTGTCCTTCTATCATTCCATTTAGCTTTCGGATTGCTTCATGGCATCCCCTATTGGGTCTAAATTCCATCATTTCTTCTTCAGCCTGTCCACCAGACAGTCTGGCCGGTGGTTTTTTAAAGACAGCCCCAGAAAAAAGTTCCGGAATTTGCTACGGTCAGGCGCAAATTCCGGAACATATTATGATCTCTGATTCCAAAAAAACTAATACTCTATTTCTACCATTTGATGACATTCAACTTTAGGTACCGTATATGTAATCAGGTTGCTGTCCTGCACAAAATCAACCGGAATCATTTGAGGTACCAGTCTTATTCCTTTTATTTTCTTATCACATCTCAATTGCATACCAACATTATATAATGGTACTATATCTTCAATTACCTCTATGTTTTTCTTCTCATTTCCTATAAAGATTTCGCCCCTTAGAGTTGTATGTGCAAATAAAATATGCTGTATCAAACGCCGCTCTTTTTTCTGGGCAGTTAATGTGGTTACTGATCTGTCCGGCAATTCGGCAACAAGTGTTTTATTTTGTCCAAGAAGGTAACCCAATGAGTTTATGATCAATCTTTTAGAATGCAGCGCACCAATTCTGCCATAATCAGAAAAAATATTCCATCCTATGTATATGGTATTCCGGGTTTTCACAGCTCCCGGTTCCAGAGAACCCAAATCATTCGGAGTATGTCTGTGTGATGAAAAATGCAATATATCTCTATTGAAGTAAGAATTTTGCCTTTCCCCAATTACTTTACCAACTGTCACTTTCATCCGGTATCCCCGCTCATACATTACTTTGGCACTTCCTTTTGTACCGTCAGTATAAAGTGGAATCAAATAATCCGGTTTATAAGTATTCTCTCCTATAAATTCAGCACCAAACGGGAGAGCAAATTCATTCCTGTCTTGCTCCAGTCCGCTTGTTCCGCTTGCAAGGATTTTTCCGCCATTATCTAAATATTCTAATAAACGTTTTGATAAATCTTTACTTACTCTGATAGTGTCCGGCAATATAATCACTTTATATTCCGAAAAATCACACTTCGAATCCAATAACCGGTATAAATATTTGCCTTCCAGCATAATACGGTTTGCTCCGATATCTCCGTAACACTTTACATTACAGTCAGAATGGTAAGCATTAAAAGCTTCTTCACTCAGTATACCAATATCAGCGCAATTAACAGCGTCTATACACCACTTTTCTTTTTCTTTAATTTCTTTATAAGCAGTTCCGATTAGCTTATAAGTGTCTTCATCCAGGAACCCGGAAGGATGCATCTGGTCCCCTATTGAACACCTCGCTCCAAAAGCTAAGGATAATCCGGTCTCATAACGTAGTGCATTTGGATGCTTAAACCCTCCGAACTCACCCCACGAGGTATGAAATTTACCGGTCATCCCCAAATAATCTAACCTTAAGTTTGCCACGTAAGATGCCGACATGGGAAAATGGTCGTATCCCCATCCCCCTGTCGGAAGGCTTTCCAGCTCCAAATGTGTATTTTTGTAAGCTAAATCACGCCTTCCTCTTACCACATGACCGCCATTATGGAATATGGTACAGGTGTCACTGTATTTTCGTACTATTTCTTCCACTTTATTCGTATAATTGGCATAAGTAATTTCTGCCTGTTCCCAAACAGCAGCTTCCTCCCTGAAGTCTTTGCCTCTCTTAAGAATATCCTGCCTGCACTTTGGACAATAACATAAATGTACGGACGAAATATCCAGGAATATTCCATCCGGTGAATACTGTTCCATGACTTCCTGTACTTCAGCCAATAATAAATCCAGATAGCCCGTGTTATAACACATATGATGAAAACCGGGCGTAAAAAAATCCGGGGATTCCGTTAAAGACTCATCCTTTTGCCTACAAAGCCATTCCGGATGTAACTTAGCCTGGTTTTCATCAAAACCGGCTGAAAGATATACCGGTGCTTTCACATCAATTTCTTTACAAGCCTCCATTTGTGCACGGAGCAGATCGAATTTCAGGTTAGGGTGCATTTGATTTACTTTTGTGGGATGATAGGACCATCCATGATGGCATTTTGAAAAGATTGTGATCGAATCAATAAATCCCGTTTTCAGGGCATTTTGAAACTGCTTTTTATTAAATTTTTCTCCGATTCCTTCCACACATTCTGAGGTATGAAAGTCAAGATGTACCTGTCTGTATCGCATAACCAAGTCCCCCTTATCCTTTTACGGCGCCGGCGGTTGCACCGGCAACAACATATTTCTGGCAGCATAAATATAAAATAGTAATCGGCATCGCTGTTAAAACCAGATCCGAAAATACGTAATTCCAATCACTGGAATATTGTCCAAAGAAATTATAAACCGTTAACGGCATGGTCCATTTGGAGGAGGAATTAAAGAAATATAACGGAACCATAAATTCATTCCATGCCCCCATAGCAGTTGTAACCACTGCCGTAGCAATAATCGGCTTTAACAGCGGAAAAATAATTAAGAAAAACATTTTGCCGGGAGTTGCTCCGTCGATAAAAGCCGCTTCGTCTAATTCTCTTGGAATATTATGAATAAAACCTGACAGGGTAAAAATTGTCCAGGGCATCTGCAGAGCTGTTTCCACAAATATTACGCCTAAGTATGTACCGCTCAGATTAAGAAGCTTAAGTAATGCATAGGTAGTGACTATCTGGATCGGTGCTATCATCCCAAGAAGAAATAAATAATAAACAAAGGATGTATATCTCGTTGTTTTTCTGGATACTACAAAAGCGGATAAACTGCCTGCCACAATTACGATTAAAGTTACCGCAGCCGTAATTATCGTGCTGTTCTTTAAGGCCTGCAAAATATTACCTTTATCCAATACATGTATATAGTTTTCAAAATGCCAGACGGAGGGCAAAGATAGTTTAAATTGCTGTGCTTCCGCCGTATTTTTAAAGGAACCGAAAATTACAATCAGCAATGGTATTATTATGATCAGGCTCACAATTAATGTAATAACAGATAATGAGATAGATTGTACTTGTTTTTTGTGTTTACTGCTTTTAAATTTCTTTGATGCCATTACATTTGAACCTCCCTGCTCTTCAGGAATTTATTCACTATTACGGCTATTACGGATATTAAGACAAATAGAATAAGACTCATTGCCGAGGAGCGGCCTAAAGATCCTTTACTGAATTCATTATAGATATAGGTGTTCAGAACCTGGGTAGAATAACCGGGTCCACCGCTTGTCATAACATAAACCTGTTCAAATACCTTAAAACCGCCAATTATATTCATCGTTATAACAACGGTAAATGCCGGCGCCAGGAGCGGTACCGTAATCGCTCCGAATTTCTGCCATACCGAAGCCCCATCCATCGTTGCCGCTTCATAGAAATCTTCCGAAATACCCTGGAGACCTGCAAGGTAGATAGCCATAGCAAAACCGCTCCACTTCCAAATCTGAACAAAGATAACACAATACATCGCAGTATCCGGATTACCTAACCAGTCATTTGTCAGTGCTGTTAACTTAAGTGATGTTAAAATCTGGTTTAAAATACCGCCATCCATCTTAAATACTGCTTTAAACATAATTCCAATCACAATCAGACTTAAAACTGCCGGTAAATAAAATATTGTCCTGAAAAAAGCCTTTGCTTTCACTGTCGAATTTAACAGCAATGCCAGAAGTAAACCCAGGATAACAATGCCGATTGTTGTAAGAACTGCAAAAAGAACCGTATTTTTTAACGCCAGTCTAAAATATACATCCTTAAAAAGTTTTAAAAAATTTTTAATTCCGATAAATTCAGGTGTATATAGTCTTTTAATATGCCAGTTTGTAAAACTGAGAATAAAACCCGCCAGTATTGGTATACAATAGAAAATAATAAATAAAATCACAGCAGGATATGTGAAATAATTCGGATAAAATTTTTTCTTATTCATATTTTCTTTCACTCTTTTCTTCTTTTTAATTACCCATAATTCCTATGAAAAAGATGCCGTAACCGGGTGTTTCTCTCCCTCGATTACGGTATCTTTATCCGGTAATTACGATAAATACCTATTACTTATTGAAAAGCTTCATATCCCTGCTGTTCCATATAATCTGAATAAATCGGCTGGAAAGCATCCCATACTTCATTTGCAGTTTTGGCGTCTGCAGCCGCCTCTATATATAAATTCCATAAATCATTGAAACATCCGTTAGCATTTGCAAGTTGTCCGTTAATTTCATAAGAGTAGTTACCTGGTTTAATGTAGTTGTCTACTAACGATTGAACACAAGGTGTGACTTTTCCGCCGTCTACATCGTTAAATGCTGGAAAACCCGCATTTGCTGCATAATAAAGATTCTGATATTCCGGCATAGACCAAACTTCTAAAAACTTTTTGGCGGCATCGACCTGAGAGCCGCCGGTTGGTACAAATAACCCTTGGACATAATTACCCGTTGACAGGTTGGCTTTATCTGCATGAGGAATAGCAAAAGCACCAAGTTCAATATCATAGTTATTTTCAAAATCAACAGCCCATTGCTCAATCGTTAAATACATTGCAGCTTTTTCAGATGCCATAATTTCCGCCGCATCATCATAACCAACTGATAAGTTGTCTTCATTCACATACCCTGCCTTATATAAATCCATATATTTTTGTAATATATCTGTAGCTTCAGGAATTTCAGACCATGTGATTTCATTATTTAAAAGCTTTTCATAGGTTGCCGCGGCATTATCACCGAGTGCTACGGCTATACCACCGGTCATATAAATCTGAGTGGTCCAGTTATCGGCATTGGTCTGCAGGAATGGAGTAGAATCGCTGTTTTCTTTTACTGCTTTAAGGATATCCAAAAACTCCTGATAAGTCTTTGGCATAGGGTCTTTAATACCGCATTTCTCCAATAATGCTTTATTATAATATACTGCCTGATATCCTGATGACGATTCTTTGGGAAGGGCATAAATCTTACCATCCTTAGAGTCTTTTATCAACTCCGGATTTATTAACCTTGAAACCCAGGATTCATTGCTTAAATCCTCACAATACTGATATACATTGATGGTAGCGTTCTGTGATGGAAAATTTTGCTCAAAAACATCCGGAACTTCCCCCGTAGACAGTTTTAAATTGGTTAATGAGGTGTACGAATCATCCGGAATAACCTGAAACTCTACTGTACAGCCGTAATCTTCCTTAATTTTATCAGCCATGGTCTGATAAGCATCAAAGTATTTTGCCTGGGAAGTCATAAAGGAAATAGTTTTTCCATTCAGAATAGAGAAATCACTTTCACCGGATGCTCCTTTCGTTTCTTCTCCTGCAGTTTCCAAAGCGGTTTCCCCTGCCTTTTGTGTATCAGCACCCGGACTGCTGCATGCTCCTAAACTGCTGATTACAGTTACTGTTAAAACAACAGATAAAAGTTTAAATATTGCTGTTTTTATCATAGTTCATCCTCCTTAAATTGTTGATGTTGTTAAGTATATGTTATTTATGAATTATATTAAATGGAAAAATTGAAACAAAAACATGAAAAAAATTTGAATCTTATTGTATTATACCTACACTTTGTTATAATCATATTCATAAGAGTTTCTTGTAAAAGAAAGGAAAATTATATGGAGAAAGAAAACATCTTAATTTCAATAAAAGGTGGCTTAATTGTTTTATGCCAGGCTTTGCCCTGAGAACCAGGGATGTTACTGTTTATTATCCCCTCCGCAGAAAAATTTCAAGTAATCTAATGCCGCAATTTGCTAAAAATCTTGAAATCAGAAGTGCTTCTTTCGGCAATACCGCCGGTATGATAGGAGCCGCACTTCATTTTTGCGAACAGACTGAAATTTCCTAACAACATAAGGAGTTTTTAAATGAATAAGGTATTCCACAAACAAATATTTGTTAAAATAGCAATCATATTAATGCTTGTTGCTTTTCTGATTGCTGTCTGTTATTTAATAAACAGTAATCGTAAAATCCAGGAAAGTTATCAATCCAGTTTTGTAGAGATTACCGAAAGAACTTCTTCGGAATTCAATTCCCTTATCCAGGATATGAACAGTATTTCTATTTCCATAGCATCAAATGCGGATGTCCGCAGGGCTTTTAAAGCAGCATCTGATGCATCCATCACAGATACAAAAATATATTCCATGATTAACAATGCATTATTATCGTTATTTGTTCCTTCCGACTCGGTACGTTTTAGGATAAACATATATAACAATAACGGAAACTTTATCTCTTCTGGAATTCCATACAACAAAAATGCAGCCATCAATTATTTATCATCAAAGGAATTTTTGGATTGGTATAACAATATCAAATTCAATCAAAATGGCGTATACATATCTCCATTATCCTACGATGCCTGGACATCCAATAATACTCTTTTTCTTTCTTTATACAGAGAACTGAGTTATTACCAGTATGCCATACATAAAGATGGTATTATAGAAATACAATGCCCGTATTCCCAGTTTGACCAAATTCTCTCTGGAAATAACCAGGATATAAAAACGTATCTTCTGGATTCTGGTTTTCGAATCTTATATTGCTCCGGTGAATATGCAAAACAAGATATTCCCCATTATATTAATCTATATTCAAGTCAAAAAGAGAAAGAATTAATTTATTCCTCAAAATATAATAATACATTAGTTAATATTATCTATTTAAATAATGGCTGGTATTTGATGCAGCTGCAAACTCTGTCCTCATTTTCCAATGTATTTACCAGTTCTATACTGTTAGTATGCTCAATAACTTTCTTATGCTTGCTGATATGTCTCTATATTATTTTTCGTATAATAAAAAATACGACGGAACCCTTAAGAATTTTAACGGAGCAGGTGGGACATATTTCCATTGATACGAAAGAGTTAAATATTGATACTTTAAATTATCCTGAAGAATTCAAAAGCCTGACAATTGCATTTGATGAAATGTTGACCCGTCTTTACTCCTCCATGGAAGAAACAGTAAAATCAAAAGAACATGAGCTGAGAGCTAATTTAATTGCTTTACAATCTCAGATGGACCCACATATTCTATTCAATATGTTATCCGTAATAAAAGCGTTAAGCCAGGAGGGAAACACCCATACCATTCAATTAATCTGTAATTATCTATCCTCAATTTTACGGTATATTTCCAATTATATAAACCGCACGGCAACAGTACGACAGGAAGTAGAACATACGGAAAATTACCTTAGATTAATGAAAATAAGATATGAAGACCAGTTTACCTATGAGATACAAATTGATCCATCTATTGAAGCTGAAAAACTTGAGATTCCGAAGTTAGTTCTTCAACCCATGCTGGAAAACTGCTTTCAGCATGCCTTTAAGAAAATATTACCTCCATGGCATGTAAGTATTAGTTGTTATACTCTGCATAATCATTATTGGGTAATCAGTGTTTCCGATAATGGATTAGGTTTTGATGCTGATACACAAAGAGATATAAATAAGAAAATTGATGAGTTTTCTAACAATCCCATCGGTTCAATGGAATCACTTAAAATAGGAGGAATGGGCCTGATGAATACCTTATTCCGCTTAAAGATAAAATATAAAGAGGATTTTTTCTATGACATAGAAAACCTTGAAAAAGGCGGAACCTGTATAAGTATCGGAGGAAAATTAAATTATGATGAACCTAATAATAATTGAGGATGAACCACCTATTCTTAGAGCCATTAAGTCAACAGTCCTATCCTATCCGGAACATTTTAATATTCTGGATATATTCAATAACGGTGAAACAGCTTTATATTATCTTAATCATCATAGCGAAATAGTAGATGTAATACTTACGGATATTCAAGTTCCAGTTATAACAGGTTTAGAACTTATAAAGATTGTTCACGAAAAGTGGCCGCATATTTCAAACATCATAATAACCGGCTATAATGATTTTTCCTATGCCAGGAAATCCATCTCTCTCCAGGTTGTAAATTATTTACTAAAGCCAATTGATGAAGTTGAATTGCATAAAGAATTGATTCAAATTTTTATAAAAAAATGTAAACTCGCAATCAGCACTCTTTCACTTGGCTTAAATAATTATTTCCAATCAACTATAGAAAAATCGTCATCTTATTATTCTTTAGCTGTTATCGGTATAGGTAATGTTCCATTTTCGGATTCATATTCCGATAATCCTGAAAAGTTATTTAATATACCCATTAAAAATACAAATACTACTCAATCAGAGGAAATAAATAAAATATGGTGTTTCAATCTGCCCGTTCCAACTGAAAAATTAATGGTTATTAGTTCAGATTCAACAGATAGTAACTCAAAGGAGAGGATAGTTCACAATATATTAAAACCTTACATGGATTGCGGTGAATCCTATACCATTATATATTCGTTAAATCCATCAGGATTAACAACCATGAATACTTATATCAGCCTAATTGTAACATTGCTGCATCAAAGTGTAATAATAGGTAAATCCCAACTTATTAACATAGCAAACCATACAAACAATATGCAGCTTAATAATTTTGAAGCATTACACGCTGAAACAACTAATTTAAAAAAATTATTTATAAATATAGAAATTAAACTCTTTCAAGCGGAATTAAAGCAGCTGATAATCAAGATGGAAAAAAGCAATTATAGTTTGGCCGATACATACCGGTATTTTTTAGATTTAATACGTCTGTGCTTATCAGAAATTAACCTTTCCGAATATACGGAAGATATAGAGACTTTACTAAATAAGGTAATTAGTGCTTCATCCTCCTATATAGAGCTTTATAAAAATATTCTGAATTTATTTTATATATATTTTAATTATTTAATCAGTAAAAACAGTTCCGTTATTGATAAACAGCAATTGCTTCTAAAAATTGACCAATATCTTACCCAGCACTTTACAGAAGATATCAATACACAACAATTAGCCGAAGAATTTAATTTTACCCCTTCTTATTTAAGTAAGTTATTCACGGATTATAAAACAATATCACCAACTAAATATATCATTTCATTGAGAATTCAGAAAGCTAAGGACTTATTATCATCAAATCGTGATTTAAACATAAAAGAAATTGCTAATTTTGTTGGGTATGAGGATCCATTATATTTTAGTAAAGTATTTAAAAAAGAAACCGGTTTATCACCGAAACAATTTATTCATAACTGTGAACAATAGATTTTAATCAATTTTTTTCGTTCCACGTAAAATGGTGCTGTTGCAAGTTCTTAAAAGTAATGACTTGCATAAAACAGCACCTTATTTGAGCAATGTAATTGATAAAATCCAAAATGTGCATACCCTGAAACTTGAAAAGCATATGGAATCATTGGAAAATGAGGTCCGTGTAAAAACGGAACTGGTAAAACAACTTGAGTTCCTGAATGCTCTTTTGGATGATAAACTTACCCTTGCACAGAAGCAGCATTTCGGTGCTTCCAGCGAAAAAAATAAAGAAGGTTATGAACAGTTTTCCCTGTTTAATGAAGCGGAATTATTGGAAGATTCTGATTTATCCGAACC
>JBAVPE010000034.1:0-2234 GCA_049692775.1 Anaerocolumna sp. | reverse complement strand
AAATCGGAGATATTCGAAGATTCCCCAGTGCAGACAAACTGGCAAGATTTGCAGGTGTGGCACCTGTAAAGTTCAGTTCTGCAGGAAAAGGCAAGGAGCAAAGCTCCAGACAAGGAAACCGCCAGTTACATGGACTATTTTATTTCCTGGCGGTAACAATGGTGTCGAAACCAAAGAACGGAATCCCCAATCATCCGGTATTTTATGATTATTACATGCGAAAAATCAGCGAAGGAAAGACAAAGTCTCAAGCATTGGTCTGTATCATGCGCCGTTTGGTAAACATTGTGTACGGAATGATGAAAAATAAGACGGAGTATCTGGAACCGATTCCAAAAGAAGAACAGTAATTTTTCTATTTAAAAACAGCACAAAGACGTGCTATAATTTTTTTAATTGAATACGAAAATTCACCGTTCGTCGGATACCTCAGTACTCCACCTGAGGGGACGGGGAAAACAATCAGCACTCCATATGGAAACGCAGTTCAATCTGCATCTAAGGAAGCATTGGAACTAAGAAAATATGTTCATAATAGTGGTGAATTGTATAGGGGAGGAACATTTGGAAGATCAAACGTTACAGACGCTCAATTCTGGGCACCAGAAAATCCATTGAATCCTGGATATGCAAATAAATATGGCGTTGACTTTAGTAAAGCTGATTATATAATTGGGGGCAAACAAGTGCCAGGAACTCCATACATTACAAGACCAGCACCAGGACTTGGAAATAATTTGGGTGGTGGATTAGAAATAGTAAATAATCCTAATACTGTAAAGTTAGATTTCTTCCATATGCCATGAAGAAAGGATGTAAAAGATGATGTTTAATAATAATGATGATATAAAAGAATTTGCATTGAATCTAGTGAAGACATTGGAAAAATTAGGGGAAAAGGCCCATGCTGATGATTTAAAAGCATGGAGTGGCGAATTCTTTACTACGTCTTCTGAGTTTTTAGGTGAGCTAAAATTGATATTAGAAAGAATATCTAATCTTAAATTGTTAGATGATATTACCAAAAAAAATGTAAATGAGTGTATAAGAGCAATTAACAAAGCTTTCGATATCTAGGATTTAAAATCTAATGGCAAAATCCTTACTAAACTAATTGCAAAGCTGCTAGTACTGAGGGGGAGAAAATCGCAAATCCCCTCAGCTTCTAGACCTAATTAAAAATGTGTTGATAGAGACATACCAGTTTAACACATTTAAATTAAAAGTTATAGTGGTCAGCATTGCCCCATGTATGCTCTTTGATAAATGCGGAAAATAATGTACTATGACCCCGGTTGAGACACCATTGCTGTGAATCCGGCCCCGACGAAAAAGTGCTTCCAGCCCGCATTGCTGGCTACCCCTATGTTTCATGGTGAATCATAGGATTTATAGGAAATTGGTTCTATGGTAAAATGGAGCTGCGGGGGGTTACAGGGGGTAAAAATTCCTTTCTTGTAACTCCCATTTCGTTTTTTTCTGCCGTTCCTTCTCCAAAAAATAAAACCAGAAATGAGTTGCAATCCATTCCATCCAGAGTTAACATCAACAATCAATAAAAGAAATAACTTGTCCTTCCACCCATTGGTTTGTTGTAGATTAGCAGTCGCCCTCTTGTAATACAGCCAATAAGGTCATTCGGAAATCAGAACCGAAAGATGCCTCCGGTGTCAGCCAGACAGAGAATTATACCTATTATGCGGATGGAACTATGAAAACCAAAACCGACCGGAACGGTAATACAACGTCCTATACCTATGATATTCACGGGAACCTGTTAACCGAAACCGCCGGCAGTGACCGGATTACCTATACTTATGACCCCAAGGGAAATATGCTCACCATGTCGGATGCAACCGGAAAGACCACCCGGACTTACGATGAACTGGGCAGGGTACTGAAAAAGACCGTCCCCCAGATCGGAACCGTTTCCTTTGAATATGATAATACGGTAGATACAGACCCTGGCTGCTACGGGGAAATAGCAACGGATTCCAAGGGGAATGTCACGGTAAAGGTCTATGATAAAGCAGGACGTCTGTCTAAAGTGGTCGGTGGAAATGATATTACCACTTATACCTACTATGATAACGGAAACAGGGAAAGAGTCATTTACAACGATGGCTCCAAAGAAGAATATACCTATTATCCTAATAATCAGGTAGAAACCTTAATCAATAAAAGACCGGACGGCAGCATCATGGACAGCTACAGCTATACCTATGACAATGCCG
>JBAVPE010000033.1:0-99339 GCA_049692775.1 Anaerocolumna sp. | reverse complement strand
GAGTAGGTAATCCATATCGCATTCCTAATCTACGTTTTTTTTATGAAAGCCGTAGGTCTATTAAAGTTACCCTTCTGTATGAAAAACAAATTAAAATACTTCTTGACTATTTACCAAATTGCTTTTTTGTTATTGTTCCTGCTTCATTGATTCGCCGGTGTTTATATTGTCATAGGCCTTTAAATGTGAAATATCTTTCGTATCATCACCGAAGCAGGGGCCGCTTGATTATCCCTTCGAACTATAGACAGTATCTGTAAATAATTATATCTCTTTTTTATTATACAATCCATATTTTGTTTATCACATATCCAAATCAACGATTTACTTATGCTAATTACAGAGTTTTTGTATATAGCTTTACCTTCTATTTTTAACTCTCAGGATTCGGATGTACAAAAACAAATTATATGATTCATTAGAATTACTTCCTTGTTCAGTAATACCAGTCATTTTAATTTTATAGCGTATACATTGCTTACCACTCAAACAATTTTTTGCTAATTTTAAACCCAAAAATAAGCTATCTTAACCCCCTGGCATAGCCAGGGGGTTATTATTATCAGAAAAAGAATATACTTTGGTACATAAGTTTGTACGGATTTAAGATAACAGAATCACGGACAGCATATGGGTTCTGGTCTGTAACGGAAGACCTCTTCATTCAGCCAGTCAAATATGACCTCCGTGCCGCGTGTGATATTGTCCAGCTGGCAATGGTCATTGCTGCCGTCATCTTTAAGATTGAATATATGCAGTTTTTTGGTTGCCGAGGAAATACCGTTAATAAACTCTCTGGCCTGTTCAATCATTATATTCCCCTCTCCTTCCCCGACCAGAGCCAATGCAGGGCAGGTTATTTTATGAAGATCACGGGTAAGAACCGACTGTCTGGCCACTTCAGACCTCATGAAATCCAGGAGCGTTTTCTCTTTCATACCCCATGACCAGAGTTGATATTCGGTAAATGCTTTTTTTACCGGATATGCTGCTAACATATCATTGAACACTTTATGCGCTTCAGTTTCAGAAAGCCCATCAAGGCGTGAAAGAATTGCACCATAAAACTTTTCACATACGCCGTAAAGGTCGATAATAGGGCTGTCTGGTATTACGGCCTTGAGACGTTTTTCATGGATTGCCACCTGGCTAACCACGTAACCGCCATAGCTCCATCCTGAAAGTGCTATTCTCTCATCAACCCCCTTAAGATTCTGCAAAAAATCTATCGCAGTTTTGAAAGCGTCCTCGTAATAGGCACGCTTGGTAAGCTCTGGGTGAAGGTGTACACATCCGCGGTGACCTGGATATTCGAAGGTGAAAAAGTTATACCCGTTGCGTATAGTAGATGAACCGGTAAAATAGACAACTTCTTCTCCCGAAGAATCGCTGCCACCGGCAAAGATTAGTGTGGGACGTTTCGTGTCAGTGTCATCCGGACGCCAGAAATACCCAGGCATAAATTTACCATTATAGGGGATTTCGACGTATTGCAATGGCGGATTGAACAGATTACAGGATTTACGGAAGGCTTCGACACTCCTGTGCCAGATTTCAAAATGCCGCGGGTTAAAAGGTGAGGTGCCATATTCAGCCGTACGATAATAGTTGCAGGCCCGCCAGTAACCATACCGCGCCGCAATTTTTTGTTTTTTCTCCAGGGCTTCGTCTGCCTGCCTCTCAACGCGGGCACCAAGATCTTCCCATGTTCTTATCCAGCTTTCTCCGTCGGTTTCATCCAAAAGCCGGGCGGCATACAGGCAATCCCCTATTTCCGCGGCCTTTTCACTCATAGCTTCAAGTGTCCGCTTGAAAACCCAGTCCGTCTCCTGATCCTTGAAAATCCCGAAGCTGTTTGAAGAACGGGCGGCTCCCAGTGCTTCATCCATTTTTTCTGATGTGATTTTTAAATCTAATGAACTTCTTCCTGCTCTTTCTTTCTCTTCCATACTAATTTCTCCTTTCTATTCATTATTAACTAAGTATATAGTTAAATTAATGCAAAAAATTACTTCACGATTTTTTGCTCACCCAATTAAGTACATAGTCCAGCATAAGCGGCAGGTTATCTATCTGGCAGTGGTAAGATGCCTGCTCTTCACGGGTAAAAATACGTCCTTCAACAGAGCTCGCCCGGGTGAGGGCTCTTTTCTGGTCTTCGTAATACATGGTGTAAAAATCGTCCTGTCCCGCCAGGAGCCTAATGCATACCATGTGTTGATTCGAAAATTCAAATGATAATTCTCATTAAAATTTTCAAACCCAACCTTTAAATCGCAACTTTTCATTTAA
This sequence comes from Anaerocolumna sp., assembly GCA_049692775.1. Classification (GTDB taxonomy): domain Bacteria; phylum Bacillota; class Clostridia; order Lachnospirales; family Lachnospiraceae; genus Anaerocolumna. The sequence continues at coordinate 97,047 of JBAVPE010000033.1, read as the reverse complement.
ATACCTCCTTTGCATTTTTTATTTATTATTTATCCGGAACGGTGATACTGCTCTTTCACCGGCCAAATATATAATCAAAATAATTTTTACGGGAACCTGTATTCAAATACATTAAAATTACTGGCATAACAAGTTAAATTATCAGCAATCCAATTATGACAGCTATAATTAACAACGGCAATACAACTCCCCCCACTTCATGGGATGCTTTTGCTTCCTTCTGGAATTTCAAGCCCTTTGCCCTCATAATCTCAGCTTCCGGAAAACAGGAGGAAATAGCCTCTGTTTATTCATATAACTAACCACATAGTTAATAGGTTGGAAAAATAATTACTTACTTTTGCATATGAGCGGCAAGATGCGTCTTTTTAAACGCTTGATAAAATTTTTCATATAATTCGTCTTCACTGACATTATAAAAATTTTCCCATTCTTCTTTATATAACGCAAAGGTAAAAAAAGGCATTAAACCGGTAAAAAACTCCATCACCAGCTTTTCCTGCTTATCAACAGGAAAACAAAGTCCCTTATTTTCATATGATTTTCGAATATTCTCAACCTCTGCATTACTAATTAAATCTCCGAGTTTCATCACAATCGAAACCTCTGATGAAACCTTAGCTGATTCGGCAATGGCAACCTTAATAATTTTTCTTTTCTTTGTTATGAAGCCCATATATATATTAAATAGCTTCCTATAATTATCTCCCTGACTGATATCCGGTGTAGCTTCAACACTTTTTATCAAAATTCGTTTTACCTCATCGATTAATGAAGTAAAAAGAGTGTCAAGTATTTCATCCTTGCTTTTAAAATAATAATAGATCAAAGCTTTATTCACACCAGCTTCTTTGGCGATATCATCAACTCGGGCCTTATCAAAACCAACATCAGAAAAGAGCTTTTCCGCGGTGGCTAAAATCCTTGCCTTTGTTTCAACTGCATCCCTTTTGCCCATCCTATTATCCTCCGTAAGAATATAACTAACTATATAGTTATATAATATATATAAAGTCATTCTTTGTCAATCGTTTTATTTGTCATAAAACAGTATAAAGATTACAGTTCAGCCTATGATACCGCGAGGTGTTTTTTGTGAGTGGAGCGAAGCGAAAGTTACAGAAAACCTGAGACATACGTGCGCGAAGTTATGCAGAATGAATAATTTCTGTGCATCAAATATATCAGAGGATATGTCCGGGTTATAGCGTTACTGTTTTATATTGGATTTACGGTACTGGAGGCTTTCCACCAGCTATGGAACACAGGGATCCGAAACAGGGAACGGGTATAACGGTTACTCAAAAATATGTTGGTTACTATAAAAGAGATTATTGTAGTCATATTTACCTTTTTATCCATGAATTCTGCTTTAGCAAAGCCTTTACCGGTGTGGTTTCTTCCGGTATTTCTGATTCTTATGTTTGGTTCCCAATAAAAGGGGCAGTTTACCCACAAGTTAATTGACTTTGTTGGTAAACTGCCCTTATTTTTATTATTCACAATCCCAAATAAGGAATTTAAATAGGAGGTATTATAGTTAATTTGGAAACCTTAATGTTTATAATAATATGAAGGGGGTAATGCCATCTTTCGATGACTTTTTTTCATTGACATTCACAGCAAATTGCCTTAAAATTTGAAAGTAGGCTTAATAGATATAATGAATTAAATAATAATGATATACATACAGTAACCATTGTTGATGCTAAACCAACAAAACTACTTTTAAATTATATGGATAGAGAAAATTATAAAGAATGGTATTTTGTTGATAGCACACAAGAACATGCTTATTATTCTGTAGTAATTGTACAGGGTAATATTTTAACTACAAGAGAAATTAATAGAAAGAGAAGTTATAACTTATTGAGAAATAAAAATATTTATGATGATTTAGATATAATAAATCATGCATATGAAGAAAACTTATTAGGAAAAGCCTATTTGAACTTAAAACTTTGCAGAAAGATATGTTAGCTATTATTCCCATAGTTATTTTTTATGTAATCTATTTTATTAATAGGAAATAAATAGCTGTGAATAAAGAATTTAATAATTTAAGTTGACAAATATAAAAAATAATAAAGGGTGACATCTTTGAATCGAACCCCAAATGTTGGGCAGTTTTTAATTAAGTAAACCTAGGGACAGAATCTGGTATTGAATCGGACTCAGTCCTTTAAGTTTGCACTTAATTCTATAGTTATTATAATAATATATGTATTTCGAGTGCTCCTTACGGAAATGTTCCAGCGACTTAAACTCTTGTTAACTCGGATTTCAAAAGACATACCTGCAAACTTGAGTAAAGCAATCAGTTTAAACTCGTACCTTAATTCTTTGATGTCGGCTGCTTTTTTCCATTCTCTCGTGCAATTCTTTCCTGAACTAAGGCATTTAATTTTTTTAAACGCTGCACTTCAGCTAAAAACTTGTTTTCAGCCATTTTTGAACTCCACATAAATGCATAACCCTATAGTTTAGCAATGTTTATCTTATTCTTTCGTAATAATCCTGTCTGTATCTTCATCTATAATTACATAATCTCTCTTAACAGCCTCACCGATTCCTTCGGCAATGCAGTCCATTGATGTTCCTGCTCTGGAAAAACCAAATAACTTATACACTTCCCTGTTTAAATCCGGCCTTAATAAACTGACCTGGCTCTGCAATATATATTTTACTGCATTAGCTATTTCTTCCGGACAAATATCTTCCATATTTCTACGTGTCATGTCATTTACTGGTATTCTAAATTCTTTATAGTTATCTGGTATCTGCTCATTATTCCAAATGAATACTGTATTATTTGACATTGTAGTCTTTACCTTCAGAATCTTAAAAAGATCCTCAAATCTTCTTTCCAGGCGAGCACCCATTCTGGAGATATTCCAGGAACTTAAGATCCGTTTGCATAATAAATTTCTGCTGACAGGTGCTTCTGATTCTAAAACCTGTTTTATTTGTGAAAGAATCAACATGTTGTTTACAGATAGACAGAATTCTTCTGCTCCTCCTTTTCCATAATCTAAAGAGCAAACAGAATACTTGAGATTACTATCCTGTGATACCGTTTCACCTTCTACCGCTTCCTTCTTATAGGCATATATTTGTTTATCAGATATTTTCATGCTCTCAGCATCGGTCTTATGTTCCTCTGAATCATCTTTTTTTATTGCTTCTTCAACTGTAACCCGGATTTTTTCCAATTCTTTATCCTGATTCTCCCACCAATCTAAAATCCATAAACGGTGAATATTCCAACCCAATACTTTTAGCACACTCATTTGCAGAATATTTCTATCCCGTGAAGTCTTTGCGGCTCTATAGTTTTTACCGTCAAGTAATATTCCCAGGACATATTCCCCTGGTTTATGCGGATGCAGAATTCCAAGATCAATTTTGTATCCGGAGCAGCCAATATTGGAATGTACTTCATATCCCAATTTTTTAATTTTCTCAACCAATAATTGTTCAACAAGATGGCTTTCTGGTATTATACTTGACCTTTTAACCGGTAATGCATTTTTCCCTTTTTGTGCGAACTCAAGAAATGCCTTTAAACCAGCAACTCCTTGCGATCTCGTTTTGGATAAGTCAATATGCTCCGGACGAAGAGTAGAAAATACCATCATTTCTTTTCTTGCACGGGAAACAGCAACATTTAATCGTCTCCAGCCACCTTCTCTGTTCACAGGACCAAAATTAAGTGCTGTTCTTCCCTCCTGATCCGGGCCATAACCGATGGAGAACAGTATTACATCTCGTTCATCCCCCTGCACATTTTCAAGATTTTTAATAAATAGTGCTTCATGGGCTCCATTGCTGATTTCTTCAAGCTCTGGATTCTGTGCAAAAGTTTCAATTAGTAAATCATCAATTAAATTCTGCTGTGCTGAACTAAAGGTAACTACACCAATACTTTGTCTGCAAAGAATTGGATTTTTCAACCTACTTACAATTTCCCCGATCACTGCTCCCGCTTCTGCCCTGTTTTGCTTTGACTTTCCCCTGTCATAGTATCCGTCTACCGGTATAAATTTCACGCTAGAAACCAAATCATTAGGTGAAGGGAAAGTAAAGAGCTTATTATCATAATACTGCATATTGCTAAAGGCAATTAGACTTTCATGGCTGGAACGGTAATGCCACAGTAAATGTTCCTGAGGCATGGATATGACCAGGCAGTCATCTAATATACTTTCAAGATCTTCCTTTTCATAGTTATCTTCATCCGTTCTGTCAGTTGTAAAAAAACTAGTTGGCGGTAACTGTTTTGGATCACCTACCACAATCAGATTCTCTCCTCTTGCTATTGCTCCCACCGCTTCACAAGTCGGCATTTGAGAAGCCTCATCAAATATAACCAGATCGAATTTGGGATATTGGGGATCTATATACTGTGCAACAGATATGGGACTCATTAACATACAGGGACACAATTTACGGAGCAGGTTCGGTATACTATCAAAAAGCTTGCGAATTGATAATGCCCTTCCCCCGCTTCGGATTGCTTTCTGCAATATTCCTATTTCCGATGAATTTGCCGCGCCTGTAAAATTTGCGGGAATCCTGGCAGATAATCTTGAAATAAGCTCATCCTTTGTTAGATTCTCAAATTCAGTACAAACCTGCTTATACTTCTCAATTTCATTTTCAAACATTACACCACTAAATTCCGCCAGGCATTTATCTTCCTCTACAACGGATATGGCACATGCCATTGACACCCCACGATAAAATTCCGGTAACAGATTTTCTGTGGTCACTTTACCATTCTCACAGGCAACGATCAGATTAGATAATCCCTCTTTCTCTGCCTTTTCCTTTATACCCAGATAGGAACACCAATTTCTCAATCCCTCCAGGTGTTCATACCATATATTTAACTTTTCCTCCATGGCTTTTATCCAATTTTGAGTATCTTTCAAACCTGTAAAATCTATTTTTGCTTTTTGTGAAAGACTTTTTTCAAGGGTTTCTAACCTATTCCATTCCATAGACAGTTTTTTTAAAGTATTACTGTTCCTTTGCTTAAATCCGCTAATATCACATAATACTTCACTGGCCAGCTTCTGTCTGGCGGTTTGCCTTTCTTCTCCATCCTTCCCAATGAAAGACAGCAGTTCATTTCCCTCAATAGCTTTCACATAAGTTTCTTCTATTACCGTCCAGTCAGGTCTTGCATTATTCCAAACCAGTCCGAATAATTCGCTAAACAAACTGTTATTATCTTCAAGCACTCTTGCATTAGCATGATAAACCGAAATCTGTTCAATATGTGAAAGAACCTCCCCTCTTACTATGTTACGCGGATCTTTCGCTATTACTTTTAGTGATTTTATTATCTTACCTTGTCCCAGTATTTTAGGTAGAAACCATCTTCCTTCCGCCATGTTCCATTGCTTAAGTGCATCCGTATGATTAAAGGTAAGAATGTCTTCTGTGAAAATGGAAAACAGTTTAGTTTCAATATCATCACGTTTTAGCCCACAGTCACATACCTTGTTAATTCTTTCTTTGAATTGTGTAAGTTCGGGGTATTCAAACAATTTTACCGGCATAAAATCAATTTCACTTATTAATTCCGTCAATTTTATAAAAGCACTGATTTGCACATAAGTTTTGACGGACATTATACCCATATTAGGACATAACTCTAAAATTGAATTCTGCACGGATTGAATTATGGTTGTATACTCATTCAGTATTTCACTAATTTCATTTTTGATATTATGGGAATAATTACACTTTACAAATTCCTTCAGTGGATTATTGAAAACACCGCCGCATTCATTTGCCGCTATTTTTAACTGATTTATTGTATCTGTCCACAAAGAATATTTTAGCGGTGTGAGTGCTTGAATCTGGTCTGGTGTAAATTTAACATTGTCCGGATAATCTTTGTATTGTTCGTAACGTATAATGGTGTCATAAAGAGAAAACCCGAAACTTCGCTTTTTATGGATAGCCTCAACAGTATGATTCAATTTTTTACGTAAGTCATACAAGCATTTTGCCTTCTCTGAATATTCCTGCGGGGCTTTTGTTTTACCTAATTCCAGCACCTTCTCCAGTTGTTCCAGTACATCTTTCTTTTTTGCCTTATTAGAATGAAGTTCCAGACAAAATGGTGCTAGCCCGATGGATTCCAATCTGTTTTGCACTACCGAAAGGGCGGCCATTTTTTCTGCAATAAACAGTACCGATTTACCATGAAATAATGCATTTGCAATAATATTGGTAATTGTCTGCGATTTACCAGTCCCAGGAGGTCCATGCAATACAAAACTGTTTCCTTTGCCGGCTGCACATATAGCAGATAGCTGGGACGAATCGGCACTAATGGGTACTGCTAAATCCACTGGGCTATAATCCTCATCCAACGTATCGGGAGATGGAAAATCGGAAGTTGGTTCCCACTCCATCTTACCTGACAATAAACTTGCAACAATCTTATTCTCTTTCAATTCTTCGGAACGGTTGCGGATATCATTCCACATAATAAACTGACTAAAGGAAAACAAACCTATAAATGCCAATTCCTCCACATCCCATTTGGATTTATCCATAACTGCCTGACGCACCGTATTAAATACCCTCTTTAAGTCAATTCCTCTCTCATCTGCCGGTAAAGGATCTAAGCCGCCTATAGTCAGACCAAAATCCTGTCTCAACATTTCAAGTAAAGTAATATTCATTTGGGGTTCTTCATCTCTAATGCGTATGACATAACCTTTCTGTGCAGATTTGCGGACGATATCAATTGGTATCAGTACAAGAGGTGCATACCTTTCTTTTTCGCTTATGTCAGATTCATACCATTTTAAAAAACCTAAGGCCAAATATAGTGTATTAACACCATTTTCCTCAAGGCTGACTTTTGCCTGACGATAAAGGCTTGTAACCCGGTATGCCACATCATTTTCATCAATAAATGTCCTTACCCTTTTATAAGAAAACTCCGTTTTGGAGAGACTTTCCATTGCCGATGCTTGATTTTCCACCATATATATTTTCGAATCACGTAAGGTATTCTCCCAATCTTTCGGCCTTGCCAAGATTTGAAATTCCTGGCCATCAGCCAAAGCATCCTCTAATTCCTCTAACCGACTGGTCATAAGCTGGATTGTATTTTTCGTAACTCGGAAATTTACCAGTGTATTTCTCAAGCTGAGATCCAGCAGTTTACGTTCCCAGATCTGCTGGCGGGTTATATCAATATGTTCAACATGTTTTATCTTTTCAAATACCTCAAGTTCTTTTGGAGCTTCTGTTGTGCTAAAATCAACCACCCCAGAATCCTTATCTATGTCTGCAAATTCCCCGCTATAGACTGCTTTTTGCAGCGGTATCGGTCTTATCCCACTGCCACGGGTACGTTTTACGTCAATAAGAAATTCAAACTGATCACTATTATTTATGCTATTATTTGCTATTTTGACCGCATCGTCAAACATTATTGTTTTCCCTGCTACATAACAAGTACACTCAACAAGGCAAATCTCATTAATGCCTTCTGCTATTCTCTTTGTAATCATGGAAATATCGTCTTGGACACATTCTGCAAAACATTGTTCTTCCAGCCAGCACCCAACAAATGAATGCCCTTTTTGAAAAATTATCATCGGGTGTAACCCTGCTGCTTCCAGACAGCTTGCATATAACAGAGACAAATCCAGACAGGTTCCCATTTTCTTTTCAAGAATACTATCACAAAGACGCACACGCTGACCTATAACCTCAAAACTAGCAGGAGGCATACTATATGTTATATTTTCGTTTTGTAATGCGGAGTAAATTGCAGCCATCTGCATTTTTACAGTATTGGGATTGTTACTCTGGTACGCGGTAAAAGATGGATTCCCACTCCATTGCATAAGTATTTGATTTGAATTAGCTAAAACATCCGTAATTTTGGGGTGATTAGGAGTGACAAATGCACAAACAATCTCCGGCATAATCAACGTTCCGCTCCATTCATCATATGCCAGAACATCTATTTTATGTACGTCGCTCACAAATTCTGATTCTCCCCATTTAACCTTTACAAAGATATTTCCTGCCATTCTTTCCGTTAAACTATATAATAAATTAGGAGATAATTTAATATCCACACTCCCTAATTCTAATGACTGTAGAGCGGAAATTGTTTCAATCCAGGTTGTCCATTCATAAGCAAAATCAGGTTCCACAGTTATGGAAATATTTATATTTCTAATTTCTTCTTCACTAATATTCTTTATAATGAGTTTTTTTACAATCGGAACATAGTTTTGCTGCATGGCAAAATTTACTACATCACTATATACTCCTTCAATCCCTATTTTTTTATCCATCCTATCTTATCCCCTCACAGTTAAAAATCAGATACTATTATCAGTAGATTATTTATCTATACAAATACTAGTTGGTTTTCTGTTAAATCACTATTAAATTACTTTATTACTAACAACTTAAATAAATTACTCTTGTCATCAGGTGGAATAAATTACTTTAATAACATAATAACCCGAAGCAATAAAGGTATCCGAAACTTTATAATATTTGCTTGAATTACCATTGGATATCCCGTATCCCGCTAATTACAGATTATCAATTAGAGTAATATATTTTGGAGGAATTTTGTCAGCAAGCCAAACAAATTCATTTCCTTTATAGAATTTTATTTTTTCCTTATACGCTTTACCGGCATTAACGACTAAAATAACAGGTTCTTTACATCTACGCAAGCCAACTTGTTTTGCAACATCCATAGTAAGTGATAAATGAACATATTGCCTCGATTGAGGTAATAACCCATTTACTATTATTCTCTTATATGCTTCGTTTGTTGTACCATGATATAATATATCCGGCGGCTTTATGGGTGTTTTCTCAATTTTAAATGGAACCGAATGGCCATATAGAGCCCGTATCTTATTCTCATTTATTTCAAACCTTTTTTTGTCGAACTTGTTTATAATGTTTTGTATATCTTGCTCCGTAACATCCTTCCATTCTATATTTTGATTTAAAGCATCTATTAACTGAGAAACGGGTACCCAACCCTCGTTATCTAATTCCAGTTGATATTCCCATGGTGCATGCCTTAAAGCATAAGAAATCTCTTTATTTAATTTAATATAATCCAATTCGTTTCTTCCTTTCGCATAATTTAAGCCTAAAACTAAAGACTTAATCATTCGTAGTTTGCTTCCCATTTTCCCTATTAAGGCTTCGGCTTACTTTCTCCACTTTTCCTCCACATCCTAAATACGCCTGTTATTGGATGGAATCACTCTCATTTTTGAATTAATTCCAATAAAATAATCTCTCCTACAATGCTCCGCCCTTCTCTAACATCATATTTTTGTCCATCAACTAAGTCTGAATAACCCACAGCAGAATATGCTGTTTGAATAATACAATCGACATATTCGTCCATATCGTTGCCAGACAAAGCAATAAATTCAACTCCCAATAAATTATCGGAATTTTTCTTTGCTAAGTGAGGCCGATAACCTACTGCAATTGGTAAGTGTCTATTTTTACTACTAATCAAGACTTTTGCTTTATATTTCATTTTTTTCTCCTTAATATTCAACTATACTATTTAGAATTGCATTTATCTCTTCTAATTCGAAACAATATGCTGGCCCAATTAAATCAATTTTTTTTGTAAAAAAAAACCTTTTAATAATTCATTTGGTGCATATACCTGTATTATTTAATAATCACCATTTGGCGCTCCGTAAAAGGAATCTGTACGGTTGTAGAATTATATTCGCCAAGTTCGATAAGATCAGGAATCCCGTCACCGTCGGTATCTACCGATTCATCACCCAGGGAAGGATCTTTATCAAGTTTAACCATAAATCCATTTGACAGTTTTACAAAACCGTTTTTACATCTTTTCCCAAGTTTGTATCTGATACTTCTACCGTTGCATCTGTATTTTTCACTTCTGTAGTTGTATCTGCCTTTGTCTGAATATCAGCAAAGGGCGATATAACCATAAATACGATTAATAACATTGCTATAACCCTGTAAAAAATTCGATTTTTTACTTTCATTATGCTCCCACTCCCTCGTATTTAATGTAGTTCAAAATAAAATAATTGCTTAAGCCTCTATAAGTCCCATTATATGACAAGTTCATAAAGGTGTAAAGAAACATTCATCTTTTTATTATTCATCATTTATAACTATCTTCGTCCATATGCTTTGCAGCAAACACATACTCCAAATGCAGCTCGTATTAATTGGTGATGAAATATCAAAAATTCTTTCTCAGGGCTTTTCTTTCAACATTTTTTGCTGGGTTTGAGGATCCCAAATCGGATAGTCGTCATAGATTGCATATCATCAAAGTTTCCAGATAAGGATTGGAAAATGCATCAACTTTTTATAAATAAAAGTATTTAATTGCCTATAATATTTACCTGACCAATATAAGTTCGATAGTGCTGCCATAAATTTATCCATAGGCTGATTTAGTTGTCTTGTATTATATTTTTCATGTCTTTTTTTATACTAAATTTTGTTCAAAATGAAAGATAATACATATGTCAAACCTTATACCTGGCTTATTGTTATCGGTTCGGCCGGCGGTATTATTAAATTTACCGTGCCGCTTATATTCCCGCGTATTATGCAGCATTTCATAGATGATGTTTTCAGTACAGACAGTGTCCTGAGTGCTTCTGAAAAGATGCACCAATTGAATTACTGGACTTTACTCATTATTGGAATCTATACTCTTATCTGGATTCCCTGAACTTATATCAGACATTTCTTTACTTCTAAAGCAGGCAATCAGGTTACCTTTGACTTACGCTATGATTTATATAAACATGTGCAAAGGATGTCGGCTTCTTATTACAGCAAACACCAGTCCGGAGGCATTGTCTCCGTATTAATAAACGACATTGCGCTAGTTTCCAACCTGGTTGGAAATGCCTTAACGAATATCTGGATGGATGGGGTGCTGGTGATTACCCTGTTATTTATCATGCTGCGGATGGACTGGGTTCTTACCCTGGTTTCACTTTCTATTTTCCCATTTTACCTGTTCATCAGCAATAAAGTCGGCCATAAGGTTAAGCACAACAGCCATATGATACAGGATGAGACAGAAGAAATGTCTGCCCATGTACAGGAAAAGGTAGGAGGTTATTCCATTGTGCAGGCTTTCACCCATGAGGAGTCCGCTCTGGATTCCCAATCGGAGAAATTAATACAGGAGGCCCTGGACCGGCTTATGATCGGCCGTACCACCATATTAATTGCCCACCGTCTATCCACTGTGGTAGGAGCAGATGAAATAGTCGTTATGAATAAGGGCAAAATCATCGAAAAAGGCAGCCATAATCAGCTTCTTTCTAAAAACGGTGCTTATGCAAGGCTTTACCACACCCAATTTGATGAAGCGATCGGTGAATGACCACCCGTCCAACGGGTGTTTTGCTCTGAGGCCATAAGCCTCTGTTACCGGCCAGCGCCTAAAGACACTGGCTTTCACTTAATTTGTTCATATTTTAAGTTTTTATTAATTTTATTAATTTTATTTAATAAAACTTGAAATAGTTTAGGTAATAGAGTAATCTATGTGTACTAAAAGGATAGTATCATAGGAGGATACATAGTTATGAATGAAAACAAACATAAGATGATAGGAAATATCATTGTTGCAGTGATCCTTATGGCGGGTATTGTCGCTGCATCGCTGATAGGCGTGAACGGACTCGTTAAGATTAAAAGCACCAGAACCAGTATAGAAGTTACCGGTTCGGCAAAAAAACAGATCACTTCGGATCTGATTGTATGGACAGGTTATTTCAATAAGCAGTCCCCGGTACTGAAAGATGCCTATAGCCAACTGGAGGCGGATCGGGAAAAGGTAAAAAAATATCTTATGGGAAAGGGAATCAAAGAGGATGATATTGTATTTTCAGCGATTAACACAATGGTTAATTATGTGTATGACATTAATGGAATACAGACAACTGAGATAAATAATTATGATCTCAGTGAGACCATCACGATTCGTTCCTCTGAAATTGATAAGGTAACAGAGATCTCAAGAAGTGCTACTGAACTTCTGAATGACGGAGTACAATTCCAATCCTATGATCCACAATATCTCTATACCAAGTTAGCTGATTTAAAGGTTACGATGCTTGCCGAAGCAACCAAAGATGCCAGGAAACGTGCACAGATGATTGCTGAAAACGCAGGAAGCAAACTTGGAGGTTTAACAGAAGCCGATATGGGTGTTATGCAGATTACACCTTTATATTCCAATGATGTTGAAGATTATGGAATAAATGATACTTCTTCGATGGAAAAAGAGATCACGGCTGTCGTTCATTGTACCTTTGAAATCGGGGAATAACTTCAATATAACATCTCAAAAAGCGGGCCGAAAATAATTTTCGGCCTGCTTTTTGACTCTATTGGAAACTCTCATAGCCTGCTATAGCAGGATCTTACGCCTTTTTAAAATAATTCACCCCTTTACAGCTCCTACCATCCAGTCAAACTTACTTCAATCGGCTTTTCAAACGCCGATTCGGTATTTCTCCTCTGGCATACCGGCGGGAGACAAAATTAAAAAATTATTCCAATTCGTAAAATAGAACAAATAACAGGCGGTATCCGAATATTGAAGTTGTCGCCAAGATTATCATTTACGCCTTGCAGGAAATGATCATGTTGAGTTTTTCATCCAACAACACCATAAAAAAAGAAGACATCAAGGGTGAGCTTATAAAACTTATAAATTACTTATTCTAAAAAAATATGGAAATTATTAAGGGGGTTATGTCTTATGAATCAAGTTTACAAAATTAACTTTCAACCGCTTTACCGCGTTGCCCAATATTTATCTTTAGCAATGCAGAATATATTGTCCAAATCGAAATGGGGAATTTTATATTGCTTTGATATTTTTTCAGAAACATAGGTTTTTCCTGTACCACTTCCACCAATAATATGAATTTTCACACTTATTCTCCTCACAGCCATCATAGCCACTTACAGAATTTCAGGGTCAGACAAATAATACGAACCGGATTATTTTAAAGCTGGAACCCTATCCCTGTATTTTTCAAGGATAGATTGGTTATATTCGGTCCCTCCGGTCATATTGCCGCTCTTAAAAACCGGAATGTATTTAACCCCATCTTTCACGCAGATTGCAATAGCTTCCGCAACAATGGATTGTAAGATTGTAAGATTAACCACGGAAGACACCGGAGAAAATTTTGCGTCCACACCTTCTATGCTTAAAACTGCATCTCCTATTGGTGCACCGTTATCAATCCTGGCATCTCCCAAATCTAATAATCTTTTCTTGCTGCTATGGCCGCTTTGGGCAGACATGGAATATTCCCTGCTGAAAATGGTAATTAACTTTGCACCTTTTTTTTGTGCAATAAGTGCCGTATCCATCGGTGTTGCATTTCTCCCGGATGTGGAGACAACAATAACAACATCCTTATCACTAATTGGCAGGTTACCCACTATATCCGTCAGATATCCTTCCCTTTTTTCTAATTGGGAGGATAGGGCTGCTGCCTCATGAAGCATTAAAGCTTCAATGAATATTGGGTAAACATTCCCAAGGCCGCCTGCACGGTAGAATAATTCTTCCGCCGACATATGTGCATGTCCGCTTCCATACACATAAATAAGCCCGTCTTTTTTTATACAGTCTGAGATAAGTGCTGCCGCTTTTTCTAACTCTGCCTGCTGGGTAGTTCTTACCTTCTCTGATAATTGGTTAATATCATTAAAATACCGGTTTATCTGTTCCATACTTATATTTCCCTTTCTGCCTTAATAAACTCCGCTATTTTCTCCACTGCCGTTTCCAGTAAAACCTTACCTTTCCCGGTGGTGGCACAAGTTGGGTCACCAAGTATGGCAACTTCGGTAAATTCACTCCACCTCAAATTCAGATAATTGCTTCTTGGAGGAAAATCCGGATAATTGGTAACCGCTTTACTCATATCTACTGTCTCTGGTTTTGCATACAGCATTGCAGAAGTTTCAATCTCACAGGCGTGAATATATTTTCCGGAAGCTCTGGGAGAATCAAAGATGTCCACTTCCGATGCCGTATCTAAATAAGCAAAATACATACATTTCATATCAGAATGAATCTTTATAATATCCCGGAAGGCAGCTTTTATAACAGGTGTATTCCCAATATGTGCATCAACACATACGAATGTCCGAAATCCCTGCCGGTATAATTCTAATGCAATCTCTTCAATTGCTTTACGGAAGGTGTCAAAACTTAACGATATTGTCCCGATTCTGTCTCCCAAACTCCATACATAAGTGTATTTCATAGTAGGCAATACAAAATCACCCGTCACGTCCGCTAACATTTCACAAACTTTTTCACAGATATAATTATCTGTACCTACCGGAAGATGGGGGCCATGATCCTCAATGGCTCCTAATGGTAAAATTGCGGTTTTCCTTTCGGTTAACCAATTTTGTACCTCCCCGGAAGAATTTTCTTCCCATTGATGTTTCTTATTTTTCTCCATATCAAGACACTCCTTTATAAATCTTAGTCCTTAATTTTAAATGTCATGCATCTGGCAGGATTATGAACAAAGAAATCGTTTAAAACAGCTTCTGCATCAAGTCCCGCAACGGTTGCCATATCCTTAAACTGCGGTATCCATCCGGTAATGGAATAATCTAATCCAAGGCCATATTTATAATGCTTATAGTAAGATTTTCTTGCTGTGTCACCGGATATTAAAATTTGTTTTTGGTAACCGTCTTTTACTAACGTAATAATATGGTCTATTAAATCACTTTCCGGATGATATTTAATCTTGCCGATTCCATCAAAGGAAAGGAACGCTCCTGTTTCTGCAATCTTGCGATGATACCACAGGTCTAAATTACGGTCCATATGTCCCAAACTTACATTTTCAGGGTCTGCACCGCAGGACCTGAGTATTTCAATCTGCCTTAAAGCCATGGTACCTGCTTCCGTATGTGCATGGATTGGAGCACCCGTTTTAAAATGGACTGCACATGCCACTTCAATGGTTTTAACCTCCAGCGGTGATATCATATTATAGCCCGTTCCGAATTTCACCTGTCCCGCTTTATAAGGGGTTCCTTCCAGTCCAGTTTCAATCTCTTTTGCAACAAAGTCCGTTAATTTTTCAACTGGAGTATCCTGAATCCAGGTCCTGAAATTTGAATAACCGTTAATAAGTGAGGAGAGGCGCTCATCTAAAGGTGCATCCCATAAAAAGCTTTTATTAAATCCTGCTGTTCCGATAACCGTTATTCCGGTTTTTTTAGCAATCTCCGCTACTGCTTTTACATCGCGTCCATAGTCAATGGCCGTTGCGTCAACGATTGTATTACCGCCCGCATTTTTATAATCTTCTACGTCTAACCTGGTTTTTTCCGGATTGTCCAGCAGCAGGTCCTCTTCTTTCTTCCATATCCAATGAGGAGGCCTGCACACTAAATGTTCATGTGCCAGTGTAAATCCCATATCCTCCGGTTTGATATCTCCATAAAAAGTTCTGACAAAACTCATACTTCATCACCTTTATCCTTATTCTGAAAATAATGTTAACTTATTGCCTCTTTAAACTGTTTTCTCTTCTATGGTCACGGGGTCAGATCCTTTAGATAAACACAGGATATGGCATACCGCCATATCCTGCCAATGTATCCATCTAGAAGATGCCTGATAATAATTTACCGATCATTGAAATAACCGGCGCAATGACAAATTGATCCGTATCACCGGCCCAGGCGGCAGTTGCAGGAATTGTTCCGTCTATAAAGAAGGTAATACATGCCCATTGACCAATAGCAACGATGGTACCTATAATAATTCCACCCAAAAATGCACCTTTTATTCCTCCTGTGGAATTGCCCAGAATACCTGCCGTAGCACCATGGAAAAATAGAACTATCATGGATGGAACAAACACATACTCTGCTGATACCCCCAAAATTGCCATCCAGATAATTGCGCCCAGGAAAGCACCAAAGAAACCAATTACAGTTGCATTTGGAGCATAGGTAAAAAGAATTGGACAGTCAAGGGCAGGTACCGCATTCGGAACCATTTTTGAGGAAATACCCCTGAATGCAGGAACCATTTCCCCGACAAACATCTTGACACCGGTAAGTACTACTGCAATACCAGCCACAAATGTTAAGGATTGTACTATTCCATAAATCATGAAGCTTTGTGTTCCGGATGCAGCCATTATTTCTGCACCGGATTCCGTATTCTTAATCATTACAATCGCAGAACCAATAATGAAAAATACAATCATGACCAATCCGGTAATAACGTTATTATCCCTTAAAAAGGAAAGACTTTTAGGAAAATTAATTGATTCGGTATCTTTTTTGTTTTTAGCGAACAGATTTCCACAAAGTCCTGCCAGCCACGCACCAACACCTGCCGTATGTCCCAGTGCAACGTCATTGCCTCCTGTAACCAGGCGGACATATTTTTGTGTCAGGGCTGGCTGGAATGTCCAATAAAGACCCATAATAGGAGAAAGGATGCAGATTAAAAGCGGTTTACTTATATCAGGAAACGCATTTACGATGACACCGGTAAAAATTAAAGAAACCCACCACATCATATGTCCGGTTAAATAAATGTATTTAAATTTTGTAAATCTTGCTAATAACACATTAATTAAAAAACCAAACAGCATAATTAAAGCTACCGTACTGCCAAAATCAGAAGTAAAATTCTCTTTATCCGCATAGGAAGTGGAATGTAATCCGAATACTTCCGACCAGACATTGGTAAAGGATGTCAAACTGCCTGAAATTACACTGGAACCGGCATTAATAACCAAAAATCCTACACCTGCCTTAATTGTTCCGGATATAATTTTCTCTACCGGTGATTTTTGTAATAAGTGTCCTGCTAAAACGATTAGCATTAATAGAAAAGTTGGTACGCCGAAAATATTGTTTGCCAGCCAGGTTGCCAGGCTTGAAATGATTTCCATAAATATCCCTCCGTTATCTTATTTGTTAAGGATAATATCTAATAAAAACATATAAATTACTGCTGCACTTCCAAAGTAAATTATGCTTTATAATTCACTTTGTGAGATTTTTTTCTTCACAATTCCCATAATTCAGCCCACAAAGATCTCACCAATCTCTTTTTCTATGATCGTCTTGTTAAAATAATTGCTTACTGTTATAATTTTAGCAGTTGGATTCTTAATATTTTCTGCGATTTCACTGGAAGTAATAATATAATCACATCTTTCAAAAGAAGCGGAAGATGCATCTGTATTATCCACATCTGCAGACATTCCCCTGGCCTTTAGTAAATCTTCCACATTCATACGCAAAATCAAGCTGGAACCCTGACCTAAGCCGCACACACATAAAATTTTCATAATAACTTAAGCCCTCCTTTCCTTGTATTTATTTAATCTGGTATGATATTCCTGCTACCGGATTAATTGATAAAGCTCCTTTACCGTATCTGCTTTCATGAATTTGTCAATCGCAGCTTCATCTGCAAAAATTATCGATAACTCCCTCAAAGCATCCAAATGACTGTTCCCATCTGCACTTGCCAGCACAAAGAATAAATTAGCATACTTTTCTTCCGAGAAATATACTTTATCTTTCACTTTAAGTAAAGCCATGGACATTGTGCGCACACCGGATTCCGGTCTGGCATGGGGAAGTGCAATTCCAGGCGCAAGTACAATATATGGCCCCAAAGTTTCTACCGAATGAATCATTGCTTCCGTATAAGCCGGTTCGATACTTTTATCTTCTTCCAATGGTTTGGCAGCCAGACGAATTGCTTTCTTCCAGTCTTTCACTGAATCCACTATCTGGACTCTGTTTTCTGTTACTAAGTCTCTTAACAATGGACGACCTCCTGTTCCGTATATAATTTTAGCTCTGTTGATCTTAAAATATTCCTCCAGTCTATGCCGTAAATGGCTCCTTTCACCGGAGGCAATAAAATCTTTTGACATAACCACAAAATCCTTTAAGAACCTTAATAAATCCTCATCCTCAGTAATTTTATGTTCTGTCAATTTTCCTATTCTGATTTTGTCATGATCTGTTAAAAACGTATTAACCACTACAATAGGAATTCCGTTAACTTCAATCGGGATTGTGGATACAATAAAATCCATATATTCTACAAATTTTGATAAATCCTGAAATAAAGAAGCAGTCAGCACCTGTGCTCCCGGAAGAAGTTTTTCAATCTGTCCCTGGAGCAGTACACTGGTTCCTACATTACCGGCACACACAACCAGAATATGGGGGGTCTGGGAAGTCACCCGCTTACTTCGGTACATCCAACCTAAAAAATTAATGCTAAAAAGTACGGAATCCTCCTCAGAAATTAAGTTTTCTATATAAGGACTGCCTTCTACTGCCTTTTGAGTCAGTTTAATAATATGGCTGTAATGTTTTTTAATCTCTTTAATTAAAGAATTATAAATGATAAAACCATATTTCTCTCTAAGCAATATGCATTTTAAGCTTAGGGCTACCGCTCTTTTTAATTCCTCCCTGTTCTCAAACAACATTCCTATATAGCTTTCATACTTTTGAATAATTTGAAAAGCATAATTTCCCAAATCTTCTTCTTTTATATGAATTGTTACTATATCATCTCCCGTTTCTTCACAAGCACATACCAACATCCGTGATAAGCATTCTGCCACTGCAGCCTTATCGGGGACCCCGTCTGATTTATTATCCATAACCTGGATCTGATTTCCCAAAACCGCATCTATAACCCCAATTTGAATTAGAATACTGCGAATACGGTAATTGTACTGATTCATCTCTTGATAATGAGGTAAGTTTATGAAGATTCCGTGACCCGAACTGATCCTTTTTGCAACTAAAGTACAGGAAGCACAGAATATATAAATTGCTTCTCTGTTTAAAGACAGGTCAAATTGTTTTACTGCTCCACAGAGCATCTGATAAATACCCACCATTTTGTCTTTTGGGAAATCAAATAAAGACAACGCCATGTCATAATTGTTGGGATAAAGTTCAGATAAAATATCGGATACCACCCAAAGACACAACCGGTAAATATCATATTCCCGACCCAGAAGGGTATAACCACGGTTTCCGGATGTAAATGCTACCTGAAAGGGCAGTAACAACTCATTAACTTTAGCTAAATCCAGAATACAGGTATTTCTGCTTATATTAAAACGTTCTGTTATTTCACGTGTGCTCACATGCTTTTTACGTATTAACATTAAGATAATAAAAATTCTTCTTTCCTTTGCAGAAAAATCAAAATTATTAAAACTTATCGCAGAAAGTTTACTTCGAAGATTATTTTTCAAAACCTGTTTCCCGATATAAAGTTCTCTTCGCTGTTGTGGATAATTTACTTGAATTTTATTTTCAATAAGCCAAGTCTCACAATTTTGCAATAGCAGATATGCTGCACTTTTCGATATGTCTAAGTATTGCATCACCTCGTGTACACCAATGGGTGTGTCACTATTCATTGAGGCCTCAAGAATAATTCCCATTTGATAATTCAGACGCATATTTTTCCTCTTTCAAATTTGAATATAGAAAATGTCTAATCAATGAATATATTTTTATATATTACATCTAAATTAATCTTATATCCCGAAGCTATATTCGTCAATATAATTCCATTAATTTGGTCTTCTGATATCATTTATGGTATTTTGTATTTTTTTCATAAGATTATTTCAATTTTTTTGTTATATTTTTCTATCGTTCTATTCTTATTTACTTAAAAGAATATCAGCTGTTCAATTTTCAGGAACTTATTTGCATAGTAACTAGCACTTTTTCACGGATTCAATTCTGTAATTCTACCTTCATCATACATGGGACTCCATAAAATATGCCCTGTAAGTGAAACATAATATTTTACATGTCTAACCTGCAGGGCATCATTTAATTTTTCAATTTAGGCTTAGCTACCGCTTGTAACCACAAGAACCGGCTGGGTATCAGATGGCACTCCATCATCGGCCGCATCATTATATACCTGTATTTCTGTCATAGATGGAGTATAATATTCTGAATCAAACTGCTTGGTAAGTTCCAGTTTAAGCTTAGAGCCGGTAACATTGCCAAAATCCTTTAATGTAAGATTATGGCCCATTCCCGTTGTGACTTCCTTAAAGGTTTGCCATACCCCATCCTCATCGTTCCAGAATTGAAGGTTGAACTTTTCAATACGCAGATTAGTTCCGGAATCTCAGGGGCTTTTCCACCGGATTATCAACTTTTACACCAATGGGTGCCTCATGGATACCGATATCCAATTCATCACCATAGTATAAATCCGTACCAAAGAAATCTTTTTCTCCGCAGGCAGCCGTAAGAATATTATCCACTCCAAGTCCTTCCGGATTATTTACCGGATCACCAATAAATTGCAGATCCGCCGTAATTTTATTTGCGTCATCCGGCTCCTGGCCTGATGCAATTCCACCTGCTTCATAATAAACATTATTGAAGAAATTTGCCTTTTGAAATGCATTGGGATATGCGTTGTTATACCATTTGGTTGGTGTCGTGGCGGAATAATTATAAAAGATATTATTATAAAAATTTACGGTATCCTTAAAATAATAGTCATGTATATAATCCATCCGGGATGCATCATAAACAAAGACGTTATTTACAAAGTAGGTAGGAGAATAATTGGTAGACAGCATATTCTTTACAATAACGCCATTATCATCCACACTCAGATTATATCTGGCTATGGAATTCGAACTGTTTCCCATATATGCCATCCATCCTGCGCTGTTATCATGAGAATAGTTGTATTGGTAAGTGACATTAAAATTCGTGTATTCCAGATCCCAGGGTGTACCGTCATATTCATTGTAAGGGCCGTCATATACCTCATTATACTGCATGACACTGTCAGCACCCGCCCATAAATATAAACCGCAGGATACCGAATTATAGCGTTTCAAATATCCGTTGACTTCATTATACTCTACGGTCATATTCTGGGTATTGGCTAGCTGTATCGCACCTTGTCCGATATTTTCGCAATAATTATGTCCGATATAGACATCTCTGCTGTACAAGTCCTTGGTGCGTACCCACAGTTGTTCCCAACCCTCATGATATTTACCGCTTTCGTCATATTGTCCTGCACTATCCCCAAACCAATTAAATGCAAACTCTATGGCATGAAGTTCGGTTTTCACAAAGCTGTTATTTTGGATCGTCACATCTTGGAAATAGTAAGCTCCGTCTTCATAGCTGGTATATTGCCCGGAACCAAACACTTGAAATATAATTCCGCCATAATGAATCTTCTGCCAGTAGGAAGGTCCGTCTATGTCATGTATGTAGCAGTTTTCGATAATAAAGTGGTTCATTATTTTATCAGGGGCACTTGCTAACTTATCAGCCTGAATGCTGATATTAATACCGTCTCTGACAATGGTCTGGTTAGTGATGTCACTGTTAAAATTATCATCATTAGATAATTCCAGGTTATATATTTCCCAATATTGCTGGTTTTGCAATACCACGGCACCGGTAAGGCCAACTTTATCCATATTCTTTACATAGGTGCCACCGGTATAGGTTACAGGACTATCAACCTTTCCGTTTGTAGCAATACAGGGTCTTCCAAGAGTGTCGATATCCCCATAAGAAGTTATGGTTATGGGCTGCCCCTCCACGCCGGAGCCTTTGGGCATTAATTGCTGGTTCTCCCAAGTCTCTCCGGCTTTCAATAAAATCCGGTCACCCGGCTGAAAAGTCGTTGCATTTGCTTTGGTAAGGTTTTTCCATGCTGTCAACTGGCTTGTCCCATTATCTGAATCATTTCCTCCGGTGGCATCAATATAATAGTCCGTGCCTCCGTAGCTGTTTGCGGCTGTATTAGTTTCTGCGTAAGCTGTGGTTTTTAAACCTTTTATGTTACCGGGTATCATTGAAACAATCAGTACTAAAGTTAAAACAGGCACTAAAAATTTTCTTTTATATCGCATTTTTTATCCTCCCTGCTCCTGACCGTAATCAAAATCTAATACTTTATTTTGATTTTACGGTAAACGTTGTTATTTAAAACAATATTTAATGAACTCTGATAATCCTCCAGATATTGATTGAATTTTTCGTGCAATAAAGCTTCTTTGATACGGGATTCATAAGCTTTATAAGCTTTTTCCTCATCGGTCTGCCTGTCCAATACCCACACAATATGATATTCATTCTCCGATTCCAAAATCGTGCTTACTTCATTTACCTGCATTTTATCAGCCAATGTCCTTACTTCCATACAGGAATATAAATCTTCCTTGTAAGAATCAGCAGTGAAGATTCTTTCAGTGAAATGGATTTCTTTAAAATTCTTTATCATTTCTTTTCTTATCTCCATGTTTTCATCCCTGCTTAACTGCTCTCTAAGTTCCAGAAGCAGACTCTTACTATCTTCAATCTCTTTCGCCAAAGAAATATCCCAGACTTTTGTTGCAGTAGAATTTTCACTCCATTCTTCTTTATGGCTATTAAAGTATTCACGGATTTCTTCCTTGGTTATATAAAGAGGATCCTCATCCTTTTGTGAAAGGCTTTTTATAAGATTTATTTCCAGTTCAGTTTTTAAATGACCCAGATATTCTTTTGAAGTAAAATTAACCATGCCATAAACGATTTCACCTTTTTTAACCGACAATGCCCTATTCTCATTTTCTTTCTTAACCGCCTTTAAAAAATCATGGTAATCCACAAAATCCAGCAGTTTATTTTCCTTAGCCAGTAACAATAAGCTTTTAGTTTTGATACATTCCTTATAGGCATTGTCCTTTAAATAGTTATCCGGTGTAATTCCATCTACCGGATCCTGCCATAAGTTGCCTGCTAAGGTTATATTATAATGTGTTTGATAATAATTTCTGACATCACTCTCCTTATCTTCCATAAAAAATTTAAGTTCCGCTTCCGTTACTTTGCAGCCGCCAATAGTAAAAACCGGATAACTTCGCAGGTTATATCACAACATACTGCCAGTAAGAAGCAGGACTAATATTCCTGCGGCAATCCATTTATAAATATGTCTGTTTTCCTTCCGGTTTTTTACTATTTTTTTCATTTCCATAACCTCCCTTCCTGGTTCTTTATTTAAACGGTTTAATCACTGCTGCATAATTAAACCATCAACCAACGCATTTCCATAGGCTTTAGTGTATAACTTTTCTTCCCGCCATCTCCTAAATACACTTCTGTTGTCTGTTCACTGTCACTGTTATTGATAAGACAGAATTTACCCGCTTCCGGATAAGCATTACATTCCGTTACTGAATTAGTTGAAAACCACTTGTATAGAAGCTCCGCCTTACCCGCTGACCAGTAAATGGACCGTAACAGAATCCTCGTATTCAAATCATTATAAGGCAAACCTGCCATATATACCGCCTTCCCCATTCCATAGGAGTGAGCAGTAAGAGTACAGCTTCCATTTACCACATCAAGTACCTGTGTTTTAGGGGCACAGGGGTAAATCATCGTCATGCCTTCACCGTAATAAATGGTTTCCGTTACATCCTCCGTTATAAAATGTTTCACTGTCTCTGTCTTTCGTTTATTCACACTGGCTGTAAAACCGATTTCCTTTTGCACGCCCAGGACATCTTCCAGCTGAAAGAAGATACCTTCTTTCAGGAAAGCACTGGGCTCACCAATTCCGAAACTACTTTTATGTATTCTGTATCCCGGCTATTATTTATCCTGCTCATCCTTTCAGACCTCCCAGACTGACTCCCTGCAAAAGCTGTTTCTGTCCGATTAAATAGATCATAACCGTGGGGACTAAAATAATGATAAGTCCGGCAAATAATGCCCCCCAGTCTGTTGCATATTTTTGCACTTCAAATAAGTTGGCAAGCCCAATGGGCAGGGTTTTAACTTTTTCATCGGTAAGTAAAACCAGTGCCAGCGGATATTCATTCCAAAATCCCATAGCCGTCAGCATGGCAATCGTTACAATACCCGGTTTGCACAAAGGAATGACAATACGGATCAGCATATTTAAATTAGATGCCCCGTCTATTCTGGCTGCTTCTTCATAGCCGGTAGGTAATGCCCTGATAAAGCCATTGAAGGTAAATATAGCAAAAGGAAACTGCAATACCGCATAAACCAGAGACAGAAGGGTAGGGTTATTTAATCCATTTACCGCCTGCAATTCCAGAAATAAAGGAATCATAATATAGGTGGCCTGTAAAAAAATACATCCCATATACATACCAAGTATTACCTTTGAACCGAAAAAATGGTATCTTGCCAGACAATAGGAAATGGGAATCGCTAAAATTAAAAGCAGGAACGTCGACAGGATAGTTACATAAAGAGAATTCAAAAAATAAGCTGCCATATTTGCCTTTTCAATGGCATTGATATAATTGGGGATATTAAACCCGGAAGGCAGGGAATACGGATTGGTCAGATATTCCGTATTGGTCTTAAAGGATGAAATTAAGTTCCATGCAAATGGGTATAAAAATACAATCGTAGCGGGGATCAAAAATAATCTTAGAATCCAGGTTGTAACCTTAGGCTTCAAAAAGCCGTTTTCAAATTTCATAATCAACTCCCCCTATTCCGTACTGCTGCTGACTTTTCTGGATAATACAGCAAGCAGAATGGCTAAAATCAAAGTAAACATGGCAATTGCCATTGCATATCCAAAATTTGCATTACGCATACCCTGAGTATACATATATTGAAGGAGTACCGAAGAAGCACCGTTAGGCCCTCCTGCCGTCATAATATTGGATAAGGTAAAACTTAAATTGATGGTACCGGAAAGTGACAGGACATAAGTAATTCCTATGGAATTACGGAGCAGGGGGAGGGTTATGTAAAAGAATTTTTTAATCCCCCCCGCTCCGTCCACTTCCGCAGCTTCATAAACCTCCCCGGATATACCGTCTATGGAGGCAATATACATTACCATATAATAACCAACAGCCTGCCAGATTAAAGCAGCCGCCACACACCAGAGTGCTGTTTTACTCTCTCCTAACCAGGCATGTTGAAGATTTTTCAAATTTAAGATTTCTAGAATATGATTGAGAATCCCTTTCGTTGGGTTAAATATGAATGACCACACGATTCCCACTATGGTAAGCGATATAATACTTGGAAAAAAGAAAACCGTTCTGTAAAACGCCTTTTCTTTTACCTTGCTTTGCGTTAAGATAAATGCAAAAATTAAGCTGAAAAATAAGGTTACCACAGGTACCACCGCCATAATTTTCAGCGTATTTTTAAGTGC
This sequence comes from Anaerocolumna sp., assembly GCA_049692775.1. Taxonomy (GTDB): domain Bacteria; phylum Bacillota; class Clostridia; order Lachnospirales; family Lachnospiraceae; genus Anaerocolumna. The sequence goes on along the minus strand of JBAVPE010000033.1, from coordinate 71,729 downwards.
TAATAAAAAAGATTTGTCCTGAAACATATATTTATAATTATCCAGTCCGATAAAATCACTGTTGAGGCCTACATTTAAAGAGGTAGAATCCGTAAAAGACAAATAGATGGCATTAAACATAGGAAATATCATAAAAATAAAAGTCAGGGCCAGTACCGGAAGCGTGCATACTGTAATAAATAGTTTGGGCTTTTTGACCAAGTTTTTCACTCCTTCTTAGTAAGGGGCTGTTGCAATATTCAACCCTAAGTTCAGTAAATTTATTGCAACAGCCCCTTTCAGTTTTCTTTTCATCCCGGCTGCATCAAAGCGGATATTCACAATCCGCCGCGCTGCTTATAAAGTTAAATTATTCTCCGACAGCCTCTTTGTCCGCCCGTATCTGGGCAAAAGCAGCTTCAACATTCTCAGCCCATTGTTCTACAGTCATCTCACCATTCATAACAGATGTGATTGGCTGAAATACTTCATCTGATACATTGATTTTGCATTTAGACGGCAGGGACTGAAAATTCATAATCAAAGATACCGTATTGAGTTCATCATATATTCCATACATATTATAAGTTGCATCTGATATGTAATCTTTTGATAATTCACGTCCGGATTTCACTGCATAGATAGCGCCGGATTTTTCCGCAAACAATTTAATGGAATCATCACTGTATAAGAATCTTAAAAATTCTTTTGCCATATCCGGATTCTCCGCTGAGGCAGGAATGGAAAACTGCTCACAACTGTCCAAAACATAGTGGGTATCCCCTTCTGCAAAGGTTGGAACCGGAGCCATGGCAAATTCAAAACCATCTTCTCTTGGTGCATCTGCCATTTCATTTTCCATCCAGGTTCCATTTGTTATAAATACGGCTTTACCAAGCATCATTTCAGATTGGGATTCCGTATGATTCATTCCGACTGTTCCCTTTAGCAAATCACCTTTTGATGAAATATCAGCAATTTGCTGTAATACTTTTAACACTGCCGGATTGTTAAAAGACCCTTCCTGATAAGAGCAAATGGCATCAATTACTTCCATACCGCCTACAGAAGCAATGGCGGGCCAAAGCATTTCCTCTAAATATCCAGGATAAATTCCCTGATAGGTAAACAGAGCCCTTCCGTCTTTTGTGGCTTCATCTCCCAAAGCAAAAAATTCATCCCAGGTTTTAGGAACCTGCCAGCCTTTTGTATCAAATAAATTTTTGTTATAAATTAATCCCTGGGGACCTGTATTAAAAGGAGCAAGAAATATTCTCCCATCCCCGGTATAAGGAGCACATTTTGCACTCTCCAAAAGGCCGTCTTTTATATCATCCCTTAAAGTACCTGTTCCCGCATAATTTTGTCCGTCAAATAAATCCGTTAAATCCATTAATGCTTTTTCTTTGATCAGGGACAATATTAAACCATCTTCCGAAGTATCATTTAATGCAATAAAATCCGGGGCATTTCCTGCTACAATCTGCGGTCTTATAATATCCGCAACGGTTGGACTGATGGTTATGTTTACTTTTACACCCGGATGTGATTGTTCAAAAAGATCAACGACCCCATTCCAGTATTCATCCCCAAAACCGCCTTGAAATACGGCAATATTTAATTCCTGCTCCTCAGCTTTAGTATCTGTGGAAACTGTGTCTTTAGACGCCCCTGCTGCATTATCCCCGGTGTTCGTAACGCTGGTTTTTGCCGCATCGTCTTTTGATGAAGAACCACCGGATGAACACCCGGTAAGCCCCATAACCGTCATAGTGACGGCTAACAATAATGCCATTAACTTTTTCATATTAACTCCTATCTGCGTGCTTTAGCACGCATACCTCCTTTTTCCTGTATCATGTTGTAATTAGCCTGGAAATCCTGCCCTTCTGCTTCCCTAAGATTATCCGGGAAAAACATCCTGCAGCACTGATTAATCAGCTATGGGCTTATTATAGAATGATTCTTTTATTTTGCATATTTATTATCTTGACAGTTATATGGAAAAAATAGCGAATTTTTCTTTCCTTTAATTCTTTCGTATGCACAGAATATGGATTATTTTGATATTATTATAGATAATGTTGCAATTTTTAAAAATTCCATCTACTCCGGAATTAAAATTCGTTATAATAGGTTTAACAGCATTTTTGCACGAAATAGAAAGGATGCCGCTGAATATGAAAAAGATTTTTAATTTTAAGACTGCTTTGCGTAAAATGGATATTAAGTACCGCTTAATCATATCCTTTCTCATTGTTTCCATTCTCCCGCTTATTTTTATCAGTTTTTATTCCAACCATTTGAATTCCAAAGCTATGAAAAGTAAAATATCGGATTCCACCGCTAAGCTCTTAAGTATGGTCAATACCAACATGGTTACGGAGATTGAAAAGTACCAATATCTATGCGGTTCTATTTGTGTAAATCAGCAGATACAGGATGCACTCTTAGTAGAAAACTACACCAGCGGAGAAAAAAATAAAATTATTAATAACATTCAGTCTTTGGTAAAAACGAAAATCATCTATCCTGCCCAGGCTAAAAATATAACCATTTTGGATAAAAAGGGAGAAATATTTTATGATTTGGGTTACGATGGCTTTTATGACAAAGATATGAGTGCCATACTAAAAAATCTCGTTAAAAATGCCCCCAATGACAGCTGGACCTATGTGAAAACCTACCGTTCCAGGGATATACTTGTTTTAGGCAGGAGAACCATAAATCAGTTTGATACTTCGGAAGTATTAGGATATACCCTTGTTTCTATTGATGAAAAATTATTTTCAGAAACCGTCCTTTCTCCGGTTAAATTAAACGAGGGCTCCAATATTATATTTATGGATACCGACGGCATTATATTATCCTCCTGGAACCGCTCCCTGATACTGGGCAAACCCTTCCCTGACAGTAATCTTTTGGATAAGATAAAAAAACAGCATAAAAAAAGCGGTTCCTTTGAAATCGTTATCGATGATAACCGTCAGCTTATCACCTATTTTTACAATAAAAATATAGATAAATATTTTGTTTCTTTTATACCCTTTTCCTATCTTAATTCGGAATCCAATATCATTACAAAAGACCTTACTATGACAGCTGCGATTGTAATCCTGATCTGCAGTATTATCATAATACTGATCTATTTAAGCATTTCTACACCGGTAAAGAAGATGGTAGCTACCTGCCAGAAGATCTCGGAAGGTAATCTGAATGAAAGAATAGATGATTTGAACCTGGATGAACTTGGATACCTCTCCAAGAATATAGATGATATGGTTGATAAGATCAAAGAACTTTTGGAAAACCAGCAATATGAAGAGCAGCGAAAAAGAAAACTGGAGCTGAAAGTACTTCAGTACCAGATAAATCCTCATTTCCTGTTCAATACCTTAAATACCCTTCGCCTGGTGGCTTCCATGAATCATGATATGGTTGTCAGTACGGGCATACAGTCTTTAAGTGAGCTTTTAAGAAATGCTTTGATTGACCAAAATGAATTCATTCCTATCGAGGAAGAAATCAATAACCTAAAGCACTATTTTGCCATACAGACCATAAGATACGCCGGAAACTTTCAGGTTACCTATGAATTGGACTTAACGCTGCTTTCCTACCTTACTCCTAAACTTATCTTACAGCCTTTAGCTGAAAATGCTATTATGCACGGTGCTAAAAATGATGGAAGCATCCTTGATATTATGGTAAAATGTTATGCAATAGATATGGACATTATTCTGGAGCTTACGGATAACGGCAAAGGATTTGATCCTGGGGACAATAAAAAACCGGAAGGTCTGGGCGGATTCGGCAGTCAAAATGTAAATGACCGTATCATGTTAAACTTTGGTGAACCCTATGGTTTATTGATTAAGAGTGAACCGGGAAAAGGGACGCTATGTGAAGTAAAAATACCAAGAATTATATAATTTAACTATAATCTATTGCTGCAGCAGAAAGGAATCCGTTATGTATAAAGTTCTTATTGTTGACGATGAGCCTATTGTTAAGATTGCCCTGCGTTCCATCATTTCCTGGGAAAATTACGGATATACCATAAGTGCCACTGCTTCCGACGGTATTGAAGCACTAAAGCTCATTCATGAAATTCAGCCCGATCTTATTATAACAGATTTAAAGATGCCGAATATGGATGGTCTTACCCTGATCCGGGAATTAAAAAATATTTCTTATCCGGGTGAGATACTGGTGTTAAGTAATTATGAAGATTTCGACTACGTGCGTTCTGCCCTGGTAATGGGGGCCGTAGATTATCTGCTGAAAATCAGCATTCAGGACACCTCCTTAATTCAATATCTGGATAAAATCTCAGGAAAACTTGCCCTTTCTAAAACACAAAACACAATTGCGGAACAATACGAAAGGATATTAAAAGACCAACAACGTAAGAAAAGACAGCAGATATTAAAAGATTATTTTGAAAGCCTGAACGACCTGGCAAAATTATCCCCGGAAGACACTCAGCTAACGGAGGATATGTTAATAAGTACTTATGACCTTATTTTGATACATTTTAAAGAAAACTCGGTAAACAGCAAGGGAGGTCTTTCTCAGGAATCTATACAAAATACTCTTTTTGAGGCATTCGACGCGATATCCGGTTATGAGCTGCTATTTATAAATAAGGCTAATGTTATAGTTTTCTTTCCCTCCTCCGCCAGAACCGGGAAAACTATAAATATACTGGCTTACCTGCAAAAACTGTCTTCCCTGTTTCAATTATATTTTTCTGTATTACCTGTGATAGTCTTTAAAGAGAAAATTACCGGAATGGAGAAATTAAGGGAATGGTACCATACTTCTGAAAAAATTACAGAACTTGTCTTTTATGAAGAATTGAGGGTCATCAAAGCAGAAGATTATCTTCCCCTCCACTACATAAATTTCGTATATTATGTAGACTTTGCAGAGGAACTGCAAAAAAACTATCCTGTAGATTTCAATAAATGCAAGGTACAAATCCGCTCCCTATTAGAGGAATTTAAAAATAAGCACATCCTTCCGGAGGTAGCAAAAACCTATTTTGAAAAAAGTATCGAAATGCTGGAATACTTAAATCATAATTTATCCTTGCAGACCCATAAATATCTTATGGAAATGAAAGAGCATATAAAAGTGAGCTGCTCTTTAGAGGATTTATATCTTTATATTACAATGGCATTGGAAGCTATTTTTGCCCCCATCTCAACTACTGAAAAAAATCAGGCAGAGTATAAAGATGAAATTGTAAAAGCAATTAATTATATCAATCAAAACTATCACCGCAAAATAAGCCTTACTTCGCTTTCCGATTATGTAAATTTAAGCTCCGGATATTTATGCCGGCTGTTTAAATCAGAAGTTGGTATCAGTATTACAAACTATATAAACGGGCTCAGGATGAAAAAAGCCATGGAGCTGATAAAAAATCAGGAAAAGGAAGTAGCCTTAAAAGAGATTGCCATTTCCATAGGCATCGATGATCAACTGTATTTCAGCCGCTTATTTCGGAAATATTACGGTATGGCACCTTCGGAGTATAAACAATGAACTTGGAATGAATACCCTTTGGATTATTCATTGCTTCCTACAACAAAATCGGTACATCTTTTAAAAGGGGTCTTGCTATCAATACTTTCTGTCACTGTCCTACCAATAAAAACACACCAAATTTCCCCCTGCCTACATGTCAAAACCGTAGAAATAATCCTTTTAAAGAAAACCTGGAATAAACGAAATTTTCGCACTTTCTTCATCTTCTGCTATTGTACTGCATATCGCAATCCTATACTCATCTACTTTATATTCTTTAAAACTATATATTTGATCATTAACACTATGTTTAACTGTAATTTTATCTTCCAATATGATCTCAAATGAATCAATCAAAAGGCTCATACCAAGACCTGTCATTTTCATAAAGCTTTCTTTCAATACCCATATTCGAAAGAAAGCTTCTTTTCTTTCCATGTCGGTGGTTTGATTTATTATATATTCATACTCAGCAGTACAAAAAAACCTCCTGGCAATATTAAAATCCATACCCGTTATCTTCTCTATGTCAACACCAATTTCTGCATTTGAAAAAGAGCAGATTACCATGGTTCCTGAATGTGATATATTAAAATGTATATCGGGTCGATCTGCAAAATATGGTTTATCATTATTACCGGCTGCATATCTCATATTACATTCATTAAGACCATATTGTTTTAATCCGTAATCAAGAAGTATACCGGCCCCAAGACTTAGATTTCTGTCTTTCCTGAATTTATATTTCATGATTTTTTTCTGCCGGTATGCCGACATTTCATTATAGTAATCCTGAAATAACTTGTCATCATTTAATTTATCAGTATTTATCATATATGTTTTAATCACACTAGCTCCCATTGCAGTATCCGAAACTTGAGTTTCGGATACTGCCTCAAATCAGGGTGTGAATTATGGTTTTCAATAATTCACACCCTTTTCCATGTTTTATCAATAAACTGTTTCCCGAATAGTAAATTTCTCCCTGGCGGCAGGCCAATTGGAAGCTTCTTTATCTTCGGGATCTATGGAACCGCCTACTACTTACTCCATTCTAAATATATTTTTTTCAAAATATGCTCCAGGTTATCTTTTTCTTTTTCATCCAAAACAGAAAAAATATCGGTTCTGCCTTGACTTCTTTTGTTTATATGCAATTTCAATAACTCCAAACCATTTTCTGTTATAGAGATCTTCGAATCTGCTGCTTTTTCCTGCTTTAAACTGATGTACCCTTTTTTCTTCATTTTTAATAAAAGATCCATCAGACCCACAGTAGATAATTCAGAATTATCCTCCAGTTCCTTTTGATTCCATTCACCTCTATCTGCTAATAAGGATAAAATATAAATCTTATTCTTTTTATTGCCCTGCTTACTACCTTTCCCGCCAGACAGTAAATAATAGCAATTTTGAAATAAACGAAGAATTTTAAACTCCGCCTGGGTACGTCTCCATTCTTCTTTATCAGGATTCGTGTTTCTTCCACTGTCAGCTTCTGTACTTATACTTTCTGCATAATTTTTATTCTTTTCCCCCGCTAAGGTCTTTCCCTTCTTGCAATGCGGATTGGTTAATGAGCAATGCTTAAGGATTTGAACCAGACAATCCTTATTTTGTAAATAAAGCTGCAAGTATTCCCGTCCAACCTGCCCATGTATATAAAACATTATATAGTACTCCATTTCTTATAGCAAGTTTCATATTTATATATGCGACGATAAATGTTACAGTTCAGCCTTACGGCTGAATTGTAACAAATGATGTACAGAAATTATGCAGAATGCATAATTTCGCACACGTATATCTCGGGTTTTCTGTGACTTTCGCTTCGCTACACTCACAAAAAACACCTCGCGGCACCATAGGCTGAACTGTTACCGATAAATACTATTTCTGCTGCCAGCCATAAAGCTGTAAGAAATCCGCGTCTTACTGTAAGCAGATCAATTATTTTATCCTCCGAAAGGATATAATAACTACATCTTATTATTGCAGATAACCTGATATCATGATAAGATTAATAGAATATTATTTTAATACAAATAATCCTAATGAAAGGGTCAAACAATATGAGTATTGAAAATGAGCAAACAGATATAGCGACTTCTTCTCTGCCGGAAACCTTCAGGGACACTGTATGGATCTTTGCACTGACAGCGAATAAACTGCTGGTAAAAAAAGTAGAAGATAAATTAAATATCCCAGAATACAGAGATTTAAAAGATTTATTAAAAACCCATAAGTGCCTTGAATATGTCGGAATATATAACGGACATGCCTGTTATTGTGAAAGGTTGAGTGAATCATCCGCACTGCCGCAGAATATGGAACTTATAGATATAAAAGAAATTACATATCTTACCGGTGACCCCGATATATTTATTCTCGCCGGGACAGCGAATCACATACTGCATTGGAACAGTATGAACCAATATTGCGGACGCTGCGGACATAAAACTTATGATAAAAAAGATGAGCGTGCTAAAATCTGTCCGGACTGCGGTAATATAATTTATCCCAGAATCTCACCGGCTACTATAACCGCTGTGATAAAAGATAATCAAATTTTACTCGCCCATAACCGGAATTTTAAAAAAGGGCTCTACAGCCTAATTGCAGGCTTCGTTGAACCGGGTGAAACCTTGGAACAATGTGTTGAACGTGAGATTCAGGAAGAGGTAGGGATAAAGGTAAAAAATATAAGATATTTCACCAGCCAGCCGTGGTCTTTCCCGGATTCCCTGATGTTGGCTTTTGTTGCCGAATATGAAAGCGGTGAAATTGTGGTTGATAACAATGAAATTACTGACGCTGCCTGGTACAGTACTGACGGCTTGCCTGAGATTCCGTCAACGGACAGTGTAGCGGGTAAAATCATCCGGTGGTACCGGGAACAAGCAGTAAACTTTAGTAAAAGACAAGAAGTTGCCCAAAAATAGCTTAATACTAACGATAGGAATGCTATTTTCGGGCAGCCTCTTATTGTATAATATACATTTTATATGAATTTGTATCCAAATTACATATTGGTACAAATTACATATTATTATCAATAACTTACCTTATTCTTTATGCTTAGTTGTCTACTCGACAGGGGCGGTTCACTTTTGCAATACGCCAATAAAAAATTATTTTTTACTTTTTAAGGTATCTCTTTAGGGACAACTGGAATCACCGGAGTATCCGGAGTACTTGGCTTCTCCTGAAGTTCCTGTTTCTCCGGTATCACAGACTCCATGATGTTCCCTCCGTCGTCGGATTGAACTATATTAATTCTGCCCTCTGCCGTAGCGGTTATTATCTTTCCGTTAACATCCGTATAGGTTACTTCAACCGAAAGACCATTGATTTTAGTATTATACGGAACTGTCCACGTCCCCACATAATATCCTGGGGATACTTCTATCATGGAAGTTATAGTTGTTTTCGTAACATCGATATCCGAAAAAAGTATCTTGAAAGAGGCCGACCCGCCTTCTCCGCTGCTAAAGCTTACAGTCAATTCCTCTCCGCCTTTTAAGGTTACATCCGCTGAGGGTTCCAGATCACTTAGGGCTTGTTCTGCTGTTATATTAATTTTTCCTTCAGCCGTAGCAGATACGGTATTCCCTGCATTATCGGTAAATTCTGCCTCTACGAGAAGCCCGTTTATTGTTGCTTGGGGAACCGTCCACGTGCCTGCATAATAGCCTTCCTCTACTTCTTCCATGGATATCCTGTTGTTTTCCTGAGATGAAATTCCACTTGGAAGGACTACTCTGAAAACTCCCTTTCCGCCGGATTCACTTCGGAAACTAACCGTCAGCGCTTCTCCCGGTGTCAGTGAAACATCTTTTGCAGGCTCCAAATCAGTTATAACCGGCAGATCATTTTTAACAGTTACGCTGATGGACTTTTCTGTTGTATTTCCTGCCAAATCATAAGCTTTTAAGATAAATGAATTCTCACCGTTATGAACAATTTTTTCAATATGGAAGGTTCCATCCACAATTCTGACAGTCTCTCCACCTATTTCCAGCCGGTCCAAATGCTCATCTGCAACAGTTCCTGCGATGTCTACGACTCTTTCATTGGTTACTGATCCGTCTGCCGGTCCGGTAATTGTTAATTCCGGCGTGACTTTATCTTTTATTACGGTTTTTCCGACGGAGGGTTCGGTCTCTTTTCCATTTAATTCGGAAGTTACCGTAATTACACTTTCATCCTCCGTCAATGTTATTTCTTTGCTGAAGATTTTGTTTACAGCATTTACTTCATCAATTTTAACACCATTTGCATATAGGTTTACCTTTCCATCGGCGGTTACTTTTCCTTCAACTGATATGGTATCCTGATTGGTATAATTAACCTCATTTAAATTTGTGATTACCGGTGTGCCGACAGAATATTCCATTCTCGCTCTTATCATTAATCCACCGGCTGTATCTTCCTCTTCCAAAGGTATAAAGGTATCTCCTGTATACAGATAGGATCTGTCACCATATGGGCTTGATTCATCTATGCCGGTTCCGGGTGAAGAAGTTCCGGCGGCAGTCTGACAAGTTGCAACAAAGAAATCTCTGTCTGTTGAAAATCCAAACTCGGCTAAGTCAATATAATTCCACTGTCCTCTGACTACATTAACGGTCTTAGGCTGAATATCAAGCTTCACAGGGTTTCCGTCCGCATCAGTATCATAAAGGGTAATTCCTATCTGTGTTCCTCCGGGAGTTGGCCAGTCATTTCCCCAGAAGAATATATTTGCTCCTTTTACTTTTCCATACTGGGATGGAGTCACCCTTATTGCCAGACCATTTCCTGCGGAATTCAATGCAAGTGCGTTTTCACCTGTTCCGTCATCATAGACTATTTCTTCTTCATAGCCTACAAATCTCTTAAGCGGTATTTCTATCTCCGTGGTTTTATTTCCTGTTACCGTTACACCTTCTTCTCCCGGCTCGAATCCATCTGCTATCACTTTAAGCGTATAGGCACCTTCATATACCTCCGGTATTACAAATTCTCCATTTTCATCCGTTGTAACCACCGGAATCCTGGAATCCTCTTTTACTCTTATGGTTGCATAGGCTGCCGGAGCTTTTGAATATCTGTCTGCAACTCTTCCTGTGATTGTTCCTTTAGGCATCTCTTCCAGTACAAAGTTCTTTTTAACGGTCTGATTTTCTCCTAAATGAACCTGTGCCTCGACAGGATCATATCCATAAGCTTCTGCCCTTAAGGTCCAGGTACCGGCGCCTTCATTCATGGCATGTTTCAATGTGAATCTTCCATCTGCCGGATTCGTCCTGGCACTTCTTCCCGTTTCAAGAACAGTCACTACCGCATCAACCGGCAATCCGGCCGTTACGGAAGAAATGGATTGAACCGTAGCATCACTGACAGTTTTATATTTTACATTGTCTGTTGCCTGTTTTGCTTTCAAATCAAACTCGAACGGTTTTACCTCTATTTCCTTCATGCCAATCTCGTTATCTGATTGATTACTTTCCTTCGGTATTATTTCCTTTGTAACTCCATCCGATGTATCAATCATAACATAATCAAGGTACCAGCCTGCCTTCGTAACAGAACTGTCAGAAGTTAACAGGAATCTTAATTTAACTGTTTGCCCTGCATAGGAAGAAGCAAGCGGTATGTCCAGATCCGTCCATGCCTTTCCATCTCCTGTGAAATATCCGCCGGGAGCAATATCTGCCCAGGCAGACCAGCCTTCTCCGTTTTTCCTGGATATCTGGATATATCCCTTGTCATACTTATTCTCCATTTCATACCATTGACCAACGGTTAATACGCTATTTTCATTTGCAGGTAACTGAACTTCAGGTGATTCTATAAAGGCATTACTGCTGCTCGGATAATTTCCTGAAAGGCTTGTTGCCCAGATTTTTTCACCATACAATCCGGCTCCCGGACCTGAGGCAGGTACCCCCCATTCCCATGAATTATTGGTGCCTCCCTTTGTAAAGTTGCCGTTATCATTTTCAAAATCAGCAAGGAATACATAGTCTCCCAAGGCTCCTGCTTCTACCGTTAACGGAAGTGTTAAATCACTTTCGTTTCCCGCATAATCATAGGACGAAACTTTATAATAGTATGTGTGTTCCGGTAATATACCGCTGTCTCCATAGGAAATGCCGGAAGTTTCTCCTAAAAGTATATATTCTCCATCGATTAAATCGGAACGGTAAATCTTATATCCTTGTATGTCACTGTCAGGTGCTGCGTCCCATTTTAGGGCTGCGGTACCAAATATAACCCTGCCATTTAGATTGGCTGGAGCAGATGGCGCTACCTTATCGGTTGCAATAAGCTTTGCATCCTCCAGATACCAGCCGGCTTTTTGTACGGAGCCGTCCGAAGTCATTCTGAATGCGATAAATACCGGATCCGGTGAGCCGATATATTGGTTTAAATTAATCACAATTTCCTTCCACCGGGTCTGTGTGCCGGTGTAGGCCGGTCCAACCTGATTCCAGGTTTCTCCGTAATCATTGGTTACATATACAGTTCCTTTATCACGGTTGTTTTCTAAATCATACCACTGGCTGACTCTAAACTGTGCAAAATCCAAATCGGAATTTCTTAAATCCAAGGGCACGGATATGAGTTCATTATCCCCGTAATCGGCATAATTACCTGCAAGATTCGTTCCGATCAGTTTCGTCCCGCTAAGGGGTACCGGTCCTGCATCTTTCACCGGTTCCCCCCATTGCCATTCTCCGTCTAAGATCCAGCCTGACGGATTGGTTTCAAAATCAACGGTATAGTCATCCGGCACAGCACCGAATTTAACCACTACTTTGTATTCTTCGGTTACGACTTCATTACCGTCATAATCCCGCGCTTTTATCTTATAGGTAAGGCCGGCTTGTTCTATAATATCGCTGTTTATGGTTCCTGAATATACTCCGGATTTATAATCTCCTGACGTTCTCACCAGGGGCAGCATTATCCAATAGGCTTTTCCTGTTACCTTTACCAGCAATTCCGCATCGACAACAGATACATCATCTGAAATTTCTGCATTGACCGGAATATCTGAACCGGAATAAGTTTCAAATACTTCCTGTTTGTGAAGGATTACGGGATTTTCTAAATCTTCTCCTTCTTTTAATACTTTACCTTCTATTGTTCCGGTACCGCCTGCCACTTTCGATACTGCTTCAAAAGCATCAATAAGCCCGAAGCCATAACCATTGTTAGGATATCCTGGATCCTCTGCATCTGCCAGGTGTACTGCTGTCTCCTTAAGTAATGCTTCTACTTCTTCTATTGAAAGAGAATTATTCGCTGATAATATCAGTGCCACCGTTCCGGCAACTGACGGTGCTGCCATACTTGTACCGCTCCATCCGCTTTCATATCCCCCGGGTACTGAGGAACGGATATTTACTCCGGGAGCTGAAACATCTGGTTTTACATTATCATATGGTCCCGGGCCCCTTCCTGAAAAATCACCTCTGAGATTATTGATATCTGTTGCCCCAACAGCAACGCTTTCAGGATAATTAGCCGGAGAACTTACGGAAGCCGGAGGTGCTGCACCATTATCTTCATTCCCTGCTGAAAATACCGGAAGGATTCCAGCGGCCCTCCAGGCGGTTACCATAGGTCTGAACCACTCATCTAATCCCGGATCGCCGCCCCAGGAGCAGTTAATTACATCCGGTGCCGCAGCCGGATTGCCGCCCGGTGTAAGCATCCACTCAGCCGCAGACAATATGTCATCATCATAGCCGCCCTCCGGTGTGAAAGCTTTGGCTGTTATCCATTTTGCTCCCGGTGCTGCTCCGATTTTATTACTGCCATCCGGTTCTTGTCCTAAAATGGTTCCTAAGACATGGGTTCCGTGAGGAATACTTGGTTCATCAGCAGGCAGGGTACTTCCGTCTACAGGATCATACCAATTACCTCCGGGATTAGGATTGCCCGGATCATTCGGGTTGTAACCCCTCCATTTTGCCTGAAGTGCCGGGTGGGTCCAGGTCGCACCGGTATCAATCGTACCTACAACAACGCCCGTTCCATCCACACCAAGATTCCATACTTCATTGGCCCTGATTTTCCCTACATTCCATTCTACTCCGTCAGCATTTGCCTGGATTTCTCCCTTGGTAATTTCAGGCTCGTCCAATTTTACAATTTTGTTTTCATATATTTTCTCTATTTCATCCATGTAGGAAATATTTTCGATTACATTTTTTGTGGCTTTTACATATACTGCATTGATTATGTAATACGGTTTATACTCCGCTACGTTACTCTTTTCTTCTTCCTGGCTTATGTATTTTAATAATTTCTGCTGTGTATCCTCTGCGTTATCCTTTAAGGCACCAATTACCGCTTTTCTTACTCCAAGTTTTGCCGTATATGGTGTTAATGCCGATGATAGTTTACTTTCAGCCTCATTTGCAACTTCCATACTGTCTACCTGACTCTTCAGATAAACAATCGCTTCTGCGTAATTTCCATCCGGTAGGGAATCAATAAAACCAGATTCTATCTTGTTCATTGATTCCGTGTGGAGATCTCCCTTCGTGGAAGAAAACGGAAGAGAGTAGTTACTTTCTGCAAGAGTTACTGCCGGGTTAAATATCATTAGTATAAATAATAAAACAGTAATTACTTTTCTTAGCTTTCCCTTATTCATTCTTTATTTCACTCCTAATCTCATTATATTTTTAAAGATATTTGCCCGTAATTGTTTGTCCTCCTTTCACCTTTGTTGGGCAGCTATCTTTAATTCCCTCAAATTATAATGACACTTTATTTATGTAACGCTTTAGAGTTATGCTTTTTTAAATTATTTAAATACATGTATATTCAAGAATTATTTTTTTATGCATATAATTTGAAAATTTTATTAGTGCAAATTTTATTTCTAAACAGACTCATCTACCTGATATTCTTTCGGTGACCTGTCGGTTATTTCCCTGAAATTACGGTGAAAGGTCCAATCTGATCTGCGGTAAAATGAATCATCATAAAGTATTAGACCGTTCCACACAATACCACCTTCCGCATAGTACTAAAGTTGCAGGTTTTTCTTTTATCTACGGCGGGGATGACCGCTTTTATAATAATATCTTCATCGGAAGAGATGATTTAACAGGTGTTGGAACCTCCCATTATAAAAACTATACCACATCTTTAGCAGAATACATTGATATTGTAGATAAAGTCCATGGTGATGTTGAAGCGTTCGCAAAAATCGAACAGCCTGTTTATATTAATAGCAATGCATATCTGTGCGGAGCAGAGCCTTTTGAAAAGAAAAAATCAATTTAGTTGATAAGAATTTTAATCCAGACTTCAGTATTATTGAGGAAGGGGAGGAAGTTTATCTTTCCTGTGAATTACCGGAAAGTTTTGAGAATATCTCCGGTGAGGTACAATCAACAGAAACCCTGGCACGGGTACGCATCGTTGATGCTGAGTTTGAAAAGCCGGATGGCAGTAAAGTATTTCTGGATACTGATTTATTAGATATGCACAGAAATGCTAAGAGTCCTTTAGATCCGATAGCAGTTTTGAAAAAAGGTAAGAATTATATCAAGGTCTGGTAATACTCCTGCAAAATAGTAAATGAAAGGAGTTGTTGCAGAATAGCAAACTAACTATTTTGAAAGGATAGAGTGTATAATATACACTCTATCCTATTATCGAAGTTTATCAAGGCTATTCTGCAACAGCCCCTCAGACATTACCTATTCATGACCCTTTACAGACTGCTTAAAGCCAGATCTAATTTATCCACTAAGAAATCAATATCCGCTTCGTTAATCACAAGTGGCGGTTGAAAAGCCAATACATTACGGTAAAGTCCGTTTTTACCGAGTATGATTCCCTCTTCTTTTAAAAATTCAAGAATTTGATCGGTTTTCTCAGAAAGAGGTTTATTCTCGGAATCCGTCAGCTCCATTCCTAACATAAGACCCTTTCCCCTGACTTCCTTTACAATTGGATATTTATCCTTTAATTTTAACAGCTTTTCGTATAAAACAGCTCCAAGCTCTTTTGCCCGTCCGGCTAAATTGTGTTCCTTGATATAATCAAGAACCGCCAGGGCAGCACTGCAGGCTACTGGATTTCCTCCCAGTGTAGAAGCGGACGGAGAAGTAAAACGACACGAAATTTCTTTTGTGGCGGAAAAAGCCGCAACCGGAATACCATTTCCAAGAGCTTTTGACATGGTCATAATATCCGGTACCACTCCGTAATGCTCAATGGCAAATAATTTTCCGGTACGGGCAAATCCGGTCTGCACTTCATCACAGATTAAAAGTACTCCATATCTTTTTAAGAGAGTACTGATTTCTTTAAAATACCAGTCCGGAGGAGTAATAATCCCTCCATTTCCCAAAATAGGTTCACAGATAAATGCAGCGATATCGGAATCCTTCTTTAATACAGCCTCTAGTTCCGATAATGTCTCTTTCGGGTTGTGGGATACAAAATAAAAATCCCCGGATAAGAATGGGTCCGCCCTCCACATGGGGATATCCGTTGCAGCCATAGTCAGACTGGTTCTGCCGTGAAGGCTGTTTTTCAGGGCAATAAACTTTTTCTTACCTGTGTATATCCTGGCTAACAGCATAGCACCTTCATTTGCCTCCGAACCGGACATACAAAAAAAGGAATTGTGTATGTCTCCCGGTAAGATTTCAGCAAGTCTTTTTGCAAGCTCTACAACGGGTTCGGTCAGATACACATTGGTTACATGCTGTAAGGTTTTAAGCTGCCCGGTTACCCTTTCAATAATGTCCGGATTACTGTGACCGCAGTTCATAACCGATACACCTGAAAAGAAATCCAGATATTTTTTTCCGTTATTGTCATATAAATACTGCATTTCACCCCTTACAAAAACAGGAGGTTCCTGATAAAAATAGCCAAGGCAGGGCATCAGATAATCCCTGCGCATTTGTATTACTTCTTCTGCTGAATACATATTTACACCTACTATCACAGTTATTTCTGCGATACTGCCTTTCCAATATTTTTTCTGCGGTAATTAACTATATAAGTGTAAAGGACCCAAGGGTCCATCCTGCCCGTACAGGTTTTAGGGTTTGATACAATTCCCTGCATTTTTCCGGTTCTTTTAATGCTTTTTGATATACTGTTATCACTTTTTTCAAATCACCGTTACTTAAATAAGGAGCCTCGATCCTGAAATTCTTTAGTCCTGCTGTTAAAAGCCCGTCAATAACAGGCAGATAACAGATATCCTTATATAGCAGCATATGGTTTCTTCCAAACTGGTCCTTATAAACCGGGTGTTTAAAATTCTCCCCATCCACCAGATATAAAAGGTCTTCCTTTTCCGCGTTTACATTATCATATAAATCATGTTCCATATACATAACCGTTGGCGATCCATGTACAATCAGTTCTGCCCTGTCCCCTAGATTATTTAACAGGGAAACCGTCTCAGACAGAGCCGCTTCCGGAGTGATGGTAAAGTACTTAAGACCCCTATCCATAAAAAATCCTGCCGTTGCCTGATTCAGTATATTCATTGGATAATCCCCAATAAGGGGGGATGCTTTGAATCTGTGGATCCCGCCCAGGTTCGTAACTGCCAGTCCGTCAATGGGAATCCCAAAACTCATAAACTGGCTGTATTCCTCAAACTGGGTATCAAAGGTCATATGAGGCATACCCAGATAAACTTTGGTATTGCCTTTTCTTCCTGCCAGTTCTTCAATCTCTTTTCTGGAAAAGGGCTTATCGGGTTTTAAAACATCCCCGGATAAATAGATGGCATCCACCTTCAAATCAAGACACATTTTTGCCTGGTCCATATTATTAACCTTAACATTTAATTGAAGGTTCTCCTTAAATTCGGCTTTATGCTCTTTTAGATATTGATTTACCTTTTGTATCTTCTCCTCAGTAGTTTCCTTTTCTTCCGTGGCGGTACTGAATACTTTGCCGCTGCTGAAAAGCTTGCCGGTGCCTTCGAACCTCTCATTTATATTGCTAAGACCCGGTTTGCCAAAGGCATATGCTGTAGAGGTATCCCGTTTGCGGTTTTCAAAAAGGATTTCAGAATCTTTTTTTCTGTCATAATTTAACGGATCCAGAATATAGCGGTCAATGCTGTCACCATAGGTGTTAATTATCATGGTAAGATAATTGATATCCCGCATACGCCCTTCAATTTTAAAGGAGGTTATGCCTCCATTAATTAATTCAGGGATATTCTCATACATGTACATATCTGTCACTGCCATAGGGAATGCTGTCTGATAATTTTTCCCTCCCTGTTCTATGGTATACTCCCAGCGGCAGGGTTTTAAACATCTTCCCCTGTTGGAACTTTGTCCAAAGAGCATACCGCTGTAAAGACACTGTCCGCCATGTACGATACACATATCACCATGTACAAAGTACTCTAATTCTATTTTTGATTTTGCGCTTAAATATCTGCTATAGTCAAGGGAAGCTTCTCTTGAAAGAACAACCCTGGTCACACCAAGTTCTTCTAAAGCATATATACTCTCCAGATTGTGTATATTCATCATAACAGAAGAATGAACCGGGAGAGTAAGCCCCATTTTATGAATTAGATAAATGGTGCTGAAATCCTGTACGATTAATGCATCCGGTTTTATTTCCTGCAGTGTTAAGAGAAATGCTTTCAACTGTTCTAATTCCTGGTCAGCATACATATTGTTTACGGTTATATAAGCTTTTTTCCCCAGGGAATGTGCTATTTTCACTGCCTCGGACAGTTCTGCATCCGTAAAGTTATAATCCTTGCGGTGTAAGCGCATATTTAAATTCTTACCGCCAAAATAAGCGGCATCACAGCCCAGATGAATTGCTTCCTTGAAAATTTCAAAGTTTCCGGCAGGAGCCAGAAGCTCTATTGGTTTTCCATTAAAATATCTTGCCATACTATCCTCTTATTTCTTCTTTTTATCTCAAAATGTTTTTATTTCTCATTTATATTATCACTTTACGTATATTTTTACAATATGCAGTGGGGGTAAACGGGCTCTTTGGCCTGATATTTTTTCAGCGGACTGTCAGTCATTTTCTTGAAATTACGGTGAGAAGTCTTTAACTCATTATAACCATCTATAAATAAAAACAGCAGTTAATAGTAGAATCTAACGACTGCTGTTTTTATTTAAAATGAAATAATGTAATAAGTATTATTGTGTTGTACAGCTAAAATCTGCGATGGGTACATACTTTAAAAAGGATGAGAATTCCTTTTGTCAACCCATAAGTCCCAATTTTCGTTCCTTTTGTACTGACTTCCCTCCCTGGAAAGTGCATGCGTTAATATCCCGGAGGACGGCAGTCACAAGCCTTTTTGCAATATCTGCGTGACCGGCCTTTGAAGGATGCGGATCAAGTATAATGGTGCCATTGATTGTATTCAATTCTACACCGGTGGTATCAACATAAATATATTCATCAGCTTCGCCAGATTCTTCGGTAATGTAATTATTCATCTTATCGATATATTTTTGTGACACCTCCCCGATATTATAGGTAGCACCGCCATATTCGAAATTCAAGTCAGGGCTGGCGTTATAATAGCCTAAGGCAACAATGGATGCATCCGGGTTTATGTCCTTAAGTGTTTCTATGATATTGTCCCAATTTTCAATGTATTCGTCATAGGCCTCTGCAAACCTTGCATCAACATTCTCAGTCCGGAACATATCTAATATTTTGATTAACTGAACCACCGATATGTTTTTTCCTAAATTATCTTCCAGATCTTCTTTGAGGGTATCAACCGTTAACCCATTCAGCAAAGGTACCATAATTTTATGACGTTCGTCAGCAGTCATGCTATCCCTGTCATAACCCAGACTTTCGAGAATCATATCAAGTATGGTCATCGTCAGGTCGTTACTGCCAATGTCAATCGAGATGAGATCCGAGTCCTTAAGGTTGCTTCTGAACCTGGAATAATATTGATTGGAAGGATCAGTCAGGGCATTAAGTAAGTTCTCCGTATCATACCCCAGCAGACCCAGATTATAATTATTGTCTACACCAAGTTCTTTCGCCGAAAGGGCAACATAACAATCCCTTGGGTTGGAGAAATCCCCCCTGTAGTCAGTGAGGGCAAAACCAGCCGTAATACTGTCCCCCATGGCAGTATAAGTTTCGTAATATTGCATTTTGCCTGGGGCAGCGGTATTAAGCAGTCCATCTATTATCCCTGTGGCAATCTGCCCATGACCGGCAACGGAAGGATGCGGATCAACAATGTTAGTCAGCGTATCGGAAATATCCACATAAAGATGCTCCTCTTTCTCACAGTAATCCAGGGTAAATTCATTCATCTGGCCGGTGAACTTCTGAATTACATTTCCAGTATTATAGCTGATGTCTCCCCCTTTGAAATTCATATCTTTATAGGGATTATAATAATTCAGAAGCACAAATTCTGCCATTGGATTTTTAGCCCGTATCAGCTTTACGATTTGTTGGAAATTGCTGCAAAAGGTATCATATGCAGCCTCCAGTGTCTTGCTTAAAGAAGCATCGGAAAGTGCCTCCTGTATTGCTTTCATTTGTTCCGGACTGAGGTTTATATCCATGGTCATTTCAATCGTATCTGCTATTCCGGAGATATCACCGGTCAGCAGCGGTTCTGCCATTGCCATGGTTTCCTGATTACTCAGGTTGGCAATATCCCCGCCAATACAATTCAAAATAGAATGTACGGTTGCCATAAGTAAATCGTCGCTTCCTATTTCCAGTGTGATTAAATCGCTTTTACCGATGTAATTCCAATACACTTCATAGTACCCGTTATTTTCATCGGTCAGGATATCAAGCAGCTCGGCTGTGTCACAGCCGCATTTTCCCAGATTATAGACAGTGCTGCCTAATGTCTTTCCAACAAGCCTGGCATAACAGAGCTTTGGGGAATCATCAATATTTTCCATCATATCAAAGCCGTTTACATACTCATAATCCACCTGGGTAAAACCTGCGCAAATGCTGTCACCGATAGCAGTATAACTTTCGTAATAAGGCCTTTTTGCCGTAAGCTGTGTTGTATCGCCGGCAAAAGCTGTAACTGGAAACATACAAATCAGCAGGCATATTACCAACATCATTACAGTTATTCGTTTTTTCATCTTTATATCCACCACATACCACAGACCTGTCTGAGGCACTGCCACGCATAAAAAGGTTGAAAGAATCGTATCGTGGCATCCTTTCCGTTTTTATAGTTTCTTTCAACTTTCCCCCTACTTTATACTGCTTCCTTTTCCAGCTTACGGTAATCCACCTTGCCGATAGGTGTGTAATAAAGGGAGTCACAGAACTTATAAGCCACAGGCTGCGCATATTCCGGCAGTTTTTCCAGACATAATTTAATAATTTCAGACTTAATTTTCCCCTGGCTTTCCTGAACATTTTTTTTAAGTACAATATATACATAAGGCAGATTACCCTGGGGCTGGGTCTTGTCCCTCGAACCAACAACGGAACAGGTTTCCACAGCCGGATGTATACTGATTACATTCTCAATCATGCTTGGAAATACTTTAAATCCATCATGACGTATAATCATGCGTTTGATTCTGGCTTCTACAAAAACAAAGCCGTCCTCATCGATATAGCCAACATCCCCGGTATGCACCCATATTGTTCCATCGGAATGTTTACGAAGCACATTTGCAGTTTCCTCCTGCTTGCCATAATATCCGAGCATAATGGTAGGACCGGTAATACATATCTCACCTTTTTCGCCAATATTCAGTTCCGTATCGGTTCCGTATTCAAAGGCGGATACCGTATTTTTTATAAGGGGAATACCAACACTTCCGGGTTTATTGACATCACCCATGCAGGTACATGCGGTGGAGCAAAGCTCCGTCATTCCATAACCTTTAGCCAGGGGATACTTGCTGCCATGGGATTTTAAGAACCGGTTAACTTCAATTTCAGCACCTATGGTAATGGCATCACCTCCGGAACCACTATTAAGAAGATAGGAAATATCCGCATGCCTCATTCGTTTATCATTTGCCAGTACCTGGTAATGAACCGGTACACCGCACATATATGCCGGTTTATACTTTAAAATCAAGAATGCAAGCTTTTTCGGATCAAGATTTGGGATTAAGATAGAAGTTAATCCAAATGACAAAGGCATGTGAATACCACAGGCTAAACCATATGCGATATAGGGAGGCATAACATTCAAAAATTTCTGCTGCCGTTTAAAAGTGATATTTAATTTTCCATACTGGAAGGCAAGTGCGTTAAAAGCATCATCATTTAGCATTACTCCCTTCGGCGAACCGGTTGTTCCTCCGGTATGTACTACAACAGCACAATGTCCTTCCCTGTAAGGTACGGGTTTAAGTATGGTGTCCTCACCTCTGCGGATAAACTGCTTCCACTTAATACAATATGATGAATATATATTTTTGTCCTTGTTTTTTAAATGATAAGACATCCGTTTTCTATGTTTTTGCGAATCCTCCGGGGATACAATCACAATTCTGTCTATATTCATTCCGGTAACAGCCTCGTGTATCTTTGGATACACCTTATTAAGAACGCAGATGTATTTTGATTTAGCCTCCCTAAGATACCCCCGTATACCATCAATGCTTGTCCGCGGGTCGATCATATTAAGAGTAGCACCAATCAAATCCACGGCATAAAAGGAATAGATTATTTCCGGTGTTGTGACGGAGCAAATCGTAACGATGTCTCCGGCCTTAACACCAAGGTTCATATAAGCACTGGCAGTTTTTCGAATGTTTTCGAATAGCTCCCCATAAGTTATCTCATTGTCTATGTAGCTCAAAGCAATTTCACCGAGATGGTCTTTATTACCCTGAAAGAGATAATCATATAATGTGTTCTTTGGTACTTCTTCAGCTATGGCGTCATGGTCATAATATTTTAACCATGCTTTCATGACTGAAGGTTTTTTTGAATCCCTCATCGAATTCATAACAACGCCTCCTTACAATTTTTACCATTTATATCAAGGAGGAATTATAGCAGATTTTTAAAATAAATGCAAGGGTAAAAATGAAATTTCAACTCTTTTATTGTGAAGGTTTTCTCCATTACAAGAAAAATCTACATATCCAGGAAGGTAATCTGCGTTTCACCTATATTCCCAGATAAAAGAGGAGGCATCCATAGCCTGAAAGAAACTAATAATCCTGTACCTTTACATCAAAATCTTTAAAAATACTCTGTCCATTCTCTGCAAACAGGCCGATATACGTTCCTGTAAAGGTCATAGTTTTCGTACTTTCCGTACAAAGGCCTACTACCAGCCCTGTTCCAAGCTCAATGAAATGTTCCCCATCCAGACTATAAGAAAATCTATAGTATGTTTTATCCGATACCATCCGCAAGATTATATTATATGCTCTTGGAATTTCGACACTGGCAGTAACCGCAAAAATATCATGTATATGTTTTGCCAGACAAATCTTATAAGTATCTGATTTACCTGTCAGATATATTTCATAATGATAAGAATTATTATAAAAAGCCGTAAGGCCTGCCCTCATTCCCTGTGTCATTTTTGTTATACTCACATTAATCGTGGAGACCGTTTTAAATCCTTTCTGGCGGATTCCAAGCCAGGTGGGTGAATCCACTTGATTTAGTGTTATTTCAGTCCCTTTTAAAAGTAGTTCTTTCTTAAGACCATTAAGGACATAATTTTCCATATGTGGATTTCTTAGAAAATTATAATGTAAACTAAATTTATCTCCTGAAAAATCATCTTGAAAATCCAGGTTTACCGGTTCCGGCAAATCTCCCGGAAGAGGCCCGTCCATTTCAACAGAAATAAGACCATGCTCTCCAACAACCGGCCATCCGTCCTGTGTCCATACAATCGGCGCTAAAAAAGTTTCCCTGCCCAGATTATGAAGCAATACACGGTTAGGATTCTCCTGACAGGGACGGATTGCAAGACATACCAGCCACCAGTTACCATTGTGATCCTCCATCATATCTGCATGACCGGTACAGTATATATTCTCCCGCATATCATCCCTGTGGGTCAGAATCGGATTATAGGGGCATTCTTCATATGGACCGTATGGATTATCTGCCCTTAACATGGTTTCCATATGTCCATATTCAGTCCCTCCTTCTGCCAGCATCAGATAATATTTACCAAACCATTTATACAGATGGGGTCCTTCCGGATATCTGCCGCCGCAACCCTGGCTGATAACAATACTTTCGGTTAAAAGTTCTCCGGTAAAAGGGTTGATTTCACATAAAAAAATTGATGTTTTTCCATTTTTATCTGAACAGGATGACACAAAATATACTTTTCCGTCATCATCAAAAAGCAGGGACGGATCAATCCCTCCCTGGTCTACCCAGACAGGTTCCGACCAGCCTTTTTTAATATCTCCGGTATGTACTATAAAATTTCCTTTACCGGATACATTGGTAGTAACCATAAAAAATGTCCCATTATGGAAGCGCAGCGTGGGGGCAAAAATACCGCCCGATGGCCTGCAGCCTTTTAACATAAGCTGCTTTTTCTCTGTCAGACAGTATCCTTTCAGCTCCCAGTTCACCAGATTTCGACTGTGATAAATCGGTACTCCCGGAAAATATTCAAAAGTTGAGTTTACAATATAATAATCTTCCCCAACCCTGCAAATAGATGGATCCGGATTATAACCGGAAATAATTGGATTTCTGTATTTCATTTATGTTCTCCTTAATTCTGAATTATGTTAAAACTTTTTCTTACTTTGCCTCCTGTCAGCCTTTTAGCCCGGACATTTTGATTCCCTGAATGAAATATTTCTGGCAGGTTGCAAATATTACCAATACAGGAAACAACGATACAAGCGCCATTGCCATCATCTGTCCGATCTGGACATTGCCCTGGGATCCTTTAAAGAATTGTAATCCGATTGCTATTGTAAATTTTTCATTGGAATTTAAATAAATCAAAGGATTAAAAAAGTCGTTCCAATTATAAACAAGTGCCATAACCAGAACTGCCAGCATAACAGATTTTACTGATGGAAGCAGGATCCTGGCAAAAACCTGGAACGAATTCGCCCCATCAATCTTCGCAGCCTCATCCAGCTCTTTGGGCAGCGTTCTAAAAAACTGGATGAAAAGAAAGATATTAAAAGCACCGCCACCCAGCCAGCTGGGGATAATTAACGGCCAGAATGTATCCAGCATCCCCAATTTAAAATAAAGCAGATATTGAGGAATTAAAGTAACCTGAGTAGGCAGCATCATGGTTCCTAATAACACCATAAATAATAATTTAGACAATCTGGAATGAAATCTGGCAAATCCATAAGCTACAATGGATGATGAAAGAACGGTTCCCACGGTTGCTAAAAATGCAATAATTGCTGTATTTTTGAAATACAGTCCAAAATTTGCACCTTTCCATCCTTCAACAAAGTTTTCTACTGTTCCTTTTTCAGGTATTAAAGATGGAGGCATTTTATAAATATCCGACATTGGCTTAAATGACGTAGATATCATCCATATAAACGGAAACAGGCAAACAATTGCTGCGAAAATCAATATGATGTATGTGATAATTCTTGCAGCAATTCTGGTTTTTTTCTGTGATCTTGTATACATAATCCGTACCCTCCCCTCCTTAATCATCATAAAATACCCAGTATTTCGATGTTGAAACCACAATAATAGTAATAAACATAATCACGGCAAACATGCCCCATGCCATCATTGAAGCATATCCTATTTTTCCGTATAAAAATCCATTGTTATACAGATGTATTGCCGCAGTATATGTGCTGTTTAACGGCCCGCCGTTTGTTAATATCAATGGCTGCTGGAAAACCTGGAATGCTGCAATAACCGTAACGATCAGGTTAAAATAAATCGTCGGTGTGCATAGTGGCAAAGTGATATAAAAAGCCTGGCGCAGCGAACCTGCACCATCGATCTGGGCACTTTCGTAATAAGACTGCGGAATATCCTGAATACCTGCAAGCATAATAATTATATTATTTCCAATTGTCCATAGAGAAAGAATAACAATAGATATCATTGCTATTTTTTTATCTCCAAGCCAATTAGGTCCTTTTAAACCTACCAGGGATAAGACATAGTTGATAATACCGTAGTCTTTTTGGAAAATCCATCCCCAAAGAATTGTGACCGCTACTCCTGATGTAATATATGGAATATAAAAAGCCGTTCTGAAAAATCCCAATCCTTTTACCTTCTTACTTAGTAGCAATGCAATAAAAAATGCGAGAATAATACTGCTTGGAACAAATATAAGAACATATTCCAGTGTATTAAAAAATGCCTTTTTAAATAAAGGATCATCCGTAAATGCATACTTCCAGTTCTCGAGTCCTACAAATTCCCCAATTCCTGTGAGATTCATATTCGTAAACATAAGATAAAATGAATATAGAATTGGATATAAAGTCAGCACAAGGAATCCAATCAGCCAAGGGGCAGTATAAATATAAAAATTTAATGATTCTCTTTTTTTCATTGCCGAATATTTTTTATTTTTCTTTTTTCCATTCAATTCAGCCGTACCTCCTATCATAACTGTCTTTCTTAAAAGTCGCTGCTGCAAAATTATCCATGCATAAACTTGCGGGAGATTATGCGGTGTAGATAGATTTAAAATTTTGCAGCAGCCTCTTTTCATTGCTATTAGTTACCGTTTGCCTCATTGAAGGCTTTTTCCAGTGCCGGATAATATTCATTCATTGCTTCATCGGCAGTTTTTCCATCTATTGTTACTGACTGCCATATCTGTGACCAAACGTCGCCAACCGCTGAGAAAGATCCACCCCAGATGTTTAGTTTTGCATCCGCTAATCCTTCCAGATATGCACTGTTGCTGATTGGTCCGTATTTCAGGTCTTTATAATAACTTTCTGCCACACTTTTACAGGATGTCAGACCAACTGTACAGGTTTCTTTTGCCATATCTTCATTCGCGTATGACGCTTCTTTCAAAAATGTCCATGCAGCATCTTTGTTTTTAGCGTCTTTCACCATTGCATATCCTGTTGCATACATCAAGTTGTTCTTTCCTCCGTCCGCTGCTTTCGGCATAGCTACCGCATCCCACTTAAAATTATCACCAACTTCTTCTGCAATCAGCTTAGTTTCAAATCCGCCCAGCGTATACATTGCCGCATGTCCGGACACAAATAACTGTTCTTTCGGAAGGCTCTTTGCAGCCGTATCATCCGGCATTGCTCCGCTCTGTATTAAATTTCCAAATAAAGTAAGGCCGTCTTTTACCTCCTGGCTATTTATTTCACAGGTTTTTAAATCATCTGAATACGCATTTCCTCCTTTACAGATAATAGCCATGGCAGGATCGATCCAGTGATTAACTATACCATAGGTAGCATCCGCTCCTTCCCCGCCTGCAAATTTCATGGCGTTTTCCGATAAATCATCCCATGTCCAGTCCGCAGTCGGATAAGCAACCCCAAACTGATCAAACATATCTTTGTTATAAGCCAGGACAAATACATTTTCTAACAGCGGCATAGCTTCAAGTTTGCCATCCGGACGATAGTATGGGGTTATCATACCTTCTGTCATGACAGAAGGTAAATCAACACCTTCTTTTTCCACATAGGGATTTAAGTCTTCATAATAATCGGTATACAACCCATAGTAGTCTGGCGACATCTGGATGACGTCCGGTCCAGTTCCGGCAGATAACGCCGCTATCATTTTCTGGTCCCACACATGATCAGCCGTAGGAATTACGGAATGTTCCACTTCAATTTCAGGATGAGCTTTTTTAAATAGCTCTACCATGGATTCCCTGGATTTTTTTTCTTCATCTGCACCCCAGGACCAGATTACAAGTTTTTGTTTTTCCCCGCCTACTGACGAATTATTCGTTTTTTCTGAACTTCCGCCGCCACACGCCATAAGACTTGCTGCCATGATACCAGCCAAACCAATTGCTGCTAATTTTTTTAAAAACATTTTTTCTTCCTCCATTCAATAAACTCTTAATTTGAATTAATTGTTATATATATATACATCAAAACCGCGCGCTTAACTTTGATATATTTTCTCATACAGCATTTACCTGCTACCTGCCCTTACGGTAATTTCAATGATTTTCCCATTTTACTCTAACTGCAGGCTATTGCAGTTAAAGTTCCTGCAATCACGGAAAATCTCTACTCGTTTTGCTGTCTATATATTCTGTGCATGTGTTCTCAATATGTTGAAAATTATACGTTTTCATCACTGTAAAGTCATGTCCTTTTTAAGAATATATACCTCATTATTTGTTCATCTCTGGTATCCTTACCGGTTACATCTTATATTTTGCTTTTTTCTTGTAGTTTTGGATATAGCATTGTATAATTTATATATAACAAACGGTATATCAGGAATATTACTTCAACAAAATGACAGGAGTTCATTATATGATAGCAAAATACGAGTTAATCAAATACCCAAATGGAATACCCATCCTTTTTTTTGAAATCAATTATTTAAAGGCAATTCCCCATTGGCATAATGAGATAGAAATTATTTTCATTTTATCCAGCACTTTGGAATGCATTATCAGCGGAGATACTTATTCCCTTCAAAAAAATGAAATTGCTGTTATTAATTGCGGACAGATCCATTCCTGTATTAGCAGCAGCGATGAAACAACTCAAATTTTATTGCTTCAAATTAATGAGCAACTATTTAAAAGCCTTAATATTGAATTATCCTCCATACACTTTCTAAACCGAATAAGCACTGATATCCAATCAGACTACTATCATGAGAATTGTGAACCGTTAATAAAATTATCAAAAACACTCAATTCGACTATCACATCAAAAAAAGATTCCTATCAATCCTCTGTCAACCTCCTATGCTGCAACATAATTTCAATGCTGCCAATTGACAGCCCGGCAAATGTTTCTTCCGGTAAACAACTGGAGACAAAGAACAAACAGATTAACCGGATAAAAAATATTTTTGCCTATGTAGAAAAGATGTATCAGGAGGATATTTCATTAGAAGATCTGGCGAATTCTGTAAATTTCAGTCCATATTATCTCTCACATAGTTTTAAGAAATATACAAATACAACTTTTACCCAATATCTCAATAGTTACCGGATAAGTATGATTCAAAAAGATTTAAGGAATACAGATGATTCAATTACAGAAATATATCTCCGCCACGGTTTTAATAATAATAAAACCTTCAACCGTACCTTTCATAAATTATCTGGTTGTTCACCAAGTGAATATAGAAATCATGCATCCGTTGCACCGGAAGAATTTCCTGTAATTCCCAAAAACCAAACTGTGAATACCGACATCGGTACCTATATCAGTTATAACAATCTTAAGCCCAGTACCCAAAAATACCTGATATCCGGACAGGAAAAGGAATTTCTGGCACCTGTAACGTCAAACGCTGAGATCAAAAAAATATTAATTCCGGCATCTACACCAAAACATATTTTCAAAAAGTATTTTCTCACCACTACCTCCACCGGAAGGGCTCATGATATACTGCTGGCAAAATGGCGGCAGCAATTTGAATTGATACAGGACACCTTTCATTTCAAATACATTCGTTTCCATGGCATTTTCAATGATGAAATTGGGGTAATCACTCAATTTAAGGATACTTACCAATACAATTTTTTTTATGTAGATGACATTTTTGACTATTTGCTGGGGCTGGGCTGTAAACCCTATGTTGAGCTTGGTTTTATGTCTGCGGCAATAAAGTCTGATGACAATACTATCTTTTTCTATAAAGCCCATACTTGTCCCCCTTCTTCCATTATAAGATGGACCGAATTGATTCAGGCATTTATGGAACATATTATAGCGCGGTACGGAATAGACGAGGTACTGACCTGGTTCTTTGAAATATGGAACGAACCGGATCTAAAAGGTTTTTGGAGTGGTACTTTTGAACAATATTTAGAAATGTATGAAGCTGCTGCCATAGCAATCAAAGCTTTCAACCAGGGTTTTCAAGTAGGTGGTCCGGCTGCTTCGGGCTCCATCTACTGGGATAATAATATACTGCCGGAGTTTTTAGCCTTTTGTTCCAAAAAACATATTCCACTAGATTTTATAAGTGCCCACTGCTACCCTAATTCATTCAAAAAAATACCGGGTTCTGGGGATAGGCAATGTATTTACCATGATGTTCATGATTTATCAAGAAATCTTGCCTGGATACACTCACAGGTTAATGAAACAAATTTTGCTGGCGTTCCGGTTCACATTACCGAATGGAATTCATCTCCTTTTACCTATGATTACATACATGATACAGCCTTTATGGCTACTTTTATACTTCATAGTGTAATAGAAAATCTCAATCAGGCGGAACAATTGGTATTCTGGGAATTGTCCGATTTAATAGATGAAGATTATGTGCCGTTTCATGAATTTGGCGGCAGGTTTGGTTTAATAAACCGGTCAGGTTTAAAAAAGCCCTCATTTTTTGCTTTTCAGGCACTGTCAAAATTATCAAATGAAATCCTGAGTTATGGAAGCGACTATATTGTAACAAAGTCTGATGATGGATTTCAGATTTTATGCTGGAATCACTGCCACTATACGAAAGAATTCGCTTCCGGCCAGGTTAATAAATTAACATTTTACGACCGCTATTCTATTTTTGAACCCGTACCAGTGAAACAATTACAATTCGCAATTGTTAATCAATTTTTTGCCTCATTTGAAATAACGAAGTACCAATTCGATCGGAATAATGGCAGCATCTATGATTTTTGGTTAAAAAATGGTGCCATAGAATATCTTTCACCATCACAGTTGAAATTCTTCCAGGCAAATAATCATCTGAAGCAGACTATTGAATATCGCAGCTGCAGGGATTTTCTTATCTTAAATGCAGAAATAGAACCCTTCGGGTTTATACTTTTCGAAATTAAGCGGATGTAATAATCCAGGCTTCAAAAATTCCGCATTAACTACTGCTATAGCGCGTGTCCCATCGGATTAACACCTCATCAAAATTACCGGTAAGAAAGAGTCTGGCTTGGATGCTTTGCGACCCTTTATCTTCCTGCCATATCCATTCCTCCCGTTCCCAGGAGTACATTTTATTAGTACTCCCAGGTGATTAGCACTTTACATAATTCTAAGTTAAATATTACAGTAATTTAAGTCTTCTAACCTTAGAAATTAATTTTATGACAGCATAAAAAACTACAAATATTTCAAGTCTGCCAAAAAGCATACCAACAGTCATTGTCCAGAGTGCAACTGATGGGGTATTTATTGATGTAACTCCGACGGAAAGTCCGACAGTTCCAAGTGCAGAACAAAATTCAAATAAGGAATCTTTCAGTGTATACCCTGTATAGATTAAAATACCTGTACCAATAAATAAAATTACTATAAATGTTATTGCATAGTTAGAGGCTTCCAAATACATTTCCGGTGATATTACCTTTTTCCCGTCTGGTTTAATAATTAATGGTTTATTTACCATTCTTTCAGGCATAAATTTACGTCTGATTG
Organism: Anaerocolumna sp.; assembly: GCA_049692775.1. Taxonomy (GTDB): domain Bacteria; phylum Bacillota; class Clostridia; order Lachnospirales; family Lachnospiraceae; genus Anaerocolumna. The sequence goes on along the minus strand of JBAVPE010000033.1, from coordinate 40,698 downwards.
ACCAGCCTATCTGCTTTAAAATAAGGTATACCCTCCCCGATTTAATACCTCCGGCTGTAGATCCGATACCGCCGCCTATTATCATTAATATTATCATGGCAAGCCATGCAGAATCCGGCCAGTCATTATAGCTTACCGTTGCAAAGCCGGTTGTTGTCAGAGCGGAAACGATGTTAAAAAAACTAATTCTTAAAGCACTTGCAATACTGCCATATACCTTATATAAAGATGCCATGGCTACAACTGGTACTGCTAATGCTATCAGTAATAATGTAAATTTCGTTTCACCTAATTTTAAGAAAGTACGGAACTTACCCTTTATTAACAGCATATGTGCAAAAAAGTTTGTTGAGCCGAGTAACATTAATATTACTGTTACAAGTTCAATCGGAAGGCTGTTAAAAGCTCCTATACTAAGAGTTTGTGTTGAAAAACCTCCAGTAGACAGTGCTGCCATAGAGTGGTTAACTGCATCAAAAACAGGCATACCGAATATTACATATAAAACAATTCCCGCTATAAAATAACCTGCGTAAATCTTTAATATTAATCTTGATGATCTTGCAAGATTAGGTAACAGCTTATCATTATGACCTTCAGAAATATATAGATTCATTCCTAAATTTTCCGATAAAGCCGATACAACTACAAGAACAATTCCGACACCTCCAAAAAATTGAATAATGGAACGAAACATAAGAAAAACATGTGATGCTTTTGTGACATCTACTACGGATAATCCTGTAGTTGTCCAACCACTCATTGCTTCAAAATATGCTTGTGTAAAATTAAGCATTCCCGATAATATAAATGGTAATGCAGAGAACAATGTTGCCAGAAGCCAGACTCCTACTACTATAATTGCATCGTTTCCTATAGAAAGCCTATAATCCTCAGGTACATGGATTTTACTTAATAAATAACCTAAAACCCATGCAGCTGCAGCAGGTATAATAAAGTATATTATATTATTAAATTCATCCGGATAAAACGGTAATACGAGTAATGGCAATAAAATCACTCCGGCGACCAGCATAAGCATAATACCAATATATTTTAATACATAGATACTTTCGTATTTCCCCTTCATTATGAATTTCCCCCAATCAAACTGGAGAGAACCAGTTCTTGCGAAGCAGTATCAGTAAAAATCATAAGTTTGTCATTAGAATGGATTTCCGTACGGCCATTAGGAACAATCGTATTATTTCCCCTGATAATGCATCCAATAATAGAATCCCCGGGAAATTTTAAATCAATTATCTGTTTACCGCAGGCTTTATATTCTCTTTCAATCACTACTTCTAAAAGTTGAAGTTTTCCGTTTTCCAGTGGCATACATTGAATGATTTCATCAGCAAATGCCATCTGCTCAATAATATTAGCCAGGACATATGTTGCACTAACCGACGTATTAATGCCTAACTTTTTAAATACTTCTACATTGGATGGATTGTTCACGGTGGCAAATGCCCGGCGGATTCCAAATATTCTTTTTGCCAGTAAACATATTACCAGATTATCCGCATCCTTTGATTTTACTGCAATCATTAAATCAAATCCATATATATCAGCATCTTCTAATATAAATCTTTTCGAGCCATCACCACATAGTACCATAACATTCTGAAAATCAGCCAGAACCTCACATTCATTTTGTTTATGGTTTATGATTACTAACTTATGCCCTTTTTTTAATAAAGAGTCTGCAAGAAAGTTTACTTTTGCTCCGTCTCCTACGATTGCAATCTTCATTACATGCATCCCCTTTCTATTAAATACTTCTCAATTACATCCACCGAAAGTTTATATGGATATATAACAAGAACATCATTTTCGCTTGCAATTTCTTCTATATCAGTAGAATACATCCTTGCTATTACATTTGGTACATGAAAGATAACCTTTGCCATCTGTGATATCATAAGATTTGTATTGTCATCATCTGTCGCAGCAATTAATACATAAGTCCGGTCAACTCCGGCTTTCTCCAATACGCCTATATCAGCTGCATCTCCTTCTATGGTATAACCGCTATAATCCGGATGAAGTTTTAAGAAAGCATTAGGATCAATATCGATTAGTATCACATCTTTTTTATGCTTGGACATAATGGAAGCTATATTGGCCCCAAGTCTGCTGCCGCCGGCTATTATAAAAAGATCGCGTTTTTTATTGTTTTTATTATCTGACATTTTTTATATTCCTCTTTCCTTAAGTTCTTCCTTTTCTGGTATATCCCCAAAATCGTATGGTATTGCCTTTGTTATAAAAAAAGTACTGATTCGCTCGAGGTTATTACATGCAGGCTTATAGGTCGGATCTAATACATAAGCTGCCCTGTAGTGTTTTCTGGCCAGTTGTTCGTCTCCATTCATCTCATACCATAATCCAAGCAAATTATGCGGTTCCGGAGCATTTGGGTTGATACATATTGTATTAATTATCATTTTGTATGCTTCTTCAAATTCTTTGTTATGAAGTTTATCAACAGCAAATTGTAAGTTTCTATCAAATACACTTAAATTCATCTCAAAATTATTCATTATAAACACCTCCTGAATACTGCAAATATGTTTGCAGTACTGCCACAATTAAAAAGGAGTGAAAGGATCTCAACGTGGAATACTTTTTTATTTATGTTTTCTTTCACTCTGCACCTCCTGCTTGTAGAATAATACTTTCTGCATAATTTTTGTGTTAATAACAAATATCTATCTGTAATTTTTTTGTTATGAAAAAAAGAATCCCGAATAAATGAGATTCTTTTTGATAAAAAATATAATTAAAGATTAATCATCCGCAAACCGGTATCCAACACCGATTTCGGTAATGATATATTGGGGTTGAACAGGATCTTCCTTAAGCTTCCTTCTTAAATTACCCATACAAACCCTTAAGGAAGTCGTATCCTCAGAACTTATGCCTCCCCATATGTTATCTATAATAAATTTATGGGTAAGTACTTTACCCTGATGCTTTGCCAATAGAACTAAAACCTTATATTCGTTGGGAGTTAACCGGACCTCTTTATTATCCTTCCAGATTCTGTGTTTGTCCGCATCAATTACCAGATCTTTTATTTCTATTTTAAAATTTGCCTTTTCTTCTTCAATCACTGAGGTTTTATGACGTAAAATCACCCTTATACGCGCAAGTAATTCAGGAACACTGAAAGGCTTTGTTAAATAATCATCTGCACCCGCATCCAAAGCCCCTACTTTTTCACGGTCATGGCCTCTGGCTGATACAATAATAATTGGTAATTGCGATATCAGACGTATTTTCTTAATTACTTCTAATCCATCCATATCAGGTAATCCCAGATCCAGGATTAAAATATCCGGGTTATATGAAGCAGCTAACATAATTGCATTTGACCCATTATCTGCATCAATACATTTATACCCTTGTGTCTCTATAGATACCCGCAGAAAACTTCTTACTGACTTTTCATCATCAACGATCAATATAAGTGGTTCCATTCTAATCATCCTTTCAGAGGTATATAAAAACTTGCTATTGTCCCATGAGGTACACGATTCCTAATCGTTATTTTACCACCGTGAACTTCAATTATAGATTTACATAATGCTAAACCTATACCTATTCCTTTCCGGTTAGAAGCATTTTTACTGTTTCTATGATAATATCGCTCAAATATATGAGGAATATCTGCCTGTGATATACCAGGACCATTATCTGTTACTTCAAAAAAAACAGAATCATTTTCTATAAATGTAGAAACTGTAATCTCACTGCCACCCGGTGAATAATTAATTGCATTATTTAATAGATTTATTAAAACCTGACGAATCAGTATTCCATCTACCTCTAATAAAATTATCTCTCTTGGTATATTTACACTGATTTTATAGTCGATAGCCCGTTTATTTACATGGGCAACCGCTTCTGTAATGATTTCTTCAGCAGCCTCCTGCCCTATATTTAATTTCACCGTTCCTTCTTCTAAACGCGTTGTTTGCAATATATTCTCTACCAATTCATTTAACCAGTCTGCATCGTTATATATCGTGGATAAAAATTCTTTTTTAACAGTGTCATCTATTTTATCATAATTACTTAGAACTGTACTTGTCAATCCCATAATTCCGGTAAGTGGTGTCCTTAAATCATGTGATATCGACCGCAACATATCAGTCCGCAGCCTTTCTCCCTGAATTTGCAATTGCACCTCTTGTTGTTTTTCATATAATCTTTCACGTTCCAGTACTACGGCAACCTGAGGAACAATGGCGCTAATAAATGCCTTTTGTTCACTTGACAGAAATTTTTGATTCCGCAAGGCAATTCCTATTATTCCAAGTACTCCGTTCTGACTTAAGATTGGTGTATAATATCCTTTTGCTTCTGAGAATAAATTCGTTCCATATCCACAAGGGCTCCCCGACTGATAAGTTTCTACCATAGCTGTTTTATCAATTTCTCCTTCAAATAAATCCTCCCCTTCAACTTCCCTGCAACGGATATTTCCTGTAGCATCATAAAATTGGACTATTATATATGCATAGAACTGTATAGCAATTTTATTAGTTGTAATTCTGGCTAGTTGTTCTATACTGCTTACTTCTAATAGATTTTTACCGATAACATAAAGTGCGGCTATTCTCTCTTCCCTTTCTATAACCATCTGAGATTCATTTTTAACTCTTATTGTGAGCATACTGGTTGTATATCCAACGGCAAACATAACTATGAAGGTTATGGGATAATCGGGATTATAAACTTGAAGCGTATAATAAGGTTCCGTAAAAAAGAAATTATAGAGCAATACAGCAACAATAGAAGCTGCGAAACTATATAAGTAACCTCCGGCAAAATAGGAAAATAATAAAATTCCAAGTAAATATATCATAATAAAATTGGATTCAAACATGTCAACATATTTAAAAATTAATGAAATAGAAGTACAAAAGAACATGATTAATATCATTACGAATAGATTTTTCATGACAGATAATTTTAAATTTAATCTTTCTTCTTTTTTTATATGAAACATATTTCATTTCCCTTTCAAATTGGTTCTATCGTAATATATTTACTATAGATATTGGGACAAAATAACCCAAGCTATTTCTAACAGCATATACCATAAACAAAAGAATTTCAACAAAGGAACAAACAAAAGTACCGTGATTTTTCATCCCGGTACCTCTATAATAAAATTTATTTTTTCTTAGCTGAGATTATCAACGTAATGTCTTAATGTCTTGAGAAGTCCCTCTGATATTCCCTTCACCGGAACATAGTCTGTACGCCTTAATTTTCCACACGGTTTTTCAGGATAGACCCTAAGACCTTACCGATACGGCCTGCCTCATAAACCACATCCGGCTGTTCGCAGAAATGTGGTGGAAACTGCTCTGGCTCTATTTCGTCTATGAAGCCATATTTTCTGACAACATTTCCTACGCCGCAGTTTTCACCGAACCCACAGGTAAAACATTGGGAATAACCATTTACCTGTAACGAATCAATGACTGCCATTTGATTTCTCAGCATAAAATATTCAATCTCCGGTTTTACGTTATTACTGCCTTCATAGTCAGCGCTGACAATAACTCCGAGTTTACCGGCTAAATTAAAAATCTCCCTGTGCCTGAAACTGAATGTTCTTTCCCAGAACGCATGGCCCAGGGCATTCATCCGGCCAAAGTAATTGGGTGCCCCAAATACGATTGCCTCCGCCTTCAGCATTTTTTCGCCAATTTCCTTCCAGTCATCCTTCACTTTACAGGTATTGTCCGATGCGCAAAGAGTGCAGCCAATGCATCCCCCAATCCTCTTACCGGCAAGGGATATGTACTCATAATCCACCCCCGATGCCTCTAGTACCGCTTTGACAGCCTCCGCCGTAACACCATTTTTCCTACCACTTGCACTAATTCCCAAGATCATTTTCATGCTCCTTTCTAATTTTGAGACTCTCGGAAACTCCCATGGCTTGCTGTTTGACAAACATTTCTACCAGATTTCTAATCCATTCAGCCATATCCTTTAACAGATCAATGTCCTGGTTGTTCTTCATCAATAAGATGCCGCCTTCAATCATAGCCACGATACCCTTTGCGAGTCTTTCTGCTTCCGCTGATGGCTCTTTGAACCGGCACATTTCTTCCAAAATAACTTCAATCTTCCTGGTCCAACTTTTAAAAACCCCATTCAGCTTTTATTTAAATTCCTACCCTAAATGTATTGGTAATCCGCTAACGGCAACTCGTGGTAACTGCACCTGCCACGCTCAAATGAGTCCAGTGGAAGCGTTATTTAATGTATTTTAGTACTCATCATCCAAAAGGCTTTTTTTACAATTTTGAAGCTCTGCCTCTGCCTCTTTTGAGATTTTCGGATACCTGGGATTGATATCCCCCATCGTTTTTACAATAACCTCAGATATAAGTTTCCTGGCAAACCACCTGTTGTCGGATGGGATCACATACCAGGGGCATTTTTCGGTCGACGTTTTGTTAATCGCTTTTTCGTAGGCATCCTGATAGTCCTCCCAATGTTCACGTTCCAGCATATCACTTTTTGAGAACTTCCAGTTTTTGGACTTATCCTCAATCCGTTCAAGGAACTGCTTTTTCTGCTCATCCTTTGAGATATGCAAAAATAATTTTACAATTGAAATTCCATTTTCCCACAGATATTCCTCAAAATTTCTGATTTGACCATATCTTTTACCAATGACGCCGTCTTCCTTGCAGCGGTCCGGCAGGTTTTGCTGCTCATATAATTTGTGCACCCTGGCTACGAGTACATCTTCATAATAGGAGCGGTTGAAGATAGCGATTTTTCCTCTTTGCGGCACGTTCTTATGCACACGCCAAAGATAGTCGTGCGCCAGCTCCTCACTTGAGGGCTGTTTGAAACTTAAGACGTCGACCCCCTGCGGGTTGAGCCCGGAAAATACATGATTGACAGCCCCGTCTTTACCTGCAGCATCCATAGCCTGAAAGATGATCAAAATTCCGTTTTTCCCCTCAGCATACAGTTTATCCTGATATTCCCTCATCTGAGACATATTTTTGTCTATCAGGCCCTGTAACTCCTCTCTGTTTTTAAACTCTCCCGTATCCGAAGTATCGAAGTCACGGATATCGAATTTTTTTTCACCTGTAAATTTATATTTTTTAATGCCCATTGTAAGACCAGTTCCTTTCCCAGGCCCAAAGCCTGAATGAATTTTCTAAATATTTATACAAATTTCACTATAGCACTTTCCTATAATGAAGGTCAAAAAGTTCTCTTCCCAGAGAATTTATAAAAAATAATTCCTTACTTATTATTAGTTAAAAATTTCTTTATTATAAGGTCTTTTGAAGTAATTGTTTTATAAGTTCTGATAAAGTTTGTATATCGTGGTAATATTGTTTCCAGAAAACAATTCATTATGTCATGTTCACTCAGTTTATATTCCCCTTGCGGGGCTTTGGCCCTTTATAATCAAAATTGATCTCATATGTAAATTCCAGCTTCTTATAATAGTCCAGCTCAATCAAATCCGTAGGACGCACTTCACAATCCCTCTTATTGAAATATTGTACCCCCGCCAGCTTAAGCATCTTATAAACAAACTGGGAGCAGAACATAATATTGGGTTTATAAGAACGCTTGACAACCAGCCCCACCATATTATAAGCGCTGCCTTCCCGGTTGATTTCGATAATCTTATTCAATATCACGCTTTTTTGCTCTTTCGTAACAGGCAGCCTGTATACCAGTACCGATGCACCCGCCTTCTGGTGGAACTGCTCCAGCATCTCCGCATTCATTCCAGGCGGATATACATTGGCACCGCCATTATAGCTGATAATCGTATCAAGGTCATAATCAAAGGATAACGAAGCATGGTTATATTGTTTCTGCGTAAAAACTGAAATAATTTCACTGGCTGCACTTCCGGTGTTTGAGATAACAATATAGATGTAAGGCTCCTCCATACTATCGTTAGCACGCTCAAAATAAGCCTCCGTCAACGTACCGTTATTGATATATTTAGTGGCACTATGCCTATGTAAGTCCCCTAATGCCATTTTTAGATTTGTCGGTGATGCACTCTTCGCAGTTTTTAATGTGCTCTGCAGGATTTCTGCGATTTTATCACGACTGTTCCGTATTTCTGTAAAACTAATGGCTGCGATATCTTCTACCGAAGGCGGGTAAAACTCTGCATTTTTATTTACTATAACAAGGCGTTCTACCGCAAAGGGAAGAAGTACCAATGTAACTGCGAAAAACTTACTTAAATAATATTGCAGTAAGTTTATCTCTCGCAGTTTGAACACAATTACTGCACCGAATACGATTTGAAGGGCCGTCAACAGGCCCATTGTAACGCTAAGTCCAAGTTTTGCCCTCTTATTATAACCACTAAGCCAGGTACGCATCAGCATCACCGCAGCTAGATAACTATAGGTGATTATCAGAATTGGCAGATTAGCAAAAAGAAATAAGCCTGTCAAAAGGAAAAGAATAGTCCACTTTATAAATTTGCTTCGTTGCGATAAATCCTTCATGTTAATATTCCTCTCTTGTCCTACCTCCACAAGCTCTTTTTCGCAAAGTGGATTTATTTCTGATACTACATTCAAATTGCCTTTCAGTTTCGTCTAAAACCAAAAGGCAATTTGAAGCTGCCGAATAGTTCACCAAAATAATGAACTGCTTTACAATACTTCATGATATTTTTATTTTGTATTATCCCCTTCTGTATTCTCTTCCTTTCCAAGAAAAAATGAAATGGAAAAACCAATACAGAAAGTCACTATAGTGACCAAAACACTCTGGATTGATACGGATGTGATACCTATTTTATAAATTATTGCAATCGGTGAACCAAAGATCAGTCCAAAGATAGCAAAGTAAGTTAATACCGGAACCTTTGTGAATAATATCTCAATTACCTTTGCAACTAAGCCAATTCCAGCCAAAACGCCAAGGCCAAAGGGAACTAATACTCCAAAACCATGGATGAGGGCAGGCATCTCCAAATGAACCAGAGCTGAAATAAAATTACTGATGTTACCGATCACAATTCCATAAAACCCCAAAATCATCATTACCAGAGAACCGCTTACACCAGGTATAATCATAGTAGCGGATGCAATAATTCCCACCAAAAACATTTGGACCACTGTGCCAATATTCACTGTAATATCCGTTACGGAGCCTTCTTTTCCATTTAGAAATGCCATGCCGGTTACAATACAGAAGAACACTGCAAATGCAATTATATTTGCTGCTGTGAATTTACCTCCTTTTATTCTGTTTGCCAAAACCGGTATTCCACCAATAATCAGCCCGATAAATAATCCGCTGGTTTGCATGGGATAAGTGCTTAACATATATTTTACTACAAAGGATAAAATTCCAATACCGGCAACTGCACCGGCCCCATAGGGCAGCAGTGTCATAATACTTTGCTTAAAATTCTTCCTGATTCTGGTAATAGCCATGATAATTTTGTCATACACACCCATGGATACAGCCATAGTACCGCCGCTGACTCCTGGAATTATATTGGCAATTCCAATTAATATTCCTTTTAAAAATTCCTTTATACTATTCATGTTTTCTTATATAATCCTTTCATTTCCTTTTATGTAACCGACTATTTCCTTTATGCTTTTTGTCTTTATTTAATTCCTTACTAATTTATCATGCTTAAAATTCTCCTTATACTCCTGTTTGTCATATCTTATCCCTATTTCGTTTTTCCTGCCATTTTTAAAATTGCCCACGTGTCACAATTCCCCCGTTTCCCGATAAAATATATCGCCCAATTATACCTGTATTTCATCTGTATACTATTGTATTACATAAATTACTAAAGTACAAATATAACTATAAAAATTTAATAAACTTTCGTAACAGTTCAGCCTATGGTGCTACGAGGTGTTTTTTGTGAATGGCGCAACATTTTTATTTGTTTATGATAATACAGGGTTTCTGCTTTCTCAAGCTATACTTTTTTGTATAAACTGGCTATTATATATGTCTGAATAGACGCCGTTCTTTGCAAGTAATTCTTTGTGGTTTCCCATTTCAGCGATATCGCCGTTATCCATAACCAAAATGCGGTCGGCATCGTAAATGGTTGATAGCCGGTGGGCAACCACAAAGCTTGTTCGTCCTTTGAGCAGCTTTTTCATTGCGCTCTGGATGATGAGTTCCGTGCGGCTGTCCACGTTTGAGGTAGCTTCATCAAGGATTAGTATTTCCGGGTCGGAAACAAAGGCTCTAGCAATGGTAATAAGCTGCCTCTGTCCCTGGGAAATATTATCCGCGTCCTCATTTAACATCGTGTCATATCCATTTGGGAGTTTCTGGATGAAATCATCAGCGTAGGCGGCGCAGGCAGCTGTATATATCTGCTCTTTGGTCGCATTTTCATTTCCAAATCGGATATTATCATAGATTGTACCGGAGAAAAGCCAGGTATCCTGCAAAACCATACCGATTCTTTGCCGCACCGCCTGACGTTCTATATTACGGAGGTCTGTCCCTTCAATACGAATACCGCCGCCCTGTATCTCATAGAACCGTTCCAGCAGATTAATAAGTGTAGTCTTTCCAGCACCGGTATGTCCGACGATGGCCACCATTTTTCCTTCCTGAACCTCTATACTAAAATCTTTTATTAACGGTTTATCCGTATAACCAAACTTCACATGTTCAAAGGCCACCTTTGCTGTTTCACCAGGGTGATCCGGAAATTCCTCTTTGTATTCCACCATCTCCTCTGCATCCAGCATTTCAAACACCCGCTCCGCTGACGCTACCATGGCTATAAAATTGCCCCAGCTCTGCAATATCTTCAGAATCGGATTTGTAAACTGATTTGAATATTGAAGGAAAGCCGTCATATCACCAATAAGGATCTTACCTGTTACAACATTAACGGAACCAGTCACGGCAATCAATATATAAATTATATTTTGTACCAGAGACATGCTGGGCATCATAACGCCGCCAAAGAATCGTGCCTTCCATCCTGTTTTCACCATATCTTCATTGGTGGCACCGAATTTTTGGATTGCTTTATCTTCTCCGTTAAAACTCTTTACAACTGAAAAACCCTGATAGGTTTCTTCAATTTGTGTATTTAGTTCCCCTAAAGATTTGTAATATGCCTTAGTGTATTTATTCGTGCTTGGCGATGTAATAATCATGATTATTATGGTACCGGGTATTATCAGGCAGGCAATCCCGGTTAAAAGCGGGCTGATAGAAATCATCATCCAGAAAAAGCCTGCAAGAAGAATAATACTTGAAATCAAGTCGGTTAAACTCTGCTGCAAATTTGTTACAATATTATCAATATCATTGGATGCCACCGACATAAGATTACCGTTAGAGTTTTTATCAAAATATGAAACCGGAACCTGGTTCATTTTGGTTTTAAGATCATTCCTGAGTGTATATGTGGATTTTTGGGCAACAAGAACCATAGTACGCTGCTGTAAAAAGGTTGCAATAAATATGCCCGCATACATGGCCGCAACGGAAAGCAATATAACACCAACTTGGCCAAAGTTGATTCCTGTGCCGTTACAAAGCCCGTCAAAAATGAGTGTAATGGCATTTCCCAGCCTTTTGGGACTGTAAACCTGCATCACGGTACCTGCAATTGTTGCGGCAAACGCCAGAATTATCATAAAACTGCTTCTTTTGACGTAAACTGCCAGCCGTTTAATTGTAGCCCACATATTTTTAGGCTTTTGTATTGGTGCTTTATCCTTTTTATTCATACTGCTTCCGCCCCCCTATAAAATTGAGAATCTATAATTTCCTGATAGACAGAATTTGTTTCCCTGAGTATTTCATGATTACCCAGACCTGCAATCTTACCATTATCCAAAACAACAATCACATCAGCATTCATGACTGTGCTGATACGCTGCGCCACAATAACGGTAATGGCATTTTTAAGCTTTACGCTCATTGCAGACCGTACTGCTAAGTCAGTTTTGAAATCAAGTGCCGAAAAAGAATCGTCAAATACATAGATAAAGGCGTTTTTTAGGAGTGCCCTGGCAATACAAAGCCTCTGCTTTTGTCCGCCGGAAAAATTACCTCCTCCTTTTTCCACCACACTGTCAAGACCTTCCGGAAAAGTGCGGATAAATTCCGTGGCCTGTGCCATATGAAGTGCCTCCCATATTTCATCATCTGTGGCTTCTGGCTTACCCTCCAGCATATTGGAACGGATGGTACCAAAGAACAGGGTTGATTTTTGCGGGGTAAAGCTGACCAGGTCACGAAGTTTCTTTTGCTCCATTTCTTGTATGTCTGTTCCGCCGATACGGATACAGCCTTTTTCCACATCATACAGCCGTGATATCAGGTTTACCAGCGAAGATTTACCGTCACCAGTGCTGCCGATAATTGCCAGTGTCTGACCTTCCTGCACTGTAAAGCTAATGTCAGTAAGTGTCTTTCTTTCAGCGTCTTGGTACCTGAAATCCACGTTTTCAAAGGTAAGCTGCGTTTTATCCGCAGTTGCCCCCTGATCCGGTTCTTTGATACTTAAGGGCATATCAAGCACTTCATAGATTCTCTTTGCTGAAATCTGTCCCCGCGGAATACCTAAAATGACGTTGGTCAACATTCCAAAGCCCATCAGTATCTGTATGGAATAACTAATTGCAGCCATAATCGCACCTGTTTCAATTGTTCCGTTCCCTACGCCTTTTCCTCCGACCCATGTGATGAGTACCGTTGCTAAACTGACAAGCATCGTAACAAGCGGAATAGAAATGCTCATAATTGTTCCCGCCATTACATAAGTACGGGTATATTCCCGGTTCACAGCTTTATATTTCTCAAACTCTTCATTTTCTTTACCGAATGCCCGGATCACCTTTACACCTGTAAGGCCTTCTCTGAAAAAGAGATTCAAATTATCTAAAAGTTTTTGCATTTTTGAATACAATGGACTTGCATAACGATATATCACAAAATATGAGACTCCCAAAACCGGAACGGTACAAAGGAAAATCAATGCTAACGTCGGACTGAGCAGCCATGTCATAATAATTCCCCCAATAAGCATTGCAGGGGCAAATATCAAAAATTTAAGCCCACCTTCAACTAAGGTTTGTACCTGGGTCACATCATTGGTGTTACGGATTATGAGGGACGAAGTACCAATTTTATCAAATTCATTTTTTGAAAAGCTGAGTACTTTACGATAAATATCAGCCCGCAGTTCGCCTCCCAATTTATAAGAAATCTGCGAAAATAAAAATGTGTTGCATAGTGCGCCTAAAAGGCTGACTATAGATAATACAATCATCAGATCCCCTTTAGACCGGATATAGGCAACATCTGATGCCCGTACTCCATTATCCACTATATCTGCCGTGACACTTGGCAGATACAGCACGCAGATGATTTGTACAATCAGGAAACCAATCGCTATGACAGACAGCATAATCGGTAATCTTTTGACAATCTTTAACATGGGCATACCCTCCTCTGACATATTTACTTTTTGTATTGTTTTACTAACTGCCCCACAGACTTTATACGGCTTCATAAATCACCTCGTGCTGAGCTTGACACCGCGATGCCACACAGCGCGGATGGAAAGGGTGTCGGAGATATTGGTCAGCGGGTCGCCGTCAACTAACAGCAGGTCAGCACAGGCTCCGGATACAATCCGTCCCCGGTCGGTCAGCCCGAACCGGCGCGCAGGTGTGGAGGTAGCTGCACGCAGCGCTTCAATAGGTTTCAATCCTGCAGCCACCAACAGTTGAAGTTCGTGGTGCAAGCTGGCTCCATGTGCTAGTCCGCCAAGAATTGGTATCGGTTCCGACACATCAGAGCCTGCTAAAATGTCCACACCAGCATCGTGAAGAGCCCTGATAGTGGCATAAGCATCTTCGAGTTTCCCTTGCGGATAGACGTTCATACTGCGTGAAAGGGAGTCGAGCCACTTCTTGCTAAGCCTTACTCTTACGCGTTCATCGGCGGCCAGCATGGCTGCACTATTGCCAAAAGCAGTGGAAAGTGTTACTAAAGTAGGTATCATAAACGCACCGGATGATGCAATATCAGTTATAAGCTCCGGGGCAGGCAAGCGGTCAAAGAACAAGTGTCCCAATCCATCCACTCCAGCCTTAATAGCTTGTTTTGTAGCTTCGGCGGTCGTTACATGGACGATAGTAAGCTTATCACGGCGATGTGCTTCATTCACGGCCGCACCAAGGATCCCTTCATCCAGTACAGGAAGTCCGGGGAACCCGATACAAGATCCGTCCTCAATAAAGATTTTAATGTAGTCAGCTCCTCCGGCAATCTGCTTGTCTACGAATTTGACTGCTTCCTCAGGAGACTGGACAAACGGAAAACGAAAGAATAAGCGTATGAGCAAGTTATTACTCGAACCCATATATTCCGTCGGGTGACCTCCTTTAGGGGTAACGCCCATTCCAGGGGAACGCATATCAGCAATATCATTCCGTTCTGATATTTCTTTACGTTGTTTGGCCGTCCATCGCCCCTGCATCTCAAGCTCTGTGGTAACGCCAAACTTCAGTGCATCATGCAGACCGTCCATATCGGTATGCACATGAGAATCGATAAGCCCGGGCATCAGGGTTGCACCCTTGGCATCCATAACGTTTGCACCGTTTGGCACCTTGCCGCCCACCGACTGTATACGTGCCCCATTGATTACCACAGTCGTATTACCGAGGAAGTATTCCCCGTCAAAAACCCGCGCATTAGTGATAACAGTAATCCGGTTCATTGAAATTTTATTGTTCATATAATACACCTCCATTTATTTTATGTACCCATCTTAGCCGAGAAATTTAAACGGAGAGTAAACAAAAAAAATATTTTAAAATAAAAATAACTCTGGCGCTGACGCGCTGTCACTTAAGTGACACTCTTCCTCTTGCACGTCATGCGCATCCCGGGCCGCATTTTTTATGTTATAGGACGCAATTTCCTATCATATAAGAAATACAAAAACGGCGGAAGCCCTCCGCCGTTTTTCGCACCGATTATATGTTTACTTCTTGATTGGTAATATAACCTTAAATACAGTCCCTTTCCCTAATGCACTTTCCACAGCAATCTCGCCTCCGTGAATAGTTACTATTTTTTTTACGAGTGCAAGCCCCAGCCCATTTCCACCCAATGCCCGGTCACGTGATTTATCCACTTTATAAAATCGTTCGAAGATGTGCATTTGATCTGATGACGCTATACCGATACCATTATCCGATATCATGCAAAACACGTTTTCACCATCTGACTTTAAACTCACGTTAATCTCTCCATTTTCAGGCGTGAATTTTATAGCATTCACTATAAGGTTAATCCAGACTTGCTTTAACAGATCTTCGTTGCCACTGACGGTTATTGAAGGAAGTGAAGTATCAGGAATAATATTTTTTGCTTTCCATTGTGGTTCTAAGAGCATCACAGCAGTTTCAATCTGTCTGTCCAACCGGAACACGGCTTTATTGATAGGACTGTCCTCCGCTTCCAATGCTGATAGCCGTAAAAGATTTTCTGACAGCTTAGACAATCGCTTGCTTTCCTCCTCAATAATTGTGGCGTATTCCAGTTGCCGGAGTGTAGCGCCATCCTTTCGCAGCAGAGCCGCATAACCGCTGATGGAAGTAAGCGGCGATTGAAACTCATGAGATATATCAGAGATAAAATCCTGCCGCAATTGTTCCATTGAACCGAGCTCTTTTGCCATTTTATTAATGCTGTCAATGAGCATATTATAATGTCCTCTGTCATTCTGCTCAATAAACACATCAAAATTGCCCTGCGCTATTTTCCCCAAAGCTTCAAGGGTTGTCCTTAGGAGGTTTGGCCGGTTGTTGTCTTTGTTTATCTTACCTCCTATACCAATGACTCCTGCAATAAGCATTAAATTTATAACTCCGTAGATGACATACCCCCACGGTTCAGGCAGTCTTCCTGTGAATCCGTAAAACAGAAGTATAAGCATATAGCTCACGGCGAAAATTGCAGCAAGCATGAATAAACAGAAACACAGCCAGAGCAAATTTTGAATCCAACTTTTCTTTTTCAAGAAATCACCTCCAGCCGATAACCCAAGCTACGGATGGTCAGAATTTGAAATCCGAATTGTTCGGGAGGAAATCGGTCACGTAACCGCCCTACATGAACATCCAAAGTACGTTCATTGCCATCAAAATCGAATCCCCATATATCCTCAATAAGCTGATTACGGGATAAGGTTTTTCCCGGGAAACTGCCAAGCTTAAAAAGGAGTTCAAATTCCCGCAGTGGAATACCAGCACGTTCGCCGTTAACGGAAACCGTATGGCTGGTGCTGTCAACTGTCAGAACACCTATCGTAATGCTTTTCTGTGAAGCGATTTTATAGCGTTTTAACAATGCTCTTATGCGAAGCAGCAATTCTTCCGCCTCAAAAGGTTTTGTCAGATAATCGTCCGCACCCAATCCATAACTCTCTATTTTGGAACCTATTTCACTTTTTGCCGTCAGCATAAGAATAGGCATATCCACATAGTAATCCCGTGCATTACGGCAAAAATCAAAGCCATCCATATGTGGCATCATAATATCCACAACACAAAGGTCTATTTTATTTTCATCAAGTTTCAAAAGCGCGTCGCGCCCATCTGCGGCTTCACAAACATCAAAACCAACGTCCCTCAATATGGTACCTACCAGCTTACGAATATTAACATCGTCATCAACAACCAATATTTTATTCATTTCTGACCCTCCCTTCATACAAAGCACATCTAAAACCAATTTAAAATATGTTTTTAAACAGAGTGTAAACAGATCAGTAGAATTATGACAGCCTTTTATTTATCGCCATCGTTTTCATATAATTCTTCCATCTGCTGTTTCGCTTCCGGAGACAATGTATCAATTAAATAATTACGGCCTGCTCCCTGTTTGTCCTGATATGCCTGCATTATTCTTTTATTCGCCTCTTCGATCTCAGCCTTCAGTTCCCTTGCAGAAAATAAGGCACATCCTGACCCGCTGATAATGATCTGCTGTAAACCGTCTGAAGTCGCCACGGTTATACTATATTTTTTATGATTATCATAGGCAAACTTTTCAATATACTGGTCCGCCGTTTGTGCCTCCCTGGTATAGACCATATGGACATTATGATAGTCGGTTATTTCTTCAATATGCCCCTGAACAAGGTAAGCATCAAACACGACGATAATCTGACATTTTCGGATTCCCTGGTAATTACTTAGGATTTCAAGTAATTTCATCCTGGCGCCATCCATATTGTTATCTGCAAACTCTTTCAGTTCAGGCCATGCATGGATGATATTATAGCCGTCTACAAGAAGATACTCTTCTTTGGTTTCTTTCTGTCTGGTGACATGGTTTGCAGGTTCATGGAAATTATCATTGACAGTTTTCCGTCTTTTCCAGACAGACTTCTTTCCTTGATTCGCATAGAAGGTATTATTGATAATTTTGTCTATTTCATCCAGGCTTATCCATCCTTCCTCTGGATATGAAGTTTGATTTAAGGGTGTTTTTCCCTCTGGATCAGCTTTTTTCTGAAAGTAGCTTTCCACATGCATGTAGTCCTTTACTTTATCCCAGTTCACTAAAAATCCGGCACCATGTGCGCAAAACACTGAACCTGTCGGATTTATCAGGTCTCTTTCCGAATCATATCCGATATTTTTTATGACCTCATCCGCATTATGGCATGGTTCATACCCTTTTAGGCTGCAAAACAGTCTGCCAAGACCTTTGGTATAAGCCATTACCTCTTTCTGATAATTCCTCATGGTTACGACTGGGGCGCTCCCCGTAAGAACCACTATATCGCCATTTGTCCCGGAAATTTCGCAAGTACCATACATTTTCTCTATATCCGTCATTGCCCTTCCAACCGTTTGCTCAGGCAATTCCAGCCGAAAGGTAAAATAAGGCTCCAACAATACGGACTCTGCCTCCTTTAAGCCCTGGCGTACTGCACGGTAGGTAGCCTCCCTAAAGTCTCCCCCTTCCGTATGCTTATTGTGTGCCCTGCCTGATACTAAAGTGATTTTCATATCGGTAATTGCAGCTCCTGTCAGAATTCCTTTATGTGATTTTTCTTCCAGATGGGTTAAAATAAGTCTTTGCCAGCTTTTACCCAGTTCGTCCTCACTGCATTCCACCCCGGTCTGCAGACCGCTTCCCGGCTCACCAGGCTCCAGTAACAAATGAACTTCCGCATAATGTCTTAAAGGTTCAAAGTGTCCAACCCCTTCTACTACACCTGCAATCGTTTCTTTATAAACAATCCTTCCGGAATCGAAGGCCGCTTCTACTCCAAAACGGCTTTTTATGAGACTCTGCAGAATTTCAACCTGCACCTCTCCCATAATCTGTGCCTGAATTTCCTGCAGCTGTTCGTCCCAGACAATATGAAGCTCCGGCTCTTCCTCTTCAATCAGACGCAGTTTGGGAATCATCACTCTCGGATCACACCCTTTAGGAAGCATAATCCGATAAGAGAGTACAGGTTCTAATACAGGCACGTCAGATGCTTCCTCTATTCCTAACCCTTCTCCCGGCCTCGTTTGGCTAAGTCCTGTTATTGCACATACAGAACCTGCCCCTATCTCATTTACAGCCTCAAATTTCTGTCCGGAATAGATACGGACCTGGTTAATTTTCTCTTCCCAGACTCCATTCGTTAAAACATCTTTTACTTTCAGCCTGCCACCTGTAAGTTTCATGTGGGTAAGCCGGTTACCCTGCTCGTCTCTTGTTATTTTGAATATCTTAGCTCCGAATTCATCAGGATAGGAAGGTATCATGGCATACTTTACAATCTCCTGCATAAATGGCTCAACACCGTCTAATTTTAACGCAGAACCGAAAAAACATGGAAATACTTTGCGCTCCCTGACTGCTTTTTTAATTCTGGTGGTTTCAATATGTCCTGCTTCCAGATAAGTTTCCATCATTACTTCATCGCACATGGCCAGCTGATCATAAAAGCCGTCTGTCTTAACTTGTCCAAATTCGATGCATCCATCATCCAGTTGATTTTTTAATTCTTCTATTAACTTTTCCTTTTCTGTCCCTTTCTGGTCCATCTTATTAACGAATAAAAAAACAGGTATCTGATACATAGTAAGGAGCCACCATAAAGTTTTGGTATGCCCCTGCACTCCATCCGCACCACTTATGACTAATATGGCATAATCCAGCACCTGAAGCGTTCTTTCCATTTCAGCCGAAAAATCCACATGTCCCGGGGTATCCAGCAAAGTTATCTGCGCCCCTCCTATTTCAAATACGGCCTGTTTGGAGAAAATGGTGATTCCTCTTTCCTTTTCCAGTTCGTAAGTGTCTAAATAAGCATTCCTATTATCCACCCTCCCCAATTTTCCGATTTTACCGCTCAGATAAAGCATACTCTCTGATAAAGTTGTCTTGCCTGCATCCACATGAGCTAATATTCCAATGACTAATTTTTTCATAATCTATATCAAATCCCTCGTTTTTGTCTGTTTTAAAATTCAAAGCCTGTTTCGGTGTGTGTATGGCTTCTTATTTTACTATGATACCAGTAAATTTGGAATCTGACAATTTGATCGCATTAAATATTTTAAGAATTTTTTTAATTTGCTCTCCTCCAATCCAGATTTGCCTTATATTCTTTCTTTACTGCCTCCAAAATTTATAACGGCTTAAATAAATCTGTTGGTTGATGAATTTGAAATAAAGTCGTATAATCTCATATGACAGCAAATAATTTGGCTCAAGTGCAACCGCTCACAAAACTTGTAATTTCATACTGATTATATAAGCAAATCCTTCTTGCGATAATAAAGCCATGACACCAATGTGCATGCAATGATGACAAAGATCCCCACGATCCATTCCCCCAGCAGAATTCCTTCGGTCATCAGTTTATGCGTCTTTATCCGATCCATTGGAGAAAACCATATAAGAAAATCCAGCGGTTTAACAACCACAGACATTATCCCGAACAGGAACGTTCCAAAAACAATGGCAATTGTTATTCCAGACATGCATTCCATTATTTTTCAGCCTTGGCAAGCATAAATAATCTCTCGTTTTTTACAGTATGACTTCTAAATCAAACAAGTTTAACTTATCACTCCTATGCGAAGTGATTAAAATAATTCTATTTCTTTTTTCTTTCTTAAGAATATCTGTAAGATATTCCGCCTTTTTAGAGTCTAAGGCTGAAAAAGGTTCATCAAGAATCATGATAGGCCTTTGGCTTAATAAAGCTCTTGCAGTTGATATGGCCTGCTTCTGCCCACCTGACATATCATCATTTGTTACAATTGTATTTATTCCATCAGGCAAAGTGGATATCCAACTTTCAAACCCTAATTCAAACAACAATTTCTTAACGTCTTCCGGAACAATATTCTCAAATCCAAAAGCGATATTTTCAAAGATAGTCAGTGGAAATATGCTTCGATCCAAAGATGCATATGTTATGTAAGGCTTTAATGTATCTATTCTATTACCATTAACTTTATAAGTTCCTTCCAAGCTATAATATAAACCCGAAAGTATCTTTAATAATGTTGTTTTTCCTGTTCCACTAGAACCAAATAACCCTGTTATACTTCCTTTCTCCAGAGATAAGCTTAGATTATTTATAATTAGTGACAATTTGTCATATGAAAATGATAAGTTCTCAATTTCAACATTTTCAATCTGTGCTGAAATATTATCATTTTTTGAATCTATACTCTCACCACTAATATTAAATTTCTGCAATATTCGTTCCCAGCTGGCAGATGACGTGGCCAACGTAGACATCCAGCGAAATACTACCTCAATAGGCATAATAATTTGCTTGATTAGATAAATAAACATCGTAACTTCACCAAAAGACATCAGTCCATTGATACCCATATAGCCAAGGTATGCAATACTGCCATATAGGCTGAAATTTTCTATAAATGTGTACCATAATGTACGGATAGCATTAATTTGGGCTGACTTCAATTTGTTTATACAATAATCTTGTTGCTTATATAAATAATTGGATAGTACAAAGTCCTTTGCCCAATATGTTTTAACGGTCTCTATTCCTTTAAAGGTACTTTCTAAGGATTGAGTCATTTCTCCTAAAGATTGCTGTGCCGCTTTTTCATATCTCTTCATCTTTTTAAGTATTAATCGGTTAATTACTGTGGCACCTAAAACAATAATGACTGCTGTAATGGTTGCTCTAACATTGGTAAGCAGCATTACCCAGACAGAAAAAATAAATAGAAAAATGTTATTTAATATCCTGGATAATATCGTAAAAAAGATTTGTCCTGCCTTAATAGTATCATTTTGAATTATTGACTGCAACTCACCTAAATGGATCCCTTCGTACGTCAGAAACGGAATCTTAACCAAATGCTTGAAAAGTGAAGTCCGTGTTTCATACGAAAACTTTTCCATCAAATATCTCGGCACAATAGCACCCAGCCATCTTATAACATAAGATGCAAATGTTAGAGCACCGCCAATTAGTATAAACGAAAACAATTGCTCTAAATAATTGCTTTCTAATGCATTTGTTATTCGTTGTAGGTAAATTGCACCTACACTTTTACTAATACCTGATATCAGGTTAAGTAAAAAGCATAACAATATGAGAAAAATATTATTTTTAGCAAATAACAGAAAGCGGTTATATTGCCTCATTTTGTGCCTCCTCAACTATGTTTCCATCACATACAGTCAATACACGATCAAATTTTAATTCTACTTGTTCGTGTGTTATCATAATAATAGTCATATCTTTATATATCCTTTTAAACAGTTCTATTACATTCTTTCGATTACCTTGATCAATATTTGAAAAAATTTCATCAGCCATAATAAAAACCGGTTTATTATGGTAAAAAGCTCTTCCTATATTCAATCGCTGCTGTTCCCCTTGTGAAAAACTTTTTGGATTATTATTTTGAATATGTGACAGATTTAAGTAGTCAAGAATCTCATTAGCCTTGTTCATTACCACATTATCATGTAAGGCTATATTAGTGAGCACATCCCCCTCCAGTATATTGCTGTGTTGTGATATATAACCATATGTATCAGTTAAACAACTAATATGTATGTCACCGATATTTTTGTTTCCATAAAATATTGAACCTGAGTCTGGCCGATACAGACCAGCCATTAATTTTAATATTGTTGACTTGCCTGCCCCATTTGCTCCTTGAAGGAGAACTTTTTCCCCTTGATTAATTGTAAAGTTGATATTTTTTAATATTTGTTTACCGCCATAACCAAAAGACACATCCTGAAAGCGAATCGGAAAAACCTTATCTAAAGGAACCTCACAAGAACCTTTTTCCAATTCCGTTTCCATTAAAATTTCTTCTAAAGACTCTTGATAAGCCATTGCCTCAGCACGTAAAGTTGAATAATAAGATATATTATTTATTCCAATCGTAAAAAGATCATTAACAAAAACAAATGCTAATAAAATACTTATATTTGTTAAATTTCTCAAAATAAGCCAAGATCCTACCCCGTAAACAATAATAAACTCAGCTAATTTAGAAAATGCCCAAATAAAATCTTGATATCCGTTGCTCCAAACAAAACTCTTCCAATTAGCTTTCACCACTTGTTGTTCTTTTTCCTTGAAAAGATTAGTTAAAAAATCATGATTAGAATAAATGCGTACTGTTGGCATATTTGATAAAAGTGAAACAAGATAGTTTCCACTCAATCTCATTGCATCTGTCGTATCCATACTATTCTTCTTTATTTTTCTTTCAACAAAAACCACAAAAAAACGAATGATAGCATTATACATCAATACGCATAATGCTAATCTCCATTCTATGCTCAACATATAAGTCATTATTAATGTAAGAGATATTATGCCAGCACTATATTCTGATATTGCCAACACTGCTGACGCAACATAATTTTCAATATTTCTGATTAATATCGTACTAACATCTCCAAATTGTCTTTGGTTTAGTTTACTAATTTTAGTATCAATCAACCTTTCCAACAACAGGGAACTTAGCATTTTCTCATATTTATTTTTTGTGGTTACTATATAAATATCTTTTGTATAAGTAATAATCATATTTACAATGGTTGCTACTACTGCCAGGATTATTGCACTTATTAATGACGGTACACTTTTTCCGATTATAGAAGCAATAGCTCTTCTCAACACTTCCGGTTGAACTAATGATAATATAGCAACAAAAAAATTGAGAATAATTAAAAATATAACATTTTTTCGAGTTAATTTATGGTTGTGTAAAAATTTAAAAATTTTTCTCATTTTAATCCCCATTTTGTTAGTTTACTGTAAATAAAAATAAATTTAGGTTGTTAGTTTTAATACTGTATTAAATCCCAGGTATTATAGATTGAAACACTCCATCCAAATATTTATTACTTGTACACTAAAGCGGAATCACAAAAATAGCAGCTGTTATGCTGAATAGACTGGTATAAAGGTCAACAACCGCTTATTCATTACGGTTATTGACCTTGACCTGGAGCTTTTCTTATTTTGATTATGATTAAAATTTTATACTACTCATAATTTTCTTATATTACTTCTTATTCTTTCTTCTGTACGAATTGGTCTACAATCACCGCACAGGATGCGTCGCCTGTAACATTTACTGCAGTACGAAGCATATCAAACAAACGATCTACACCAAACAATAATGGCAGACCTGTAATCGGGATATTCGCAGCTAATAATACCGCAACGACCAAGAGTGAAGGTCCCGGTACTCCTGCTTGACCGATTGATCCGATTGTTGCTGTTATAATGATGGCTATATATTGCCCAATACCCAGATGTATGCCAAAAAGCTGAGCAAAAAAACAGGCGGCCAGTGCATAATACAAAGAATTTCCATCCATATTGATGGTGGCTCCCAGCGGAAGAACAAAAGAGGTGGTTTCTTTAGACAATCCTAAATCCTCTTCACAAGTTTCGATATTAACGGGCAGCGTAGCCATGGAAGATGCAGTGGAAAAAGCTACCAATTGTACTTTAAACATTTTTTTAAAAAATTTTATTGGTGATACCTTGGATAAATATTTAATCAGTAATGCATAAATGCCGAAAGTATGAAGCAGCAGACCAAATACATATACAACGAACAATTTTAAAACCAAACCTAAAATATCAAAACCAAATGTTCCAATTGCATCTGCCATTAGTCCAAAAACTCCAATTGGGGCTATGTACATAATAACTGTAATCACGAATACCAGTGCATCATTTAAACCATCCAATACATTCATTAAAGCTTCTTTTTTTTCTGGTTTTAGAGTAGATACTCCAAAGCCTAAGAACAAACTAAAAAATAGAACTTGAAGGATATTTCCTTCCGTGAGTGCCTTAATTGGATTTTCAGGAATAATTCCTTTTACCGTATCCCAGAATCCGGCTATATTTCCCTGATCTGCATATTCCTCTGAAAACATACTTTTTACTGCATCCATAGAGATACCTACTCCTGGTTTAAAAATTTGACCAAGAGCGATACCGCTTAATACTGCTATGACAGTTGTAGAAAGATAATAAGTAAATGTAGATAATCCGACTTTTCCGGCCGATTTGCTGTTTCCGATAGAAGCAGCACCGCTTACAATAGAAACGGCTATAAGCGGTATAACTACCATTTTGATGAGCTGAATAAAAATATCACCAAGCGGACTGAAAATGCTTGCATTTTCACGCAAAACTGCACCAACTACAATACCAAGTAACATCGCCCCAATGATTATTATACCAAGATGTCTGATAAACCAATTTTTTGATTTCATAAAATCCCCTTTCTATACATTATTCTTTTATTATATAATAAACTGAAATGCTTGCGGCTGCGTTTTATCCTTGCACATCTTAGCAAGGTGAATACAGGCTTTCCAACTACACATTAAATTGTTTCAATGTCTCTTCCAGGCTCTTAGAGTAATTATTAAGTGTTACTGCCATTTTAGTGAGTTCTTCCAGGGAGTAAAGTTGTTCCTGGGTTGAAGCCGACACTTCTTCTGAAGATGCTGCCGCTACTTCAGAAACTGCTGCAATACTTTTGATACTGCTAAGAACACTGTCCTTATCTTGATCAATTATTTGAATCACGCCCATGATTTTATCAATGTTTTGCAACAGTTCATTCATCGCCACATCGATCTTACCAAAGGATTCCGCCGAAGCCTTTGCTGATTCCGCCTGTTCCTTAATCACATCATTCGCTTTCATCACAAACTCTGTTGAATCCTTTGTCTGGGACAGGATTTCATTTGCTAATGTCTCGATTTTCTTCGTCTGCCTGCCGGATTGTTCAGCAAGTTTTCGAATTTCTTCAGCCACAACTGTAAATCCTTTACCGTGCTCACCCGCTCGTGCAGCTTCAATCGATGCATTTAATGACAATAATTTTGTCTGCTCTGATATTTCATTCAGAATATCTGTAAATTCACTGATGATTGTAATGCTTTTGGCGAGTCCGGATATCTGCCCTACCACCTCTGCCGTAATTGATATAACTTCTAATGCTTTCTCATCAAGGATTTTCGCTGCCTGAATTCCCTGGGCCGTATAATTTTTAACATTTCTGCCCCCAGATACCATAACATTCGTACTGGTTACGGCATTTTGGATCTCATCTGCCAATCCCTGGAAGATACGTGCACTCATATCAACTTCTTCACTCTGCTTCCCGGCACCGTTTGCAACTTCATTCATTGCACCTGATATCTCTTTCGCAGTACGGGAAGATGAATCTGATATCCTGGATAGAGCTTCTGCAGTATCGCTTACCTCTTCAGATACTTTTTTACTTTGTATAATCAACATTCTAATGCTTTTTACCATTGAATTGAAGGAATCCGCAACTTTTCCAATCTCATCGGTTCGCTTCGTCCGCGCTGTTACTGTCAAATCTCCTTTTGCGGAGATGAACATAGTTTTTTCCACACGTTTTAAGTCTTTTGTCATATTAAGTGCAAAGAAGAAACCACCTAAAACAGCTGCTATGGAAAAAATAATACCTACTGCTAAAATCGAATTTCTTATTTCATCAGAACCCCGAAATATTTCTGCTTCCGGGATAACGATCATATAGATAAAACCTGATTTATCACATTTGTTATATGTCACGATTGAACGGACACCATTCACATTCATAGCAAATGTATCAGCAGCGGCTCCATCCGCTCTCGCTGTAACTTCTGCAAATACAGGTTCTTTTTCAATTTGTACCGTCTGTTCATAGGGATAAGATGAAATCAGGCTGCCGTTGGCAGCTATGAGGTATGAGCTGTCGTTTTCGCCGATTTTTATCTCGGATAACATCGATTGGAATGTACTGTAGTTTAATTCCATCATAACAGCTGCAACCGGTTCTGAATCCGAATAGTAAAAACTCTTGATCGATTTTCCTACGGTCAGGTACCGGCTTCCCACATACATGTCCGCTTCATCCGTATCAAGCCAAACCATATCTTTACTATCAATCAGCTTTTGATAAACTTTCGTTTCACGGACATCATCAATTCCCTCCGGTAATTTTCTAGTTGGACCTATTACATCACCGGTTACATACATTAAAGACATATTGCCGATATATTCGTTCGAAATTGTAATGCTCTGAATATCTTTATCAAGAACCTGCAGATACTTCATTCTGCTTAAATTCCATTCCGCCATTTCCTTGCTGCTTAACCCCTTCTTTGACTCTAAATTTTTAACAACTTCCTGGAATGCCGTACCCGTAGAAACCTGCAAAAATATTTGGTTGATCCGTTCCATCTCCTGATCAACCATACCGGCAGTCTGTGAGGCAATTGCTGCTTCTGAATTCCTGGACTGTTTCTCCAGAGCGGTTTTTGATATATTGGTAGCCATAATTCCAATAATTAAGATTGGCGCTATCACAACGGTTACTATAACCGTAACCATTTTTTGTAACAAGCTCATATTCTTAGTGAGTTTTCTCATTAGTATAACCTCTCTCCATTTCCCGTCTTCCCTGATTCCGGTACTCTTTTGGTGTCATTGCAACATATTTCTTAAATTGGACAGAAAAATATTTATAATCACTATAGCCAATCAATTCAGCTACTTTATAAACTTTATAGCTCGTATTAACCAGTAATTTTTTGGCTTCCTGCATACGGAGTTTCTGAATATAGTCAATATAAGTGACCCCCGTAATTTTTTTGAATAAAAAGCTGAAGTAGGTTTCCGATAAATAAACATTTTCACTAATCATTTTCAAGGTGGTTTTTTCGCTCAGATGTGCCGCAATATATGCTTTCGCCTTATCAATTACCTTACGCTGTTCTTTGATTTCTGACGGATCGATTGTTTCATCAATCTCTTTCGCAAGCGTCACCATTACATTGACAATATACGTTTGAAGTTCCTTGACATTCAAGGCTTCTTTCACAAAATCATTATACTCATCACCAATGATCTTCTCCATCATTTCATAACTATTTGTAATCTTGGATTGAACCATCAATTTAAGCGCAACACAGTAATTTTTAACTATCTCAGGCAGTAGATTTTGTTCCATGAGCACCCTGAATATGTTGGTCAGATATTTTTTAGTATCTGAGTAATTTCCGTTGCTGATTGAGACAGCAACATGCTCCATCTCTTCCGGATAAAACCGGATAAAATTTTGCTCGTATTTTGACTCATTATTATCCTGGTAGACCTGAACTCTTTGTTCTCCAAAATAAAAATTATTCTGGATTGATTTTTTTGCCTGACTAAAAGATTTTGCAATGTGATGAATTGACGGATAACTTAAACCAACCCCTATGGTATAAGGCACTGTTGCATTCTTAAACAGACAGTTATGAATATTTTCACTGATACTTTCCAGACATGAAATCATCATTGCATTTTGTTTCTCTTTTGATAAAAAACAAAATACAAAATCAATGGTATCATAATCTTTAACGATATAATAAGCATTATCGATGTTACTTAATTCTTCTTTTATAATATTTCTATATGAAAAAGTAAGTAAGCGTTTATCTGTTGCCCAAGCTGATTCCAATTCCCTGGAAATACTCTTTCTGTCAAATTTTATCGTAGCTGCGGTAAAATAATGTCCGGAAAAATCCAATTCTAAAGATGCAGTTTTCTCATCAAAATCATTGAAAAGACTGGTATCGCCTTCCAGCATGGACTGGAGAAATTCATTCCGCATGGTTTCATAACCGACACTTAAATACATATTGCTATAAAATATTTCTTCCTTTATCTCTTGTTTTTGGTCCATACTTTCCTTTAATGCGGTAAAAGTGTCCAGCAATTTTTTCTTATTTGTAGGTTTAAGCAAATAATCAAAAGCCCTAAAACCAATTGCCTGGCGTGCGTATTCAAATTCAGCGAATCCGCTTAAAATAATAATTTCTATATCAGGGTATAACTGCCTTGACCTTTTTGACAATTCCGTCCCGCTCATAATAGGCATTTTGATATCTGTCAGCAACACATCCACCTGTTTTTTCCCAAGCTGTTCCAAAGCATCTTTTCCATTTGCGCTTTCTGCTACGACTATAAATCCTAAGGACTGCCAGGGAATACTGTTTACTATACCTTTTCGTATCATTTCTTCATCTTCTACGACCATCAATCTATACATATATTACTCCTTAATCGGGATACACAGACTCACTGTAGTACCTTCATTTATTTGGGATTTAATATTTATACCATAAGGTTCGCCAAAGTATATCTTTATCCTCTGATTTACATTTCTCATACCGATACTATCCCCTATTCCAAGAATAGTACTGTTCATCTTCAGCCTTATTTTATCACAAACATCCTTTTCCATACCTTTACCATTATCCTTTATCTCAAAGACAATCGTATCCGATTCTTTTTTTCCGTTGATATGGATGATACCTCCTTCCCCGATCCCCCCAAATCCATGTACGATACAATTTTCAATAATAGGCTGCAGAATAAGTTTAACCGTTTTATACCGCACAATTTCGGGATCTATGTTCCACTGCTCAACGAACTGATTCTTATGCATGATTTTTTGCAGACACACATAACTCTTGACATTTTCAATCTCAGTATTAATCGTAACAAATGCGCCTTTTTCTGATACACTCGTCTTAAAAAACTCACCAAGGGCTGATACCATTTCTCCAATTTCCTCATAATTTTTCATTTGTGCCATCCAAAAAACATTGTCCAGCAAATTATATAAAAAGTGGGGATTGATTCGTTGCTGTAAAGCCACTAACTCCAGCTCCTTTATTCTTGTTCTTAGTTCCGTTTCATTAATCTCTGTTATATAGGTTTCCTCCAGTACTTCATTTAATCTGTTTAGCATTGAAGTAAATACACTATTTAAAATCTCATGTTCGTCCTTTGATTCCGTACTACTATATTCCTCTTTCATGTCTAACACATCGTCCTCATTAATCTGCTCAATTCGGCCGAGTAATCGGTTCAGGGGAATCTTAATACTTTCATTTACTAAATAAATGACGGTTCCGGATGTGATCAGTACTAATAAAAAAAGCAGGATTGTGGTAATCAGTCCATGTAAGTCGTATTTCTTCCTGGCGAAAGTGTTTTTCACATTAAGTCCGGTATCAGAAACCGGTACAATAACCTCATAAACCAAATCTGATTTTCCAAACTGTGAACCTGCAACGATTCGGCCTTTGCTGTCGGTGATAGCAATCTTTTGCCTTGATGATCCTACGGCTTTATTTAGTATACTTTCGATTTCCTCAAGATTAATCAAAACAACATACCTTGCTTTAAGGCCACTCGTATAATCTATTTCAACATTCTCTGAACGGCATAGCACGGGGTTTTTGCCGTAATCAAGATAATACCATCCTAAATCATCTTTTAACCGGCTTCTGATTTTCTCCATATCAATAAGTGCTTTACTGTATAAAAACGAGGTGCCGTCCTCAAAAAAAACGGAGGTATAATCTACCTCTCCTTGTGTAGACATAATGCTTGCTATGGTATTTTCAATCCGGTTAGTTACCCCTTCGGTCTGATATACAGGTGAGGTTGCATATAAATACAAGTCCGTTAATATATCATTGTTCTCTTTCAAATACTTAAATTTCAACTCCAGCTGCTCAAACATGTCATTGACCCTGATGTCGGACTCATACGCAAAGTTTTCATAATTGCTTCTAAGGTTACCGTTATAATATAGGAATTCAACCATCGCACTGATAATAATCATAATCGAGATTGGAACAACACAAAGAATAAGAAAGGCATAAGCAAGGCGTCTGCGTATAGAAATTTTTCTCAGGGCTTTTACAAATCTATCCATATCACTTTTTACCTTCACTTCCGCTGTCATTATATACCGGCATTGTTACCCTGATTTCTCCCAGCCCGTTATTAAGGACAACACCAAAAGCGTCACCATAGTAAAGGGTCAGTCTTTCATCCACGCTGTTTATTCCCCTTATATCCAGGTCTGGATTATTCACTAAACCCAGGAAATATTCTACTGCAGGACCTGTCATAATTACTCTGATTGTATCTGATTCTGCGGCTATTGATATGTTCACATTGATCTGGCTTTCAATGTCATCCAGATTCGTCGAGATGACATCTTCAACAATAGGATGTATTGCTAATTTTATGATCTTCGTATGCCGCAAGGACAAAGACATGTCCCAGGAATTTACGATTCGGTTGCCAAAACGCTTATTTTGTAAAAAAATATAATTATTGACACTCTCAACCTCATTTTCAATCGTGACATACTCTCTTCCTTTTACTATAATTCCTCTTAAATAATTACCAAGTGCACTGACAATTTCACTGATTTCCTCATCACCTTCCAGCTGCCCGTTCCAGTAGATGGATTCCAAAGTATTATATAGGAAATGAGGGTTTATCTGCTGCTGCAGCGCAGAAAGCTCTGCTTCTTTTCTAAGTTCCCTTAACTTTGTTTCCTGTAGTTTTATTTTATATTGCCGTTGAATGGCTTCCACAATATTACCGCTCATCTTGTTAAAACCCTCAATAACGGTATGATATTCGTCATCACCATCGTCTTCAACAAATTTCTCTACCCCGGTTTTTTTCATTTCCTCCATTAAACGGTTTATGGGTCCGGTTATACTTTTGGCAAATAATATGGCAAAAACAAGAGCCAACACAGCAAATAGAACCGCTGTAAATAAGGTGATTGCAAACTGGATTAAAGCTGACTTAAGCAGAGTTTGCAGGGCTATATGATTCACTATGGTCAGATTTGTATTTGTAATAGACTTTGAAATGGATATGGAGAGCATTTTGTCCCCGCTGAAAGACGATCCTACCTGTTCATCATTTGAAGCACTGATTATAATATTATTCTCATCAATAATCATCACATCATTTAAAAGGTTCGTGACATTTTCATAACACACCTTATTGAAATACGTTAAATCCAAAGCAGCGACAATATTCCCGACACAGACATCTTCACTGGTGTATATTCCTCTGGTCAGTATAACATAACTATTCCGGTCACTTGGTATCTCCTTGGGGCTTACAGTCATAAGTACCTGTCCTGCCTCCCTCGACAGTAACTTACTGGTAGCAAAATTGCCATTTGACACCGGTGACGGATAATAGAAATAAGAATTGTTAAGAGAAATCATCTCACAGGCATTAACAGCACCGCTTGCCCCAAATGTACTGCCAAGAACCAACCGTATGTGGTTTTCAATATCACTTTTTTTGTTCCAGTCCACATAATTATATATCATAAGATCATTGATAATCTCAGAATTCGTTGCAACCTCTTCCAGTAAATTCATATGAGAAAACATATAATAGGATATATTATTGGCAATCTGTGCTGATGATTCTTCCAAAAAAGTCTTTGCTTCCTGTTCATTTTTTGAAAAAGAATACACGGCATTATATCCGCCAATCAAGAGTATAGGTAAAACAAACACATAGATAAAGCACCAGATCAGGCGTCTGTAAATACTATATTTGTAGAGTTTATTCAAACTCCATTCTTTTATCTTGCCTAGGTATCTGCTAATCATTCCAGCTCCCACAGCATAACACATTTACCCGCAAATGTGTTACTGCCTCACATAAGACATTCGTTCTTTGAATGTCGTTGTTTAATCAGGGTGTGAAAATAATTTTTATTTCCACACTTCGCGACATGGCTGCTCCGGCAGCCGCAAATGGCGCATGAAAATCCGGAGAAATATGATAATTAAGCCACTCCGGCTTAATTATCATATTTCCAAAGAAACTGCTTTGCAGTTTCTTTTTCACACTTATCTCGCCTACTTGTTGTATTGAAAACCCCATACCTTTTCTGCAATGTAAGACCACTGCCTATGGTCATTGCTGCTGTCAGCATTTATGATATACGGCGGAATCGTTACTTTTGCCTGGTTATCTTTTATCGTGATATCACAAACCTGCCAATAAGTGTCTTCACTATAATATTTACCTTCCGGAATATCTTTACCGGCCAAAATATACGATGCAAGCAGATCTACCGTTATATTACCATAAGCTATCACATCCTGCGCAACTGCACTATCTGCATACCCTTTATTAATTAAATCCACAAAATAGGGTTCTGCATCGATTGTTACAAGAATGACATGCCCGTCCTCCCAGAAGGGGAACCAATGATCCGATTCCTGAAGTGCCTCTACCAGTCCTCTGCCCGGATGCTCACTGGAAGCATGAACCGCATCAATTTGTATACCTGATTCAAAGACTTTTAAAAGTTCTTCCTTAACAAGCTCCGGTCTTCCTTCTGTTGCCCTTGCCATGTAGGTTATATTAGGATACCGATTGATCACAGACTCAAAACCTTCTTTTCGCAGGCGCCAGGCATTACTGCTTAGTTCTCCATAAGCGTTAAAAACTGTACCCTTCGCTTCTCCATATTTTTTTATCAACTGTTCAACAATGGATTCTGCCGCCATCTGTCCGGCTTTATAATTATCAAAGCTTACATCAATTGCCAATTTTCCCCCAACCGCATTGGTATCAATGGTACACATCGGTATACCTGCATCATTACCCCTGCGAATTACTTCCTCTATGGAAATACTATCAATTGCAGTAGTGATAATCGCATCCGGTGACTGTTCAATAAAATTCACAATCTGCTGGTTTTGTCTCATAGGGTCATAATCGGCAACAGAGTTCTCAAAAATCCATCCTCGTTCCTCAACAGCCTTTTTAACAGCCTCATTCATAATTGTATAGAAATAGGAGTTAAAACTCTTATGGGCAAATGCTATCACAACAGGCTTTTCACTTGCAGCAGCTGACTTATTAAGAACCTTACTGCCGGGATTTATCTGAGTACAGGATGAAACAAAAGTCATGCATACTATTACACCTATCAATATCTTACTGCGCAGCATTTTATCACCTTCCACCAATAGCTTTCCATTCAACGTAGTCAACGCGCTACACGCTCTACCCTTATACCTGTATTATATCATATCTTTTGTCAATTATAAACATTTATACTATCCTTTTATAAAATTGGGATGCCCCATACGCACAGAGCATCCCAACACTTTATTTTTTTGACGTCATTGCATTATTCTTAATAACTTTAAGCCGTTTCATAACGTTATTTCCGCCTTTACCAAAATAGTCATGTAAAATCTTATATTCCTGAAATAACATGTCATAGCCTTTCACATGTTCAGCCTTTGGCGTGTAGACCTTATCCTCTAGTCTTGACATATGCATAGATGCTGCTTCAATGGTGTCATAGCCGCCTCTTGCAGTTCCTGCCGCAACAGCTCCAAACAAGGCAGCTCCAAGTGCAGGTGCCTGCTTTGAGGAAGAAATATGGATTTCCTTATTGGTAACATCCGCATAAATCTGCATCATCATCCCATTTTTCTGTGCAATACCTCCGGCTGCATAGAGCTCCTCAATAGGGACACCGCCTTCTTCGAAGGCTTCTATAATAATTCTTGTACCAAAAGCGGTTGCTTCAATCAAAGCACGGTAGATTTCTTCAGGTTTTGTATGCAAAGTGGCCCCTAACAGCATTCCACTTAAATCCGCATCTGTTAAAATACTGCGGTTTCCATTCCACCAATCCAATGCAATAAGCCCACTTTCTCCCGGAAGCTGGTTTTTTACCTTGTCCTCAAGAAGCCTATGGATACTAATACCTTTCTTTACCGCTTCCGCTTCGTAATCAGCCGGTACACAATTTTTAACAAACCAGTCAAAATGGTCACCCACACAGGCCTGGCCTGCTTCATAAGCAAAGTAACCTGGAACCACACCGTCTTCTACGACACCACCGACACCCGGAATAAAATGTTCTTCTTTACTCATCATAATATGACAGGTACTGGTACCCATAATCATAAGCATTTTTCCGGGCTCCGTAATCCTGACAGCAGGTAAGGCCACATGGGCATCAATATTGGCTACTGCTATTGGGGTTCCTTCTAAAAGACCGGTTAATTCCGAACCACTCCTGGTAAGATATCCTGCACAATCTGTTGTCGCATATATATCTGTACTTAATTTTTCCTGGGTAAAGTTCGTCATTTTAGGATCTAAGGCCGTAAAGAATTCCTTACTGGGATACCCATCTTTCTTAGACCATACAGCTTTATAACCGGCCTGGCATAAACTACGCTTTTCTTCTCCGGTCAGCATCCTTACAATCCAGTCCCCTGCTTCTATGAAGCGGTCCATTGCCTGATAAATTTCTTCATCTTCATGGAGTATCTGCATTGCTTTGGGTACCACCCACTCGGAAGACATTCTGTCACCGTAACGGCCCATAAATTTTTCTTTTCTATGATGGGCGACTTCATTAAACCGGTCTGCCTGTGCTTGGGCTGCATGATGTTTCCATAACTTGACATAGGCATGAGGTCTGTTTTTATATTCTTCCTTAAAGCACAAGGGTATACCGTTTTTGTCTACCGGAAGTACCGTACAGGATGTAAAGTCAACACCGGCTCCAATCACCTGCTCCTTGGTAATCTTACCCATCTTCAGTACTTCAGGTATTGCCGTCCTCAAAACATCCAGATAATCCTCCGGATGCTGTAATGCTGTTTCCGGTGCCAGACGCTGTGTGGAACCAGGTAAATATTCGTCAATGACTCCGTGTTTGTATTCTACCGCCGAAAAGCAAATCTCTTCACCATTTTCAACATCCACCAATACTGCACGCCCGGATAAGGTACCATAATCGATACCGATGGTATATTTTTTCATGATAATCCTCCTTTTTTAATCTGAGAACTCTCGAAAACTCTCACAGCCTGTATATACTGATATTTAAGAGGCTGGCAATTTCACCTCCATTTTCGGGAGTACTCCATCTACTTAGTCATTTTAGAAGCAGGTGAAAGCTCCGTCAATAATAAAGTCAGATCCGGTTGTAAAATCGCTGGTGTCACCAGCTAAATAAACCGCAATTGCCTGAAGTTCATCCGGACGTCCCATTCTGCCAAGCGGTGCCATATCGTTCCATTTCTCAATCAAAGGCTTAAGGTTTGGCGAATTCAAGGTAAGCTCTGTTCCGATATATCCCGGACTGATGCTGTTGACCCTGACACCCCGTTTTGCAAATTCGATTGCCATGGATTTCGTCAATTGTATAACACCCGCTTTTGATGCATTGTAGGAACATTGAGGCTGAGGTACATTAACAATATGACCCGACATGGACGCTGTATTAATAATCGATCCTTTCCCCCCCTTTAACATTACTTTAGCGGCTGCCTGGGAAGTTAAGAATACACCTGTTAAGTTGATATCGATAACTTTCTTAAACTGATCCAGGGTCATCTCCTCTGCCGGAATATTCATACATATGCCTGCATTGCAGAAAGCAACATCCAATCTGCCAAACTCTTTTATGATAACATCAATCATGTGATCCACGTCAGCCTGATTCGTAACATCTGTTTTTATGGCAATTGCCTTTACACCCGTTGAATCCGTAATTTCTTTCGATGTTTTTATTGCTTCATCAATATCTACATCAACAATCGCCACATTACTTCCTGCTTCAGCGATAGCGGTAGCTATCGCTTTACCAATTCCTCTTGCTCCACCTGTTACAAATGATACTTTGCCATCTAACCGCATTCTTTCCATTATTCCCATAAGTATATTCTCCTTTTATATTATTAATTTTTATTTGTGACTGTTCAGACACTGCCCAAAGTAATTAAATAGTTCCTTTATTCCAATTATCTTATAGTTTTGCAGTGGCTGTCAAGATATAATAAACCATTTTGTGATCCTTTATGGTTATCACATCAGGCAAGTGCCTGTTTTTTCTGTAAACTATCGAAACCTACAGCCAATGCAAGCACGACACCTTTCACAATCATTTGCATATAAGTACTTACATTTAGAAGAACCATACCGTTTGTAAGTATACCGATAATTAATACGCCGGCAACAACATTTGACATTTTACCGAAACCACCGGAAATGGAGATCCCCCCTAATACAACACAAGTAATGACATCAAATTCATATCCCATACCTGCCGTAGGCTGTGCTGAATTCGTACGGGATAACATAACAATGCCTGCAAGGCCTGCAAACAAACCGGATAATGCATAAACCAAATACTTCGTATGCCCTACTCTGATACCTGAAAGCTTAGAAGCTTCTTCATTACCGCCAACTGCATAGAAATAACGGCCGAAGTAGCTTTTATTCAAAATAAACGAGCCAATAGCAAAACAAAGGATCATGATGATAACAGGAACCGGAACCGGTCCGATATAACCCTGTCCTATTATTTTAAATCTTTCATCAAATCCGTAAATCGGTGTACCACCGCAAATAAGATAAGATGCGCCTTCAAAAACAATCTGCGTTGCAAAAGTTGCAATAATAGCAGGTATTCCAATTGTAGATATCAGAAAGCCATTTAAAACGCCGACTAACATAGACAATATCAATGCTAAAATAACGGCGCTGACCATACCAAAGCCCATCTTTACCATTAAATACGCTGCTACGATATTAACCAGCGTAATAATCGAACCAACCGAAAGATCAATCCCCGCTATCAATATAACAAAAGTCATACCGATAGACGCAATACCTAACATGGATACCTGACGTGCTATTGTAAATAAATTATTGGATGAAATAAATCTGTGGTTTGATAGTGAAAATGCAATGAACAGGATTATAAATACAATCCAGATTGCTTTCTCTTTAAATATATTAAGAATAGTGCTTCTCATTTTTACACCCATTGCATATCGCAAGCCCGCTTGCGATACTGCCACTAATAAATAGGTTGAAAGAATTAATAAGTGGCGTCCTTTCTCTGATAATATTTTCTTTCAATCTTTACTTAAACGGCGGATGCCATTTTCATTATAGTTTTTTGATCAAATTCTGCTTTGTTTAATTCCCCGGTAACCCGGCCTTCCGCTAAAACTATAATTCTATCTGACATACCCATTAATTCTTCCATTTCTGATGAAATTAATAAAATGGTTTTACCATTTGCTATCACTTCATTCATCAGCTTATAAATTTCAGATTTGGCACCTACATCAATTCCACGTGTTGGTTCATCAAAAATAATTAATTCTGAATTTGCAGCAAGCCATTTGCCGATGATTACCTTCTGTTGATTGCCACCACTTAAATTTTTAACCAGTTGATTTAGTGTTGGAGTTTTAATTAATAATTCACGTTCATATTTTTTTGCATTTTCTAATTCTTTTTTATGATTAATTACTGACGCTTTGGAGATTTTCTTGTATATTGGCATATTTATATTATATTTAATGGATACGCCAAGCAAAGCACCATGGCGTTTACGATCCTCAGGCACAAGGGCAATACCAAGATCGATTGCCTCCCTTGGGGATTTTGGATTGATTTCTTTTCCCTTAAAAATTATTTTCCCATCCGTCTTTTTCCCTGCCCCGAAAATCATTTGTACAAGTTCTGTACGGCCGGCACCTACCAAACCTCCAAGACCAAGAATTTCACCTTTTCTAATCTGTAAATTTATATTCTTATTTCCATTACCACTGACGTTCTTTAATTCCAGAATATTTTCCTCTTTCTTATTACCTGTCATTCTTTTGGGATATGTCTCATTCAGGTCACGTCCTACCATTAAATGAATTAATTCATCTACATGGGAATCTTTTGTTATCAGTGTTTTAATGTATTCACCGTC
Organism: Anaerocolumna sp.; assembly: GCA_049692775.1. Classification (GTDB taxonomy): domain Bacteria; phylum Bacillota; class Clostridia; order Lachnospirales; family Lachnospiraceae; genus Anaerocolumna. The sequence goes on along the minus strand of JBAVPE010000033.1, from coordinate 2,467 downwards.
ACGTAATACTACAATCCGGTCGGATAGTCTATATATTTCTTCAAGCCTGTGGGATATGTATATAATGGATACCCCCTTTGCTTTTAATAATTCACAAACTTTAAACATACTTTCAACTTCAGCATTGGTAAGAGGTGCCGAAGGCTCATCCATAATTAAAACTTTAGCATCCTGCAAAATTGCCTTCGCAATCTCAACCATCTGCTGGTAACCGACTGTAAGGTCACCTATCAGTGTCTTGGGATTAATCTTGATATTTAATTGTGCAAATGCTTTTTCAGCTTCCTTCTCCATGGCCTTTTTATCAATTATGATGCCTTTCCTGATTGGATTACCCAGAAACAGATTCTCAGCAGCTGAAAGTCCTTTCACATTATTAAATTCCTGATATATAATTGCGATTCCATTTTCTGCAGCAAGTACCGGTGACATATGGGTAAATTCCTTACCCTCAATAATTATTTTACCGGAGGTTGGGATAACGGCGCCCGAACATGTTTTAATCAACGTGGATTTTCCGGCACCATTTTCCCCAATCAAAGCAAGAATCTCACCTTTTTTTACTTGCAGGGAGACATCTTTCAATGCAACTACACCGGGATATTCTTTTCTAATATTTTGTAATTCTAAAATATATTCATTATTCATTATTTGCACCACGCATTCTTGTTTTATTGAATGGGGCTGCTGCAATATGCGTGACGATTCAGTCACTGCGGTTCTAACGAACAACGCATATTGTGTCTATGCACTCAAAATATGTAAAGAGTTGCATATTTTAACGCCAAATTTTTGCAACAGCCCTATTCGCAATCAGTCTTAGGCCATATATATTATTTATAATCCGCTAAGAAATCTGCTGCATTAGAACTATCGATAACGGTAAGTGGTCTGACTAAGTTCTGCTCATCAAATTTTTCACCATTAAGCAATTTTTCATAAAGGGCAACAACTGCCGCAGCTGTTTTCTTATTAGAACCTTCAAATCCTACCGATGCCCTTGTTGCTTCCCCTTTAACGATTGCTTCTAATTGTTGTTCTGTTGCATCCGCAGAGAAAATACCCATATCATCCGGAATCTTTCCTTCTGTTTTAGTCATAAATGCTTCGTTAGCACCAATGTCTCCGCCTGATCCAATGGAACAAACAATTTTTGTATCAGGACTTGCTTGAAGAATTGTTTCCATATTTGTTAATGCAGTTTGCGCATCCAGTGCCGGCTGTTGGGCAACAACCGTGTACTTACCTTTAGCAATTTCTTCAAGTGCACTTAAAATACCTGTTTCCCTCTCAAGAAGTATTGGTGTCTGGGGATAATTCATAATTGCCACTTCTGCCATGTTATCAGCTGTATAATGCTCATTTATGAAGTTCGCTGCTTCCTGGCCAATTGCATAACCTAATTTTGTATTATCAAGAATCCAGTTAAGGTCTGTATTTGTCATTGCATCATCCCAGCTCATTACTTTAATGCCCGCGTCCCTTGCTTGTTTCAAATAATCTTCTATGGCATTCGGATCGGACGGATGAACCATAATAAGATCAACTTGATTTGTTATAAAGTTTTCAATTTGCTGAATTTGCGTAGCTGAATTATCATTACATGCAAGAATGGTATACTCCCAGTCTTTTTCCTTTAAAAGTTTTTCTACTTCCCCGAAAACCCCTGCCCAATAACTGTTCTCCAGTGATTGGATTGTAATACCGACTTTAAACTTTTTATCTGTTTTACCAGCGTCATCTGCTTTTGCTTCCGTAGAATTCCCGGTTGAAGCCTTATTTTCTGTTACAGCGGTATTCGTCTCTGTATCAGTTTTTTCCGTACTGCATCCTACCAATCCTGTTAATATCATTACCCCAATAAGTAATACACTGATGATTCTTTTTTTCATTTACTTTCCTCCTATATATAGTTTTTTTATATATAAACAGTAATAAACTGTTTATTTCATAGTAAGATAGTTATTTCTCCGTCAGTCTGCCAGACACTTATGAATCCTTAATACAATAATAGGTTACATGAATTTCAACCGGATTAATATCCTAATAGATTTCTAATTATCTAAGTATCTTATGTATTTGTCATAAATCACAAGAACAAAGACCCTGCAATTCCAATAACATAAAAAGCCCAGGCAAATAAGCCTGGGTAAAACTTGTGTCAAAACAACTTTTTGATATTATTTGGATTCCACCCAACATCACTGATTGCGTAAATAATTGCATCAAACACCTCTTTTTTAGGCCATATTGCAAAACATTGCCCATAGCCTTAGAATATATGTCATTCACAAAAAAAGTGTAACAAAACAGAACCCATTTATAAAGCAGCACAGTAAAAGTTACTGTTCACCCCCCTGCCAAAAGCAGCAGTGTTGTGAACAATAACACGCTTCGCGATGCACACAAAACGCAAAGACAGCGTTTTGGCGCGGCAATTCTCCGGTTTTCTGTGACTTTCGCTTCG
>JBAVPE010000032.1:0-6080 GCA_049692775.1 Anaerocolumna sp. | reverse complement strand
AGGGGTGAGACACAATATAATGAACTGGCTGTGAAAAAGCCTGGAAAGAAATTAAAAAAATATATGAAAAAGTAGGGATTAAAAAAGTTCCGGGGTAGCCATTGCGAAGCAGGGTGCCCCGGAACTTTTCTTTCTTACTTGATAATAACAACATAACTCGGTACCTAAAGAAGTGTCCTAAGCTAGTATTACCTTAGGACACTTCTGTGACATGTGACAATTAATAAGAAATCCAGTCTTTACTAGGGTTTGGGTGCTGTAAAAAGTTGTGACAATGTTGTGACAATTGCTTGTGACAGGGTAACTTCTGTGACAATTGATAAGGGGGATTACAATATATGGAAAGGGATACTAGGTCAAGAAAATGGCAGTTAACTATAAATAATCCTACTGATAAGGGATTTACCCATGAAAAGCTTAAGGAATTATCAAGTAGTTTAAAAGGTATTGTATATTGGTGTATGAGTGATGAAATAGGAGAAAATAAAACTTATCATACACACTTCTATCTCGCTTTTAAGGATGCATGTAGGTTCAGCACTCTTAAGAACCTGTTTGAGGGTGCACACTTTGAAATGGTAAAAGGAACAAGTCAGCAAAACCGGGATTATGTTTTTAAAGAGGGTAAATGGGAAAAGGATAAAAAGAAAGAAACTAATTTACCGGATACCCATGAGGAATTTGGGGAAGTGCCTATAGAGCGTCAGGGACATAGGTCGGATATAGAGGATTTATACGATATGATTAAACAGGGAATGACAAATTATCAAATATTAGAGGAATCTCCGCAATACCTGTTAAATATAGATAAAGTGGAAAAAACAAGACAGATATTAAGGGAGGAGGAATTTAAGGTGACGTTTAGGGACCTGGAGGTAAATTATATATATGGTCACACCGGTGTCGGAAAAACCCGTGGTATCATGGAAATGTATGGATATGAAAATGTATTCCGGATAACAGATTATCAGCATCCATTTGATAATTATAAGGGACAGGATGTTGTCATATTCGAAGAATTTAGAAGTAGTTTAAAAATACAAGATATGCTTATATATCTTGATGGATATCCAATTGAATTACCTTGTAGATACGCAAATAAGATAGCTTGTTTTACAAAGGTATACATTATCACTAATATCCCGCTTTCGAACCAATATGAGGGCACTCAAAGGGAATATGCAGAAACGTGGGACGCTTTCTTAAGACGTATACATAGGGTTATCTGTATGACTGAAAAACAGTCGGATATGTTTACAGTAGAACAATATTTTAGTAAGGATACGGACTTTGTACCTGTAAAGTATATACAGGAACAAATACCATTTGAATTATAAGGGGATAATAATAATGAATAGGTACTGTAAGTATAGGAATAAGTTTTGTATGTGTAAATTTACTGGGAAGTTTTGTTTTAGTGACTATGATTGTATAAATCTTAGGTATTTAAATGATTGGGATAAATTAATAAGGGGTGTGCTAGATAAAATAGTGGAATGAAAGATACAGGAACAAATACCATTTGAAATTTAGGTACATGGTGTGTTACAATATAATAAAAATGGACAGGGGGTCAAATCATGGATGAAGAATTAAAGAAAATGATTGATAAGTTAGAGGATAATATTATAAAAGTTGTACGTGATTCACTGCAAGACAGCGTTGAACAAATTACAAAGCGGTTGGATTTATTAGAGTTTAAATTTGATAGACTTAGCGGAAAATTTGAAAAGCTTGATATTAAGGTTGACTATTTAGATGTTACTTTACGACAAGAATCTGTAAAAATTCAAAATGAAATAGATAATGTAAATGATAAAATTGATACTGTTGTTGAAGTATTACAACAAAAAGAATTATTGCCAAGGTAATGTCTCACTGCACCACAAAGTAAAATTATGGTAATCTAAAGACTAGGCATATAAACTGCTTAGTCTTTTTTTATGCTCTTCTACTACTCTATTCTTTATATTTCCCCTTATTAATTAACTATGTTTGTTTACCCAGTCTTGGAACTGGATGATTTGTCCTTAGACACTGGGGTAGGCTTGGCAATAGATACGCTGCCGTCCTCTCCCACTATTAATTGACCGTGTTCGGATTCGTATTCATTGACATATGTTTTTAATACATGTTCAATTTCTTTGTTGCGTGTTCTTGTATTTATGTCGGCAATATAATTTACTTTCAGCATCAAGTCATCGTCTGCTCTGAAAGAATATAATTTTTGTAAATGTTTTCCCATTATTTCTCCTAAAAAATATATTTTAAAAAAGTGGATAACCACTTGACAACCACTGGTAATGTGTGCTATAATTTGTTTAGTGGATAACCACTGGTTATCGTTATTGGTTCGGTTGTTTCTGGATGGCATTGGTAAATCCTGCATGGTTGGTTCGTTGAAAGTAAGATATCTTTCATCCCTCATGTAAATACGTGCATGATGGTTCGTACATTGTAAACTACATACTGGTCTTTCGTTCCTTGGGTTCTCCAAGGGATAAAATAAGATATAAGCCTAACAAAAAGCGTTAGGCTGAAAATATAAAGGATGGCTATATTGTAGCATATTAATGGCTTGTACGCAAGCGTTTTTATTGTAACAGGGGGTATTGAAATGAATGCATATGGTTATATTGAAAAACGAAAGTTAAGTGGTGATAACTTAAGAAATTTATGTATTAGTAAAAATTGGTATACTTGTGGTGATGGTAAAGAATATAATCATTTACTTTATATTTTAGCAGATAAAAAAGATAATATTACTAGTGATGATATTTTTAAAATTGCTTCTGATATTTTGTCACATAGTAAAACTGAATATGATTTTGAAAATGTTTGTTTTTTGATAGCAAGTACTTGTGTTTCAATTTTTGAAAGAATTTAATGAGGTTAATGGGTTCGTCAAATAAAAGAGTAGGAATATCGCAAGGTGACACCGTAAAGACTATTCTCCCATTATCCCCCATATAAAGAGGGTGTTATAAATAGCTGTAGTGAGGGATGTCAATAGGCATTTAAAAATATCCGGTTTGCTTAAGGTGCAATACATAATAGCTCGTAGATCTGATTTGTATATATATACAATTATTAATTATATTTTTGCAGATAATTTTATCTTAAGTTACCTTAACGAAAGTTTTGAAAATGAAAAATATGTTACGTTATATGCGTTTAAACGGTTTTCGGAATATAAGGAGTATGTAAAGTTTAAATTTCCTGCTACTGCTCCTGAATTCGAATTTTTGGATTGTGTCACACAATTATAACTATTCGTTATAACTTGTGTTTTGCGAATAGTTGTTTTTATGTCTATAAATGCTACTGTTACTCTTAAAAATGGCTGAAGTGGGGGGCGGCATAGCGTCCGGCTTAGAAAAAGGGGGGTTTATTCTGGATGATTTAGCATTGGAACAATTAATACAAATTAATGCACATCTGACAAACATTGAATATATCGGTATTGTTATTCTTGTGGCTATAGGCCTTTGTTTTGGTGGTATTTGCTTATCTGTATTTAGCAGATACATAAAGGGGTGAATATGAAAAATTACACCTTGGAAATATGGTCTCTTGTGGAATATGAATATATACACCGTAAGGTTAATAATTATGGTGTTGGCGGTATGGTTTTAGGTGTATTGTCGGGTGGTAAACTGTTTGTATGTATAAAGATGTGGTATCCGCTTCATGAGCGTTTAGGGGCTGAATTTTATAAAGCAAAAAAGCGATATTATGGTCTTTATGACACGTATGGAGAATTTGTGTCCGGTTGAGGATGGGGACTTAAGGGGCCCCGCCGATGCTGGACATAAATTCTTTTATACTACCCTCTTGCTCTTCTGCTTACTTGACAATAACAACATAACTCGACAATAACAACATAACTCGGTATTTTTGAGTACCTAAAGAAGTGTCCTAAGCTAGTATTACCTTAGGACACTTCTGTGACATGTGACAATTAATAAGAAATCCAGTCTTTACTAGGGTTTGGATGCCATAAAAAGTTGTGACAATGTTGTGACAATTGCTTGTGACAGGGTATATGCTTATTTATTGGGATGGTTACCCGATTGAGTTGCCGTGTAGGTACGCGAATAAGATAGCTTGTTTTACTAAGGTATACATTAATCACTAATATTCCGCTTTCGAACCAATATGGGGGAACTCAAAGGGAATATGCGGAAACGTGGGACGCTTTCTTAAGACGTATACATAGGGTTATCTGTATGACTGAAAAACAGTCGGATATGTTTACAGTAGAACAATATTTTAGTAAGGATACGGACTTTGTACCTGTGAAATATATACAAGAACAAATACCATTTGAAATTTAGGTACAGGGTGTGTTACAATATAATAAAAATGGACAGGGGGTCAAATTATGGATGAGGAATTAAGAGAAATTTTAAAACTGATTAGAGAAGATATAAAGGTTTTAACCTATAAGGTAGATAGAAATACTGAAAAAATAGACGATATAGGGCTTGATTTAAAAGTTGTGGAAAGAAATGTAAGACGGGATATACGTAAGCTATCCGATGAAAATGAAACAATAGTTGAGGTATTAAGGCAACATAATATTTTGTCAAAATAATTTCTGCACCACGAAGTAAAATAATGGTAATTTAAAGACTAGGCATATAAAATGCTTAGTCTTTTTTTAATACACTTCTACTACTCTCTTATTTATATCTCCCCTTATTAATTATTTATGTTTGTTTACCCAGTCTTGGAACTGGATGATTTGTCCTCAACTGGTGTTGGCTTGGCAATGGAAACGCTACCGTCCTCTCCCACTATTTATTGGCCGTGTTCGGATTCATAGTCTTTGATACGCTGCTTAATTACATATACAATTTCTTGGGTGCTGCTTCTTTCGTTTTCTTGTAAGCACGTAATTACCAGTACCTTTTACATGGATTCACTTTTTGCTAAAATACTTTCATAATTCAAAATCTATGGAGGTATTCATTATGGCTGAACAATCATTTTCTAAATACGAACTCTGGAAATCAAAAATCGCCAATTATCGTGACAGTGGTCTTACCGCCAAGGCTTGGTGTGATGATCAGAAAATCAAACGTTCTACCCTTCAGTATTGGATCTGTAAATTCAATAAAGAGGTTAAGAACAGACTTCCTGAGTTTGTTCCGGTTCCTGGTGCGCAAGATTTCTCCTTAAATAAATCCGCTCCTGTCACGATACGAATGGGAACTATCGCGGTCGAGATTACAGAGGACTGTCATCCGGATTTCCTACAGCATCTTTTTACTGTGCTGAGCTGTTATGCTTGATTTTACTTCCTATTCTACCGTTTACTTTGCCTGCGGTGTTACCGACTGCCGCAAAAGTTTTAACGGACTTGCAGCTATCATAAAACTTAAATTCCGCCTCGATCCCTATTCCCGTGCCATGTTTGTATTCTGTAACCGGAATCATAACATACTGAAAATACTGCAATGGGATGGCTCAGGATTCTGGCTGTTCATGAAGCGGCTGGATAAGGGTTCTTTTCACTGGCCAGCCACTGCAGATGAAATCAAGCAGGTATCCACAAAAGAATTACGATGGCTCTGTGAAGGCTTGGAAATCGAACAGAAATCTGCATTTAAAGAACGCCATCCAAAGTTATTTATATAGGGATTCTGTCAATTGGCATAACACTGAAAATATCCAGTATTCAAGCCATTTTTCGGCATTTTTATGCTACGGTTTTTATAGCAATGATACCGCTGTTCTGTTATAATGATACTTATGAAAACGAATGTAGGTCATCCACTTTTTAGTGAAGAACAACTAAATAACATGAGTCGTGATAACCTGATGGAACTCATTAAAATCCAAAATGTGCATACCCTGAAACTTGAAAAGCATATGGAATCATTGGAAAATGAGGTCCGTGTAAAAACGGAACTGGTAAAAGAACTTGAATTCCTGAATGCTCTTTTGAATGATAAACTTACCCTTGCACAGAAGCAGCATTTCGGTGCTTCCAGCGAAAAAAATAAAGAAGGTTATGAACAGTTTTCCCTGTTTAATGAAGCGGAATTATTGGAAGATTCTGATTTATCCGAACC
>JBAVPE010000031.1:0-98183 GCA_049692775.1 Anaerocolumna sp. | reverse complement strand
GTAAAACAGTTACTGTTCACACCCCTGCCAAAAGCAGCAGTGTTGTGAACAATAGCACGCTTCGCGATGCACACAAAACGCAAAGACAGCGTTTTAGCGCGGCAATTCTCCGGTTTTCTGTGACTTTCGCTTCGCTGCACTCACAAAAAACACGTCGCGTATACAGGCTGTGAATAGTAACGTAAAACAGACAACTTTCCTGATAATGATATAAAATCTACAAAAAGTGCCGCACAAAAATGGTTTGTAACACTTGTACGGCACTCAATTATTTTTATTTATTGTTACTTATCTTGTGTTACAAATTTTGAATTTAATGGCGCCAAACTATGCGTCCTTTTGCATAGTTTGCATGCATAAACGCATAAATGCGTTGTTCGTCAGAATTACAGTGACTGAACAGTCATCTTATCCTTTGTAATTTATAAAGTTTCATAAGATACATAGTACTCTAATGGCAGCCTTGTTTTATCATGTCTGTCAGGAGACTGCGGTTCTCCATCCGGATAACCGATTACCAAAATACTGATTGGTTCCAGATTAGCCGGTAATTTGAATTCCGATTTAATTACCTCCGGGTTAAAATAGCAGACCCAAACGGTTCCGAGTCCTAATTCGGTGGCTTGTAACATCATATGGTCTGTTACAATACTTGTATCAATGTCATTATGTTTTTTCCCGTCAAAAGGTCTCGTCCAAGCCCTGTTAACATCACCGCAGACAATTATGACAAGAGGTGCACCGTAAGTGCTGGTACCTTTATTTACTTTTTCAAGGCCTTCCTTTTCCTGCACTACAATTAACTTTTGGGGCTGACAGTTGGCAGCGGTTGGAGCAACATGTGCTGCTTCAAGAATTTTATCCAGCTTCTCTTTTTCTACCTTTTTATCCTGATACTTCCTACATGAATACCTCGTCTTTGCAATATCAATAAAACTCATTCTTCTTACTTCCTTTCTATAAATGGCAGAGAAAATGAAACGATTAATGGGAACGGTATCTTTTTAACGGTTATATCTAAAGCGTGTTCCGGTAAGGGAATTCCATATCTCATCACACTGTTTTAAGGTCTTATTATCTAAGGCTTCCCCTTCCACAGATGCAATATTCTGCTCAATCTGTGTTAAACGGCTCACACCGGTTATAATGCTGGTAACACTTTTCTGGGCCGCACACCATTTCATTGCAAGCTGTAATATGGACATACCATGTTCATCTGCAATTTTAGTAAGATTCTCCACTGCGGTAAAATTCTCATCTGACCAATATCGGTCGAAATATGCCTTATTATTGGAGAACCTGGTATTCTCAGCTGGAGTTCCCGGTCTATGTTTACCGGCAAGTAAGCCTCCTGCAATGGGATTATAGATAGCCATGCTGATATTATGGGCTTTTATAAAAGGTACCAGTTCCGTTTCAACACCCCTGGTAATTGGGTTATAGACATTCTGTGTAATAACAGGCGGTATATAATTACGTTTATCACAGATTGATAACATATCAGCAATCTGCCAGGCTGCATAATTACTCACACCGATATAACGTACCTTACCTGATTTGACTAAGGAGGACATTGCCTCCAGGGATTCCTCCAGGGAGGTTTCATAATCAGGTGCATGCATGTAATAGATATCGATAAAATCCGTTTCAAGCCGTTTCAGGCTGGCATCCACTGAAGCCAGGATGTTACGTCGGCTCAGTCCGGAATCATTAGGATTTTCTCCCATCTGCCCATGGACTTTCGTAGCCAGGATAATATCATTCCGTCTGCCTTTAAGCCCTTTCCCCACAATTCTTTCACTTTCACCCTGATTGTATACATTGGCGGTATCAAAAAAGTTAATTCCGTGTCCATAAGCATAATCCATAATAGTAATACTGTCAGCTTCACTTGTCTGACCGCCGAACATCATGGTTCCAAGGCAGAGTGCAGACAGCTTAAGACTGGTCTTATTTAAATTATTATATTGCATATACCTACCTCCTATTTAATCCTTGTTACGTTATCACGCCAACAGTGAACGGGCTGCCATCCGAGTAAATCCTTAGCTTTCTTATTGCTTAGTAATGTATTATAATTATCAAGCGGAACACGGATATCCTTAACTTCCGGGAATTCCATTCTCATTAAGTCGCCATTTATCATATCCATGCTCGTATCATCTGCTGCCAGGTTCAGTGCAACGGCTCCCAGTCCTTCTGCTTCCACTGCCAGTCTGCATGCTGTGGCTATATCCCTTGCATCTATATAACTCCACAATATGACTCTGCGCTTATTGGGTTCATGAATAAAATCCGGAAAATTCTGATACATTTCTTTCGTGATGATATTCCCTATACGAAAGGAAACCACCTGCATGCCGCACCTGCGGTTTATGGTATCGGCAATTTCTTCCGCAACAATTTTAGATAAACCATAACTATCCTCCGGCAGTCTTGGATGTTCTTCATCTATGGGGACATACATAGGCTGAAGCTTTTTCTTTGAAAATACCAGCCCATAGGAGGATTCACTGGAAGCTATGACCGCCTTCTTAATTCCAAGACCGGCTGCTGCTTCCAGTATATTATAGGTAGACATAACATTATTCTGAAAGGTAACTTCATTGGGATGGCTATACGCCACCGGGATTGCCGCAAGATGTACCACTGCATCCGCACCGGCTAAGGCACCATAACACTCACCCAGATCCTGTAAATTAACGGTCATAAAAGGTGCCTTGGATTTCTCAGGTTTCTTTACATCCACGCTTAAGACATCATAACCTTCCTCCACAAAATGGTCAACAACATAAGGACCAAGCAGTCCGCTGCCACCGGTTATCACTATTTTCTTCATTTAAACACCCAGCCTTTCCATTATTCTGTTTTTATTAACTTGTACTTCTTCATTGTAAACCTTAACGTTAACTCTAGGTCAATAGTAATTTTAAATAATAAATAATAAAATACCTTCTTTATCCTTCAATGTTGTATTTTCTTTGGTTAAATAATTACCTGCGTCTTGCTGTCTGGATATTATTCCCATTATATTCAGGGTACGGATTGCTTCCCGTACAGAATTACGGCTGACCCCTAAAATAACAGACAGTTCCCTTTCTGCAGGTAGCTTTCCACCTGTAATTAGTTTTTCATCCCTGATTTGGCTTTTTATATAATCGATTACCTTACTATAGGACTTTTTATGTAACTCATTATTTTCCATTGATTGACCTTTCTCCGGTAGTATAGACATTGAGAATACACGAATTCTTGTTATATCGCAAATTTTCTTCGATTTGCTACCTTTTTTGATTAGATTGGCTTTTATGAACCCTATTTCCGTTCAAAAACAATCCTATGGTTTTATCATATTCTTATTAGTCTTTGATTTTATTTTGTATTCATGCATGTACTTCCTTTATTTTTACCTTAAGTTCCTTGTTTTTTAGTTCTCTTTCGCTTGACCAGCGTTTACGGCATGCATAGTAACTGCTCCCAGATGATATTTATCACCAAGTTCTTGGTGATCTGAGCTACATTATCACTTACCAATGCATTTTTAACAACTTCAATCTTAAACTCTTCAAATAAGTATTCGTAGTTCATTCATCCTATATTTTTAACAAATGAGGTAAGAGTTAGATATCAATCCACACTCCCCGTAAAGGGAGTGACAACCACCGATATCAATTGCAATAGTTTTTACCTATTTCAATCCACACTCCCCACAAAGGGAGTGAAGCAAATATGCAACAAGAAACTTCTTTTCTAAGTATCATTATTATGCATATTGCTTTATATCTTATACCTAATGTCCTAATAACTACATATACTTCCTTATAATTCCTTTATTCCGCCAAATATTCGGGTGCGAATCTCCTGCGTTTTCCATGTTCACTTCATATTCGCACTATAGATGTAATTTTACAAACTCCACCTCCGGAAATAATACACTTATCCATCTTGCCGTCTTCCCACTTGATTTAATCCCGCCAGAATCCATTATTCGCTTTGATTCCGGTGATACCCCGAGTCAAAAAAGTGATTGTTTTCATATGGTTACCTAATTACTTCATATATTGTGTTATATCTATTATTTCCCATTATAAACTACCTTCGTATAGAATTCAAAGTATTTATACAAATTTCTACATTAAAAGGTATCTATATGTTAGTTCACACCCCAATGTCATTAACTTAAGGTTAAAAAAGGACTTGACGCTCATTCGGGAGTGGTGATACCTATTAACTTAACGTAAGAAAGGCGAGAAACTAACAAAAAACAGTAAAAAATTGAATATTGGTCATGGAAAAACAAGCTGACAGCATGGAATTAATGTTATCCTGTCTAAAAAAGAGCATAAGAACGAATTCAATCTATTAAAAAAAGGGGGTTGATTTCGTCTGGATATGTACTATATTAGAGATATGCTTTTGTTAATTGCGATAGCAAAAGCTTATTGATAGTTTGAACCTATGCCGACGGGGGATGGTTCTACCTGGTCTGATAGGCTCAATATTTTGAGCTATCAGACCTTCCACGTCAAGCAAAGTGGTTTCATCATGAATTCTTAGAAATTCCCTGAAGGTTTTAAAACCCTCAGAGAAATTTGCCTGATATTCATGTTTTGTATTGCGTTTTTCTATAGCTGCATTTGTTATGACCTCAGAACTGAAGTTATGAAGGATTGCCCTTGCCCATACTTCCTGTACGATATAGTCATATTTCTTCGAGTGTAAAGCTTTGAGACACAACGGAGAAAAATCCTTTCCGGGATTGACCGCATATTTGCTTGGATCAGTTGCTATTTCTTTGATTGTGGCCAGCAGTATTGCCTTAATTGCATCAGAATACTTCATAACGTACCTCCTTAATTAGGTGAACAGTAAACAGTTTCCTAATTAATTGGCTTTTTCTGATGATATCAGAAAAAGCAGCACGTTTTGAACCCTTCTGCATTATTCTGAAATAAAGTCATGATATAAGATAAGCTTCCCTCTCTCGCCCCCAGCGTTCTCTCTGTCATACAGATAAAAGAATTCACTTTTCGGATCAGTTCTTCCAGCTCCCAATGGAATAAACCTTTTTTATACGGCTTATAGACATTTCCTACCATTTATATTAAAATAAATGCATTAAATTATAGTTAATAAATTTAGTATTTATCACAGATAATTATATTACTATAAAACTATTGCCTTAAAGAAAGGAAGAAAAATTATGAAGCAGATAAATTGGGGTGTGTTAGGAACTGCCGATATTGCGAAGGGCTGTGTTATCCCTGCTATTTTAAAAGCAGAAAACAGCAAATTATATGGAATTGCCGGAAGAAATAAAGAAAAAGCAGATACTTTTTTAACAACCTATGGATTTGAAAAAGCTTATTACAGCTATGAAGACCTGTTAGAGGATGAGACTATCGGGGCAGTTTATATACCGTTGCCTAATACCCTCCATAAAGAATGGGTATTGAAAGCAGCCGCTAAGAAAAAACACATTTTGTGTGAAAAACCTTTATCCGGTTCAGAAAAGGATGTACAGGAAATGATAAATGCGTGTGATGAAGCGGGTATATATTTTATGGAAGCATTTGCATATTTACACAGCCCTATTATAAAATCCATAAAAGAAGCTTTGGATTCCGGAGTGATTGGAAAACCAAAGTTTATTGAAACTACTTTCCTGACTGCAAGTCCCAAAGAAGGTGACATAAGATTAAGAAGAGAGACTCTGGGCGGCAGTATTTATGATCTTGGATGTTATAATGTCAGTTTAATTTTAAAACTTCTTGGTGAAGAACCAATTGAAGTTAAAGCCTTCGCTGATTTTACAGAGGAAAAAATCGATGATTTTACCGCAGCTTATTTCAAATTCCCAAGCGGCTGCAGGGCATCCATCATAACTGGAATGTGTGCTGCACAAAGAGGTGACCGGTTCTTTATATATGGTACGGATGGCTCAATTGAAGCACCGGTTCCATTTAATGAAAGTGGAACTTTAAAGTATTATATCCATACAAATGAAAAAACAAATGAGGTTACGGTAGAAGTACCACATAATTACACACTGGAAGTTGAACAGCTTGGCAGATGTATTGCTGGCCAGGAACAGCCCTTCGTTAGTCATGAATTTTCTTTAAAAAATGCACGTACTATTGATAAGATACTTGCTTGTATAGGATATTAATAGGTGTGCATGAAGGTAAACATGAAAAAAGCAGATCAGAAAAGTAAAATTTATACAGTAAGCCATACCCCTGACTGAGCCGCTTCTTCTAATATATTGGACTGTCTGTATAAGTCCTCAGGACTGCGGCTTCCTCCTGCAATGAGAATTTTATACTCACCAAAACCGAGGAAGACTAAATTTTTACCCACATGTTCAAAATAATGGCGGAACATTTCTGTATCTTCCCTACCCTGGGTAACTGCCAGTAAAACCTTTTTACCCGGAGTAAGACTAGTAGCATAATTTTTTCTAAGGAAAGGCATTAAACGGTCTACCACCGTTTTTAACTGAGCCGTCATCTGCCACATATATACCGGTGTTGCAAATACAATTCCGTCTGCCTTTGCTATCTCCCCATACAATTCCATCATATCATCCTGCTGAATACATTTACCCTGTATCCTACAGGCATAGCAGCCTTGACAGCCATTGATATTCATGCCGTTTATGTAATAAGATTTGACGATTGCACCTTGATTTTCTGCAGTTTTCATAATTTCATCAACTAACACAGCCGTGCAGCCATTTTTATGAGGACTTCCATTTAAAACCACTACTTTTTTCATATCTATGTCCCTCCTAATTATAATAGGAGTACTCCCCGAAACTCCCGTAACCTGTTTTTATTGATATTTTAGATGCTGTTAATAAAATTTCATCTCCATTTCCGTTAATCGCAAGTATGTTTTTATGCAGACCGTCTGAGCATAGCGAAGGAAAAGCAAGTAAAAACATACATGTGATAGGCAGAACATGTTCTCATCCTATATTCAGTATCTAAAATATCTTCTATTGCTACTATTAGTTTCCGGGAATACTCTAAAAGATAATCTTCTGCCATATTCTCACTCTACGTTCAGATAAACATCCTCCCTGGTATGAAAACCACTGTCTATAATGACATTGTCCAAATTATCTGCCGTAACCGGAATACACTCCAGCTTATAATAGGGTATTTCATAAGAGCCATCATCGATGGTATCTTTTACACAATAGGAATAATTTAGTCTTGCATCCGTAATATCTTCACCTTTTCCTAAGGCTACGGTAAGGTAAGCGGCTGCTTTAGCCAAGTCCTCTACCTGCTTGAATACCGTCATGGTCTGCGTTCCTTCTACAATGCGCTGACAGGCAGTAAGATCCGCATCCTGTCCAACAATACAAACCTTTCCAGCCAGCCGGTTTTCTGAAAGGGCCAGAAATATTTCGCTGGCCAGATCATCATTTCCGCACATGATTCCTTTTACATCAGGGTACCTGGCTAATGCTTCTTCTACATATTTTGCGGCTAAATCAGCATTCCAGTTAAAACATGAATTTTTATAAACAACTTTTAAGTTACTTTTATTGATAAGATCAAGAAAGCCCTCCTCAATCATATCGACATTATTATCACTTTCCGGTCCGCTTATTATATATATTTCACCGCCTTTTGGTAAGGAATCCGTAAGAGCATTAGCCATTTCCCTTCCGACTTCCTCATTATCAAAAGATATATACAAATCCGTATCTGCATTTTTAATTAACCGGTCATAGGATACGATCTTTATCCCTGCCTCTTTTGCCTCTTTTACTACCTCTTTTAAAGCATCTCCATCCGTTGCTACAATGACAATAACATCCATCTTTTTTTTGATAAAATACTTGATCTGTGAAATTTGTGTATCCACATCACCGTTAGCTACCTGTACATTAACCTCTGCACCTAAATCGTTCGCAGTCATTACAAAAGCATCCCTGTCCCTGATCCACCGTTCAATGACAAAAGAATCAAAACTGAAACCAATCTGGAGGGCGTGCTCTTCTTCAACCTTCATATTTTCTTTAGAATTCTTATTGCTGCACCCGGTACAGGGCAGTATAAGCAGAATTACAGCCAACATACAACATATGATTTTCCTATTCATATTTGTGTTTCTCCCTATATTCACTTGGTGTAATGTTTTCTATCTTTTTAAATATCCTGCTGAAATAATTTGGGTCACTATAGCCTGCTCTCATACCTATTTCTTTAATACTTAAATTAGGATCCGCTAATAATTCCTTGGCTTTCTTTATACGTATCCCTGTCAGATAATCAATAAAATTAACACTCGTCCCTTCTTTAAATCTTTTGCTGAAATAATAGGGGTTGATATTTACCTCTCTGGATACATCATCCAAAGAAATATCTTTTTTGTAGTTTTCATTCATAAAATTAATTGCCTTGGCAACAATACTTTCTGATTGCTTCTTCTTACGGTTTGCCATATGCCTGGTCAGGTCTGTAATTTTATTAAGCCACCAGTTTCGTATTTCTTCATAGTTTCTGCTGTTTTGCACTGCAGGAAGGTAATCATTCCGGTACAGGAAACCGTAGTTAACACCTCCATTCCAGAATGCATCTTTTTCTGCCCGCATAATGAGTTCCAATACCTTTAACTTTATACTATCCATATAGTCCGGATAATTATCAACCATCCAATCAAAAAATATTGCAGCTTGTTCCCTGGCTGCATTGATATCACCCTTGATTACCTTCTGAAAAATCAGCTGTTCATTATCCTCCGGATAATCTCCTTCATATTCACCCCTTAAAGGCATGTCCCCTACATGGACAACTCTTCCTTCTCCTTCCTGCAAGGTACGCAGTGCCTCCTGATATGATTGATTTAATTGTTCAATCTTACACTTACGGCCAATACCGATTCGGAACTTTGCATCTATCTGCCCTTCCAGGGCATGCAATAGTTTTCTTGCCTGTCCTATGGTTTGAATTCGTTCTTCATATTCCACTTCCTCATTATTACCGGGTACCATAACGATTACCTTGTTCGCCATGACCGCACCTGCCAGACATGGAAAATGTTCTTTTACGGTATGCCGTAACACAGGATAAAATTTCTGGGCCCGCATACTCATACCAACCGGATTGGTCAGGATGCCATTCTCAAAGCTTTCACCAAATTGAATAAGTAAAACATAGGCATATTCCTCTTCTATCTCCAAAAGCTCTTTATAATTATAATATGTACTTTCCAAACCTCCGCCTTGCAGCATCAGATAATTGATAAACCCACTTTCCAGTATGGGCACAACCGTGTCAAGTTTCTCCCGTATCCTTAAGTTTGCCATCTGATTATTTCGTTCTGCATCAACCTGTACCATGGCACGTTTTATAACATTCAGAAAATTTTCTTTATTAACCGGCTTAGTCAGGAAATCAAAAACTCCGATTTCTATGGCTTCCTTTGCATAATCAAACTTGTTATATGCAGTAATAACAATAAATAAAACTGTTTTATTTTTCTTCCGGATTATCTGCATTGCTTCAATCCCATTCATTCCAGGCATCTGTATGTCCATAAATATAATATCCGGCCGAATATTTTCTACCATATCTACAACGGCTCTTCCTGTTTTAGCAGTATAAACTTCACATTCGTCTCCCATATTCTTCTGGATCATGGTCTGCAGTGAAAATAGCATAATTCCTTCGTCATCGGCTATAAGAATTCGATACATGATTAGCTCCTTTCCACCTTACACTCTCCTTTTTGGGAATGACAATCCTGACTTCTGTTCCCATGGAAACTCCCTCACTGTGTATAGTCAGCAGATTTTCCTGATTGTAGTAAAGCCTGAGTCTGCTAATCACATTATTTAAACCGATGCCGGTTGAGTAGTTATCCTTTTCGGAGGGATTCCAATTACCTGATAAAATCTCTGTAATTTTATGTTCTGACATACCGACACCATTATCCTTGACTATAATAATCAATTTTTCTTCATAGTTATCAACCTTTAAAAGAATCTCACCCATTCGATCAATATCACTGATCCCATGTTTTACGGCATTTTCAACAATTGGCTGTAGAATCATACTTGGTACCCAGACTTCTCCTACTTCACCCGTGATTTCCTTATGAAATAAGATGTCTCCCGTTAACCGCACATTTAAAATATAAATATAATTATCAACGGCCTCTATTTCTTCCTTTAGGGTAGTATCCTGTTCCATTTTCTTAACGTTATACCGGAAGAAATCTGCCATTTTTTCTAAAAACAAACCAGTCTGTTCTGCCTCTTCCATAATAGCAAGCTGTGCACCTGCATTTAAGGAATTAAACAGAAAATGAGGATTGATCTGCGCTTGAAGGTATTTTAATTGGGCATCTTTTAAATGATTTTCCATCATTAGCTGTTGTTCTTTTAATTTCTGCTCATTTTCCATATCCTCTTTAATTTGCACTATATATTTTTTTATGCTTTGGAGCATGGTATTAAAGGTACTGGCCAGAATGCCAACTTCATCCTTTGATTTTGGTGTTATGAAATCCGTATTAAAATTACCATTCGCAACCTCATTAGCATTATGGGCTAACTGCACCAGAGGGCCGATTATGTTACGGAGAATCAATAATAACAGGAATAAACTAATCACTATGATTGAGATCAGTATGACTAAACTCAATACTTCCGTATACCTGAGGGATAGGAGCAGCAGTTGATAATTCTGGGAATTCTGTTTTAATTGCTCTGTATTCAGATTGCTGATAAAAGAATTAATATATTGATTTATAAGCTTCGTTTCTTCATATGAGGTTTTGTATTTCTCAATATTACGCCCTCTTTTCTCTTTCACCGTTTCATCAGTCAGATTCAGATAAGTATCCGACATGTTTTTAATATTTTTCTCAAGCATTAACATTTCATCATCGGCAATCTTATTATTAAGGTTATCCATTAGGTTTCGGTATTCCTGCTCGCTTTTATAGTAGTTTGCTAATGATGCCGAACTTTTTGTATTCAGGTATTCGTATACATTTGTCTGCACTTCCTTTAACTTCTCTGATAATTTATTAGAAACAAGATTGGAGGAATATACCGTATCAACTTTTTGAAGGGAGTTGTTAATGTAAGCATTCACGCTGATATTGGTTATAAATAGGATACCCGTTATAAGCATAAATATTGAAAATAATTTTGCACTTATGGAACGCCTGAATTTTTGTATGAAATACTTTATCATGATAGACATCCTTATCTGTAATTTAATACTCACTATAGGAAGCAACATTATCTTTGTCTATAATATGCAAATCAACATTATAATAATTATTGACGTAACCCATATCCTGATATTCAAGTAATGCCTGAACGCTTTGCTTTCCTAACTGTTCCGTATCCATTGCTACGGTTAGGGCAGCCAGGTTTTTTCTGATTGCTTCTATTATAATATCTGAAGAATAGGAACCTATAATTGTAACTTCACCGACCTTATTGTAATCTACGATTGCCTGACAGGCGCATTCCGTATCTACTTCTTCCATACAGACAATAATATCCGGAATGATATCCTGAGCAATAAATATATCACGGATTGCTTCTTCAGAATCAAATTCGTTGTCATCTGCAATGTAATAGGGTTGAATGTTAACTCTGTTCTCACCCAGTTTTTCATTCAGGGATTTACTAATCTGGTTAAAAACCACATCATTCATGGAATTTGATTCTGAGGAATGAAGCAGAATATAAATGTTCTTTGTATCCTTGTTCATCTGATTCAATATCTGCTGTCCATATACTAATCCTAATCCATAAGAGTTTATACCGACAAAACTGACCCTTTGGGTATCAATATCGTCATTTAGAATTGTAATTACCGGTATCCCCTTTTCTGTTGCTTCATTTATTAAATCCGTAACACGATCGGACCCATCCGGACATATAATAATTCCATCCACTTTTGACGCTATACTAATTCTTAAATAATCCTCCATGGTATATTTTTCTGAAAGATTGCTCCCTATCGGTTCCAGGTAAATATCATTGGCTTCGGCTTCTTCCTTAGCACTTTCATATACGGATTGCCAGAATGAAGTAGACATATCCTTGGATATTAAGACATAATGTTTTGAAAATTCCTTTGCTTCTGCAATATTTATTCCTTCCATAACCGTAATTCTATTACTTTCATATATAAAGATCAGTGTAACTAAAAGTAGTACTACTATTATGATTCCAAATATGTAAGGTTTCTTTTTCAATTTTCTCAACCTTTCGATTCTTCTTTTCTGCCTTCTTTTTTGTTTTAAAACACATTCATTTTGTACTATAGGATTCTTATTCTCATCAACACGCAATTGTATATTTCATATATAAAACTTAATTCATTTAAATGTTTTCCCTTACTATTATACCATTTATTATATTAAATTACAAAGAAACGATGCAACATGTATATAATTTCCATTACTATTCAGCTATGTAGCGAAAACACAAAAAAAAGTGCGTAAGCTCGCTTACAAACGCTTTTTTGTGTGTTTTCTGCTATAGGTTGCTTTGCCGCAGCGAAGCGGAATCTGGCTGGCATGGCATAAGGCTGAATTGTAACTAATTTTCTGGTTGCACCGTTTCTTATAATTAATCCTGTTCTTCTTCCTTCCCGGTAATCTCAATTTCTGAATTTTTTGAATCGTTAATAAGACCTCTCGTAGCATACCATACGACCCAGGCTGCTCCGATTACAAATACAGAAGTAATAGCGATCGCAAGGGGATACGACATGGTGTCATCTCCGGATAATCTGTTATGCAGGATAGAATACCCCATATAACCTATATAAAGTGCTACCAGGTAATACAGAATTGCTTTTTGGCCTACCGGCCGGTTTTTCCTATTCCGTTCTTTCCGCTTCCAATCCATCCCTTACCAACCTCCTTTTCTTATTTGAGTACTCTCGGAAACTCCCATAACCCGTTTTTACTGATATTTTAGATGCTGTTAATAAAATTTCACCTCCATTTTCGTGATGTCATATGTATGTTTTTACGCAGACCGTCTGAGCATAGCGAAGGAAAATCTTTTAACAAAGATTGCAAGTAAAAACATACCTATGATAGACAGAAAATGTTCTCAGATTATATTCAGTATCTAAAATATCTTCTATTACACCTATTAGTTTCCAAGAATACTCTATTTATTAAGCTTTCGTCATATTTTTGTGATTAAATTTAATATCAAAGATAACCGCAAACAATAGTACACCGCCCTTTACTACGTACTGCCAGTTAGAGTTTAATCCATAAATAGACATACCCTGATTAATAATACCCATAAGAATAGCGCCGATTACCGCACCACCTACCGTACCGGAACCGCCGTAGGCAGAAGCACCGCCAATAAAACAGGAGCCGATTGCATCCATTTCATATTGGTTGCCGCTATCTCCATTTACAGAGCCAATCCGGGCCGCACATAATAAGCCGGAAAGACCTGCAAGAAAAGCCACTTGTGCATAAGCTGCGAAAAAGATTTTATTGGTATTAATTCCGGAAAGTTGAGTAGCTTTTTCATTTCCGCCGATGGCATAGAAATAACGCCCGAAGACCGTCTTATTTGTTATATAAGCATAGATAAATACGACAACCAAAACCCACAAAAGCATAACAGAAATACCTTTATAATTGGAAAGCTTCCAGCTGTATACCAAAATACAGATACTAATGATGACAGCTTTTGTGTAACAGGATAAAGGACTTTCTACCCGGTATCCTTTTTTCTTCTTTTTTTCATTATTTACAATGGTAACAGTTATGTAAATCACCACAGCCAGGATACCGATAATAATTGCTGAATACTTTATTTTCCCGTCATCCAAACCCGGAATTTTTAAATAGGCAGTGAATGTATCCAAAAACAACTGATTTTTAATTGATATGGTCTTACTGCTAAGAATAACACGGCCAATACCACGAAATACGAACATTCCGGCCAAGGTGGTTATGAAGGGTGGTATTCTTGAATATCCGACCCAGTAGCCCTGCCAGAAGCCTATAAGAATTGCAAGGGCCAATCCCAGCAAAATTACAATAAAAGCATTGAGATCGGTTACAGAAAGTATTTTTGCGGCAAAAGCCCCCACCATACATACGATTGCGCCTACCGATAAATCGATGTTACCACCGGTTAGAATACATAATAACATACCACAGGCCAAAATAACTACATATGCATTTTGCAGCAGCAGGTTAGAAAGATTCTGCGCATATACCATTTTCCCCCCGGTTAAAAAATTAAATAATAAAAATACGATAACTAATACTATAACCATCGTATATTTTACAAGGAAATTCTTAGCCTTTAAATTCATACTGAAACAACCTCCTGATTCTTTTTATCATTTTGCAGTATACAGGACATGATTAGCTCCTGGGTAGCTTCCCTGGCTGATAGTTCACCGGCAATTCTGCCTTCATTCATAATATAAATCCGGTCGCACATACCAAGGAGTTCCGGCAGTTCGGAAGAAATCATAACAACACTTTTACCATCCTTAACTAATTGGTTCATAATACAGTAAATTTCATATTTTGCACCAACGTCAATTCCCCTGGTAGGTTCGTCAAGTATCAATACATCCGGATCGGCAAACATCCATTTTGCCAATAATACTTTTTGCTGGTTTCCTCCCGAGAGATTACCAACATTCTGCTCCGTACTGCTGCACTTAACATTTAACTTCTGTTTATATTCATCTGCAGCCAATTTTTCCTTATCTTCATCAAATACCCCATTCTTACTTACCTTGGAGGTCTTTGCTAAAGTTGTATTCACCCGGATGGGCTGTGCGAGAATAAGTCCATTACCCTTTCTGTCCTCGGTTACATAGGCAATTCCCGATTTGATTGCCTCCTTCGTATTATTTAATACGATTTCTTTTCCTTTTACAATAAGAGTACCTGATATATTCTGACCGTAACTTTTTCCAAAAATACTCATGGCAAGTTCGGTACGTCCGGCACCCTGCAGTCCGGCGAAGCCTACGACTTCTCCTTTTTTTACATGAAAATTAATTCCTTTGCATATCATTTTTTCTTCATATAAAGGATGGTATACGGTCCAGTTTTTTACTTCAAGTCCGATATCTTTACTGATATTATGTTCCCTATTCGGAAAGCGGTCTTTCATTTCACGGCCTACCATTCCCTTAATTATACGGCTTTCATCTATATTATGGGTGATATTATTTATGGTTTCAATGGAGGAACCATCCCGAAGTACGGTTATATTATCTGCCACATATGCTATTTCATTAAGTTTATGGGATATTATGATGGAGGTCATTCCCTGATTCTTAAAGGTTAGCAAAAGATCCAGCAGCATTTTCGTATCTTCCTCATTCAGGGAAGAGGTCGGTTCATCCAGAATCAATAATTTAACATTCTTAGATAATGCTTTTGCAATTTCTATTAATTGCTGTTTTCCCGTACCAATATCTTTGATCAGGGTTTCCGGGGAATCTTTTAAACCAACCCTGCGCATGTGTGTTTCTGCCTGATGATAAGTTTCATCCCAATTAATTCCGAATCTTGCTGTTCTTTCATTCCCGAGGAACATGTTCTCAGCTATACTCAGGGTTGGTATTAATGCCAGTTCCTGATGAATTATTACAATTCCCTTGTCTTCACTGTCCCGTAAAGTATTAAACTTACATTCTTCTTTATTATAGATAATCTCTCCTGAATAAGTACCGTATGGATAGACACCGCTTAAAATATTCATCAGCGTGGATTTACCTGCTCCGTTTTCCCCTACCAGGGCATGGATTTCTCCTCGTTCAACTTCCAGTGTTACATTATTCAAAGCTTTCACTCCCGGGAACTCTTTCACAATATTCTTCATTTCGAGAATATAATCTGCCAAATTAGAATCCTCCTTATTTATTGTGAGTATTCTCGAAAAACTCTCATAGCGTGAATTTACTGATATTTTAGTTGCTGTTAGTAAACTACTATTAATTTCCGAGAGTACTCATTGTAAAACTTCCTATATATGCAATATGGGCGAGAGAATTCCCGCCCATATGTCATTTATACAAAGCTGCGATTACCATCTTTCTTCGATTGTCACGATTACCGGAGGAATTAACCTGCGGTAATTGTGACTGTTTACTAATGAAACGTTTTAATTCGCTGCTGCTAAGTATCCGTCATCGCCAACTTTATAATATCCGGTATCAACCAGTTTTTCCTGATAGTTATCTTTCGTTACAACATCCGGCACTAACAAATAGGAAGGTATAATACCTGTACCGTTATCATAAGAAGTGGTATCGTAGGTACATTCACAGTCAAATTTACTAAGTAAAGAATCATTTGGTACGTTGCCTGCGAGAATTTCCTGTGCCAATGCGACGGTTACAACTGCTTCATTTGCCACTGCCTTATAAACTGTCATGGATTGTTTGCCATCCAATAAATTCTTTAAGTTAGCAACATCTCCATCCTGTCCGGTAATAATCGGCCAGTTACTTCCAGCATAGTCGGAATCAACTGCCTGGGTTACACCAAGGGCTGTTGAATCATTGGAACATAAGCATACATCAAGTTGTGTACCATCTGCATAATAGGAAGCTAATATATTCTGCATACGATCCAGGGCGGTTGCAGTATCCCAGGAAGCGGTTGCGACTTCTTCAAATTTAGACTGGCCGGAAGAAATCTTAAGGGTACCTTTATCAATATATGGTTTTAAAGTATCCATAGCACCATTAAAGAAGAAGGTTGCATTATTATCTGCAGGATCACCGGCAGTAGCTTCCATATTGTAAGTTTTATCCCCTGCATTCTCAAAATCCAAAGTATCAATTATGTATTGACCCTGTAATTTTCCTACTGTATAGTTATCAAAGGAAACATAATAAGATATGGCATCTGAGTTCATGATCAAACGGTCATAAGAGATTACAGGTATATTCTGGTCTTTCGCATCCTGTAATACGGTTGATAAAGTTTCACCGTCAATAGCAGCAATTACTAACAGATTTACACCATCAGCGATTAAGTTCTGAATATCATTAACCTGCTGGTCACTATCATTGTCAGAATAAGTTAGTTCTGCTTCATAACCTAAAGATTCAAACTGCTGCTGCAGATAGGAACCATCCCTGTTCCAACGTTCCAGGGATTTCGTCGGCATGGAAATACCGACCTTAAAGGACTGTGTTTCAGCAGTTGTTGGTTCTACCGTTGCTTCGGCAGTTGTACCTTCTGATTCTGTTGAAGCGGCTACCGTTGGTGTTGCTTCATTTCCATTTGATGAGGTTGTGGTATCTTTACTTGAACTACAGCCCACTAAAGATATAATCATCGCTACAGTTAATAAAATTCCCAATACTTTTTTTCTCATAAAATATCCTCCTAGATAATTTTTGTAACGTAACTATAACATAGACAGGTTAGCACATGTTTTATATTTGTCTGTTTTTTTTTGTTGACTTGTAAAATTTTGCAAAAGTTTATAGCACTAAATTGTTATTCTTAACAGAACTTAACAAAATTGTGCTGTCATAAAATAAGAAAGGGGCTTTGTGTATACTTTCTGGTATAGGGACATACTTCAATGCATTTCCCGCATAACGTAATTTTCTTATCAATTGATTTAGCAGCAATCTCCCGTGCTTTCTTTCTGCAGGCCATGGCATCAAAAAAATCATCCCGGTCAAGAACAAGACTCCAAACACGCCCGGAAATAGCTTTTCCCGGACATGCATCAGTACATATCATACAACTTCCACTTTTTGATTGAATGATGGATTTATTGTAATCCAAAGGAGCGTCCGTCAATTTCATCTAGTTTTTTATTCAGACTATAATATGCATTAAAATAATCCATTGTAGGAGAACTGCCAATATTTTTTATTACATTTTTCTCAAATGCAAGAAGAATTGATATTCCGATTGGAAAATGTGGTATATTTATAGGTTCTGTCACAGAATCCACGCTTCTTGGTCCGTTTAAATCCACATTACCGTATAGGCCATCAATCTTTGCAAATCCGACAGCAGATGCTCCATGTTCATATAATATTTGCTCAATTTCTTGATTCATGATACTCCTTCTGATTGAACTGTCAAAATCCGTGCATCTACAGGGCCAGTTAATATCTGTCAAAAGATAAGGGATTGCAATAAATTTTAAATTTTTGACCAGACCAGGCTAACCATACTGCAAAATTGCCAAAAGGACTGGAGTACGG
Source organism: Anaerocolumna sp. (assembly GCA_049692775.1). Lineage (GTDB taxonomy): Bacteria > Bacillota > Clostridia > Lachnospirales > Lachnospiraceae > Anaerocolumna. The sequence continues at coordinate 79,950 of JBAVPE010000031.1, read as the reverse complement.
AAGAAATGAGCCGGTTAGTGAATCTCGGAAAAAGTCAGTAATTGTACCCCAAAGACTGATTTACTGGCAGCACGATTAGACAAGGCCAAAGATAGCTTTTGGAAATTCGTTCCTCCTTATATTTCCCTTATCTTTAATTTTAATCCATCTTCCTTCTTACTTAGACAGTATGCGTTTTCTGTAATTGCTTGGTGTTTCCCCAAATATCCGATGAAACATCTCAGAAAATGTTCTTGTATCCCGGTATCCGACCTCCGAAGCTATTTCATATGCCATTTTATCCGTAGTAACCAGAAGCGTAACCGCATGTTCCATCCGGATCTCATTCAGATAGTCCTTAAAATTCTTTCCTGCCTGCTTTTTAAAGAAAGCGCTGAAATAATAGGGATTCATGTGGATTTCATGAGCCAGGACTTCTAATGTTACATTTTCCTTATAATGCTGTTCTATATATTCCTTTGCACGGACAATGTCTTTCTTATCACTTCCTAAAAGTGAGTTTCGTACCAGTAACCGGTATTTTTCTAATAAGTCTCTAAAATACCCGGTAAGTGCCTCGTAATCGTTAAAACTCCGGCTCTTATCTAACATCTCTTTCATCTGAATTCCGATTTCCTCCATACCCATAGATTGAAATTTGAGTTCCATATCCCAGAAACAACTGCAAAAATGGTAACAGGCATCTTCCTTTCTTCCATCTGATATCATACACACTGCTTTCTTGAATTTATCAAACCCTTGTTCACATTCTTCCGTCGATTGCTTTAGAATTGCCTGCTGCATGCCGGCACTGTACACCCTCAACTTGGAATGCTCCCCCGGATAGGCAAAAACCCTTTCTTCCACATCCATCATCAAACGTGGTAAATACCGTGCAAAATAAAAATATCCCTGCATTTCCTTACAGGCAGCGTACTGAACAGGTATTTCACTCATGGAATTTACCGCTTTTCCAACTATAATTCCAAGCACGTGATGTTTTTCCTGTTCTGCCAGACTCCTCAGCTGATATAGCAAAGCTTTCCCTTCTGACTTATTCATCCCTTTCAAAACTACTATAATGCTGTTATTTTTCTCAAATACAATTCCTCTGTTTTCTATTTCTAAAACCTGCTCCCAGAAAGATAAAACTGAAAATGCGATAAGATGCCTTTCTCTTGGCGTTTCTTCCTTAGCATACAATATTACTATCTGTGCAGGCAGATAAATCATATCCTCCAGGGCATCCAGTTTTTCATAAGGCATATCTTTTTCATATTCCTGTTCTTCCTTGGGGCTGTTTTTCCAGTCCATTCTTTCCTGAATTGCCAGAAGGCATTTTTCCAATGCATTCATTAACTCATCCTGGTTGACAGGTTTGAGCAGGTAGCCTGCAGCACCATACTTTACCGCATCCTGGGCATAGGAAAAATTTTGATAACCGCTGATAAAAATCACCTGTGTCTCACTTTTAAATTCCTTTAGTTTACTCAGTATCTGTATACCGTCTTTTTTGGGCATGGCAATATCCAGTAAGGCAATATCCGGACGCAGGGACAAGATACCGTCCAGTGATGACTGTCCGTCTTCATAAGTTCCTGCCACCTCAATTCCCACGGCTTTCCAGTCAATCAATTTTCGGAGTCCGCGGATGATAACAGGTTCATCATCCGCAATAATTATCTTTATCATCCTCTGCTTCCACCTCTTTCATAAAGGGCATCACAATACGTATCATTGTTCCTACACCAACCTGGCTGGTAACCTTAATTCCGTAAGGTTCACCGTACAAATACCGTACACGGTCATGGACATTTTTCAGTCCGATACTCTGCCAGTCATCTTCCCTTTTGACTCCAATTGCATCACTTTCAATTAAATCGTATAAATTCTGCATGATTTCCTTACTCATACCAATACCATCATCCATAACTGCAATTTCCATTTCCCCGTCTACCAACTTTACATCTATCATTACCGTACCATTTCCACCCCGCACCTTAAATCCATGAATATAAGCATTCTCTACAATGGGCTGTAAAATCAGCTTTGGGACTTTTGCCTCTGAATATCCGTTTAATTCCACAGTGAGGTGGATTTTTCCATTGATACGGCAATTCAGCAGGTATATATACTTTTCCACAATTTCTACCTCTTTTACCAACGGTACGATATCCTGCACCGTTCCTATCATATAGCGAATCTGGGCAGATAATGCTTCTATCATATTAGGAACCTTGTTCCCGTCTATTTCTTCCAACGCCGTCATGCGGATAACTTCCAAAGTATTAAATAGAAAATGGGGGTATATCTGTGATTTAAGGGCTGTCATTTCCGCTTCATTCTGTTTAATCTGTGCAACAAAAGATTGATTGATATATTTCTCCAATTCCTTAGACATTTCATTGAACCGTTTTGACAAGATGCCTATTTCATCATTGCTTTCCACAGGCAGCCGGACATTAAAATCACCGCTTTCCAGTTTCCCCATCTGCCCCATCATATCACGGATAGGACGGGTAAGTTTTTTGGAAAACAGAATAGATGCCCCTAAAAGTGCGAGGATTGAGACCAGAATTATAGTGTACATCAGGTTTCTCGTGGCCCAAAACTTACCGAAAGCAGCTTTTTTGTCCATTTGCACCGTAATAGAAAGCCCATATTCATTAGCCGGAATATGAATCATAAAATCTTTAGAACTTCCCTCCAGTTTTATGTTCTCTTCCCCTAAATTTTCACCTGCTAAATCCTCCTGATTGCTGTAAAAGCATCTGTTTTCACTGTCATATACATAAACCTTGCTATTGTCACCAAAATCAGCTGAAGTAAATAGAGAATATATTACTTTCATATCTATATCAATGAAAATGGTTCCCACATAAGGCTGATCTGTTAATCCACCGGATAAATTAAAATAATTCCGGGCTACCGTAAATACTTCATCATTCTGGTAATGAAAATAAGAATTACGGTGGGTTGGAATCAAAATCATATTTCTGGTTTGTTTATCCAGGTCATCAAAATCCATTACCTGGTAAAAATTATCCCAATCCTTAAAATAAGTATTCCGCCCGCTGTAAGGAAATCTTAAATCATCGGTTGTACCAAGAAAAAAAGTTCCGACAATAGAGCTGTCCACCGTATAAACATTCTGCAAAAATCCGGTCATATTCTGCCTGCGTACAAGTTCCTGTTTTTCCGGCTCAATACCGTCAGCCTCTAAGATTTTACGTAGATTATCAAAAGACATAAAGTTATACTCAAATTTCCCCTCGCTGGAATAATTATAATAATAGGGTATTTTAGAAATATCATTAATAGACTCCAGTTCTTTATCCAAGGAAGCACTGATATACCTTGCTGCCTGCTCATACCCTGATGTGATTGATACCTGATAGTCATGTAACATCCCGTTGGTAACTACAGTAACCAGCATCAGCATAGGAAACAGCCCTACCAGAATAATAACCAGCGCAAATTTATGATATAAGCTGAGACCTTTTTCAGATTTTTTCATGGTGCCCTCCGGTCATTGAGAATAGAGTACTCAAAATAAGAAAAAGTACTGTTGCAATATGAGTCTTTTGAATATTTTGTGTTTATAAACGCATAAATGCGTTGTTCGTCAGACCGCAGCGACTGAATATTACGTTTATTTTATCACATGCCCGGACTTTCTACAATCAGCCTTTCGCTGCCCCTGCCGTAATTCCTTTTACAAAATACTTCTGTAGACATGTGAAAATGATTAACGCCGGAATAATGGAAATCACTGTTCCTGCAAATACGACATCCCACCGTGCGGAATACTGCCCTACAAAGGAATAAACTTCTGCTGTAATTGTCTTGGCTTTTCCGGAAGGAAGCACCAGATAGGGCATTAAAAAGTCATTCCAGATTCCCAGGCCGTTTAATACTACCATAGAGGCGGTACAAGGTGATAGTAAGGGAAATGTTACTTTAAAAAACACCTGAAAAGGATTACACCCGTCAATTCTGGCTGCTTCTTCAATTTCAAGGGGAATTCCTTTTAAAAAGCTGCAGTACATTAAGCTGCCAAATGCTACGGAACCTGCAATATAGCTTAATATCGGCCCAATTAAATTCCCATAAATCCCTAGTATTTTCATTTCCTTAAACAGTGGAAACATATAAAGTTGAAATGGAATCATCATGCCGGCCAGAAAATAAGTGTAAATAACTGCTGTTGTCCTATTTGCGCGCCGCTCAATTCCATAGGCCGCCATTGGGACAATACATACAATCAGAATCTCGGATGCAACGGTCAGTATTACGCTGTTCTTAATTGCCCCCAGGAAGTCAGACTGTTCAAACAAATCCTTAAAATTCTGCAGAAACAAGGAGGAAGGTAAAGCCATCGGGTTTTTTAGTATTTCACCATTGCTTTTAAAAGCAGAAATAAAAGCAAAGAAAATGGGAACCAGAAATAAAACAGCCAGCAATACGGTAATTATAAACAGGATAAAGGAAGGTAACTTTGATTGTTTATGCAGTGGTTTTTCTTTTTGTGTCTGATATGCCATGTCTGCCATTACATCTGTACCTCCCTGCTCCTTAAGAATTTCTGCTGCAGCGTATTCAGGATCATTATAAGAAACAATAAAACTATACCTATTGCCGTACCAAATCCCTGCCGTCCTTCACCAAATCCGACTTTATACAGCAGGTATACCACTGTCTCAGAAGTAAATCCGGGTCCTCCGTCGGTCATAACCGAAATCTGATCGAATACCTTTAAACCATTGATTAAGGATAATGTGAAATTAATGGTAAATGCTCCTGAAATCAACGGAAGTGTTATATTCCGCAGACGCTGCACAGAAGATGCCCCATCTATTTTTGCAGCCTCCACCACATCCGTAGAAATACCCTGCAGGGATGCCAGATAAATAATCATGTAATAGCCAGCTCCCTTCCATACCAGGACCACACCGACCATGATCAGTGTCAGGGATACGTTTCCCAGCCAATCCTGCGTAAAGTTCCCAATCCCGATATTTTTCAATACGGAGTTAATGGCACCAAAGTTATAATTGTACATGATTTTCCAAATAAAACCCGATACAATTCCGCTGATCAGTACCGGTATGTAAAAAGCGCTACGGAAGAGATTCTTCCCCCACTTGATATTGTCAACAATTAATGCAAGAATTAATGCAGTCAGATTTTCAAATATGGATATAAACACAGTCATTACCACCGTATTTTTGAGTGCATTTCCAAAACGTGCACTGGTAAAGATTTCAATATAATTCCTTAGTCCGATAAATCTCACATTGGGACTGATCCCGTCCCAGGAAGTAAAACTGTAATACACACTGGCTATGGTTGGGACTATTATAAATAAGGTAAATAAAATAAACGATGGTGCGATAAATCCGCAAGTTACCCAGTCAAATCGTTTCTTTTTCTTTGTCATATCGCTTCCATCCCCTTTCCGGTCACTGAAAAACTTAAAATGAAAGGGATGGCCGCTTCGGATACAGCCCTGCCATCCCAATTTTTATTATTATTTTAATTCATACCTGTTCCCGTCAAAGGATTGAAGCTTGCCACGCTGGACTTCCAGGTGTTATTTAACTCTGCAGCACAGGAATCCATTTCACGTTCTCCGGCCAGATATTCAATCACTGTCTTGTACATAAAGTTACGGAAATCCGGAGGAAGTTCATTGTCACCTGCAAATCCATTCCACATGGGACTTAATAAATCTGCCGTACCCTGTGCATCGATAACTTCCTGAAACACGCTGTTTATATCCAACTGGGGTTTGTTTACCGTCAGGGGGATTGCACTCAGTTTTTCACAGTAAATCTTATATTCATCCGGAGTAAAGAAAAATTTAATAAATTCTTCTGCTGCCGCTTTCTTATTCGGATCTGCTGCCGCTTCTGCGGAAACAGACAAACCGCCGATTCCGGAACCGCCTACCAGACGTACCTTTCCATCCGGACTGGGTACCGGGAACCATCCGTATTCAAAATTCGGATCTGCCTGTTCTATCTGAGAAAACATGTGAGTTCCTGAATACATCATTGCTGACATATTGCTGACCAGGAAAGTGGTGATCTGTGCATCCGGCGTGGATATCCAGCCATCCTGGGCATACTGGAAAATATCTTTTAATTCACTGAAGGTTGCTGCAATTGTCGGATCCGAGAAATCTTTAGTACCCGCATAACAGTTCTTAATGAAATCCGGATCCTGTAACAGTACCTGGTCATTATATGCTTTGAAGAACCAGAATCCCATATGGAAGAGATCCTGCCCCCCAACTACCAAAGGAGACATATCCCCCTTATCTTTAATGGTTTGGCACAGCTTCATAAATTCGTCATAGGTAGCCGGTTCTTCCAAACCATTATCATCAAAATACTTTTTATTATAAATAATACCATCAGTATTTTCACCGCCTAAAGGAGCCGTATAAACTTTCCCGTCGAATTTGGTAGTACTGGTAAAAAGAGAAGTAATGTCTTCCGGCAGCTCGGCAAGCTTTCCTGCCCTTACATAGATTGCGGTGTCCCGCATTTCCATCACATCCGGAAATTCACCTACACTATCCTTGGTTTTAAGGAATTCACTGTATGTCCCTCCATTACCCGGAACGATATTAACCTTAATATTATCATGGGAATCATTAAAATCCTGCACGATCTGGTTCATGGATGATTTTGCACCTTCATCCCCGTCTGCAAAAATAAAATTAAGTTCAACAAGTTCCGGATCCGCACCTCCTGCAGATACCGTACTGCCTGTACTCCCTTCCGTTTTCATGTTTCCGGTATCGCTGCTTTTTGCGGAATTACCGCATCCTGCAAGTATTGTCCCCATTACGGTGACACTAAGTAAAAGTGCCATAAGTTTTTTTACTTTCATAATACCATCCTCCTTGCCTTTTGGCTTTTTGAAATCTTTGTGACTTCGTTTACTGTATAACTATACCAAGTTTTTAACAAGGCAGGAACTCACTTTTTTAAGGCCTGAATACAAATTTTTAAGATATTCACATTATTTTTTCCATAGGTAAAATGAATTACTTACCATCTGGCACAAAAACTGCTGTTCTTTCAGTTAAGCTCAGTGGCGGAACTGCTTTATAAATATTGATTCACAAAATCATAACATCCACCGTACCATTCGTGAATTCCTTCAAATTCCTGATGTACTGCCCGCTCTTTCTTGCCGCAAAGCTGATACACCCTACTGATTTTCTCTGTCTGCTCTTTCGGATCAATAATTCCCCTGTGCCCGTTCAGCACATCATGGTTTCCGTTCTCCATAAACAAATATCTGGGTGCAATCAGGGCAGCGATATCACAGATATCGGCATATTCCCATAGTTTAGGAAGATAATTGCAGGGACAGAGGTGTGTCTCTAAAATGCTGTCATAATAGCCGTGAATATATCCGCTTATGGCAGCCAATTTAATCCTCTCATCCATTGCCGCCAGCCATAGAGTGTAAAGCCCGCCTCCTGAAAAACCGGCACATCCAATTCTTTCCGCATCAATACAGGACTGCCTTACCGCAAAATCAACGAGACACATCATATCCCATAGAACCAGGCCCTGGAAGCTAAGTCCCAATGATTCTGCTGTCTGGGCCAGGTTTTTACAGGATGAACCCAGTACACTCTCCTGCAGGTCAGGTACAAATGCTTTATCTTCCCTGGCAGGCCGTTCGATACGTTCGCCGTATCCCGGCGGATCAGGGCACAGCACCACATATCCTTTTTTTACAAATTCCTTTCCGTAACTTTCTTTCGGCGATTTTTTCAGTTTATCTTTTACTTCATCACTGCTGATAACTCCGGCTACTGTATCCTTGTTTGCTCCATGGGCCGGAATTGCAATGATAGTCCTGTGCTTTTTTCCGTCCCCGATAATGTTATCGGGAACTAAGAGGTAAAAGGGCATATAGACCCCGGGAAGGGTCTCTATCCGATATTTTTTACGTACATACCCTTCCTCCTTAATTTCTTCCAATTTCTCTGCCTTTATGTTTCTACCGCAACAGGAGTTTCCTATTTTTTTTAATTGCTCCATTCCAAGGATATCATTCAGTTTATCCCTTAATTCCCTTTTCCATAAAGACAGGTCTTCAGACCGGTTTACTTCCGATGCAGACACCCTGTCCTGATTCTGATACAGCTTTTGAAAAAATTTCAAGTAGGAATATTCATTTTCCATATCTTTTATACCTTTCTCTTTTTTTATTATATATTTAAATTTTCCCTGACTATCATTATAATGGTTAATATAAAATAATACACTTCATTTTCTGTAAATTATGTATGATTTATAACACCTGTACGGTTAATCCTTAACATTCCGGTAAGCAGCAGGGGTCAGTCCTGTTTCTTTTTTGAAAATAGAATAAAAATAATTGGAGGTAGTAAATCCAGTTGCCGTTGCAATGTCAACAATTGTCATATCACTTTGCAGCAGCAGCTCCTGTGCTTTCATAATCCGTACCTGCCTGATATAGTCATTAATATAAAACCCTGTGATTCCTTTGAAAATACGTGCAAAGTAATTTGCAGAGTATCCATATAGTTCAGCAATCATATCAACATTCAAATTTGGATTCATATAGTTTTTCTTGATATAATCTTTGCTTTCCTCTATCTTTTTGTAATGCTTATTGGATTTGATCTGTTCGGCCTCTTCTTTACGGAACCTGAAATCTTCAAAAACCTCATACATTTTATTCTTCCCTTCATCAAGGGTTTTGGGAAACATATCAGAAGCAATACCGCCTGCCATTCGCATTCCATTCATACCTAACTGCTGGGAACGAAAGGTCGCCTCTAAATAAAGCTTGGAAAATATCATGGCCGCCGCCGGATAAGTATACTGCCGGATAGTTGCCATAAAATCATCTAATTTTTCATTAAAATCTACTCTTTCATTATGTATCATACATGACAGGATTTCTGCCATGATCTTGTCCGGATAGGTCAGAGGTTCCGGCAGCAGTTCCATAACACACTTCGGATAAATCACCTGATTATAGCCAAATACGTATTTGTAATTCTGAAGTTCTTTTACCTTTTTATATACATTGCTGCATTGTCTTATATCTGTTACCATACCGTCCAGGCCAATTGTAATTTTAATCCGATATTCCTCCGTTATGATATTTTTAACTTGCTCCAGGGCGGAAACTAAATTAGCAAAAGTCATATTATTATCCTTAATTGTATTTATAAGACAAACTACCTCATTGTTATCCATAAAAGTACTTTCTGTATAAAAACTTTCTAAATGTATTTGTAATAACTGTTTCATTCTTGCCTGGACCACTACAAGCTTTAAACTGTTCTCAAAGCATTCTTCTATTTTAATACTGGCTATAAACATTCCTTTAAAGGGAATACTCCAGCCATGTTCCCTTAATTTTTCTTCAAGCTGATCAATGTCGTCATCCCCTGTTAAAATATTTTTTATCATTTCCGCACGCAGTTTAGGCAGATAGAGTGCATTTTTTTCTTCCAGCGTTTCTATTTCGCTCACTGCATTTTCATAAACATGAAGAATAAGTTCAAATTCATCCTTTCCAGTTTCACGGGCAAATTTAGAGTTTTCCAGTTCAGCAGTTAAGGTGCCAATGGGCCTGTATAACCTACGCGATACCATATATTGTACAAAAGCACTGGCCAACATGACAAACAGGCTGGCCAGCAGGAAAAAATTCCGCTGCTGCATTAACATCTTTGTTACATCATTATATTTTGTATAGCTGATGAATTTTATTCCGGAGGAAGCTTCTGTGTAATAAGAAAAAACATAATCGGTTCCGTCAAACACTATCCTGTCACTTCCTGCCTGCATCTTTCTCTTATTCAGCCCGGAGCACATTGTTAAAATACTTTTCCTTGTAAGGTTATCATCACCGTACTGCATTTCCAGTAATATTTGGTTTGCCTCGTCCACAACCAGCTGGGTATAGTCCGTTTCTCCCAAAACATGTTTTACGACGCGTTCATAGTCAAAATTAAGAAAAATTCCTCCCGCCAGTTCTTCATAAGTATCGGTATAAACCGGATACGCAAACGTTAGTAATTTGGCATTCTTATCATCGGACAATTCCGATACAAAGATTGTTTTGGATTTTTTCTCTTTCAGCCGCTTCAGGCCCGTTTGAAGGTCAAATTCCCTCGATCCGCAGAAAATCCCGTCCTCAGCCTTATTATTATAAATACAGATAGAATGCAGATAGGGATTAATGTTCAATAATTTCTTAGCGGTCAGGAAAGTAAGATAATTTTCCGCAGGGTCAAATTCATTGAGTGAAGAGTACTTTTCTACCTGATTATCAATTACTAATGTCGTATAAAGCTGCTCTTCCTCACTGTACAGGTCTGTTAAGGTACGGGCATTTTTCCTCAGATTACCCTGATAATCTGCATAAAGCTTCTTTATCAAAGCCTCCGAATAATTCTGATAAAAAAAGATCGTCAATATAAAAGTCGTCAAAGACACTAAAAATGTATAAGATAAAACCATTTTTTTCAGATATTTCTTTTTTCTAAAACTTTTTTTCATAGTCTCCTCCATAAGCCTTAATTCAAAACTGATTTCATTCCCCACACAAATTATAACTTAAAATTCTTTTTAAGCAAATAGGCGGTCTCCTGGAAAATGGCTTAAAATAGCTGTAAACAACGATTTTAACTACTATTTAAAGTAAATGTCCAGTATTTATAGTTCCGGTATTTTCAGTTTTTCATAGTATGCAGAGTAAATCACCAGAACCTGTACTTTCTCTTTTATTTGTCTGAAGCTATACTAAATTCACATTAGCATTAAGCGGCGCCCTTAATCTTTTGCAGATATTTATACAAATTAAACCTAGATGTAATAATGTATACTTATGGGAAAGGAGGTTTTCACCATGAAAAAATTTTCATCCTTCGGAAAAGAATTATATAAGAACAAAGCGCTGTACAGCATGTTCTTTCCTGCTGCAGCCGTATTAATCTTATTTAATTACCTTCCGATGTTTGGGCTGATAACTGCATTTAAAGATTTTAATTTTGCCGATGGAATCTTAAAAAGCCCCTGGATTCATCCACTAACAAAGAATTTTGAATATTTATTTTCCTCCGGCTCGGCAATTAATGCTACGAAAAATACAGTTTTTCTTAATCTTCTTTTTATCCTATTCGGTTTATTCTTCGAATTAGGCTTTGCCCTGATGTTTCAGGAACTGAATAAAAAGAAGTTTAAGAATATGGTCCAATTCTGCATCTTCCTGCCTTATTTCATTTCATGGATAGTCGTAGGTCTGTTTTCCTATAACTTATTCAATTTTGAACACGGCAGCTTAAATAATGTATTAGGAGCATTTAGCCTGAACGCAGTTAACTGGTACGAAAACCCGGTTCTTTGGATTACCCTACTGGTAATCTTCCGCATCTGGAAATTTACAGGGTATGGGATGATTATGTATATTGCAGCACTTGGAGGGATTGATACTTCTTATTATGAGGCGGCAAAAATTGATGGCGCGGGCCGCTTTCAACAGATCCGTTATGTCAGCCTTCCACTGATTGCTCCCACTGTTATCACCCTGCTATTATTAAACTGCGGCCGGATTATGAATGCTGATTTCGGCATGTTCTTTTCCTTAATCGGTAACAATGCGCAGCTTTATAAAACCACGGATGTCCTTGATACCTTTATCTATCGTAACTTACGCTTAAACGGTGACATCGGTATGTCATCGGCGGCAGGTTTTTATCAATCCATCCTGTCTACCTGTATTTTACTTATGATGAATAAACTGGCACGGAAATACAATCCGGACGGAGCATTATTTTAGAATGGGAAGTTGAAAAAAAATATAATAAAAGAAAGGAAAGCCACATATAGATTCTTTCAACCTTTTATTAGTGGCAGTAACACATCTTTAAGTAGATGTGTTATGCAATGGGTGGTAACATGAAAACAAAGAAAAGCATTCCAACAGTGAATTTACTTATCGCAGTCATCCTGTCAGCATTTGGAATCCTGTGTGTCCTTCCATTTTTACTGGTACTTTCAGGTTCCCTGACTTCCGAGGCTGAAATAATGTCTGCCGGTTACAGCTTGTTTCCCGGTAAAATCGATCTTACGGCTTACCGTATTTTATTAAAGGATGCCGGCCGTATTCTACAGGGATATAAAATCTCCATATTTGTGACTGCTGTCGGTACGTTCTTAAGTGTACTGGTCATTTCACTTGCTGCTTACCCGATCTCCCTGGAACGGGTAAGGTACTATAAAGTACTGAATTTCTTCGTATTATTTACAATGCTATTTAATGGCGGGATGGTTCCATGGTTTATCGTATGCCGGAATATGCTGCATTTAAAAGATTCTATTTGGGCATTGATTCTGCCTTACCTTGCAAATGCATGGTATATCTTCCTCGTCCGAAACTATTACAGGAGTATACCGGTTGAATTATCAGAAGCTGCAAAAATTGACGGTGCCAGTGAATACCGTACCTTTTTCCAGATTATCTTTCCCCTTGCCAAACCGGTAATTGCCACCATATCATTGTTTATCAGCCTGAATTATTGGAATGACTGGTGGCTGGGAATCATGCTGATAGATAATACGGACCTCCAGCCATTGCAGTTATTGTTAAGAACCATAACTTCCAATGTCCAGTTTTTAAGTTCTTCCACCAATGTGAATGCTATCACACAGGCTGCCGGCTCCATTCCTTCCGAAGGCATAAAAATGGCCACCTGTATTGCAACCATTGGGCCAATTATCCTTGTATATCCTTTTGTACAGAAATACTTTGTAAAGGGTATCATGGTTGGAGCTATCAAAGGTTAATGCATTATGTTATAACTATATTAAAAGAAAAGAGAGGTATTTTTATGAAAAATAATATTCGCAGAAAAATATTTGCATTTGTTATAACAGCTATTCTTTCCGTTTCTTTATTGGCTGGCTGCAGTTCAAAAAACAATACCCAGGATTCAGCTGGTGTTTCGGAGGATGGCAGTGCGCCTAAAGAAACATCTGCTTCCGATTTAGAGCCGGTTACCCTGACTTTTTGGTCCTGCGGGGATAAATATACGGCACAGGATGAAGTGTTGGCTGGCTTTTGTGAAAAATATAAAAGTCAGTTAAACATTGATAAAATTGAATATAATTTCGTTTCTTTCGGGGATTATGAAGATAAAATGACCGCCCTGGTAGCCGGTGGCGATAACTTCGACGGCTTTTATGTATCCGACTGGATGCTCTATGCCAAAATGGCTAACAAAGGAGCCTTGCTGCCATTAAATGATTTAATGGAACAATATGCACCTTCCTTATTAAAAACTTATAAAGAAAACGGTTCCACCACTGCCTGCAGTATTGACGGGAAATTAGTAGCCCTTCCCTGGACAAAGAAAAAGAGTTCGAAACCCGTTCTTTTATACCGTAAAGATCTGGCCGAACAATATGGGGTGGATACATCAAAGCTGGTAACAATTGAAGATCTGGACCGTATGTTTACGGAAGCGAAAGCAAAGGTACCTGATATTACCATTTTTGAATCCGGTTTTCCAAGAGGAAATACCTACAGTGATGTTTTAGCAATCCTGCATTCCAAGTATGGACTGGATGCCATGAATTATCATATGCTCACAACTGATTTAAATTCTGATACGGTAAAAATACAGCCAATTGAACAGACAGATATGTTTAAGGAAGCGGTTACCTGGATGCAGAAATGGTACAACGAAGGTATCGTTTCCAAAAATGAATTATCCGAAACCGATACCCAGTTATTTGAAAACGGTAAGACCTTTGCCAAGGTCGGTTTAATGGAGAATGCGCTTCAGGGTGTTTCTTTTAATATAAGCGGTGCAGATTACGGATATGCAGAAATTTATCCGGAAGGTAAATTCCGCTATGATTCCCCGTTAAACAATGCTTTTGCCATTAACAAAAATGCGGCAAATCCGGAACGGGTTTTAATGCTTATGGAGTTGTTAAACACCAACGAAGAGGCTTATGATATGTTCATGTACGGAATAGAAGGGAAAACCTATGTAATTAATAAAGACGGTGCCATTGATTATCCCGAAGGACAGGATTCCTCCAACTCAACTTACCTAGACTGGTTCCGCTGGCCCTTTATCAGGTCACAGTTTAACAAACCTTCCGGAAATATTACGACCGAAGCCCTGGAAGCCGAAGACAAATGGCTGCAGAAAGATTCTTTCGCCGTTTCGCCCCTTGTGGGATTTAATCCTGATACCAGTAACATTAAGACGGAGATGTCACAGCGTGACCAGTTATATGATGAACAGGGGAAATTGCTGCTTGCAGGTATCATTGACGGCGGTGATGTAAATACTGCAATTGACAATTATATCCAGGTTCAGAAAAATTCAGGCTTGGATGCAATTTTATCCTATATACAAACGAAAGCGGATTTATTTATGGCAGGTGCAAAATAAGAGGTGAAATTATGATATAACAATTAAGGGGCTGTTCTGTTAATCCAGAGCAGCCCCTTGTAAATATTTATATTATTTTATTATTCCGTTATCATTGCATTTAAATTAATACTAAGAGTCTAATTACCTTTTTTAATTCAAAGCCGGTATTTTAACCAATACCTTATACACAGCTGCTGATTTTAAGTCCTTAAGATTACCATCTTCAATAAACTTACCATCAGCATAGACTTCTGATACCTGAATTCCAGGTTCCCTCCTAATATCAATATGAAGCTCGGCTCCCCTGAAATTACGAATGACAGATGCTTCCTGCCACTCCGAGGGAAGTTTGGGATTGATGTTTAGTCCATCCTTTGTACCCTTTAATCCAAATAAACCATCAATCAGGCAGTGATAATACCAGGATGTAGTTCCTGTATTAAATAAGTGGCTGGAACGTCCGGCTGTCCGGGGAAATTGTCTGTAGGCACCGCGATAATAATTCGGTATAAAAACAGGTAGCTGACCTCTTCTAATAATGTCATCCGGATCCGGTCCCGGAAGCATCTTTCTCAGCAAGCGATAGGCATTATCATTTTCTCCCGCAGTATAAAGAGCATAGATATAAAAGGCAGACGCGTGATTGTATACGGCTCCGTTTTCTGCTGTTCCCGGATGTTTCTGGGTTACCCTTCCCACGTCTTCGCGCATGGCTGTGTAGGATGGTGCCAGCTTTTCCACACCGTAAGGGGTTTCTAACTGTTCTGCTACGGATTTCATTAACTTCACTTTCTTTTCTTCATCCGCCGCACCGCATAGTAATGCCCAAGCCTGGGGATTTATGAATATCCGGCCTTCCTTATCCTTACTGATACCAAAGACAACATTGTCATCAGTTATACCACGGGCATACCATTCTCCATCCCATAAATACTTATTGATTGTTTCATTGGACTTACGTGCTTCAAGACGGAAATCACTGCTTATCTCAACCCGCCCGTCCTGTTCACAGATATCAGCCCATATCAGAAAGGCATAGGTGGCTGCCATGGTAAGCCAGCCGGAGACACCTTTTCCTTTATATCCTACCATATTCATAGGATCACACCAGTCACCCTGATTAATATAATTAAGGCCTCTCTCGTCCCTTTCGCCCATTAGCCAGCGCATTGCCCGGTCAATATGCTCATTTACGGTTACCTTTTCCTCATTATCTGCAAATGGCACAAATTCATTCAATATACTGTAGTCACCTGTTTCCTCCAAATAAGCACTGATGCATACCGGCAGCCATACACAATGATCCGTATGCGGCACCTGGTTAATATATTTTAACTCGGCACCCTTATGTAAAAGGATACCATCCGGCATGGCGCCATTTTCATTCTGCTGGCTCATTGCATGTAGAAATGCAGCTCTTGCAATCTGGGGCCTGATATAACTCATTCCCATATTATCCTGTAAGTAGTTTCTGGTCTGTGGGTCCGTGGTTAATCTATTGGTTATGCCGTGATAGTACATTTGTCTTGGCAGCCAGTGGTTTACGAAATTATCCAGATCCTTATCCGGTGTTTTTATCAATATACAGCCTTTTCCTTCTGATATATAATTGCCATATTCAATCCGGGCTGATTGGAAACCGTCCTTACCGTTTCTATCTTTATTAAGAAAATATTTCTGTCGGATTAATGCTATCTCTTCCTCATCTTTAGCCGGTCCGAAGATAAACCGATAAGCTTTCTCTTCTTCTGTATTTAATTCCAATTTATATTGAAATACACATACCGGCATTTCATACCTGGAATCCCCTTTTTCTAACTCATCCGCCTGAACACCGTACGGCAATGTAATTCCACCTTCACCTTCAAAAGCTTCCTGGCTTACTTCAAAGGAGTAAGGCTTATGTTCTGCTATTAAATAAGTCCTGTCACTGAAATGTTTAATGGTGTAATAATCCTGATATTTTTGATAAGGAGAAATGGAAGAACACACAATGCCCTGTAAATCTTCCTTATATTCTCCTGACTGATTCATCCAGGACATATAACCTACTGTAAAATAAGGATAAATACTTATTTTTCTGCTCTTGCCAGAAAGGTTTTTTACTTTCACCTGCCAAAGTTCCATTGCATCCTCTTTGGGCAGACTTAAGCACATTTCAATTACGATATCAGCATTTTTTACTATCCACTTAATATCATCTTTTCCAACTAAAAACTTATAATCATCCGGGCGCTTTCTTACCGGTTCATAAGGTGCTGAGAAAATTTCACCGTTTTCTTCGTCCTTTACATAAACGAAACGTCCGGGATGATGGGCATAGTATGGCTGCTCCGGCTGCATAAATGATTTAGCCTCCAAATTCGGCCCATGGGAGTATTTTGCAGGTTCCGGCTGCATAAACTGCGCTGTTGCATAACCACGGCAATTTACTTGAATCATCATTTTTTCATTCCACAAAAACCCGGAAGCTTTGGGCAGACTAGTCGGACTAGTCAGTTCATAATATAGCTTATCGGAAGTTACGAAGTAAGTTCCGATAAGAGGCGGTGTATTATCCGCCGCGGACCCGATAATAGGAACTTGTATTTCATTCCTATCATATTGATTATCTTCAAATGCACCTAACATAATTCTACCTCATTTTTTTAACCTTTCAATTTTCTTTCTTATTCAATATTTTACCATTTAATTATTAAATAATCCATCCGGTAAAAGCCCTCAAATTATATTTTATGAATGTATCTCACGGATAATTAATTCTTTACAATAGGCAAAATATTTTTCAACAGAAAATGCTTCTGCATCAATTAAATATTGAATGGTCGCCCCCTCTAAAAGTGAAATGATTATACTTGCAAGCAATACCTGTTTTTCCTGTTCAAAATGAGGTGCATAAGTTGCTATTAAATCCTGCAGTTCCCTTCTCCAGCCATAAAAGGATCTCTTAAATTCTTTTCTGTAATCTTCATCAAATCTTGATTGAATCCAGAAATCAATTTCCGCATAATCATATTTGGGTTCCTCTTTGATAAAAATGAGTTTCTGTTTTAAAAAAATATCTAACTGGCTTTCTAAATTATCTGCCGCATTTTCTTTTTCTTTTTGTCTGATTTCAATACAGTGTCCTGCTACTTTTTTTTGAGCTTCCAATAAAAGGTCTTTTTTTGTTTTATAATAATAATGAAGATTCGATTGATATACCCCAGCTTTTTCTGCAATATTCCGCATTCTGGTTTCGCTGATTGTTTTTTCTTCAATCACATCAAGGACTGCCTGGATTATTTTATCTTCCGTTGATATGGTTTTCTTTTTACCCTTCATTGGTACCTCCTGCTTTTGTATAGACGGAATTTCTTGGTATACCGGTTATTATTTACACAACCCTCCTTAGAAATCCCGTCAGAAAAGATGTATTAATATTACATCATTCCTATGCTAATCGCAAGCAGTTCTTTCAATAATAAAAACTACTAAAGCGTTGGGTAAAACTGTAATAAACGATTAAGAGCGATCCATAATCTTAACTCAGTTCAAATTTATTCTATAAATGTTCCTGCCTTTATCTGTTCCACAATATCCAGATATTTTGCCTGAATATCCTGAGTGACCGTATCACTGAAAGTACCGGCACTTAAACTTCCGTTGGATAAATCACCATATATGGTCTTATTACCATAGGTGCCATTCTTTAAATCTTCCATACAGATTTTTAACATTGCTGCGTTATCTGTAACGACACTTCCAACAACAACATCTGATTTCTGTGAAGCCAAAAGATCGCTTGGCTGTCCAATATCATATTTATTATCATAATTTGCTAAAGCTTCCCTTGCGCCGGAATCTACTGCACTGGCATCACCGAACATCACATCGACATCGTTCATGCTAACCATGGAATCAGCAAGTTCTTTCCCTTTTGCTGAATCGGAAAAGGAACCTGCATAGGCTGAATATACTACTGCATCCGGATTAACTGCTTTCACTGCGGCTTCATAAGAATCTAATTTTGCTTTCGTCGTATCTAATTCCATACCACCGATAAAACCGATACTGTTTGTCTTTGTCATTAGACCGGCAAGAGCACCTGCCATATACCCGATTTGTTTCGCATCCGGTAATATGGATACAATATTATCGGTTTCAACAGTACCGTTTAATAATGCAAAGTATACATTGGGATAATCTGCTGCAACTTCTTTGACCGCATCTGTATACTGGTTACCCGGGGCAAATATTAAATTAATCCCTAAATCACAATAACTTCTGATGCTGGTGGCAAAATCTGCTGTTGCCAGATTGTCTGTGTACTGGGTTTCAAATCCGCTTTCTTCTGCCGCTGAAATCATTGCATTATAACATGCTGCACCCCAACCTCCATCAGAAATGGAAGAATCCAGTATCATAGCTGCCTTATATGTTTTTTCTTCCGTACTGCCGGCAGATGAGGTATCTGTAGGTACACTGTCTGATGAATCATTTACCGTTGTACTTTCTGAAGTTCCGCTTGTGGATGAACTCTTATTAGTTCCACATCCAACCAGACCCAAAACCATGACTACCGCTAACATTAATGCTAAAAATTTGTTTTTCATAATAAATTCCTCCTAAAATAGGTGCTATCAAAATTTTAATAAACTGCTTTTTGACATTTTAGATGCTGACAGTTCATTTATGTCATTTATAATCAAAGGCATTGCCTAAAATTAACGTTCTTCCCTGAAATAGGGTTTTCCATTTGCCAGCGGGCCAGCTTTCTTAATACCAAAAAATGCAAGGACAAACAAGGTGCAAAGATAAGGCAGCATGGCAAGCAGCTGATAAGGTGTAGCTGAACTCATTACCTGCAGACGAAGCTGTAAGGCATCCATAAATCCAAATACTAAAGCTGCAAGTAAGACTCCTCCCGGCATCCATCTGCCGAAAATAACAGCAGATAATGCAATAAATCCACGGCCTGAAACAACACCGTCCGAATAAGTACTGATATAACAGGTGGTAAGATATGCCCCTCCGATTCCAGCTAATGCGCCGCATAGAATACAAGCCAGATATTTCTGCCTGATAACATTAATTCCTAAAGATTCCGCTGCTTTAGGATATTCTCCTACAGCTTTGTAATTAAGACCGGCTTTTGTCTTATTAAAAAAAACAAAGCTGAAAGGTACCAATAAATAGGCTAAATATACAATCGGTGTATGATTAAATAGCACCTTTCCAAGTACCGGAATTTTACTAAGGAATGGAATGGGTGCTGCATTCATAAGGGTTGCCTGTGCAAGGGTTGAATTTATACCAAAATATATTTTATAGATAAAAGAAGCTATGGCAGGAGCAAATATATTAATTGCCATACCATATACAATCTGTTCTGCCCCAAGTGTTATGGTGCAAAAGGCATAGACCATATTGATTAATATTCCTCCTGCAGCGCCTGCCAAAATTCCAAGGTAAGGACTGCCGGTGATGAAACTGGTAAGAAAACCTGCTAAAGCCCCAAAAGCCATGATCCCGTCCAATCCAATATTTACCTGCCCTGCCCGCTCCGAATACAATTCAGCCAATGCTACAATAAGAATCGGTGTTGCCATACGAACTGTGGACAGCAATAAATCCTGAAGAAATGTTATATTAAATATCACACCCATTATTCCGGTCCCTCCTGTCTGGTTGTTGAAAATAAGTTAATAAAAAACTGTCTGGTTTTAGGAAGATTCATAAATGCAGTACCTGCCACAGCGAAAACGATTATCAATGCCTGAATAATATCAATTACCGAAGTTGGCATTCCGCTGCCTACCTGCATCGTAGTTGCTCCAGTCCTAAGAACAGCAAATAAATATGCTACAAGGACCGTTCCGACCGGATTTAACTGCCCAATTAAAGCAATTGCCACACCGTCAAAACCATATCCATTACCAAAACCTGACATTAACCGGAACTGTGTCCCATGAAGTTCCACACTGCCACCAAGCCCTGCAATGGCACCGGATATAATAAAAGATATCAGCATGAATTTTTTAACAGAAAAGCCGTTATACCGGGAAGCTGTCTGATTAAGACCTACCGCCCGAAGTTTAAAACCTTTGGAGGTGTAGAACAGAAAATAATATATTCCCATTGCAAGTACCAGCGCTATTATGATTCCTGCATGCACTCTTGTTCCTCCGATCATCCTGCCGAGTTTCTCAGTAACTGCTGCCGTCTGAGGTACACTTCCCTCCCTCAGGGGACCGGAATACAGATAACCCATAAACAAAACCGCCACGTAATTTAACATAATACTTACTATCATTTCATTTAATCCCCTGGTGATTTTAAGAATTCCGGGTATCGCCCCCCAGATACCACCGACGGCAGCTCCCAGTATAAGACTGATAATCAGCAACGGTACTCCCGTCACACCTTTTAAAGAGGTTGATATCCATACACTGGCTACTGCCCCCATAGCAAATTGTCCTTCAGCACCAAGATTAAAAACCCCGCATTTATAGGCAAATGTTGCTGCCAAACCGGTAAATATCAGGGGAACTGCTTTTACTATGGTTTCTCCCATATTTGCCGTAGTTCCAAATGCTCCTTTAAACAGATAGGTATATGCTTCCATGGGATTACCGCCTATACCGGCAATCATAATGGCTCCCACCAGGAAAGAACATAATACAGAAACAGCAGGCACAAGAATTTTAATTAAGGTATTTTTTAATTTCATATGTATGTTCCTCCTCTCTAATCTGCTTTTCCAGCCATTGCTAATGAAATCTCTTTAATTGAAGGGTTTTCTCCTGAATAAATCCCGACAATTTGTCCTTCATACATTACTGCGATACGATCCGATAATTTTAATACTTCATCAAAATCTGCACTGATTAAAAGTATGCCGCTGCCTTTATCCCTGGAATCAATCATCTTATCATGAACATATCTTGCAGCTCCTATATCTAATCCCCTGGTAGGATGAACTGCTACCAGAAGCTTTGGTTCTTCCTCCAATTCTCTGGCAAATACTATCTTTTGCTGATTTCCCCCCGATAGATTTCTTATTTCCTGTTCAACGGAAGCACAACGGATATCATACTTTTCCTTTATCTCATTCGCATATTCCGTTATGGCTTTTTTCTTTAGATATAATCCCTTTCCTATAGAAATCCTGTTTCTTTCTATATTTTTTAGAACCAGGTTTTCTTTTACACTCATATTTCCGATTAATCCCATCTTATTGCGATCCTCCGGAATATGGGAAATACCTGAACTGATAAAGTCCGCCGGTGTAAACTTAGCTACTTTTTCTGCCTTTAAATATACCTTTCCGCTATCCGGTGTTATCACACCGGTAACTACTTGCGCCAGCTGGGATTGTCCGTTGCCGTCTACCCCTGCAATTCCCAGAATTTCACCTTTACCAACAGTTAATGAAATCTCAGAAATACCATTATGCTTGGAGGCTTTATTATAACTGACCTTATCCAGGGACAAGATGTTTTCTTTCGTATCTGTAATTTTTTTATACTCACTGCTAATCAGCTCTTTACCTATCATAAGATTAGCAAGTTCCGCCTCTTTCGACTTATCTTTTAATAAGGTTTTAATTGTCTGTCCGGCCCTGAGTACAGTGATACGATCACTGATTTCAAGGACTTCCCTCATCTTATGGGATATGAAAATTACGGATTTCTTCTCAGCCGTCAATTTTCTTAT
This sequence comes from Anaerocolumna sp., assembly GCA_049692775.1. Classification (GTDB taxonomy): domain Bacteria; phylum Bacillota; class Clostridia; order Lachnospirales; family Lachnospiraceae; genus Anaerocolumna. The sequence goes on along the minus strand of JBAVPE010000031.1, from coordinate 57,812 downwards.
AATCTTAAACAGTCCTTCTACTTCAATATCCGTTAATGCAGCCGTTGGCTCATCCAAAATAAGTAATTCTGCCCCCCGGTATAACGCTTTTAGGATTTCCACACGTTGCTGTGCTCCTACCGAAATCTCCGTTATGGGTTTATCAATCTCAATATCTAAACCATATTTATCTGCGAGTTCCAGGATCTCTTTTTTGATCTTATTCTTTTTAATAAATATAGATTTATCTTTCGTAATGCCTAATATAATATTCTCAAATACCGTTAATGCTTCAACCAGCATAAAATGCTGATGCACCATTCCTATGCCAAACTTAACCGCTTGTGAGGGGGAATCAATTTTAACCTTTTCACCACGAAAATAAATATTACCCTTTGTTGGCTGATAAAGACCAATGAGAATATTCATCAGTGTGCTTTTACCTGCTCCGTTTTCGCCAAGAAGTGTATGGACTTCACCTTCCAGGATAGTTAGGTTGATATCTTTATTTGCATATACTTCTCCAAATTTTTTTGTCATATTTTCCATTTTTATAAATTCTTTCATAACCCAACTCCTTCCTGGGTTTACCGATACTTTTCCATACAGTATTCAACATGAAAATACTGGAATGAGTTTGCAATACAAACCCTGCGCTGACGCGCTGTGACCTAAGTGATAAATTTCTCTTGCGCGTCATATACATCCTGGGTCGCATTTTTTATGTTATAGGGCATAATATAATTTCCTATAACGTAAAAAAAGCATAGATGAATCCACAGGGGATTTAATCTACACTTTTGTATAGGTAAACTTATTAAATTGATTTGTGACCACTTTTTTGGTCAAATAGTAAATTAACTGTTGCTAATATAACATTATTTGATTGAACAGTCAATATATATTATAAAATTTTATAATATATTTTTATGAAGTTTATCTTTTTTTAGTTTGGGCTGCGTCTTCTTTCCAAACCGGTTCCAGACCACGTAAGTAAGAAATAACCGCTGCACAATATATGCTTTTCAATTTTTCTAAGGTCTGTTTATTATCTCTCCATCCCCTATTGCTTAAGGATTGATTGACAGATAATAATTTAAGCACTATAATATCGATATTCAGATACCGATATTATAGTGAGGTGATAATGAACGAATATAAAGAAGCTTCTATTACAATTTCAACCCAGGCTTTGGAACGAATGCCTTATTATCTGCAATATTTAAAGCAATCGCAAAAAGAAGGTGTTACAGCAATTGCTTCACCGGCAATCGCTGCCGATCTGGCTTTAAATGAGGTACAGGTGAGAAAAGATTTAGCCGCTGTCAGTACCTCCAAAGGAAGGCCTAAAGCCGGATTTTTGATTCAGGATTTGATTTATAACATGGAAGAACTTTTAGGATACCATAATGTAAAGGATGCGGTACTGGTAGGTGCCGGTTTCCTTGGACGGGCACTGCTTTCATACAAAGGATTTGATGACTCCGGTATGCATATCGCCGCTGCTTTTGATATTGATGAAACGATCATCGGCAGTGAAATCTGCGGCAAAAAGGTCTTATCCGTTAACAAACTAAGCGGAATGTGCAGACGTCTTAACATCCATATCGGTATAATAGCCGTTCCTGAAGACAAAGCCCAGACAGTTTGCGACCAGCTTGTGGCCGGGGGAATTCTGGCAGTATGGAATTTTGCTCCTATACATCTTTCCACTCCCGAAGATATTATGGTAAGAAATGAGAACATGTCAGCTTCTCTGGCAATGCTTTCAAAACACCTGCAGGAAAAAATGAATCATACGTAAATGAGTACCCTAAATTAAATTGGAGGCAGACCCGCATTGAATACCTTATATTTTAAATATGCTGTTGAAGTGGAACGTTTAGGCTCCATCACCCAGGCAGCAGACAACCTCTATATGGCTCAGCCAAATTTAAGTAAGGCAATTAAAGAACTGGAAGATAGTCTTGGGATTTCCATCTTTAAAAGAACCTCAAAAGGGGTAATCCCAACACAAAAGGGTGCGGAATTTTTAGGTTATGCCAAAAATATTCTGGACCAAATCGATAAAATGGAAGTTCTAAACAATTCGGATAATTCCAATAAGCAATGTATTAACATATCAATTCCACATGGAAGTTATATTGCAAATGGCATAACAAAATTTATTTCTGAACTGGACCAGGATAAAGAAATTTCCATTAATATAAAAGAAACAAATTCCATGGAGGCTATCAATAATATAATATACGATAAATTTGACCTGGGAATTATCCGGTTTCAAGCCATTTATGAAAACTATTTTCTTGATTATTTAGCAGATAAAGATTTTTGTTATGACCTTATTTGGGAGTATGAGTATTTAGCTGTCATGTCAAAGAATCACCCTCTGGCTGCTTCAAAGGAATTTCACCATTCAGATTTAAGTAAATATATGGAGATTATCCACGGTGATATGACAGTTCCCTATATTTCTGCCGGAGAAACAAAAAAAATACAGGAAACGTTCCATGCTAAGAAGCGGATCTATGTATATGAACGATGTATTAAATTTGATCTTCTTACACACATTCCTTCCGCCTTTATGTGGGTATCCCCGATTCCCCAGGATTTACTGAACCGTTACGATCTTATCCAGAGAAGATGTCCGGTACCCAATCATCAGTTTAAGGATGTTTTAATTTACCCAAAAGGATATAAATTTACTGCTCTTGATAAAAAATTGATTGATAAATTATATGAAGCCAAAAATGAAGTGGCCTATCACGAATATTTTTAATTTATTGCTATAAACAATACCACATCAACTTTATTTTCAGGAACTATATGTCACAAAAAAGATATATCGATAAATAAATAACGATATATTTTTTTTTATATATTGCTTTATCATCTATATTTTACTATTAGATATGTGGTTTCAGTGTCGAAAGTTCATTCATAGTACAGTTTATAAACTTCGTATGTAGCATCGGTTTAGCGCCGGCTTTCCGGGCTTACTGGTTTTATTCATCCAACTGCTCCGGCCGGCAAACAAGTTGCAGGGCCTGATTACCGGCTGAATAGATCTCAATAAGATTTATACGTTATATATCGATATCGGAATATCGATATTCTATCTTTATATTACACACTGGATTTCAACTTTGTTAAAATAATAACGATATATTGTAAATGTTGAAAATGCATGCCTGTACACCTCTGATTTATCCCAGTGTTCTGACCGCTTGGAAACTATGGTAATATACCACATGATTCGTACCAGTGTTAGGCAAAATTCCGACGGCAATGCGGTGGCATTGTCTAAGAATTTTAACGACGCAATGGTGCGGAACAGGCGAATAGATTACCATGGTTCCAAGGCGGTCAATACACTAGTGCTGTGCATACAGATGGGAGTCCGATATGAATCAAATTATAAAGAAAAAAATATTAAATTCCACCGTTACATTAATGGAGATTGATGCGCCCCTAATCGCTGAAAAAGCTGAACCGGGCCAGTTCATCATCCTTCGAGTCGATGAAAATGGTGAGAGAATTCCATTAACCATTGCCGATTATAACCGTGAAAAAGGCACGATAACCATTATTTTTCAGATCGTCGGTGCAACAACAGAAGCATTAAACCACTTGGATACAGGTGATTTTATCCATGATTTTGCAGGACCTTTAGGAAAAGCCACTGAAACAGAAGGTTTAAAAAAGGTAGTGGTGATAGGCGGCGGTGTAGGTTGTGCTATTGCATACCCGGTTGCTAAAAAACTCCATGAATTGGGTTGTGAAGTCCATTCCGTAGTTGGTTTTCGGAATAAGGATTTAGTTATCTTAGAAGAAGAATTTAAAAATGCCAGTTCCAAACTTATATTAATGACAGATGACGGAAGTTATGGGGATAAAGGTCTTGTAACAGATGCCTTAAAAGCATTAATTGACGGTGGAAACCAATATGACACAATAATCACAATCGGTCCCCTGATTATGATGAAGTTTGTCTGTAATTTAACAAAGATCTATGGTATTAAAACCATTGCCAGCATGAATCCAATTATGATTGATGGAACCGGCATGTGCGGCGGCTGCCGTTTGAGCGTTGGAGGCAGGATAAAATTTGCCTGCGTTGACGGACCCGATTTTGACGGTCATGAGATTGACTTTGACGAAGCGCTCACCCGCTCTTCTATCTATAAGCCTTTTGAACAAAAAGCCCATGAAGAAGTATGTAATCTTTATCAAATGGAGGTGAAATAACATGCCGGATATGTCCCTTAAGAAGATTGAAATGCCTGCCCAGGCACCGGATGTACGTAATAAGAACTTTCTTGAAGTTACTTTGGGATACACCAAAGAACAAGCAATGGATGAAGCAAAACGTTGCCTTAACTGCAAAAACAAACCCTGTGTGGCTGGCTGCCCGGTTCAAATTGATATTCCTGCCTTTATACAGGAAATAGCAAAGGGTAATTTTGAAATTGCATATGAAATCATTACCCGTTCCAGTTCCTTACCTGCAGTATGCGGCCGTGTATGTCCACAGGAATCCCAATGCGAAGAAAGATGCGTCCGGGGAATAAAAGGCGAACCCGTTGCTATAGGAAGATTGGAGCGTTTTGCCGCAGATTTCCATAATACGAACATTACACTTAAAGCGGCGAAACCTTTATCAAACGGCCACAGAGTTGCCGTCATCGGCTCCGGTCCTTCCGGTCTGGCCTGTGCCGGGGATTTAGCCAAAAAGGGTTATGCAGTTACCGTATTTGAAGCATTGCACCTGGCAGGAGGCGTATTGGTATATGGTATTCCGGAATTCCGTCTTCCTAAAGCCATTGTTCAAAAGGAAATAGACACTTTAAAAGAACTTGGCGTTGAAATAGCAACCAATATAATCATAGGAAGAACCTTATCCATTGAGGAGCTAAAACAAGAATATGGCTTTGAAGCTGTATTTATAGGTTCCGGTGCCGGTCTGCCAAGATTTATGGACATTCCGGGTGAAAACCTAAAAGGTGTCTATTCAGCAAATGAATTTTTAACCAGGGTAAATCTTATGAAGGCATATAAGCCAGACAGCGCTACTCCGATTCAAAAAGGAAATAAAGTTACGGTAATCGGCGGGGGAAATGTTGCCATGGATGCTGCCAGATGCGCAAAACGTCTTGGTGCAGATGTTATGATTGTTTACCGCCGTACTGAAAAGGAACTTCCGGCAAGACTGGAAGAAGTAGAGCATGCCAAAGAAGAAGGTATAAAATTCCTCTTCTTAACTAACCCGCTTGAAATTAAGGGCGATGAAAAAGGATGGGTTACCGGTCTGTACTGTCAGAAGATGATCTTAAGCCAACCGGATGAATCCGGCCGTGCAAAACCGGTTCCCCTTAGCAATAGTGAATTCGATATCAAAACAGATTGTGTGATTATGTCCATTGGTACATCACCGAATCCCCTGATTAAATCTTCCACCAAAGGACTTGAAACCCAGAAGTGGGGCGGAATCATTGCAGATGAAACTACAGGTCTTACCTCCCTTGAAGGTGTATATGCCGGAGGTGATGCGGTTACCGGTGCTGCAACTGTTATCCTTGCTATGGGTGCCGGAAAGAATGCTGCCTCTGCAATGGATACGTATATTATGGGAAAAGGGGAATAAATCATGAATTATAAATCCATATCCACACAAACATTAATGTAGACTGTGCCATTATTGCTGGTGCCGGTATTTTAGGCCGGGCACTTCTCTCCTACGAGGGCTTTACAAAATATGGGCTGGATATTATTGCAGCCTTCGATGTGGATGAAACGATTATCGATACTACTATTAACGGTAAAAAAGTACTCTCTTCCGATAAATTAAAAGATTTATGCAGCCGGATGAAAGTCCGGATCGGGATCATTACGGTACCTGCAGCAGAAGCACAGGATATCTGTAATCAAATGGTGGAAAGCGGTATTCTGGCCATATGGAACTTTGCACCTGTAATATTAAAGGTTCCGGATAATGTACTGGTTCAAAATGAAGATATAGCTTTTTCGCTAGCTAAATTATCAAAAAATTTATCCAAAAAACTCTATTTAAATTAAAAATATAATTTTAAGCATATAGGATTATTATAATATGATTAAATACACCTAAAACTAAAAAAACGGACAAATGACTTTAAAAAATTTGTAATTTTCAGAATGGAGGATTATATGACCAAAACATTTGACTACAAGATTGTCGATGGAATCATTGATGAATTTGGAAACAGGCAAAGTGCAATTATTGCTATTTTGCAGAATATACAAGAATATTACCGCTACTTACCGAAAGAAATTTTTCCCCATCTCTCTAAAAAGCTTGGCATCAGCCAGGCTAAAATTTATAGTGTTGCAACCTTTTATGAAAACTTTTCCCTTCAGCCTAAAGGAAAATATATAATAAAAGTCTGTGATGGTACAGCCTGTCACGTAAGAAAATCCATCCCGATTCTTGAAAGACTGCGTAAAGAATTAGGATTATCAGAAACAAAAGCCACTACGGATGATTTGTCCTTTACTGTGGAAACCGTATCTTGTCTGGGTGCCTGCGGTCTGGCTCCGGTACTTACCATAAATGATAAGGTATATCCGGCAATGACTCCGGATAAAGCTGCAGAACTTCTGAATGAATTAAAGGAGGATAAGTAAATGCTCCGTAACAGAGAAGAATTAGTAAAACTTCGCAGTACATATGAAACTTCCCTTACCGCCCAAACAAAGAAAATATTAGTTTGTGCCGGCACCGGATGTATTTCCAGCGGCTCTCTTGAAATTTACGGGCGCCTGATTGAATTATTAAAGGAACAGAATATCCCCTGTTCCATAGAACTGCAAAAAGAACCCCACGATGAAGCCATCGGTATGAAAAAAAGCGGATGTCATGGTTTCTGTGAAATGGGTCCATTGGTTCGAATTGAGCCTCAGGGGTATCTCTATACTAAAGTAAAACTTTCCGACTGTGAAGAAATTATTGAAAAAACAATTAAGGAAGGAAAACATATTGAACATCTCGCCTATCAAAAAGGCGGTACCGTACACAAAAAACAGAATGAAATTCCTTTTTATGAAAAACAAACCCGTTTAGTACTTGACCATTGCGGACTTATTGATGCCACTTCCATTAAAGAATACTTAGGTATCGGCGGTTATACTGCCTTTGAGAAAGCTTTATTTGACATGGATGCTGATGCCGTAATAGATCTAATCTCAGAATCCAATCTCAGGGGAAGAGGGGGCGGCGGTTTCCCTGCCGGCAGGAAATGGTCACAGGTAAAACGACAGAATACAGAACAGAAATATATCGTTTGTAATGGAGATGAAGGCGATCCCGGTGCATTTATGGATCGGAGCATTATGGAAGGTGACCCACACAGAATGTTAGAAGGCATGATGATAGCAGGACTTGCCTGCGGTGCCAGTGAAGGTTATATCTATGTCCGTGCGGAATATCCTATGGCAGTAAGCCGTTTAAAAACTGCTATTGCCCAGGCGGAGGAACTTGGCCTCTTAGGCAATCACATCCTGGGAACGGAGTTTAGTTTCCAGCTGCATATCAACCGTGGTGCAGGAGCCTTTGTCTGCGGTGAAGGAAGTGCTTTAACTGCTTCCATTGAAGGTAACAGGGGTATGCCAAGGGTAAAACCACCAAGAACCGTTGAACATGGTCTTTTTGATATGCCTACTGTATTAAACAATGTAGAAACCTTTGCTAATGTTCCTCTTATTATCAGTAACGGTTCTGATTGGTATAAAGGAATCGGTCCGGAAAACAGTCCCGGAACCAAAGCTTTTGCTTTAACCGGAAATATTGAAAATACCGGTCTGATTGAAGTTCCCATGGGAACTACCCTTCGTGAAGTTATCTTTGATGTTGGCGGCGGTATGAAGGATGGCGGTGAATTTAAGGCCGTACAGATTGGCGGTCCGTCCGGCGGCTGCTTAACAAAAGAACAGCTGGACCTGCCCCTGGATTTTGATTCCCTGAAAAAAGCGGGTGCCATGATAGGTTCCGGTGGTCTGGTAGTTATGGACAGTAATACCTGTATGGTGGAAGTTGCCCGTTTCTTTATGAACTTCACCCGGAATGAATCCTGCGGTAAGTGTGTTCCCTGCCGTGAAGGTACGAAACGTATGCTGGCTGTTTTAGAGCGGATTGTAGAAGGTAAAGGTGAAGATGGTGACATTGAACTTTTACTGGAACTGGCAGATACCATTTCAGCTACTGCACTCTGCGGCCTTGGAAAAACAGCTGCCTTACCGGTGGTAAGCACAATTAAAAACTTCCGTGAGGAATACGAAGCCCATATCTATGAGAAACGCTGTCCGGCAGGAAGCTGCCAGAAACTGAAAAATATACAAATTAATCCTGCATTATGTAAAGGCTGTTCTAAATGTTCTAAATCCTGTCCGGTTAATGCGATATCTGGTAAAATCAAAGAACCGTTTGTAATTGACCAGTCAAAATGCATCAAATGTCAGGCCTGCATTTCAACCTGTCCATTCCACGCAATCAAGAAGGATTAATTTGAACTATATAAGCCCGTCAAGGCGGGCAGATTGGAGCCAGGAGTGAAAGAAAAACGCTTTCATACTGGAAGGTTGAAAGAAATTTTAAATATGAAAGGATGCCACTTATAAACTCTTTCAACCTGTGAAACTTGTTTCACATTTTTATGTTGTGGCAGTACCGCAAGCAGGCTTGCGGTATGCAATGGGTGTAAATATGAAAACTAATGATTTTATGATTATAGACGGAATACCGGTTGAGATTAACGGAGAGAAAAATCTTCTGGAACTTATACGCAAAGCCGGAATCAAGCTGCCTACTTTCTGCTATCATTCTGAACTATCTATATATGGTGCCTGCCGTATGTGTATGGTTGAAAACGAATGGGGCGGATTAGATGCTGCCTGTTCCACACCTGTGAAAGCCGGAATGAAGATTCAAACCAATACGAAACGTCTTAGAAAGTACCGCAAAATGATACTGGAATTACTCCTGGCCAATCACTGCAGGGACTGTACCACCTGTAACAATAACGGCAACTGTAAGCTTCAGGATCTGGCAATCACTTTTAATATCGAAGGGGTACGTTTTCCCAATACAGCTGCAAAACCTAAAATTGATGATTCCTCTAACTGTATTACAAGAGACCAGAATAAATGTATTCTCTGCGGTGACTGTGTCCGCATGTGTAATGAAATACAAAATGTCGGTGCCATAGATTTTGCACACCGCGGTTCCAAAATGACCATTAGTACGGCCTTTGACCAGCCAATTGCATCCTCTCCCTGTGTCGGATGCGGTCAATGCGCAGCAGCATGTCCTACGGGTGCAATTGTTGTAAAAAATGATAAAAACAAAGTATGGGAAGCTTTGGATGATAAAGCTGCAAAAGTCACCGTACAGATTGCACCTGCCGTACGTGTAGCGGTCGGTAAGGAATTAGGTCATTCCAATGGTGAAAATACAATAGGTAAAATCGTTGCCGCTTTAAGACGTATGGGCTTTGATGAAATCTATGATACTTCCACCGGAGCTGACTTAACAGTCCTGGAAGAATCCAATGAATTTTTAAAACGCCTGGAAAAAGGCACCAGTACTATGCCTCTCTTTACTTCCTGCTGCCCTGCCTGGGTAAATTACTGCGAGAAGAATTATCCGGAACTTATGACTGATGTATCTACCTGCCGTTCCCCTATGCAGATGTTTGCTTCTGTTATTAAGGAACAAAACAGGATCTCCAGCAGACGCCCGGTGCATGTAGCCGTTATGCCCTGTACCGCTAAAAAACAAGAAGCTGTCAGAGATGAATTCAAAGTAGATGGTATACCAAATGTTGATTATGTAATTACCACTCAGGAATTAATTCAAATGATTAAAGAATCCGGCATTATATTCGCTGATTTAGAACCGGAAGCAGTTGATATGCCTTTTGGTACCACAACCGGAGCCGGTATGATATTTGGCGTGACCGGCGGTGTAACGGAAGCTGTGTTAAGACGTCTTTCTTCCGATAAATCTTCTACTTCCCTTATGTCGATTGCATACCAGGGTGTACGGGGTATGGACGGTGTAAAAGAAACTACTGTTATGTTCGGTGACCGGGAACTTCGGATCGCCATTGTCAGTGGACTTAAAAATGCCGGTAATTTAATTGAAAAAATGAAAGCCGGTGAACATTATGATTTCGTAGAAGTCATGGCTTGTCCTGGCGGCTGTATCAGTGGTGCCGGACAGCCTTTCTCTTCTTTTGAAGAAAAAGAAAAACGCGGTAAGGGACTTTATTCTGCTGATAAATTATCCAATATCAAACGCTCGGAAGAAAATCCCCTCATGATTTCCTTATATAATGGTTTACTCAAAGGCCGTGTTCATGAGCTTCTGCATGTTCATTATGCAGCAGGTGAAAAGGAGGAAATTTAATATGCTTGAACTCAGTGTCTGCATAGGAAGCTCCTGCCATTTAAAAGGTTCCTATAATATAATCCAGCTCTTCCAGCAAATGATTGAAGAAAATGCTTTACACGATAAGATTGACTTTAAGGCTAATTTTTGTATGAAAGAGTGTCAGGGCAGCGGAGTGGCTGTTTCCATTAACGGAACCGCCCATCATTTACAACCGGAAATGGCAAGGGATTTTTTTAAGAATACAATTATGCCAATTTTAAACTAATACCAATAGAGTACTCTCTGAAACTAATAGTAGCAATAGAAGATATTTTAGCTGCTGAATATATTCATATAATTTGTGTAATATACTTCAAGAACGCTAAATTCCCGGTAAGAATTTTAACTGATTTTTACCGGGAATTTAGAGTCTATTAAATGATATCGGGATACTCCTCATCCGATTCAGGTTTGGCTGAACACCAAAGGATTGATTCCTCCGTTCTAAATCAAAGTTATGGGTAACAAATTGACATTGTATTAATTTAAATCGATGAAGATCATTTAATAAAATTAATCCATTATCTCAATTCATAAACTCTCGTTCCATAAGGTTCCATTTCAATCACACCCACATCTTTTGTCCCTTCATATAAGTTGATAAGGGCTTGTTTTAACTGAATGACAGCCGGGCTCTTTCCGTAATTTAATACAAACAGATATTTCTTACCTGCTTTGCTTCTTACTGCTATCTCACAAGCTTCGGGTGCTTCAATTATACCCTTATAGGGATTAACAATACTAAGCTTATCTAAGAATATTTTAGCAGTATTTTCGGTAAATGCACCTCCAAAATAATACACTTTCCCTTTTCCATAAGTGTTCTCTATAAGTCCGGGACAACCTGCATAATAATTAGATATATAAGTGCCGAGAACTTTTGCATTATCACCCAGAGGCTGTAGTAAATCGTTAAATACTGCTGCTTCCACTTTAGTTCCGTCCCAATCTATATATACCGTTCCATCATCCGGTGCTACAAAGGAATACTCTGTGACATCCGTTCCAGACAGGGGCTGTAACAGACCAGGCAGTTTTAACATCACGCAGTTTCCGGTTTCATCTTTATATCCGGCGCGGCATCCAAGTACCAGACAACCTCCTAAAGACACATATTCTTCCAATAACTTCACCTTATGCGCTGTCATAATGACAGCATGGGGATAAAATAACACAGGGTATTTTATTAACACATCTACCGTTGTATTCTCTCTTAAATATACATAATCCATAGGGGTATGGGTAAGTTCTGCTGCTTTAAATAAACTTTCCTTGCTTAATTTATCCACTCTTTTATGCCATACATCCAACTGTGCATCCCAGATATTATCGTAATCTTTTAGGACTCCAAAGGCTGCTTCATAAATTGCTCCTGCTGCCCCTGCTATTTTTTTCATTTTCTGGTTGATTTCATTGACTTCTTTTAAACGTCTGTTATCACGGCTGGAATAATCCAAAATACCATGCCAATAGATTTCCGTTCCCATGGTACAGGTTCTCCAGCGGAAATAACTGACATAATCCGCACCATACGCAACACTTTGCAGGGTTCAAAGGGTAATCTGTCCGGGCTTTGGAGCTCCGGATCAGTTCCTAAACAGTAAGCAAAGTTGGGGTAAGAGTCATACATAATAAAATGCAGGCTTTCTTCCGTCATACGGTGATTATCCAGGTTGGAAAATAAACCATTAGTAGTAATGAAATCGCCCTCTTTTATATATCTTTTAATAATGTCGCTCTGCAGCCTGGCAAATTTACAGGCACTATCTGAAATAAATCTTGTGTAGTCCAATACTTCATGGGGATTGGTTGCATTGCTTAGGGTTGTTCTTGGCACATATACTTCTTCCCATGCAGTATATGTCTGATTCCAGAATGCTGTCCCCCATGCAGTATTTAAAGCATCCAGAGTCTGATATTTTTCCTTTAGAAATTCCCTAAAGGCTAAAGTGTCACTTTCAGAATAGAATTCATTCTTCTCACAATTTAGTTCATTATCTATCTGCCAGCCATAATACTTGGATGGGGACCATAATGTTCTGCTATTTTCTCCACAACTCTTTTCGTCAGTTCCTGATAGATCTTAGAATTATAATTATAATGTCTTCTGGCACCATGACGGTATATTCTATTCTTTTATTGCCCCCGCAGTCAAGCCTGACATAAAGAACTTAGAAGCACATAAAAAGGCAATTAATAAAGGCAGGACCGCACAGGTACTGGCAAGCATCATGGCTCCATAATCCGTTCCGCGGTCACTGACCATCGTTTTTAATAATAACGGCAAATTCTGCAATTCTACTTTGCGTAGTATCATTAACGGCTGCATAAAATCATTCCATACATTAACGAACTGCATAATACCAAGTGAGGCATAGGCCGGTAGCAGGATAGGTGCGATGACCCGGAAAAATATATCCACTCACTACAGCCGTCAATTCTGGCAGCTTCCACCAAGGAGGCCGGTACATTATTCCGGCAGTACTGACGCATCCAGAAGATGCCAAAAGCATTAGCACAGCCTGGTATGATTAAAGCCTTAATATCATTAATCCAGCCAAACTTTGACATCATGATAAACCAGGGGAATTTTGTAATTTAATATTAATACAAACCATCAATATATGCAAATATCTTATATGTGGTCGCGCGTCCATGTGTAAAATTGTACATTTCGGTAAATCCTCGCGCCAAGCGTGGGACGGCATATTCTTTTCGATGGGGTGTGCTTCCTGCCCGGAAGGCTTTTTGTACAATAGGGCGAATAATTTATACCGTAAATTCAGCATGGGCCATTTGAAGCAATTGTGGTATTTCCAGTCCCTGAGGACAGTGTTTTGCACAGATTCCGCAGTTTACACACTGATCTGCCCCGGAACCTGCAGGCTGCATTGCATTAGTGTAAATCATTTTATCAATGGGATGAGGTTTTACCAACTGATAGCTATTATAAAGCTTAAATATTTCCGGTATGCTGACTCCTTTCGGACATGGCATACAATACTTACATCCAGTACAGCCGATACTCATTTTTGCTTCATAAGCTTTCTGAATCTGCTTAATCAGTTTCATGTCTTCTTCTGACATAACATTTGGTGCGGCATGGTCAAAAATTCGTAAATTATCCTTTAATTGCTCCATATTGCTGGTTCCGCTTAAAACCAGTGAAACTTCAGGCATATTATAAAGCCAGCGGAAACACCATTCTACCAGTGAACGTTTTTCCGGATATGCGTTTACCAGTTCATTTACTTCACTTGGAACATTATTAAAGAAGTAACCTCCCCGCAAGGGTTCCATAATTACGGCTGCCATACCCTTATCAGCTGCGTACTTAAGGCCTTCCACTCCTACCTGTTGTGCTTCATCCAGAATATTAAGCTGAATCTGGGCCATTTCCCAATTAAAGGAATCAACAATTTCCTTAAAGGCTTTTAATGTATTGTGTATTGAAAAGGCTTTATGACGTATTTTACCTTTTTCAACCATTTTATCAAGGAAGGTAAGCCCATTATACCTTTTTACCTTATCCCAATGTTCATGATTCATGTTGTGAAGCAGATACATGTCAATATAATCCGTTCCAAGACGCACTAACTCCTCATCCAGATATTTTTCAAAATCTTCATATTTATTAATATTCCAGATCGGGCTTTTAGTTGCTAATAATGTTTTATTACGATATCCATCTTTTGCGCCTTTCCGGTAATGACTTCACTATCCTTATAGATATAGGCGCTATCCAGATAGTTAACACCGTTATCTATAGCATAACGGACCATTTCTATGGCTTCCTTTTCCTCTTTCGGAAACCTCATACAGCCTAATCCAAATCTTGATACCTGTAAACCTGTTTTTCCTAATTGAACATATTCCATACTATTATCTCCTGACTACTTAAACTTTTTTTGATTTTCTTTCAATGCTTTTATTTTCTAACATTTATTATGGATTTGTAATCCATAAATCACATTTCTGCTATGTTATAGAATTACCTTTATAACAAAGCCCATCCTGAATTTTCATCTCTTTTTATATGCCTCCTCCCTGTCACATATAAAATTAACTTATAATACAGTTTATAGTCATTTAAAATGTTGTTATAAAGAGTATATCGCTTGAAGTGTACTCTAAGTCAAGAAGAAATTTAAGATTAATTAAAGATTAATTGTAAACTGTATAGTTAAAAGAGTTAAATGAAAAAGTAAATTCTACATTGTAAGACTAAATTCGTGATTGCAAGGTTAAATTCGTGTTTCCCCATTTAAATTCGTGTTTGATGAAATTAGTCTTGCATCCTATTTTTTGATTTAATTTAGATTTAGTATTTAACAAATGTGTTTGCTTCGGGCATACTTAATCTGATATAATATTCTTTATTGAAAAGCCCTCATTACCAGCAAATTAAATTGACGATTTTGGTACAATAATTTGTATGGATAATAGATATATCGTATTTGAAATTATTATTATTGGGAAAAGATGAATAAATTTTATGAGTTATTCCATCAAAGAGGTATCTGAACGTTTCCAAATATCTTCACATACCCTGCGTTATTATGAAAAGGAAGGACTTCTTCCACCTATCGAACGGAATGATAACGGAATCCGGCATTACAACGATACCGACCTTGAATGGCTTCATCTGGTATGCTGTATGCGTGCTACCGGAATGTCCATTTCCTATATAAAAAATTATATTGAGTTATGCCAGCTGGGAAGCGATACAATACCGGAAAGACGTCAGATTATCCTTAATCAAAAGGAAATTATTGAAACTGAAATAAAAAAATATAAAAACTTATTAAAGTTAATTAATAAAAAGCTGGATCACTATGATAATATCACACAATTGGATGAAAAACGTATTCATTCACAAAATGATTGTTCTATGTAATCCATTGTTTCCCGTTGTCCTGTGTGGAGACACGAAAGGCGTTTATTTTTTTACTCAAACATAGGTGATTTCCCAAAATACCAATTTGCGATAAACGTTTACATCTTTGTAAGTTTCGTTTATAAAGTGCTGTGGCACGTATATGGCTGTTAAAGCATACTATATAGTAATAATTATTTATCGGAGTATTTATTTTATGCCAACTTATAGAAATAACACCGGTTCTGGTATGGTCTACATCATGACAAATTCTGCGGACTGCAATCAGATAGCTGCATTCCGGAGAAATCCTAATGGTTTATTAACATTCGCAGATTTATATGAAACACAAGGCAGAGGTATTGGTACAAAAGAAGTATCCTCTGCAACACCAAATGACGGAATTGACACCCTGGCTTCACAAGGTTCCATTAGCCTATCCTATGACAGACGTTTTCTATTTGCCGTTAATGCCGGAAGCAGCAGTATCACCAGCTTTCGCATTGGTAATAATGGCGAACTGACTTTCATTGACGTTATTCCATCCGGTGGATTACAACCAAATAGTTTAGATGTATGTGATAATTTTCTTTATGTATCCAATGTAGGCAGTACTGAAAATAAATTTAATTCGAATATTACAGGTTTTTATGTAGACCGCGAAGGACATCTCAACAATATTACTGGCTCTACGCAACCACTTAGTACACCAAATGCACAACCGGCACGTGTTTTATTTAGTCCGGACGGACGTCAGATTATTGTATCCGAATTAACTACTAATCGTCTGAGTGTATTTGAAGTTTATAAAGATGGTACTGTATCAGAACCTATTATTAATAATTCCAATGGCTTAGGACCATTTGGTTCATATTTCACCCCATCAGGTATTCTTTTGGTTGCAGAGTCCGGTTCAAATGCACTATCCTCTTATGCGCTTACTAAAAATGGAGTACTTGATGTGGTTAGTAGTTCGATTGGAAATGGTCAGATGGCAACTTGTTGGGTCGTGACAACACCAAATGGCGCATTCGCTTATACTTCAAATGCAGGCAACGGAACTGTTTCAATTTATCACACATACCGGAATGGTTCTTTGTCTATTTTGGAAAGTGTATACAGTACTCAAGATGCTAAGGGCGTTCCTATCGATAACGGTGTAAGCAGGGATGGGCGGTACTTTTATGTATTGAACGGAAATCAAGGTTCTATATCAGTATTCCGAATTGTAAGTGAAGGGCGTCTTAATTATTTGCAAAATATAAAATGTGAGGAAATACCCCAGTTCGGCACACAGGGTTTAGCAGTATATTAATAAAATTAGTGGCTATTTAGTCACTGCAGTTCTGACGAACCGGTGCATTTATACATTTATGCATACTAATTATGCAAAAAGACGCATATTTTGGTGCCTTTATCCTTAAGTGCAAGAAACAGTATCAGACCAATGGTAATTACCTTAGGATCAATGCTAAAGACACCAATAACCTGTCACCTGGATATAAAAATAAAAATGGCGCAAAATATAAAGGCACTGCTGTAAAGCGATATGCCTTCATATTTTGCATTGAGGTGGTTAAAGGGCATATAACCAGGGTTACGGGCAAAGGGCATCATGCCCGACTAAAAACATAATAGTTTGTGGCATACTTTTAGGATTAATTTAACTGAAATATTTACTTGCTATTTTTTCTGAGGTACGTGTTGCCAGTGCCTGGGTGGTAAGCGTAGGATTCGGTCCGCCCAACGAATTGTACAAAACACTGTTGTCTGCAATATAAAGCCTTTTAACCTGATTTGCCTCGCAATTTGTATCTGTTACAAATCCTATGCGCATGGTACTTTGAATATGTATAAAAACACCCGGCGGCCAGTTGGAGCGTATTATTATCTTAGCGCCGGCTTTTCTCAAAATATCGGAGGCGATTACGGCAAGCTGATTTCTTTTCTCCGCATCTTTTTCACTTGGATGATAATCAATAACCGGTATAAACCCGTTTTCATCTTTTAGTACAGGATCCAGGGTAACTGAATTTTTTTGATTTACATCATCATCAGTAAAAATCAAAACACTTAAGGTACTGCGGTACTGCCGCATCAACTCTTTCAGCTGCTCTCCCGCTACTAAACCTTCAATATCCCAGGGAGCCTGGGGATCAGGTTCATGTAAAAAATTATAACCCTTATAGCTTGTTCCATATACCATTGATGAATATAAGCCGGGACTCAATCCGTATATCTCAATGACGCCAAGTCCAGGGTAATCAAATCTCGCTGCTGCATTCTGTCCCACAAATGGTTTTATATCCGAAACCCCCAGGACATTCATTATGTCTTCTTCCTCAAAAATACCAGATACATTATCAAACCAGTGATTAATAAGTCCTTTTCCAACCCACTCATTATCAGGCAATCCGGAATTTAACCATAAACGTGGTGATTCTATGCCACCTGCTGCCATAACTACTGTCTTTGCCCTTAATTCACCGTTTTCTCCTGTCCATGTATCTCTGTATAACACTCCTACGGCATGCAGCCCTTCTACGGAATCTTCTTCCGTCAATATCTTAGTAACAAATGTATTTGGCCTGACTTCGACATTTCCGGAGCGGAGCGCCCTTGGTATATAACTTACGAAAGTCGATCTTTTAGCAACACCTTCTATGGTCGGACCTATATGGCAGCCATTCATGCAATGCCCTCTTAAAGTACATCCTGCCAAATTATTATTTTGGAAATCGAAATCAGGATTGTTTATAAGTGGGTTTGGGCGTAATATGGCATTGGGCTGCGGCCGATACCCCGGACTTGTTACATTAGGCGAATCCAAAAGCTTCCATCCGGCTTTTCTCACACCATAATAAAACAAATCTTCTTTTGCCGTAGTTGGTGCAGGCCATACGGGCAGCGTCTGTTCCACCCTCTCATAGTAAGGAACCAGTTCTTCATAAGAAATAGGCCAGACATTATCCACTGCCTGCACAAAAGCACGGGGGGAATTAGCAAAATAATGAAGAGTGGTTCCTCCTACACCGGCATTCTGCCAGGTAAAGCCTTTCTGGGTAATAATCCTGGGCCATGGCCCCTTATTTCTGTCAGCCGGCCCCCAGCGAAATTTACCGGATATAAAATCATTCATATCATCTTCCAGATCCGTAAAACTTTGATTCAATACATCAATACTCAGGTCTTGCGGACTGGAACTGCTTACTGCACCGTGTTCTGCATTGGGATTAGGCCATTTGCTGTTTCCAAACCAGGGTCCTGCTTCAAGGAGCAGTACTTTTATTCCTTTCTCCCCAAGCTCCTTTGCAACAACCGCACCCCCGCCGCCTGCTCCGATTACGACAACATCAACGTCTTTATTCATACAATTCTCCCATCTATGTGTTCAGCACATGAATGAATAAGGTGCTGTTTTATAATGTTACCTTCTGACTATTAGATTCTAAGGGCATGATAGCCGAGGGACGGACCAGGATAGCCTACCTGCTGCCAGCTTAATGGGAAAAACTCTAAGGTACGGTTATTGGGAGACTCCAAACGTGTGGACCCATATCCTGACCATTCCGAATAATATCCCATCATGGTAAATCGATTCAAAACACTCAGGATATAAAATTTAAACCAGGGATTATTCCGAAACTGCTCCGGTAAAGTTATTAAATCAGCTTCCAGCTCATCAAGTAATGTTATTACCCGAAACCGGTCGATTGGTGATAGGGCTGCAAACGTATTTCCATTAATTCTTGTATGTCTGTCATACCCTTCCATATATATCAGCCTTTCTGCCGTTATATTAAGCATCTCTGCCGTAGGTCCTGCCAAAGGAATATAATAATGATCAAGTGACATTATCATACATTCAGCCGTATCTAAATCCAGTGCCCCATAATACTGGAGCAGACCATATTCTTCAGCCAGTCCGGGTGTACGCGGGATTATTGCGTCAACAAAAGCCTGAAAGGTTTCCATGGTATTTTGCATTGGATATATTTTTTGATCATTCATTATATTATTGTCAGGATGAAAGAATGTATCATACATTTTTTTACCTACCTTTATTTTCAATCATTGAACCTATTTAATTAGTATGAATATTATACTTCAAATATTACCATATCGGAGTACCCTCAATTATTAAATACGTTGTACTAGTACTGCCTTGCGTAAATAACACTTAATTCAGAATCTGCTATTTACACCCGTGCTGCGTTGTCGTCAATCGGCGTAGGAACCGCTACGCCTCATTCCGCCGTCTTGCCCTGGCGCAAATATCAGCCACTGATATTAAGCATTATTTATGCAAGGTAGTACTAGGTCCAATTCCAAAAACAAATACAGCAATTAGTGCGATCACCCGGTAAATTAAGCACTGAAAATTCATCCAATAATATCAATAATATATTAGGTCGTTTACTAAATTTTTTATTATTTTCTGTTATATTCTTCATAGCTTTATTCACTCCCTTAATTTATTAAGTCCGTTTTAACATCAATTTGCTAACATAACCTCTCGTGAAATCAAACCTTTAAAAGAGTGTTTTTTGTTAACTTATAACATTTTATGTCGAAAAGAAATATTGGTTAACTAACTTAAAAAAGTAAAATAAAAAGGGCGGTAAATCATGCCCTATTTAACATACTATTAAAATAAATAAAATATCAGGTACCACAAAAAGTTCGGTAGGGACAGGATGTCTTAGCAGGCAATTCCGCATAGCGAATCTGTTTGGAAGAATGTGCATAAGGTTTGGAAAGAGCCTCAAGAAACCGCTCCATCACTGTATAGTCCCCATCATTGACCGCGGCACTTAATGCTTCTTCAACCCGGTGATTACGGGGGATCAGGGCTGGGTTGGAATTTTGCATCATCTGTCGGATATCATCTTTTGATCCCTGCTGCCTTTCTATTCTTTTCTGCCATAATTCATGCCACTTAGTAAATTCATCACTGCCAAATAAGGCTGATTCAGATAAATTGTCAAACGTTAATGACAGGAAGGTATTCGTATAATCTGCACCATATTTCTTCATCATATTCAAAAATTCACCTATCAGGGCTTCATCTTGTGATTCTTCATTTATTATACCTAGTTTTGCTCTCATTCCGGTAAGCCAGCTGCTGTGATACAGGTCTGCAAAACCTGAGAGTGAATCCTCTGCCATTTTAACCGCCTGCTCCTCATTATCATCCAAAAGCGGCAGAAGAGTTTCTGCAAATCTTGCAAGATTCCATTCAGCAATCCGAGGTTGATTGCCATAGGCATAGCGGCCTCTTGTATCAATAGAACTGAATACTGTTGACGGATCGTAAGTGTCCATAAAAGCACAAGGACCATAATCAATGGTTTCTCCGCTTATAGCCATGTTATCGGTATTCATTACTCCATGGATAAAACCAACCAGCTGCCATTTTGCAATCAATCCGGCCTGTCGCTTAATAACTTCCTGAAGCAGATATAAATAAGGGTTTGAAGCATCTTTTCCTTCCGGATAATGCCGCCAAATTGTATAATCAGCCAGTTTACGAAGTTCCTCAGCTGTTCCCCAATGTGCAGCATACTGAAAGGTAGCCACACGAATATGACTGGCAGCTACACGGGTGAGAATTGCACCCGGCAGTTTTGTTTCGCGCATTATTGATTCACCGGTTGATGCCACTGCAAGACCGCGGGTAGTCGGAATTCCAAGTGCATACATCGCTTCACTTATGATATATTCCCGCAGCATAGGACCAAGGGCAGCCCTGCCATCTCCCCCACGGGAGTAAAGTGTTTTGCCTGAACCTTTTAGTTGAATATCAGCCCGATTCCCTTTCGGCGTTATTTGTTCACCAAGCAGGAGCGCCCGACCGTCACCTAACATAGTAAAGTGACCGAATTGATGACCGGCATAAGCCTGGGCAAGCGGCATTGACCCTTCGGGAATCTTGTTTCCTGCAAAGACTGCCAAACAATCGATACTTTTCAGTGCATGGGAGTTTAACCCCAACTCTTCTGCCAAAGCATGATTTAAAATAATAAGTTTTGGTGATTGCACAGGAGTTGGATTTAGGTTCGAATAAAATGTTTTTGGCAGACTGACATAACTGTTATCCAGATTCCATCCATATTCATTGATTTCATTTTTCATTATCATCGTATCTCCGATCATTTAATAAATGTATCAAGTTATCTTTTTAAATAAAATCAATAATTCTCTTTTTAGTTATAATGATTAACTGTAAATTAAAATATCAATTGAATTATCATTTCCTCTTAGTTTCTGCTTCAAAGATTTTATTATACCTTTTAATCGCATATCATCATAAAATTTCATTGACCAATCAGACGTCCAAAACCCGTTTTTTTCTGAGAGTTGAGTATATTGCATTGTATGCTACACAAAAAAACTGGGGCTGTTGCAAGTATATAAACTAATACTTTTGCAACAACCCCAGTTTTTTTATAACCTTTTTTCTATTTACCTTGCAGCCTTAATAATAAAATATCTCCAATATACCTATGGCTCTACTCCCCAAGCAAGACTTCCTGCAATATAACCGGTCACCTTGCTCCAATCCACATAACTGCTTCCTGTACCTGGGTAAGAATAATCTCCTGTCTGGGTGTAGTTGGTCCAATCAACCTTTGAAAATCTGATTTGTATTTCAGCTGATTGTCCTGCTGCCAGCAGCCCTGTTCCATCTTTAAAACCAATTTCCAGATAATAATCTGCGGCCGCCTTTTCCTCCGGCATTTTAACAAATATCCCGGTTACATTAGCGGTACCGGCTGAGGACCAATCACACCAAAAATTCTGCGATTTTTCCCCATCTATGGTATAGTAATAACGAAGGGTAATATCAGAATAATTAATGTCTGTTGTTCCGGTATTATATAATTTAAGCCTTGATGAAATACCATTGGTCTCGCTTACACTGTTTCCACTAACTGCCTGTACTTTTATATTGCCGGATACAATGATGGAACTATCCACAACCGTAACGGAAAGAACAGGGTCAGTTCCACCACTTAATTGGAAAGTCAGACTTACTTTACCTACGGGAAGTGTTGATAAATAGGATTTCAAAATGGTTATATCCGTTCCCGATACCTCATAATCCGTTCCCTGCGTTAACATAGTACTTCCTTGACTTACACCATCAAAAGTATGTCCGTTTAAGTTTAAAGTTAGTGCAATATCGCTTGGGTCAGCTTTATCAAATTCCGCTTCGGTTATAGAAATAGAACCGCCAGGCGTAGAATCTGATACCGTTATCGTTAAAACTGCGTCCGTTCCGCTGCTAAAGTCAAGAACCAGCTTGGCAGTTCCTGCCGATAAACCACTCAGGTAATTTTTAGAAAGAATTACATTATCACCGGATAACGTATAGTCTGTACCCTGCACCAGGGCTGTTGTGCCATTTTTTATGGTCGTTAATGTATTATCATTATAATTTACCGTAACTGAAATATCCGACGGTGTATATTTATCGAATGTTGCCGTAACCGGTGAAATACTTGAGCTGCTTTCTGCATTGCCGGGTTCATTGCCATATATTTTTACTCCGTCATCATAAACCGGAATATACGCGGTCTGAACCACATTGCCGGAGGTAACACCATTTATATCAGTATAGGAAAAATCATTATTATTATTCCAGAAACTTGTGTTCATAGGTGCCGCAATCCGGAATTGTATTTCTTTTTTATAAGCGGATTGACCGCCGGGATAAATCTTTGTTCCTGTAAAATCCACATTAACATAATACAAATTACTGGACGCATCCCAAGGAAGAAGTCCGGATACGGCTGCACCTGAATTGTAATTGGTGGAGATGGTGAAATCACTTGCTGAATAGCCTGCATTAATTGCTTCCGTAAGGTCTATGAAATATTTAAAAGATAATTTATCTCCCATTCTGGCGGGCCATCCGGAACGGTTATTTAACAAAGCCTTTATCTCAATAAAATTACTTCCGGAAGCATTAATACCTGCCTCAACAAAGAATTCGTCATTGGTAACTTCCTCTGTAGCAGTAAATCCTTCCATGGGATCTCCGCCATAAGATTCGTAAAGTTTTGCCAATGCTCCAACAAAACCTGCATTGTAATCACAAGCTACCTCATTATTTACATAATTACTGATGTCATCGGTATAACTGTCATCACTTCCAGGTCCTCCAACTAATGCACCATATAGGGTATGTCTGTGGTAAGCCGGAACCGTCTGGCTGTCAGCCCATGAGCTATGGGCAGTCCGGTGATGAGGTCTCTCCGGAGAATTTTCGCCAAATCCTACAACGTAACTTCTTCCGCTGCTTCCAAGGGCATAATCCACCTGATCTTTGGCAAATTCCTTATAAGTGCTTACTTTATCAGCGCTGCAGCCTTCCCAATCTGCATATACACTCGCTAAAAATGCTGTAGTTGTGGCATACCGCAAGGAACCCCAGGTCTGAAGCCAGGCGAGTCCTTTTGGTGTATAAGTTATGCGGTTTCCATTATATCCGGTTGTCCAATAATCCAGGTGCATTTCCGTACTTGTTTTATAAATTTCTTTACCTGTAATCCTTGCAAGAAGCAGTTCTGCGCCATAATGCACATCATCCCAGTTTTGCGCCCATGTATAGGCAATGGTTGTGGATTGTGATTCCGTACCCCAATTGGCTACATAAGATTCCGCTGCATCCAGATAAGTTTCATCACCGGTAGCCATATATAACCAGACCCCGGCCCAGGACAGTTCATCATAAAACCCACTATAGGAATTATAAAATCCGCTGGCTGCCGTATATCCTGCATCACTTTTTGTATTATCTGCAAAAGCAAAGAGCTTTTTTGCATGACTGATACAAGTAGCTGCATATGTAGGGTTACTGTCAGCAAAAATGGTACCTGCGGCTGCAAGGGCTGCGGCTGCTTCTGCAGATACGGTGGAACCGGGATTTGATAAATCCACTTTATAGGAAGGGCGGTTCATCTGCATTACTTCTGCCGGCCCCCACCAGGAATGATCCGTACTGCCGTCTCCTACCTGATAATAGAAAACATTATCCTCTGCATGGCATTTAATGAGATAATCCGTTACCCACTTGATTTCATTCATTAGATAATCAAGCTGGCCGCTTTCCCTTAAGTAATCTTTCGATTCGTATACACTCCATGCTAACATGGCAGCTGAATAGGACATGGGAAGATTAAATTTCACATGATCCCCTGCATCATACCAACCCCCGGTAAGATCAAGATTCACATCAGCCCCATCCGTTAGTCCTGAATCTCCCCTCCAATTATTTCGTATTGTATCAGGAAGATCTCCCGATTCTTGGAATTCGTAAAACATGATTGCTTTTTGCAACGCTTCCCCATAATTATAATTTTCTTCTGCTTTCGCTGTCTGCATCGATAAACCGGAAGCAAGAAGACATATTACAAGCAAAACACTCCAAAGTTTTCGCATACTAAAACCTCCTTTTTCTTTGAGAGTACTCTCGGAAACTCTCATAACCTGTTTTTACTGATATTTTAGATGCTGTTAATAGAAAATGTCCGTGGCCTATATTCAGTATCTAAAATATCTTCAATTGCTACTATTAGTTTCCGAGAGTACTCTTTGACAGGTACTATAAGATAAGACCCTCTGTGGGATTTTCTGATAGTACGCTGTTATATATTAATTATCCTCTCAGTGTATCCCCGTACGCTTTTTTAGCCCATTGAATTTTTAAGTGCCTCTAACCGATAACTTCTTTCTGCGGCAGCAGGCAAAGTTAATATCATAGGTTTATATTTTATGGTTCTGCTCCCCAACTTAATGTACCATTTATATATCCGGTAGCTTTTTCCCAATCAGCATATGAAGAACTGGAACCAGTATAAGAATAATCATCCGTCTGGGTATAGTTAGTCCAATCTGTTTTCGAGAACCTGGCCTGTACTTCCACAGACTGTCCCGCAGCAAGTGTTCCTGCTGCATCCTTAAATCCTATTTCTAAATAGTAATCTGCCCCTGTCACTGAAGGATTCATTTTAACAAAGGTACCAGTTATATTACCACTGCCGGCACTTGACCAGTCACACCAGAAGTTCTGATCCTTTTCCCCATTAATGGTGTAATAATACCTTAACTTCACATCAGCCAGATTAATATCGGTATCACCGGTATTGTATACTCTAAACTGTGGTTGGATTCCGTTCGTCTGGGCAGAAGTATTCGTTGCATATAATTGAATTTTTAAACTGCCATCAGCAACGGAAGTATCCGTTACCGTAAGTGCTAAAACAGGATCAATACCACCACTCAAATCAAAAGTAATGCTATGTACACCCAATGAAAAATCGGACAAGGATGATTCGAGTAAGGTAACGCTATTACCGCTGATGGTATAGTCAACTCCTTCTGTAAGGGAAACAGCACCGTCGTAAATACCCTTTAGGGTATTACCGTTGGGATCAAGTTCTATAACAACATCCTGGGCATTATCCGGATTTTTATCAAAAACGGCTTCAGTAGGCGTTATAGACCCAGCAGGTGTGGTGTCGCTTACGGTTATGGTAAGCGTTTGGTCAACACCTTTATCAAAATCAAATACCAGCACAATATCCTGTATGGCTTTTTCAGCCAGATATTCTTTCTTTATGGTTACCGTGCCATCCGTAACGGAATAATCCGTACCTTCTGTGAGCGATATGGATCCTTCTTTAATTCCATTTAATGTATTACCATTCAAAGTAACATTAATTGTTATATCCTGTGGATCTGCTTTGTCAAAAGAAGCCGTTGTCGGACTGATCACAGAACTGCTGACCGGTTCTGACCCATCCCCATATAAAAGGGAATATACTCCATTTGCAATAGCGATATCACATTGAGCCCAGAAACGGTGATAATAGAATACCGGAGCTTCTCCAGCATCATAGGCATCTTTAACTTTCTGATAATCCGGATCATCTAAATATTTAGAACGGATATCCAGGAAGTTGATTCCATTTAAAATTTCATCACCATTTGGCATCGTTCCGGTCCAACCTGCCGGTACATATACTTCCTGATCAAAGAAACGGGAGTAATCACTTCTGGATTCCGGTACAGAAAGGCCTTTATCATCCCTGTATAAAACCCACATACGATCCAGCAATTCTTTAGCAATAACACGGGAATCATCATCTCCCGCGGCTTTGCTGTAGTATAACAGTGCATTGGCAAGGGAACCGGCTACTCCAAGATCTGTTCCGTAATCATCTACTGTTACATGCAGGCTTGAATTTCCGGTATAAGTACCGGTCCAGGTATCCGGTTGACCGGACCAGGACAGATTGTTTGGAATTTCAAAAGTACCGTCGGCATTTAATTTAACAACTGTTTTTACCCAGGCAACCCAGTTGTCTAACAGGGTTTTTGCCCTGGTATCACCAGTCTGATAATAATATTCCGCTACACGCTGCATGGACCATGTCTGGAAGCCGAACCATCTATTACTGCCAGGATCGGCATACACAGGATTCTCTTCGTATCCCATACCATAAAAGGTTGCAGTTCCTGCTGGCCAGGTTTCATAACGTCCGTTTAAGGAATTACTGGCACCGCCGGCTATGGCACCTTCCGAAGACTGCAGCCATTGGTAAAATTCCAGCTGCCTGTCAAGACTGGCCGCCCAGTCTGAAGCACCGTTTGCTGATAAAGGCTTAAAATCTTCATCCTCAGATAAAACCCAAGCTGCCATTGGATTTTGATAGCCAAAATGATTATGGCTGCATCCTATCTTCCATGCCCAGTCTGCGGTAGTTCCGCCGCCCCAGGCATAGTACCAGGATAAGAGGTAATGTGCCGCATCATATCCCGTACCGGCTTGCGATGAATCACCGATTTTACGGAAATACTTATCAAACATGGCATACCTTAAATAATCTCCCATTTTACTGGCTTTGCCGGTATAGGAACTAATATCAATACCATAATCCCCTGCCCATTTTTCGGCCCAGTAGGTAGCTTGAATTGCCCTGGAATCTGCATCGGGTGCATCTGTGTACTTAAATTGTGCCGAATAGCTGTTGTCTCCGGTGAAAAGATCCAAAAATCCGTTTGTACCTCCAAACTTTAAATTATCCCAACAAGGCTGCGGGATGGTTTCCCAGGTAGATTCCTGTTTTCCCCTTTGGAAGGTATTAATATAGGACGGAGTTGTCGTTCCATCTCCCCTGCTGCCAAACCCATACCAATTGTCTACGTCCAAAAGCCAGTGCATACCATAAACAGTTGAAGTCCCATAAGCTGCGACCAGTTCACTATTTATGGGGTCTGCACCAACTGCCGCATTACTATCAAGATTAGAAGGATACATACTGGGATCTTCATATTCACCCGCATAGGTTGCCGGTTTAGAAGCATTGTAATTACTCATACTGGAATTTGGCTGATCTGCTTCCGTTGGTATCATATACGTTTCCGCTGTATCCCAGGCATCTTCAAAACTGGAAAAATCGCCTGTAAATTTGCCATACATTGCTTCCAGCCACATATAATAACTCATTGCTTCACTTGTTGTTACATGCCCGTAATCCGGTGCCTCCACAATTAATGTCTCAATAGAATGGTATGGAATACCATCAGCGCTGAAATACCCGTTTGATGAGTCGTGAAGATTACTCCACAAATCCATAAACCTTTGCTGGTAAGCATCTTCCGCCGCAACGGTTACCGCTTTATCCTGTGGTAACATGGAAGAAAACATACCTAGCATAATTGCAATGGCAATAGCCTTTTTCGCCAAATGCTTCCTTGCACCTTTCCGGGTTAGAATGCTTGTCTTACATTTACCATTCTTTTTTAAACTCTGC
This sequence comes from Anaerocolumna sp., assembly GCA_049692775.1. Classification (GTDB taxonomy): domain Bacteria; phylum Bacillota; class Clostridia; order Lachnospirales; family Lachnospiraceae; genus Anaerocolumna. The sequence continues at coordinate 29,668 of JBAVPE010000031.1, read as the reverse complement.
TCTAATAAATTCAATTTCTGATGCATACTATAACCTCCTCATTTTTTTATCTAACAATTAATACTACTTAAACCGATTGTTATACCTGCGCAAATCCCTTTCTCTGCTCCTTTCCTTTGCAATATGATGGCGGTCTGTCCGGTTCAGGTAATAATTGAAAGCCCCTCTTTAAATGAGATTCGTATTCCTTAATACTTACCTCCATTCATAACTATACGAAATTTTTAGTATTTTTTAAATACCCAACACGATACCTTTTAATCTATATTACTTATCAATATCATGTTTTACATTTTTTGTCAATCTTATTTGTAGGTTTTCAATATCTTTTTCACACTTTATAAAGTTAATTAGATCAAAAGTACTAAAAATATGAAATTACTATTTCTACGAAATGTTTCGTAATAATTATAACTTACAGACATTCTCTGCTCTACATCACTCATGGAAATTTCCTATGAGGCAAGAAAGTGCCTGGCTTGTCAGACTCTGGCGCTGACGCGCTGTCACCTCAGTGACAAATTTCTCTTGCACGTCATGCGCATCCCCCGGAGGGTTTTTATCTCATAGGGAGAACTTTCCTATGAGATAAAAAACGTCCGTATTTTATAAAATACAGACGCCATTCTAATCCTCTTATTAATGTCTATTAATTTATTGTAATGTTATATCTTTAAAACCTTTAAAGTCCTTGAGTTAAGTCAATGGTTTTTATGAAAACCTTGCCGCCGGATACCGGTATATATGCCCCTGTTGTGAATGCTGCCAAATCCGATGCAAGGAAACACACCATATTAGCGATGTCCTGATCGGTTCCCCGATGTCCAAACGGAACCGTCTTATCATAATCCGGTTGGTTTTCCTGCTGCTCAGCACGATCTTTTTCGCTCCGTCTTTGTTAACATAAGATACCTGTATTTCCGTATAAGTCAGGCAGTTTTTAAATAATGGTATATTCAAATAACTTATAGCATAGACAGGCCCCTTCTGTAATTTCAGGTGGTAAGATAGCACGTGCAACCAGTTTTAAGTTGTTTTCCGGTAGGTCCGTTCTTCTAAGATGCACATAATCCCCATCGATTTTCTCAACTCTATATTCCCATACATCCATTTTTATACCCATTGCATACCGCAAGCCTGCTTGTGGTACTGCCACAAATAAAACTGGTTGGATGAACCATCAGTGGCATCCTTTCTATATTTCATTATAGCAATTTTAACAGATAGGTCAATGAATTTAAACTTAAACTTACATTTTTTTAGGAATCATTTATAGTTACTTAAATTTCATCCCTTTTTCCCACGTAACTTCCCCTTAGCCGCTACAAATATACTTTGAAGTACAATAAAAAAGCACAACAGCGCAGCAATTACAATTTTAGTCCACCAGGAGGATAAGGTTCCCTGAAAGGTAATAAAAGTTTCAATCGTTCCTTTAATCAATACTCCAAACAAACTGCCGATTACATTACCCACACCGCCAGTCAGCAACGTGCCGCCTATGACAGAAGAAGCAATGGCTTCCATTTCAAAACCTTTAGCCTGTTCAACAAACCCACCGCTGGTATTCAGGCAAAACACAAAACCAGCCAGGGAAGCCAGAAAACCATTTACAATGTAAACCTTCAGTTTTATCCTTTTCACATTTAATCCCATTAATAATGCAGATTGCCCATTACCGCCTACTGCGTAAATCGAACGTCCGAATTTTGTATATTTTAATACTAAATATATTAAAAGCAAAACAAAAAGTCCAATGATTACACTCGGATAAATATAAGGCTGTACCAGTATTCCTTTTCGATTCACGGTACCACCAAACGGCAGATACATTTTAGCATGGGCCATAGCTAAGAAGGTTTCATTTTTTATGGTAATCATATCCGTACTGATAACGGCTGTCATTCCTCTGGCAAAAAACATCCCGGCCAGGGTCACGATAAAGGGCTGGATGTTCAGATATGCAATCAGCCAGCCCTGTACGGATCCCAAAATAACTCCGATTAAGAAAACAATCAGGATGGCAGGAATTGCTCCAATGTCTTTCTTCTCCATCATCCAGGCTAAAAGCATACAAGTCATAGCCACCACGGAACCAATGGATATATCAATACCTCCCGTTATCAGAACCATGGTCATTCCCACAGAAGCAACAATAAGTCCTGCGTTGCTGATAAAAAGATTTAAAAACACCTGTAAATTACCGAAGTTTTTATCCTGAAAAACAAGGATCCCCACACCATACATAAGGATGAACAAGGCTACGGTGATAAACAGTAAAAAGGTATTTGAATCCAGTTTAAAATGTTTTAATTTCATTCAGCTGCCCTCTTTCCTGTAACTTTGCCTGCACCTTTATTTCTAATGTTTTTATACATTCTTCTTAATTCAGGTGACTGGAGTGCCACAATAATGATAACGACCACTGCTTTGTAAACCGGAAGCTGATCTGCGGTTACTTTCATGGCATATAGGGAAGTTGTCAGGGCTTGAATAGTGATAGCACCGATTACACTTCCGGTTAAGGAAAATTTTCCGCCTCCCAGACTGTTACCGCCGATTGCTACAGCCAGAATAGCATCCAGTTCAAGATTAAGTCCTGCATTATTGGCATCAATGGAATAAACCCTGGAAGTTATTATCATCCCTGCTATCCCTGCACACAAACCGCAGAACGAGTAGGATAAGAACTGGATAAAAGAAGAATTAAGACCTACCAGCCTGGCTGCCCTTGCATTAATTCCAACCGTCTGTATATAAAGCCCCAGGGCTGTTTTTTTAAGAACAAAGGCAGTAACCACCACGACGGAAAGTGCAAGGAAAACAGGCGTAGGAAGGGGTACTCCAGGTATGGAATTACCTAAATATTTAAATTGATCCACCCTTACATATAGGATAAAACCCTGGGTTAATACCTGGGCAATTCCTCTTCCGGCTGTAAAAAATATAAGGGTTGCCACCATGGGCTGGATTTTAAGTTTTGCTACTAAAAACCCATTCCAGGCCCCGCATAAAATTCCTGTTAAAGCTGCTAATAAAAGAGCTGCAAAATAAGGTATCCGATAAGCCGAGGCATTGATACTGCCTACCAGGGCATAAACACATACCGCACCCGATAAGGCACTGACAGCTCCAACAGAGATATCCGTTCCGCCGGAAGCAGCCACCACCATTGTCATTCCCACTGCCAAAATAATAAGCTCACTTGACCGATTGATGATATCAATGATATAACCGTATAATATTCCGTTTTTTATTGTTATTTGAAAAAAGGCAGGGGTTTTTATTAAATTAATGATTAAAACAATAATCAAACAAAATATAGGTAAAAACAACCGGTATCCGGTCATTTTCTTCCATACTGATTTTATATTACTCATTTTTATACCCATTGCATACCGCAGACCTGTCTGCGGTACTGCCACAAATAAGACAGGTTGAAAGAATCTATGAGTGGCATCCTTTCAATATTTAAATTTTCTTTCATCCTTAACTGCCTCCTGCTATCGCTTTCATAATCTCTTCCTGGCTCAGATGCTCTTCTCCTAGTTCCCCCACTTTACTGCCGTCCCTCATAATGACCATCCTGGTGCAAATTCGAAGCATTTCTTCTATTTCCGAGGAAATGAACATAACAGCTTTGCCTTCACCTGCCAGGGAAAGCACTAATTTTTGGATTTCTGTTTTAGTACCTACGTCAATACCTCTGGTAGGTTCATCTAAAATCAGGAAATCCGGATTGGTAAGCAGCCATCTTGCCAAAATAACTTTCTGTTGGTTCCCTCCGCTAAGTTTCTTAATCGGCACTTCCCGGTCAGAGGTCTTTATATTCAACAGCCCTATGTATTTATCTGTAAATTCTTCCTGTGTGCTTTTCCGAATCAATTTAAATAATCCTTTTTTTGCCTGAAGGGCAATCATAATGTTCTCCCTTACCGATAAATCTGCAATAATACCCTCTGCTATGCGGTTTTCCGGCAGATAAGACATTCCTGCCTGCATGGCATCAATCGGCGCTTTTACAAAAGTCTTTTTTCCATGTATCTTTAACTCACCCTTATCCGCCCTGTCAGCCCCGTATAAAACTCGTGCCAGTTCTGACCGTCCCGAACCTAAAAGTCCGGATAGGCCAATAACTTCTCCCTTATGAATTGACAGGTTAAAAGGTTTTATCGTTCCAATATGACCGAGTTCTTCTGCCTCCAGAATTACCTCTTGTTTCCCTGGTCTTTGCACTGAATTTTCTTTATTTTTAATCGAAGCAAGATCATCATAGTCTTTCCCAAGCATTTTAGCTACTAATTGGATCCTTGGTAAATTGGCAGTTTCATACACTCCTACCAGTTTCCCGTTACGAAGTACGGTAATCCGGTCGCAGACTTCATACACCTGCTCTAAAAAATGGGTGACAAAGATAATTCCAAGTCCATCTTTCTTTAATTTACGCATAACTGAAAATAGCTTTGCTACCTCTGATTCATCCAGACTCGAGGTCGGTTCATCCAGTATAAGGACTTTAGCGGAAATATCCACCGCCCGGGCAATGGCCACCATCTGTTGGATGGCCACTGAATAATTTTCCAGTGGTTTTGTTACATCCAGGCATATATTTAAATCTTTAAGAATATTTCTGGTTTGTGTCTGTATGGCCTTCCAATCTATCCTGCCATTTTTTTTCGGTTCCCTGCCGATAAATATATTCTCTGCCACCGATAAATTGGGGCAGAGATTAACTTCCTGATACACGGTACTGATTCCATTTGCCTGTGCTTCTTTGGGGGATTTATTAATGACTGCATGATCTATTCCATTAATATGGATTTCTCCTGTCTCAAATTCCTCTACACCGGTCAACACCTTAATCAAAGTAGATTTCCCGGCGCCGTTTTCCCCCATAAGTGCATGGATTTCTCCTGCCCTTAAAGTAAAATTTACCTCAGAGAGAGCAACTACCCCCGGAAAATGTTTATCAATATGCTCCATAGTTAAAATTGCTTCCTGACTGTTCACGTGAAGTCCCTCCCTTCTAATTTATGAGTACTCTCAGAAACTCCCACAGCCTGCATTTAATGATATTTTAGAGGCTGCTAATTTCACCTCCATTTTCGTGATGTCATATGTATGTTTTTACGCAGACCGTCTGAGCACAGCAAAGGAAAATCTTTTAACAAAGATTGCAAGTATAAACATACATAGGATAGACAGAAAATGCTCTCAGATTACATTCAGCATCTAAAGTATCTTCTATTGCTACTATTAGTTTCCGAGAATACTCTAATTATAATTAAGGGCTGCACAAAGTTCCTTACCATAAGATCCAATCGCAATAAAAGTCTTGTAAGGAGTCATTTGCAGCAGCCCTGTCTTAATGTCTGTTATGTTTTAATACTTTCTGGAACCGATTGTATCCGCAGCAGTCTCAGCAGGGAAAACCCCTTCATCAACATATTGTATCTTATCTACCGATTCCCCTGCTTCCAGTTTTTGAATGATTTCGTCAACACGTGGTCCATGTAAAGGATTACATTCCACTGATACATTCATATCTCCTGCTATCATGGATTCAAAAGCAGCCTTTACCGCATCAAAGGATACAATGATTATGTCTTTGCCTGGAACCTTGCCTGCCGCTTTTATGGCATCGATTGCACCAAATGCCATATTGTCGTTTTCAGCAATTACTACATCAATATCGTCATAGGATTTTAAGAAAGATTCCATTACTTCCTGACCCTTGGATTGGGTAAATTCACCGGTCTGTTTGTCTAACATCATCCAGTTTTTATGTTCTGACATTTTACCTTCTACTCCATCAGTACGTCCGACCTGGGCAGAAGATCCTATGGTACCCTGAAGGGTGACTATATTAATCTGTTCTTCCCCCCGACCTTGTTTATCAAGATAATCTGCCAGCCAGGCTACTGCATCTTCACCTTCTTTTTTAAAGTTACCGCCAACCCAGCAGGTATATAAGGAATCATCCGATACATCAATCATACGGTCGGATAAAATAACCGGAATCCCAGCTTCTTTTGCTTCGCCTAATACGGTTTCCCAGCCGGTTTCAACAACAGGTGCCAATACGATATAATCAACATCCTGCTGTATAAAGTTACGGATTGCCTTAATCTGATTCTCCTGTTTTTGCTGGGCATCATCAAATATCAGCTTATATCCATTTTCTTCTACAAATGTCGTCTGGAATGACACCGTATTGGCAGTACGCCAGTCCGATTCAGCCCCAACCTGGGCATAACCAACTACAATCAAATCCTCACCTGAAGCCGCTGTCCCCTGATTGGTATCTGCTGCGGTTTCTTTATCCGTTTTACCACAGCCCCATAGTGACATTGTAAACATACATATCATTAAAACTGTTAAAACCATTTTAAACCTTTTCATTAAAATCCCTCCTCCTTTTTGGAATACACCGAGTCCGAATAAACTGCCTGTTACTGGGCATGGACTTCTGAACTATTCATAATCAGCTTGTTACAGTGTTATTTTCACAAAGTTTAGCTCAAAAAACAATTCAATATCTTTTGAGGTAGTTTTATTAATTTTTCTATTATTAAGGTTTTAGAGATAAGAGTATTTAAAAGTTAATAATTTTATGATAAAAGTTAGTTTTTTTACGACAGCCGCAAATGGAGAATGAAAATCCGGAGAAATTTTACCCAAAGGGTAATATAACATCCACTTCGGTCCCTGTCTGATAAATGCTTTTAATATTCAAACCATAATTCTTACCATAGTATAATTGGATTCTTTCATTCACGTTATATAATCCATAAAAATCCTTCTTTAACCTTCCATCTTTTTTTCTTAATCCACCTATTACCTGTCCCAGCCTTTCTTCCGTCATACCTAAGCCATTGTCTTTCACCACAAGTCTTATATTCTTACCTTCCTGATATCCGGTTATGGTTATTTTCCCTTTTCCTCTTTTGTTTTTAATCCCATGATAAAGGGCATTTTCCACCAATGGCTGTAAGGTTATTTTAGGAACCAGACAACCACCAAGATTCCCCGGTATCTCAATTTCATACTCTAAAATATCTTTATACCGGGACTGCTGAATCTGCAAATAACTTCTGACATGTAATTCTTCTTCCTTTAAGCCAATCATATCATTACCTTTACTTAAAGAAGTTCTGAAATAATTGGATAATGCCCCTACCATATCCACAACATCTTCCTTTTTATCCGCTTCGGCAAGCCATATAATAGTGTCTAAGGTATTATATAAAAAATGCGGATTAATCTGCGCCTGCAGCAGTTTAAGCTCTGCTTCCCTTAAGTTTGCCTGTTCGATTTTAACGGTTTCAATCAGGTTACTCAGTTTACCGATCATGATATTTAGGGAATTACTTAAGACTTTTACCTCTGCACCGCTTTGTATATGGGAACGCACTGATAAATCTCCCCTGGCAACCTGATTGGTGATATTGCTTAACTCCTTTATCGGATTTGATATACTGTTTGAGATGATGACAGAAAAAAACAACGCTCCCATTACCATAATAACAAGCATGATCAGGCTTAATTCCATGGTTTTTAAGGTCTGTTCCTCCATAGTAAGCCGGACAGACTCCATATCCAATGTATCGTAGTATATGTATTCCAAAACAGTATCCTGGATTAAGGAAGTCAGTACCCTTATGTCATTATCCAGAATTGATATATTTTCATCATAATGTCCTGTTTCTATTAAATTATCCTCAATCTTATTGACATGTTTCTTCAGATTATTTAAATACTTATGTATTCCCTCCGCACGTTCTCTATTCCCTGACGTTCTGGCTGCATTCTGCAAATCCAGGGCAACCTTCTGGGCAGCTTCAATATCTAAATAGGGTTTAGCCTCATCAAACGCTTCACTTCCGATGATAATCCGGTACATCTTATAATCAAAATCACTTTTAAAATCTATACTAAAACCACTGGCTGTAGTCGCACTCTGTACAATCTGGTTATATTCCCGGTTATATTTTAATAAGTTTGCAAATAACAGCAGGAATACCAGGCAAAACTGAACGATAATCCCTGCAAAGTATAGGCGTATCTTTACATTCAGTTTCATATCCCTAAAAGTTCTTTTTAAAAATCCTTTCATTTTTACACCCAATGCATACCGCAGACCTGTCTGCGGTACTGCCACAAATAATACAGGTTGAAAGAATCTATATGTGGCATCCTTTCAATATTTAAATTTTCTTTCAACCTTACACCCATCGCATACCGCAGACCTGTCTGCGGTACTGCCACAAATAATACAGGTTGAAAGAATCTATATGTGGCATCCTTTCAATATTTAAATTTTCTTTCAACCTTACACCCATCGCATACCGCAGATCTGTCTGCGGTACTGCCACAAATAATACAGGTTGAAAGAATCTATATGTGGCATCTCAAATAATGGGGAAGACGTTTTTTTTCCTACTTACACCTTACAATAAACGGTATTGTTTTGGCGTACAATTCTGGGTTTTCTTAAATAGATAGGAAAAGTAATGTGGATCCTTATACCCTACCAGATAACCTATTTCCGAGGTCTTTTGATCCGTACATTTTAAGAGTTCCTTCGCCTTATTCATACGCATATCCGTCAGAAACTTCACAAAGGTCTGACCTGTTTTCTGACTGAATACCGTGCTGAAATGGCTAGGGCTTAAGTATACACAGGCTGCCACCTGATTCAGTGATATTCCATCTTCTGCATAATGCTCCCTAATATAATCTTTTGCCCTGCTAATTATCCTATTATAATGTTTCGCTGCAACCTCATCCCTAAGCCCCATCGCTTTAAAAATAATATTTCCGATATAACCCCTGGTTAATTCCAGGGAAATTATCTGCTTATTAATTCCCCTACTTCTTATAAAGGGTTTTTCAATCACTTCCGCCCCATATCCTAAATCCTCCAAAAATCCTGTAACAACCACATACATGTCAATCACCAGATATTGACGGAATAATACAGAGTTAATACCCTCATTTCCTATGCTTTTTAAATATTCTTCCACAAAAAAAGATACCTCTTCAATATCTCCACTTTTTAGAAACCCTTCCACTTTTTTCTTATCTAACTGACCAACTTTATCCACATTAAAATCAAGTATAAGTGCGGCTGCTCCCTGGTCTTCCGGTATTGCCTCATAATCCAGAATTTCGTTTATATCCCATATATACCGGTAAGCAAAGGCACGGCTGGCTTCGTGATAAGAACGGGGCAGTTCTCCCAACCGGTTAACAGGCATTCCTATTCCTCCAAAATAAGAAATTATTATATTCCTTTCTAATTTTTCTTTTATATGTCTTACATAATAATCCTGTGTTTTAAGTAATTCTTCCTTACTGTTTCCTTTAAGCAACAAGGCCTTTCCATCAATGGAACAGTCAAATAAAACGGCGTCTCCCCTTTTTTCTGTTATTAAACCAATATCCTGCCATAATAAAAGTATGGGTTCCGGATCTTTTTTCCCTTCCCTTGCAGTACCGGTCTGGAACAGCATTATATTATACACTAAGGCGCTTAATTCCAGATTAAGTTCCCTTCCTCTTACAAGAATGGATGACAGGGAATCTGCATTACTGACCATGTCATGAAATAACCGTCTTTTTTCCTCTATATCGCTCTCATTCATATCTTTTAAATATTTTTCATAGTTAGCCTTTTCTTCCTGCTCTTTTAAAATGATTTCCCCTATTTTCTTTACGCTTACTAAAAGACTGGCTCCATTAATGGGTTTTAACAGATATTCCGTAATTCCGATATTGATAGCTTCTTTGGCATACTCAAATTCCCCATAACCACTTAAAATAATAATCTTTACCTTAGGCATTTCTTTTTTGATGAGACGGCTAAGCTCTAACCCATCCATAAAGGGCATACGGATATCTGTTATCACGATATCCGGTTTAGCCTTTTGTATCATGGGATAAGCCAGCTCCCCGTCACTGGCCTCCCCACAAAAAAGGAAGCCATTCTCCACCCAGTTAATATTATTTTTAATGCCTTCCCTTACAACAACTTCATCTTCAACCAGAAATATTTTTATCATAAACCCCCTCCTCATAACCAACTCTTCAAATATTTATAATTTAACTAACAATCGCAAGACAAATTATACCACTTAATGTAATTTATTTCCATTCATTATTCCCAGTCAAGTAACCTGACGCCTCAGATGAAAAAAAGACCCAAGTTTTTATCCTTGGATCTACATCATGTTTTTATTAAATTGGATGTTTAACTATTTAATTGATTATTTCTTCTGGAACCGGGCAGATTTGTATTTTATGAATACAGTGTATCCATATTCAATTTTGCGTCAACCGGCGCAGGACTTAGCACCCTAATCCTATAAACAAAAAAGGCATCTTCCATATACGGAAGAATGCCTTTTTTGCCATTTACTTATGATATTAACCTCTTATATGACCTTATATCAGCAATTATCATGTTTGTAGTCAATATCATTATGGTTTACGTTCCGCATTTCTTCTCATCTGAATAATAGCCAGATAAACAGTGAAAACGAGGATGGATATAACCGTACCAATACCTGTTCCGACTATTAACAGCAAGACATCATTAAACAATGCCTCCAACACGACCGATAATAATGATATCGATATTCCGGTAATAAATGCGGGAGCCGCTGCTTTTTGTATATCGCCATTAATGTATTCGTCCGGTATAATAAAGAAATAGCGAAAATAGTATAGAAAAGCCCAAAATCCAAGGCAGGCCTTATTTTCCGTGAAAATTCCAAGTATTCCAAGAAGCGCGGGCAGGCTTAAATAACCTAGTTTGTTTTTTATATGTAAAGCTTTAAAATGTAATAAAAGTTTACTGTTTAAATTACTTATTGCTAAAATCTTTCTCTTTAGATTTTCATATCTATATTCAATCTCACTTTTTTCTATCCTTGATCGATTTGTTTCTGAAATCTGATCCTGGTAGCTATTAAACTCATTATTTATATTGTTTGTATCGTTTATATAATTATTAGCGGTAATATTATTTTCACAAATGTCATTATCTTCTATTGCATTACTCTCACTTGCAGTACTGTCATCTTTGATTATATTATTTTTACCTGCAGTATTATTTTCATCAACTATATTATCAACATCAGCCATACCATTTGGATCCGTTATCTTTTTTTCCGATACATCCTGATTGGCAGCCCCATGATTTCCGGTTTCTTCCGTTTCTTCGATTACATCTTCCATATCATCGGTATAAATCACTACCGTATCAATAATACCGGAACTGAAATAACGATTTATATCATAATCCTGATTATTGTCAGCCTCCGAATTGTCACTGCTCTCAACAATCCGGGATGTAGTATCACATTCCTGCCCATCTGCCGGATTCTCTGCCAGATCTGTGATACCATCTTCCATTTCTGCTTCAAATCCTGTTTCAAACCCTGCTTCTGATTCATCTTCCTCTTCGGTTTCATCATATCCGATATTAATTAAGGACATCTTGCAGTCAACTTCTTCAATGATACATTTTTCTTCCTCTGGGTTATTAACAGAATATTCTGAGATGATTTTTATAGTACCTTCATTTTCAGTACTTATTTTAAAATCATTGACTTTATCAGTACCAACTTTTCGACTACTTGATTTCCCAGTACCTGCTTTTACCAAACTACTTGGGTTAGTGCTCCTTTTTGCAGCGCTTTTATTTCCAGTACTCTGTTTTTCATTCCAAGCATTCCCACGGCCATCACTTATCTGCTGCTTATTCACTATTTTTATTCTTTTTTTTACAGGCTTGCCCTGTAATTTATATTTAGGTTCTGCATATGCGAGGCTGACAATGGATTTTTCACAGTCAACCTCTTCTGTGGTACAATTGTTTATTTCTTTGGGATTCGTACCAGTTTTTTCCTTATATAGCATCTGCTCTTCTTTAAATTTTTTATAAAAGGACTTAGGATAATTTGCTGTTTTGTCTATTTTGATATTATTTATTTTCACCAATCTTCACCTCATATAATTATTTTTTAAACTGCTTATGAGTACTGGACTTTTTTACTAACCGGGAATTTAAATTCCTGGTTTAATCTCAATATGTTAAACAGGGAGACCGAGGTATTTGCTAAAATTCAAGTATTCCCTGAAGATCATGATGTTCTTTTGAATACCCCCTTTTATATTTATTTCTTACAGTAGGAATTTATATCTGAATAAAAACAGACATTATTCCCAGAACTGATCTCTTCTCCAGCTGGACTGTCCCCTTAAAACTCCCCGGATTAAAATAATGATATTTGCAAGTATAGTTATACAATTATAATATATGCAGAAATATTAAAAAGTTGATTTATTTCAGATGCCCTTCTAACCTGCATTTACTTTTTTAAACAGACAGACCGCAATTTATAGGTATGATATCCTCAATAAACAGCCTCCCAATAAAAATAAGAACTAAATAATGTAGCAATTTGAGTAAATTATCATAAAATATAGTTATGATAAACTTATAACGAAAGGTCAGGACACTATGTTACCTCCGCTTTTAAGTTATGTTACTTTTAACCGATTAGGTTTAACCGTTAAGAATTTAACCGCTATTCTGGAATCCAGTGAAGATTTTGAAATGCACATTATAGATAATAATTCAACTGACGGTACCTGGAAATACCTCCAAAATTTGAAAGACAGCCGGATTATGTCCAAAGCACGTATCAATATTAATTTCGGGCAGATTTATGCATTAAACTTAAATCTTGTGAAAAGAAGGCCTGAGCAGTATTTCATAACGGTAGATAATGATGTTTATATAGAAACAAAAGATTGGATATCCCGTTTTATAAAAGTATTCGATACATTTCCTGAAGTGGGATTACTTGGAGTACAAAGAGGCCAGCCGTATCCGGAAGAACTTCCTCCTGTTATACCAAAAATAAAAGACAACGTCTTTTACTTAGAACTGGATAACACTACCCCAAACATAGAGCAAAATTATGTACCTGGCTGCTGCATGTGCCTAAGGCCTGAACTGATTAATGAAATCGGCTATTGGTGTGAAGAAAATTGCTATGGTGAAATTGAATTATCTAACAGGGTAAATAATTATACTTCCTTCAAAACCGGTCTGATTCCTAATATAAGTATCAAAATGCCCCAGGCACTTGAATGCAGCACATGCCAATATAATGCCCAGTGTACGCTCAATAAAATTACGGAAACCTGTTTTACAAATTACAATAAGTTATATAAGAACGATGAATTTAAAAAGTCTTTTAAATGGAAATTCGAAGAGACTTTAACTGATTTGAAAAGCGGTGCACGTCCGGTTTACTGTGCATCAGCAAATGATGGACCTTCCATGACAGATCATATATTTAATAATGAATGGGCGATGGAAAATTTTCATTACTATATTAATAATGCAAATTAAATAATTAAGATATCAATTTAATTGCAGGCCTCGGGAGGTGGAATACAATATGTTAGAACCTTTTGCAAAGCCTTTCTATATCACACAACCTTTGCTGCCTGATATAGATGAATTTAATGAAATGCTTAAACAAATATGGGCAAGCAAACAATTAAGCAATAATGGCAACATGGTAAAACAACTTGAAAGAGATCTTACCGGTTTTCTGAATGCAGATTATCTGTCGGTTTTCTCTAACGGAACAGTAGCATTGCAGCTGGCATGTAAAGTTCTAAGGTTATCAGGAGAAGTAATAACAACTCCTTTTACCTTCGCCGCTACCGCTCATTCACTGGCCTGGAACAATTTAAAACCGGTTTTTTGTGATATAGAGGAAAATACCTATAATATAAATCCAGATCTGATAGAATCTTCAATTACGCAAAACACAACTGCAATCATGCCTGTTCATGTTTTCGGGAATCCGTGTAAAGTAGATAAAATTAATCAGATTGCAAATAAATATGGTCTTAAAATAATATACGATGCCGCTCATGCATTCGGTGTTAAAGTAAACGGAAAACCCATTTCAGACTTTGGCGATTTATCTATGTTCAGTTTTCATGCGACAAAAATCTACCATACCATTGAAGGAGGTGCCTTAACCTTTAATGATCCGAATTTTAAAGAAAGAGCAGATTCCCTAAGAAACTTCGGTTTACTCAGTTCCGGTAATGTTATGGAACCGGGAACAAACGGAAAGCTAAATGAACTTCAAGCCGCCGTTGGCATTTTGCTGCTGAAACAGGTGGAGGGTGAAATCGAATCCAGAAAAGAAATTACGAATCTTTATCGTCAGATGTTAGACGATATTCCTGGAATCATAACCAGCAAAGACATAGACGGTGTCTCCCATAACTACTCATACTTTGTAGTAAGAGTTGATAAAGATGCATATGGCTTTTCCCGGGATGAACTTTATGACAAATTATTAGAATACAATATTATTGCAAGGAAATATTTCTATCCGCTGTGCAGTAATTTTCAATGTTATAAGGATTTACCATCCTCCTCTAAACAAAACCTGCCAGTAGCTAATATAATCTCTGATATGGTACTATCCCTTCCATTACATGGCAGAATGTTAAATAGCGATGTGGAAAAAATTTGTTCCATCATAAAAGCTATTCATGAGGGTTGATTTTATGAAAGACATAGTTATTATAGGTGCCGGTGGCTTTGGAAAAGAGGTTGCACAACTTATAAAAGAAATTAATCAGAATAAAAAGACATGGAACCTATTGGGATTTATTGATGAAACTGCCGTGAAACAGGGATTACTTATTAATGACACTGCTGTACTTGGTGGCTTTGACTGGTTTGAAAAAAGCCCTCGGAAAAAGATTTGGACAGTATGTGCCCTCGGAAATCCGAGGGATAAATTTAACCTTATAAAAAAAGCATCGGCTTATCATGTAAATTATGCTACTATCATACACCCTGATGCTAAAATAAATAAATATAGTGAATTGGGATTCGGCTGCATTATTTGCTGCAATTCTTTTATATCCGTTAATACAAAGATAGGTAATCATGTATGTATTAATCCTGGCTGCGGTATCGGCCATGATACCGCAATAGAGGATTATGCTTCCCTATACTGGAACGTTACCCTATCTGGAAACGTATGTATTCATGAAGGTTGTGAAATAGGCTCAAAAGCAATCGTAATACAAAAAAAGACTGTTGGAAAGTGGAGTATTATCGGTGCAGGTGCAGTTATAATAAGGGATCTGCCTGAAAACTGTACGGCTGTAGGTGTACCTGGAAGAATCATTAAAATATCGGAACCATGAACCGGCAAATTAAATTATAGAAAGGACTGCTGACATTGAAGCAATCATTTATAGGCAATAATATCAACCGCTTTACCGAAACGGTAAAAGATATAAAAGGTAAGTTATTCAGCAAAACTAATAATTATGTGGAATGTTATGAATCCGGCGACAGTTCCGAAGTTAAAAAAATGGATACTTCCGCCATTCCGCCATTTATTAACTTTGTAACATTTAACCGGATGGGGCTGACAATAAAAAATCTGAATAATATCCTTGATTCTGATGAAGATTTTGAACTGCACATTATCGATTGTAATTCCAAAGATAATACCTGGGACTATATACAGAGTTTAAATGACAAACGAATCAAATCTAAAACCCGGTTTACCTTAAATCTCGGTCCTATATATCCGCTTAACTACAGTCTGACAAAAAGAAAACCCGGGCAATTTTTTATTACGATAGACAGTGATACCTTTATAAAAACCAAAAACTGGATATCCAAATTCATGGACGTTTTTGATGCATTTCCGGAAGTGGGTTTATTAGGCGTTATGAGAGATAATCCGTACCCAAGGTATTTACCCCCTGTTATAGCCAGAGAAAAAGGAAACATAAACTATCTTGAGTTAAAAAATGCAGCGATAAGTGTTGACTTAGATTTTGTACCTGGCCAATTGCAATGTTTAAGGCCTGAACTGATTGAACAAATAGGCTACTGGAGTGAAGAAAACGGTTATGGGGATGCTGAGATATCTCCCAGAGTTGTTCATTACACCTCCTTTAAAGTCGGATACCTGACTACCATTGAAATCGATATGGCTCAATATATAGGTTGTAATTTATGCCAGGGCAGAGATATCTGCAAGCTGAGTAAGAGTGTAAATTCCTGCTTTACATTAAGTAAGTCATCTAACTATAATGAGTCCTTTGTACGTAAACATGGCTGGAAGTATCGCGAAAGCTTTAAGGAACTTGGGGAAGGTAAGAGAACTGCTTATTGTGCCTCCGTTCATGATCCTGAATCCATGAAAAATCACTATTATAACCAGCTATGGGCTTCCGAAAATTTTGATTATTATATTAAAAATTCAAATTAGTATGAAGATTAAATATGAAAACGACTTTAAACGGGCTGACTCCTATTTAATTTAGACATAAAACAACTTTCTTAATAATCTGCTATTAACGTTAAGTTGAGAGAAAGTTGTTTTATGTTAACAAGTTAAAGCCAACTGAGATACGGCTCCTTTTTTGTATCTTTAAGTAATATTTTGTAACAAGGTTTAAATACCCACATACTATATAAATATACAAATAATATAAACTACAGGAAAAGAACTTATACTTACAATTTACTGGAAGGAACATGGAGGAATAGATATGACACCACCTTTAATCAGTTATTCCACTTTTCACAGAATGGGCTTAACCGTCAGAAACTTAAATTCACTTTTACGGACAACGGATGATTTTGAGCTTTATATCATTGATAATAATTCACAGGATGACACCTGGGAATATATCCAAAGTCTAAGTGACAGCCGCATTAAGTCAAAGATTCAGTTGCCCATAAATTTCGGACCTATTTATCCAATTAACATGAATCTGACCAGACGTAGACCTGACCAGTATTTTATCGTACTGGAAAGTGATGTTTATTTATATACTCCTGATTGGATCAGTCGTTTCATGAAAGTATTTGAGATGTTTCCGGAGGTTGGACTCCTTGGTGTCCCAAGGCCTATTCCTCTTCCCGGATATGAGCCGGACGTAGTAACCATAGAAAAATACGGCATTAGCTATAATCAGTTAAAATATTGTGAGGTTGGATCAATCCGTGATTTCGTACCCGGACATTGTCAATGCCTGCGGCCGGAACTGATTAATACGATTGGATATTGGTGCGAAGAAAACTGTTACGGCGATGCTGAGCTATCAATCCGGATTAATAAATATACCCCCTTTAAAGCAGGCCTTACAACTAATATTCCAATCGATATGACCCAATTCATACCCTGTCAGGCATGTGAAGGTATCCAATTTTGCAAGCTGGATAAAATAACCAGAACCTGTTTTGATATAAGGAACAGCAAGTATAGGAATGCACAATTCTCAAACGCAAACCGCTGGAAATATTTCGAATATTTTAACGAATTAAATCAAGGCAAAAGGTCAGTATACTGCGCATCCATTCATGATCCGGTATCTTATCAGACCCACCTTTATCATATGGATTGGGCTATGGAGAATTTTAATTATTACGCAGCGAATGCAAATTAGGCACATGTCCCATGTTAACAACAGAGTCCATCCAAGATTCCGCATTCTATGCAGAAAAACCCATGATAATCCAATAATACTTTACACTATACCGAAATAATAAGAATGGAGGGATAAGACTAAATGAACGGTAAATTAACGATTCTCGATGATTTTTTTCCAAATCTCACAACAGGTTTCAGAATATCCGAATTTAATTATTATCTGGAGAAGTTTCCAGACAGTGAAGTAATTTCTACCAGATATGATATGCACAATACAGAGTATGTAGCTGCTTATCCACAATTTATGAATAGAGTTAAGCCATTTACCCAGTTTGACTGGACAGGTAAATCAACTGCCTTATACTATTCGGTTTTTTTAGGAAATGCATATTCTTTTTACTTTATATATGAAATGTTTAATGCACCGTTTGTATTCGAATTGTATCCCGGCGGTTCCTTTTGGATCAATGACCCTGAAATTGATGCAAAATTAATTAAAGTTCTTCAGTCACCTCTCTTGAAAAAAGTAATCGTTACTCAGAAAATGACTTATGATTACATTGTAAACCGCGGCTTTATAACGCCGGATAAAATCGCTTATATTTATGGGTTAGTAACACACCCGCAGTATTTTGGCAATACACCGCTTAAGAAACATTACAAAACAGAAAAGCAGACTTTTGATATTTGTTTTGTTGCACATAAATATATGGCCGGCGGACTGGATAAAGGATATCACATATTTATTGACATATGTAAAAAGCTTGCGGAAGCAACCCCGGATGTTTTATTCCATGTAGTGGGCAACTTTGACAGAACGGATATGGACATCACCGGTTTAGAAGACAGGATTATATTTCATGGGTTAAAAGACCACAATTTCTTCCCGGATTTCTATTCTGGGATGGATATAATCGTTTCTCCTAATGCACCTTTCATACTGATTCCGGGTAAGAATTTTGATGGGTTTCCTACCGGCTGCTGTATTGATGCAGGCCTAAATGGCGTTGGTGTTTTTTGTACCGATCCACTCAATCAGGATATTCATTTTGAGCATGGAAAAGATCTTTTTATAATTACCCTTGATCCAAATACCATTACCGATAATATTATGGAATATTATTATGACCCTCAGAAATTATATCTGATGTCTGCTAATGGGCAGGCTAAATTCAGGGAGGTATTTGATTTTAATAAACAGATGGAACAAAGAGCTGCTGTTTTGCAGCAATACCTGTAAACTCTGTCATCAGTTCTTCCCCAATAACCTACCTGACTTATAAACTACTGTGCAGATTGACGTAACAGGATTTGTAAATCAGTGTTTAAACGGGACATTCCCCAACAACGGTATTACACTTACAGTTTCTGACGGAATTACAGATTTACAGACATCGATGTATTTGCTGTTGCTGAACCATTTTCTTATCATTCTATATGTAACAGAAAATACTTGAACAATTATTTTAAAATTGAATATATTATAATGTGGCAGCATATTATATTGGCCATTTTATATAACGCAATAAACTTATACCAGAAAGGAGATGATACTACTTTGGCTACTCAAACTCTTTTAACTACTGGTACTACCTTTGTTTCAAGCTTATTGGCAAGTTATAACCTGTCAACCAGTGCAGTTATCGTTGCCGGAACACACCCTGTCTATCTGGATAGCATAAGTTTTCTTAAATTTGATTTATCCTCATTACCAGCTGCATCTGTAAGCAGTGCAATTCTTCGCTTGTATGTTTTCTCTAAATCAGGAGTTGCACCCAGTCCTATTGCAGTAAACAGGGTTACCTCTGCTTTCGATATTAATACGGTAACTTATAATACAATGCCAACTTATGTTCCAACTGGAATTACCACGAATATTACTACTGGTGACGTTTTAACTTATGTAGAGATCGATGTGACTACATTGATAAATCAGTGGCTCAATGGAACCTTCCCGAACAATGGTATTGCTTTAACCAATTCTGACGGGATAACTGATGTCCTATTCGGAGGCAAACCCGTTGGTGCTGCATTTGAACCTCAGCTGGTGGTCACATTTGTTCCTGTTGGCGAATTGGAAGGAATCCAGGCACAGCTCCAAGGTGATCCAGGTGGAATTATTGTCAATAATGCTAACGTTATGTTTGATACTGTTATTATAGATCAGGCTGCAAACATCAGTTATAATGCTGCTACAGGTGAATTTACTATTTCAGGTGATGGTAATTATTATGTTAATTGGTGGGTTGCAACAGATGGTTCTGCAGGACCGGTTAATATGGTATTTGCTTTACTCTCTGATGGTGCCCCTATTGCAACAGGCAATTCGCCTATTGTTACAGGACAGGTGGATGGCGATGCATTCCTGTCGGTATCTGGAAGCCCGGTTACGGTCACACTGGTGAACCAAACTGGTGCAGCTGTCCTTTATGGAGATATACCTGTTCAAGCCAATATTTCAATAATAACTGTAAAATCAACCTAATAAAGCAATAAAACAAGGGGCGGAAAGTTTTCCGCTCCTGTTTCATTTAATGATTAGTCCGGCAAAAGTCCAATTAAGGCAGTAGTATGAATGAATACCGGTGAATATATGGTCACAGGCATTGAACCTTATTTATATAAAAAAATAAAAATACATAAAATAAAACAAGTTTCTACATTATTTTTTCTTCTCTTTCTTTAATAATAATTGACAGTAATGAATAAATATGTTATCGTTTATTACAAATTTATATTTATTTGCCGGTTGGCAGTTGTTTATGACTGTTTCAAGTTTTAGCTTATAGGGTGGAGGGCTTTTTTATAAGTTATCCACTTTTTATTATGTTTTAATATATTTTATTTTTTTGAAAAGAGGTGATATCTATGTCTTTATCTGAGAGTTTCCTGACTGCAATTTTTTGTATAGCAGTTGTTTTTGCAGTGCTAGGAATATTATGGGTTCTTATCCGATTATTCTCTGCATTCATAATGAGCATTGAGAAGAAAAATACTCAAAGCTCATCTGATGCAAATAACAAGAATTAAGAAATTAAATACTAAAATTCAGGACGAATAAAGGGAGGAACATACTGTGTTTATTGATTCATTAGTAAAATTATGGGAGGATTCAGGCTTTGTTGCTTTAACCTGGCAATCACTTCTTATGTTAGTTGTTGCATGTGCACTTATCTATCTTGCAGTTGCCAAAAAATTTGAACCACTTCTTCTGTTGCCTATTGCCTTTGGAATGCTTTTAGCTAATTTACCTTTTACAGGCTTAATGGACGCACCTGCAAGTTCTTCAGAAGCCGGTGGTCTTTTATATTATCTTTATCTTGGTGTTAAAAAGGGGATTTATCCTTCCCTTATCTTCTTAGGAATTGGGGCCATGACCGATTTTGGTCCGTTGATTGCACGTCCAAGCAGTCTTCTTATTGGCGCTGGTTCACAATTCGGTATTGCAATTGCATTAATTGTTGCTTCCCTGATGGGGTTCACCCCGGAACAGGCAGCTTCCATCGCTATTATAGGTGGTGCCGACGGCCCGACAGCCATATATCTTACAACAAGACTTGCACCTACCTTGTTAGCTTCCATTGCCATAGCTGCTTATTCTTATATGGCACTTATTCCATTAATTCAGCCGCCGCTTATGAAACTGATTACTACGGAAAAAGAACGAAAGATAAAAATGGAGCAATTGCGTCAGGTTTCTAAATTAGAGAAGATATGCTTTCCAGTTGTTGTATCCGTTTTATGTATACTTCTTTTACCTTCCGTTGCACCACTCATTGGTATGTTGATGTTAGGTAATCTTTTCAGGGAATCTGGTGTTGTTGAAAGACTATCCGACACGGTACAGAATGCATTGATTAATATTGTAACAATTTTCCTTGGTGTTACAGTCGGAGCAACTGCAGTAGGTTCTGAATTTTTAAGGCCACAGACTCTGGGCATTATTGTTCTTGGTCTTATGGCTTTCATGTTCAGTACAATCGGAGGACTTCTGATTGGAAAGTTTATGTGCTGGGCTACTAAGGGTAAGATTAATCCATTAATAGGTTCAGCAGGAGTATCAGCTGTTCCGATGGCAGCGCGTGTTTCACAAGTTGAGGGTCAAAAGGCAAGCCCGGGAAATTATTTATTAATGCACGCCATGGGACCGAATGTAGCCGGTGTTATAGGTTCAGCAGTAGCTGCCGGTGTCCTTTTATCACTTTTCGGTTAATATAAATTATTTATTATACAAAGAGTTTGCTTTAGCAAACTCTCGCGCCGGGCGCGGTCGCAAAGCCGACATATTCTTTTCGCGTGAGTGTGCCTCCTGCCCGGAGGGGTTTTATCTCATAGGTAGAACTTAACTATGAGATAAAAAGGGCGTGTTGCAAACTAATATTTTTCAGTTAGGATGCAACGCGTCCTTTCTTTTACCTGGAATACTATAAAACCACCTGTTATATAATTATATGCGCCGGTCGAAGTTTATCGCTGATGGGACTGGCGTAAGGGTCTGTTAATAGGAATCTCTGTTTCGTTTACCGTATTTTTCCCCACAGGTAATATTGTACACCGTACTTTGGTTTATTTACGGTAATCTTACAGGAAGCTTCCACATTTTTAATCTTGGAAGTAATAGTGGCTGACCCGGCTTTTTTGACAGCCACTATCATGCGGTAAAGCCAGAGTTAATAATGGAATACATAAAAAGACAGATAAGATGCATTTTTTTAGATGTGACATGCGAATCCTCCATTCATTGAATGTGAGGAATAAATTGCGGCTTAATGCCGCCGGCAAACTCTAGTATAGTTTACCATAAATACCACAAAATGTATGTAGATAAGATTGGGTGATCCAATCTTATTTTTGTTTACCTTTTTGTTTACAGGCATAAATCAAAGGAAAGCAGTTTCTACATATAGGACAGCCATCCGGTAATTACCGTGAATTGTTAATTTTTTATCAAAATGTTCAATATGACCATAAAATGTTTTTTATTTTTATAATATTTTATCAGTTTTATATTGGTGTTATTATAATTTTGTAGCAAACACATAAAAATTAAACAAACAATAAGAAGGGAAGGTATGTAAATTGAACTATTTTGAAGAAAGCTTAAAGCTACATGAAAAGTATATGGGGAAGATAGAGTTAAAATCTAAGGTAGAAGTTACAACAAGGGAAGATTTGAGTTTGGCTTATACCCCCGGTGTTGCCGAGCCATGCAGAAAGATTTATGAAAATGCGGAAAATGTCTATCGATATACTTCCAAAGGAAACCTGGTGGCTGTCGTAACGGACGGAACGGCGGTATTGGGATTAGGCGACATAGGGCCGGAGGCCGGGCTGCCTGTTATGGAAGGAAAAGCAATTTTATTTAAAGAATTCGCGGGTGTGGATGCATTCCCGATCTGTTTGGATACAAAGAATGTGGATGAAATAGTAAAAACAGTAAAGCTTATTGCTCCCGGGTTTGGAGGCATTAATCTGGAAGATATCAGCGCTCCAAGATGCTTTGAAGTGGAAGAAAAATTAAAGAAGGAACTTGACATACCGGTATTCCACGATGACCAGCATGGAACTGCAGTTGTTGTCCTGGCAGGGATCATAAATGCCTTAAAGGTAGTGCATAAAAAAATGGAAGATATCAAAGTTGTAATCAATGGGGCAGGTGCAGCCGGAACCGCCATAGCCGGGTTATTGCTTTCTTCCGGGGTAAAGAATCTGATTGCCTGTGACAAGGTTGGTATTCTCTATAAGGGCATAGAAAACGTGGATGACGCAAAAAAGGAACTGGCAAAGGTAACGAATCCTGAAAATAGAAAAGGGACTTTAGCAGATGCCTTAAAAGGAGCGGATGTATTGATCGGTGTTTCGGCACCGGGAATCGTAAGTGCGGATATGGTAAATTCAATGAATGAGAACTCCATTATATTTGCAATGGCAAATCCGACTCCGGAAATCATGCCAGAGGAAGCAAAAGCAGCAGGGGCCAGGGTAATCGGGACCGGAAGATCGGATTTTCCGAATCAGGTGAATAATGTACTGGCATTTCCGGGGATATTCAGAGGGGCTTTGGATGTCAGGTCCAGGGAAATTAATGAAGAAATGAAGCTTGCAGCAGCCCACGCCATAGCTTCCATGATAAAAGAAGAAGATTTAAACGAGGACAATGTAATACCTTATGCACTAGATAAAAGAGTAGCAGGTAATGTTGCGGAAGCAATAAAAGAAGCAGCCATAAGAACCGGTGCGGCTAGATTATAAACGGAGGTTTTAATATGCAGATTCCTTTAAAGAAAACACTTGATAAAATACCTGGCGGTATGATGGTCGTTCCGCTTTTTCTGGGGGTATTAACCAATACCTTTTTCCCCCAATTCTTAAAAATCGGCGGATTTACTACGGCCTTATTCAGTAAAACAGCATCTTCAACAATTTTGGCCTGTTTTATGTTTTTGATCGGCTCTCAGATTCATTTTAAACTAGCTCCGAAAGCAATAAAGAAGGGTGCCTTATTAATAACAGGAAAATTTGTCGTAGGGGCTGCCATCGGAATACTGGCAGGGAAGATCTTCGGACCTGCCGGGGTATTAGGGTTATCCCCTCTGGCTATTCTTGCGGCATTAACCAATTGTAACGGCGGGTTATATGCATCCCTTGCCTCTCAATACGGGGATGAAACGGATGTGGGTGCTTATGCCCTGTTGTCATTAAAAGATGGGCCGTTTTTTACCTTAGTTGCCCTGGGAGCTTCCGGACTTGCACAAATTCCGGTTATGTCCCTGGTTGCGGTCTTGGTTCCCATCGTAATAGGAATGATTCTGGGTAATATTGATCCTGATATGAGAGCCTTCCTTGGAAGCAGTAAATTATTATTGATCCCCTTCTTCTCTTTCCCATTAGGGGCAGGAATGAATCTTGAAACTATTGTAAAAGCAGGCGGACCGGGGATTCTCCTGGGAGTCCTGGCAGCCTTTACCGGAATCGGTGCTTATGTGCTACTAAAATTGTTCAAGGAAGAGCCTATCATTGGGCTGGCAACCGGTTCAACAGCAGGAAATGCGGTGGCAACACCAGCTGCCGTTGCAGCGGCAGATCCGGCTTTGGCAGCCATTGCCGCAGCGGCAACCGCACAGGTTGCGGCGGCATGTGTAGTATCTGCTGTCATCTGCCCCTTTGTTGTTACTTACGCATTCAAAATTCTACAGAAAAATAAATTAAAGAAACTTAAAACAGGTTCGGCTGCCTGAAAAACCGCGGGACCGTACATTTTTATTATAATAAAAAATAAACCTAAACGGTCAAAGAAGTCCCCCGCCTGGTATATTCGTCCGCAAATAACCGGACCGATTCCTTGTTTAAACTTCCAGATGCAACTTCCAAAAGCCTTGATGCGGCCCCGCTGCGCCTGCGTTTTTTGAATATCACCTCTGAAAGTATATCCTGCGTACACAGTCCCGGTAACTGATGGACGATATACTAACGGGGGTATTAGACTTACTTGACTAAAAACGGAAAAATGGAAAACAATATAGAACAGCCGAAATATTTTACAGATATCATTTAAATTCCTGTCAATATCTTTTACTAACTATATAGTCTTCCATGATTCCGTGTTTTTGAATAGATTAAAAGTCTAGAAACCATCATGTAAAACCCAAATTCTTTTGCTATAAGATTTACATTTTATCTTACACCGGAATAATGATAGCCAAATTGCTTTATTTATGGTAAGGTTTATCCAGGCCGGAAGTTTTTGTGCCTGCGGTCCTTAAGCACAAACTTCGTATGTGCCAAGATAAGCGCAGGAATGGGGGCAAGATGAAAAAAACAGTTAAATTGCAGACAAAGCTTACTTTACTTGTGATTATGGTAGTATTTATATCTATAATAATCATCATACCATTTGTAGCTTCCTGGATGACCGGTAATATAGAAAGCAAAGCCAGAATCAATATTATGAATGTAGCCGAGCTGGTAGCACATTCCACGGAAATCAGGACCGCACTGGGTGCAAAGGATCCGGACAACAACATTGAAACCTATATAGACGGACAACTAAAGCATTTGGATCAGGTTGCATATATCATAGTTGCGGATATGGAGGGAGTACGGTATTCCCATCCAAACTCTGAAATGATAGGAAAAAAGTTTGTGGGAGGAGACGAAAAAAGGGTAATTGAAAAGGGAGAAACCTATATTTCGGAAGCTACGGGAACCCTGGGCAGCTCCTTAAGGGCTTTTACTCCAATCTTGGATTCGGGCAATCGGACAGAGCTGGGCTTTGTCTGCGTGGGTACCCTTACCCAAAGTATTGAAGATGCGAAACATACGGCCGTTTTATATATAATATTAATTAGCCTTGGGGGACTGGCGGCAGGTATCATAGGGGCATTTTTACTGGCCGGCAATATAAAAAATACTTTACTGGGACTGGAACCCGAAGAAATAACAAAGCTTTATAATGAAAAGATGGGAATACTGGATGCCATTCATGAAGGTCTGATCGCCGTTGACCACATGGGCAGAATAACCCTCATTAATGGTTCGGCGCTGAGCATATTACATTTTGAAAACCAGGCTGATAAAGAGTTTATGATAGGACGTAACATAGAAGAGCTGATTCCCAATACCCGGCTGTTGAATGTACTTAAAACCGGCAAATCGGAATATGAAAATGAGCAGAGAATCCAAAATACCATAATAATGACAAACCGGATTCCAATCAAAAACAGAGGTAAAATTGTAGGTGCCATAGCCAGTTTCAGGGATAAAACAGAGGTGACCAGATTGGCGGAAGAACTTACGGGAGCTAAGAAAATGGCTTGGTCCCTGCGGGCACAGAATCATGAATTCATGAATAAGCTCCATACCATAGCAGGGCTGATACAGCTGGAGGAATACGGGAAGGCCTTGCAGTTTATATCCGATATTGCTAAGGTAAGGAGTAATATTAGTACGATTATTACCCGGAATATAAAAGATGCCTCCCTTTCAGCCCTGTTGCTTTCCAAATATAACAAAGCGGAGGAGTGCAGGGTTAAGCTGATTATAGATAAATCTTCCAAATTGACAAAATTGCCGCAGCATATGACTTCTGAAGATATCGTATCTATTGCAGGAAATTTAATTGACAATTCCCTGGATGAAGTAAATTGTGACGGAACCGGCATCATATGGATAAAAATAGTGGAAGAAGCAGATTATTTAAATATAACGGTTAAGGATAACGGCAGAGGAATTCCTGCGGGGATCAAAGAGAAAATTTATGACAGGGGTTTCTCAACCAAGGAAGAGAAACGGGGATATGGCATGTTTATTGTAAAGAAGATTGTGGATGAGTTTGACGGTATTATCCGTCTGGCGGCAGAGGAAGGAGTCCTTTGGGAGATATCCGTCCCGATGTCAGGCAGTAAAAGGGAGTGACAAACTTGATTGAAGTGATGATTGTTGAAGATGACCCTATGGTAAGGGAAATAAACTCAAAGTTTTTAAAGAGAATCGAAGGTTTTAATCTGTATAAAGCAGTTTCTAATCTGGAGGATGCGAAAAAATATATAATAGTTAAAAAACCGGATCTAATACTACTTGATGTATATCTTCCGAAAGAAAACGGGATTGATTTCCTGAAATGGATCAGGAAACAGGCGTTAGCTATAGATATTATTTTAATTACGGCAGATAAATCCATGGAAAGAATCCAGGAAGCTTTGCGGTATGGGGTTGTGGATTATCTTATAAAGCCGTTTCATTTTGAAAGATTTAAAGAGGCGCTTTTACAGTTTAAAAACAGGTATTATCAATTTAAAAAGTATGAGGTAATAGAACAAAATGACCTGGACAGGCTGATATCCGGAACTTCCGGATTGCAAAAGGAAGATGAATTTGCAAAAGGACTGAATAAATTTACCTACAAGTCAATATGGGATGAAATAGAAAAAAGGGACAGGGAAGAATTTACGGCAGAGAATCTGGCAGAAAAGTTAGGAATTGCCAGGGTAACGATACGAAGATATCTCGAATATATGGAAAAAGAAGACCTGGTGGAAAAACTGGTGGAATACGGTAAAGTAGGCAGACCCCAGTATAAATATCATAAATTCTAAAATTGCTGGCTTCTTAACGTCCTATTGCAAAGAACACAGTATTGCCTTTGCGTGTGGTCGTGGGAAACGCAAAACGGTCCACCAGCTTTATCAGGAGATGTTCAAACGTTTCCTTGATAGGCAGTTGCTCTATGATTTACACCATTTCCGTTTTGGAGAGAGGAACAGTTTTTCAAAGACGGATGTGGATATAGAACACGGGTATCACTCCATCACTCTATCTTATATACAATAGCATAAGAAAAATAAAAAGTTAAGAAAAAACGGCAGATTGTCATCTGTCTTATTTTCGTGCCAAAAAGCAGTTAAAAGAAAACAAAAATTTAAAAAATTTTAAACTTCCATTGAAATCCATTAATATATTCAACATAATAATTAATAATATTAATATAATTATTAATTATTCTAACTTTATTATTGACTATATTAATCAATTGGTGTATATTAAAATCATCATATATACATTAGGATGGTGAAAACAATGAAATACAAAGCTCCCGGGATTTGCCCCGTATGCGGTGAAAAACTTTCCATAACCAAACTCTGCTGCCCCAAATGTTCTTCTGCTATTGAAGGCGACTTCCAGCCCTGCGAATTTTGCCGTCTTCTGGAAGAAGATCTTGATTTTGTCAAAATATTCATTAAATGCCGCGGCAACATCAAAGATGTAGAAAAAGAACTGGGTATCTCTTACCCTACTGTCCGGGGTAAATTAGATGCGGTTATAAGAAATCTGGGATTTGAAATTCCTGATAAAGAAGCTGTCAAAGATAATGAATTAAAGAAAAACGCCAGAAGTGAAATTCTTGAACAATTATCAAAAGGTGAACTTACTCCGAAAGAAGCAACAGAAAGAATCAAAAATCTATAACCGCAGGAGGTTGAAAAATGAATGAACAACTAAAAATTTTAGAAATGATTGAAAAAGGGCAGATCACTGCAGCCGAAGGTATGGATCTTTTAGATGCCCTTAATTTGGCAAAAGAACCGGCACCGGCACAAACCACGATTTCTTCACCAGTAATTTGTATTCGTAAATATAAATTTCTAAAGGTTAAAGTTACCTCTGAAAATAATAGTGTGAATGTCAATGTCAATGTACCCATACGCCTCTTAACAACCCTCGGTGAAATGGCCGGTAAAATGACAGCCCTGATACCTGTGGATGCCCGAAAGGATATGGCAGGAAAAGGTGTTGATATCACAAGTATTGATTTTACTAAAATCATTGAAGAATTATTAAATGGTACCCTGGATGACCCGAATATCGTGAACATAGAAGCATGGGATGAAGAACATAATACCATGGTTAAGGTAAGAATCTATGTTGAGTAAAAGCTTTCGCCTGATATGGATTAAATTGCAAGTACAAAACAATATACATTTTAATTTTCCCATTCCTTTGTATATTTTTCAGGAATTATTGAATTGTTTTCTGGATTTCATGATACTTGCATGTTTCTTTGTACCAAAACCAGTTAAATCAGTTTCAACCCCATCTTTTTCTATTAATACAGTAAAAGAACTGGTACAAATGATATTAGAAACATTCGATTCGTTAACAGGCTGTGAACCTTATGATCTTGTCGAGGTGACAACCGATCATGTAAAGGTATGCATAAAAATCAGCTAAGGCTTATTCCAATGGAGGACATCATGACAAAAATAGCTTTAAAGTATTTGTCGATTATTATAACGATTTATTTATTATCTACGGTGATTGAAACGATTTATATAGGTAATACCCCCTCACTTCTATTTATGGGTCTGGTGCTGCTGATTGTCAATCTATTGCTGAAACCTCTACTTCTTCTGATAACATTGCCTTTTAGTATACTGACCTTAGGTTTATTCACTTTTATTGTAAATGCCTGGACCATTATGTTAGCAGATAAATTTGTGTCAGGAATTAACATGGGCGGTTTTCTCAATTCTCTGATTGCCGCGTTTATCATCGCTATCATACATCAGTTTCTTCGTAATATGAATAAATCGTCAACTTAGCATGTATTAAAACATTATTGATACTGCTTAATAAGATATGGGCGTCAAAATCCCATG
>JBAVPE010000030.1:0-37410 GCA_049692775.1 Anaerocolumna sp. | reverse complement strand
GCGAAGCGAAAGTCACAGAAAACCGGAGTATAGCAGCGCCGAAACGCTGGTTTTGCGTTTTGTGTGCATCGCGAAGCGTGTTACGGTTCACAGACCTGCTGATTTTTGCAGAGCTGTGAGTAGTAACAAATTTCTCCGGTTTAATGTGAAAGAAATTGAAAAATTACTAATAAAAACTAAATAATCAGTACAAAATAAGAACAGCTGTAGAGTTAAAAGCAGCTCCTTCATCCTGATTGTTGTGAAGAGAAGTTTTTGACGCTGCGGCTTTGCTTATATATAGGTGTGGGGGAATTACGCACTACATCCCGCACAATAATGATCCTGTCACTTAATTCCACGGCTGCCGGTGTGGAATGGGTTTTTGAGAATTCTAATGCCTTTTCTTTATTACGGAAAAGAACAGAAGTTACTTCAAATTGTTCCGGCAGGGCAAGTCCTACCCCTAAAAAGGCCATTGCCCGATAGCCGTTACCGATAATGGCATATCTTATTTTATTCATGTCTTCCTCCTTAGATGAGTAATCAAACTGTAATTAATATGTAAATAGTAACAGATTGATATTGCTATTACAACGTATAATTCGATTGCCGTACTCTTTTACTGAAATTGTCCGACACTGTTAATATGGATAACAGATAAAAGGTGGAGTTTAATGTGAATGATTAAATAGAATAATATTTTTAAATAAAGGTTGACAATTATTACTAATAAAAGTAAAATATAGTAAAGCTATAATTTGAATGGATAATACAAGATAAGTTATTTTTAATTAGATAGATAATATAATTAGTTATATGTCGAATTATTGAAGTATACATTTACCAATTCCCTTTACTCCTCTGTGCGTATACAAATCCTACCATACTTTTTCTTACCTAAACTCCCTTGTCGCGCAACGATGCGCTTACAAATCAAGATAGAATATGTTTTACCGCTTTTTACCTCATCCCCCATCTGCCTGCTTTGCTTATTTACATGCTTCATCACAAGACTATATGGAGAACTGAATATGACAAATAATAGCGAACATCCAATAGCCGTACTTAAAATAAGGTATCCGCAGATTATGCTGCCAATCGGCCCGGGTATGTCAAAATCAGAAATTTATAAAAGTGCAGTTAAGTCAGGAAAATCGATTCCGGCAGATTATATTGACAATAGCTTTTCCTATTCTGAAGCAGATTTCCTGATTAACGAAAAGTTTTCTTGCGGCGAAATTGATATATTATATTTATCCGAACGAGAAGATTTTGAAAAATTTATCCAAAAAACGGTATATAAATGCGAACCTAAAAATATCCCTTTGTCGATGGGTGCTATCACCATTAACGGACTAAATAATTGGGATAAAATTAATCATTATTTGACAGGAAATCATACATACTTAAATGCTATAGGTGCATGGAATTCTAATTATGCTAAATTTTTATCAAATGGTAAAAATTACAAGGATTCCATCATCGTATTATCTAATGGATATTACAGTGGATTAGATTATAAATATACAAAATACAGCAGGACAGAATGGATAGAAAAATCATTCTTAATAAGGAAATATCATGAACTTACCCATTTTATCTGCCAAAGGAAATATCCGGAACTTAAAAATCCTTTATTAGATGAAGTTACAGCAGATGGCATGGGATTAATAATGGCAGTTGGAAAATATGATACACGGCTGGCAAAATATTTTCTAGGCATAGAAAAAAATATATATCACCGTGGAATGCGATTGGAGAACTACCTAAACAAAGGGGATGAAACAGAGAAACTGGCAGGAAAGGTACGGGAATTAATTAATCAGCTGGAAGCGATAATGAATGAACTGTATAGGAATATAGATAAGAATGATTTTGAAGCATGGATTGATACCTTATATCCCATGGCAGCAGATTTATATTCCAAAGTTGATTCATAACAAAAGGCGCTATTCACCTGCAGGCAGTTTTAATGTGCCAAAAGAGCAGGCACAAAATTATACTTTTAAGTGTAAGGGGGATGTATCAGATTGGAATATAGTGAGATCGGAATAATGATGTTAAGGGCATGCAATGCCTCCTGCGAAATATGCTGCATAGAGTCAAACCCAGGCTGCAAGGAGAAACTTAATGCAGAGTTAGTAAAGAAATATATACATAGTACAATGAACTTAAAGCAAATAGTAGGTATCGGGCTTACCGGGGGAGAAGTATTTCTTGAATATGACCAATTAAAGGAGCTGGTAAAATATATAGCCGAATGCGGAAAAAATGCAACAGTAATGACAAATTGTTTTTGGGCTAAAAACTATGAAACCGCATATAGGAAATTGTATGAGTTAAAAAAACTGGGACTTACGGCTTTAGGCGTTAGTTTTGATTATTATCATAATCAGTATGTATCAGAACTTAAGGTAAGAAACGCACTAAAAGCAGCAAGACAGCTGTCAATTGCAACGGCAATCAATACGGTCAGGGTTGCCGGCAGGCCTATGGGTGATGTATTTGAACGGTTAGGTGATGATTTATTAGAAACGGTAGTCCAGTCATTTCCATGCTATCCGGTAGGAGGAGCCAAAAAGTCAATTCCTGATGAAGAATTTATTCGAAGAACCCCTTCTTCTAGACAAAGATGCAGAAGCGGAGGAACCTTTTCAATTAAATATGACGGCAATATATATCCTTGCTGTTCACCTTATGTATTTGAAACAGAATTATCTTTTGGGAATTATGAGACAAGTACTGCTGCAGATACCCTGAAGAAAATGAAAATATCAAGAATTATGTATGTACTGAGAAATTATGGGTTTGATTATTTTATCAGGATAGCAAAAAATAAATTAGGAATTGAAGTGCCGGACTATTCGATTACATCCTGTGAATTATGTGCTTTGTTTTTTTCAAAAAAGAATATTAACAGATTTTATCCATATGTTTATGAAACAACAGAGATGCTTATAAATAAACAAAACGGAAAAATGATAAAGGAAATATAGAGAATGATAACGAATGGATATAGGAAACAATTTTTTCGAAATAATAGGATAAATTATATAATAACCGTCTTTTTATGTGTTTTAGCACCTGCTTTTAATGTTGCCAGTGCGTTTCTATTGAAAATGCTTATAGACATTGCAACCAGTGGAACGATGGGACAATTGGCTGAAATACTAAAATATTGCACAATATATCTTATGCTTTTAATTTTTATACTTGTAGCAAGACGTACTTTTTTTAACAATTATGTAAATCAGGCGATGAGCCAATATAAAAACCACGCTTTTGAAAATTTATTGAAGAAGAGTATAAATTCATTTGACAGGGAAGTGACAGGAAAGTACATATCAAATTTTACCAATGACATTCCATCAATTGAAAATAATTATGTAAAAGGTAACTTAAAAATTATAGCGCAGATATTCACATTAGCTTGCGGGATAGCGGCAATGGCATATTTAAATTGGATGTTAATGATATGTGTACTTGTAATCAGCCTGCTGCCAATCCTTGTTACTATACTTTTTGGAAATAGTCTTCAAAAATATGAGAAAGATACTTCAGATAAAAATGAAAGTTTTGTCGGAATGGTTAAAGATATTCTTACCGGATTTCCCGTTGTAAAAAGCTTTAAGGCAGATAAAGAAATAGTAGTGATGTTCGCAGAAAAAAACAGTAGCTTAGAAGGAACAAAAAACAAAAAACGCAAAACAGAAGATTTTATTCAATTATTATCAACGGTATCTTCCTTTTTAGTTGAGATCATGATATTTGGTATTGGAGCTTATTTTGCTTTAAAAAATATTATAACAGCAGGAACAGTAATTGCATTTATTCAATTGCTGAATTTTGTATTAGAACCTGTTGGAGAAATGGGAACTCTTATTACAGGCAGGAATGCGGCCGGGATACTTATTGACAAAATGGAAGAGGCAACAAAATTCATGGAAGAAGGTACTAAAACATTAGAAAAGACAGATTTTAATAATTCCATCCTATATAAAGAGGTATCCTTTGGGTATAATGCGGAAAATAAAGTATTAAAAAATATCAACCTGGAATTTGAGAAAGGTAAAAGTTATGTAATAGTTGGTTCAAGCGGAAGCGGGAAGTCTACCCTGGTAAATTTAATGTTAGGATATCATACGGATTATTCCGGGACAATTCAAATTGATAATTTGGATTTAAAAAAAGTGAGTGATGACAACCGTTATGATTTATTTTCCGTAATCCAACAGAATGTGTTTGTATTTGATAATACAATTGAAAGTAATATTACTATGTTCCGGAATTTTGATAAAGAAGAAGTAGTTAAGGCTATTTCAAAGGCGGGTTTAACAGAGTTAATTAAGACGAAGGGCATAGCATATAAATGCGGTGAAAATGGATGTAATTTATCAGGAGGAGAAAAACAACGTATCTCCATAGCAAGGAGTCTTATACGTAATACACCAATACTGATTATGGATGAAGCGACCTCTGCTTTAGATGCAGCAACTGCCCAGATGGTCGAGGGGGAAATCGCCGGTCTTAATGGAATTACCCGGATTGTAATATCACATAAGCTGGACCGGACAATACTTTCACTATATGATGAAATAATTGTCCTTAGTAATGGAAACATTGCAGAGCAAGGAAGTTTTGAACAGTTGATGTTATATAAAGGATATTTCTATTCTTTATATAACATAGTGAATGACGTCATTAATGAGCCTGTTCCCTTACTGAATCAGGCTCAGAATTGAAAGGTGGGGTGCCGGAATGCTATGTAATAATTTATATATAATGCTTAATAGGGCTTGTAGTGGTGTTTGTGAAATCTGCTGTACGGAATCAGACCCAAAATGTAAGGAGCGTTTAAATTATGAATCGGTAAAAAAGTTCATTTTAAGTACGTCCCGGGATAAAGAATTAAAAAAGATAACATTTACAGGCGGAGAACCGTTTGTTTATTATGAGGATCTAAAGCAATATATAGCGTATACGAAAGAAATTGGAAAGAATGCAGTGTGTTATACAAATGGATTTTGGGCCGCAAGTTATGAAGAGGCATATACGAAACTAGTAGAGCTGAAAAAATCAGGCCTTAAGGAACTTATTGTAAGTTTTGACTATTATCATAACAAGCACATAAAAGCTGGAAATATCAGAAATATATTTCAGGCAGCAGAAAAAATAGGGATAGCATACTATTTGTCAATGATAAAAACAAAAAAACATTCTATAGGGGATATTATCAACCGGCTTGATGAAGATATTTCTGATTCGAGTGTACTGGTCAATCCTTGCCTGCCGGTAGGTAATGCGAAAATTTATTTAAAAGAGGAAGATTTTATCAGGAATTTAATACCCGAAAATCTATCCTGTTATGTGAAGCACAGGATACTTTTAAAATATGACGGAACAATATTACCTTGTATTTCACCTGCAATGTTAAACGCAGGGATAAGGATAGGAAATTATGAAAACATGGATTTTCCTGAAGCAAAACAAATCATTGAAAAAGATTGCTTATTGAATGTAATTAGAAATCAAGGGTTTGATAATTTGATTGATATAGCCAAAAATGAATTTGGTATTAAAATTCCCGAGAAAATTATTTCAACTTGTGAGCTTTGTGCAATACTTTTCAACAGGGAAAATGCGGATAAATTTTATGATTCTATAAAAGAAACGGATACTGGCCTGTTAACAAATATTTCATGAGATGAAAATATTTTCTCCATTTTCAGACGGATATTCATTTTTAAGAAAGGGTTGGAAGGATGAAAATAGTATTTGCTAATTTATGTGATTACCAAAATATATTCAAAGATTCACAGGTGCCCTTAGGAATCTTATCCTTAGCGACTATTATAAAAAATGCCGGCAAATATGAAGCAGGTGTAATTGATTTTAACCGCTTATACTGTGAACATTTTTTTGTGGTAAGTAACATCCTTGATCAGAACATAAGCAGGGATGCGGGATATTTATTAGAGCAGGGACCAGATGTAATCAGTTTGTATACAATGTGTAATACATATCATGTTGCACTATTGCTGGCATTAAAAATCAAAGGACTCAATGATAAGATAAAAGTACTGTTTGGTGGTCCGCAAGCGACATTAGCTGCGGATAAAACACTTGAAAAATATAATTGTGTAGATGCAATTGGCCTCGGAGAGGGAGAAAATACGATAATCAGTATTTTAAATGGAATAGAAAGCGGAGATTTGAGTAACGTAAATGGGATTGCATATAAGGATGAAGGAAAAATTACCGTTCGCAGGAATGAAGACTTAATCGGGAATTTGGATGAACTTCCAATGATAGATTTAGACTTATACCATCATAAATTGGAAAATAGAATCAGTATGGATATCGGAAGGGGCTGCCCTTATAATTGTATATTCTGTTCCACAAAATTGTTTTGGAAAAGGAAATTCAGGATCAAATCGGCAAAGAGGATACTTGAAGAAATTGTATATTATAGAAATAAATTTAATTTTAAAGAATTTAATTTTGAACATGATTTATTTGTAGCAAACCGTAAACTGGTTATGGATCTTTGTAAAATGTTAAAAGAAGGTAATATTAATATTTCCTGGGCCTGCAGTGCCCGGGTAGATACGATTGATGAAGAATTGTTACAAGTAATGGGGTCGGCAGGATGTGAAGAAATATTTTTTGGAATTGAAAGCGGTTCGGAAAAAATACAAAAGTATATTAAGAAAAACCTGGACTTAGCGCAAATTGGGCAATTGCCTTTATTACTGCATAAGTATAATATCAAGGGTACTTTTTCCTTTATTTACGGTTTCCCAAAGGAAAATGAGAAGGACATAGATGATACGTTGAAACTTATTTACCGTATATATGATAAGTGTCATAAAGATGTGACAGAGGAAAGACTAAAATTGCAGCTTCATAAAATAATGTTTCTTCCCAAAACGGAAATAACAGAAAAACATATGGATAAGCTGGTACATCCAAAAGATTTTTCCATGGAAATCTTTGAAAGCCTGGATTCCTGGAGGGATGAGAGATTATCTGAAATGATAAAGGATGTAGATCTATTCCCTAATTTATGTTATATTCCGTCGCCCCTGGCAGATAAAATAAAAAATCTGGATAAGTTTTATCATTTGGTTTTTATAAAGTGTATAGCCTTGTTTGATATTACATATAAGTTTTTACTTGAAGAAATGAAAGATAGTTGTCTTGGAGTTTTTTATGCATTCAGGTCAGTAATAAGCGAACAGGAAATGATGGAAAATTATAAAATTTATTTTAAAGAACATAATATCTTTGTTGACAGAATGATAGAAGTACTGGAAAGGTTTATAGGGGAGTATCCTTTTGTTTGGATAGAGACAGAGGCATTAAATGCCATGTTTCATTTTGAAAGGGATATCTATCAATTATTATTTAAAAGTAGAAATGAGAAGAAGAATATAGATGTGATACGGGAATATTCCTATGATGTGCTGCAAATGAGAAAAAGAAGGATTACGCTAACGGAGAAAAGGATAACAAAAGTAAGATTTTACATAGAAAATGAAAAATATATTATGAAGAAAGCTGAGCAGGAAAGTGGAATGGAAAAGGGTCTGTATTCGATATTAATTTAGTATAATGACTTACATTACAACTAAAATCTATATAATTAACAAAGCCCTGAGTCAGAAAAAATAGTTCATCATGATTAAATATCTTAATATAAAACAAGAATGGAGGAATCAGTATGAATGTAAGTGTTGAAGTAATGGAAAAGGTAGCAGAAGTTTTAAAGAATCAAACAGCAGTAGACAGGATGAATGGTGTAACATCCAAATCAGAGGTATATGCAGTGGCCTCCGAATACATACAGGGAGTTTCCGAAGAGGATTTTTTTCAGGCAATTGATGATATTAAGGAATCCAATGGCTGCATTGAACTTACGGAAACAGAGTTAGATAGTGTTGCAGGCGGAAACCAAGAAGAAAAGGCACATGTCAGTCTTAGTAATGTTTCTATCAACAGCTATTAATTTATTCTGATATCAGCTGTAATTTAGCAGATTGCTGCATTTGATGTGCTAAAGCAAAATAATAGGGGTAGGGGAGAAAAACACCACAGCATTACTTGTAACAACTGATAAAAATGTGGAAATATTGCATTAACCGAAGGTTTCATATAGTTAATCATGATGATGAAGAAATTAAATTAAATAAGAATAAAGTGATGTTTTGCAGAATGCATTAAAATATAAAATCTCCTATACCTCTATTGATTTAGTACTGTAAAGTATCAGTTTGAAAAAAGCGAGGGAATATTTATGGAAATGAAGAGAAAAGAAAATGTGCAGCCTGAGAAAAAGAATGATCAGGGGAAAGACGAAAACGATTTAATGAGTGAGAAAATTCTTACAGAATCAGAGCTGGACTCAATAGCCGGTGGAGTGACACCGATATTAATACCGCCTAAAACATAAGATAAATAAAAAGGTCTAATCCAAAATGTCCAGATAAACATAACAGGGCGGTAAAAGGTTTTGGTATGTTTTAAGCATGGGCATTTTGGATTTCCCAATTAGTATAAAACGAGGGAATAATAAAAGAAACGTAAATAATTTAAAACCAGGGGGGAGATGGGTTATGGTACTTGAGTCCCAAGAAATAAGTGTAGCCGCAGTATTGGAATGCTCCGATGTGGCGGTGGATTTTGTTATGAATGTTTTGGATAGCGTAGAATGCTCTTTATTAACAAAAACCCAGATAATTATTGCAGTGGAAGAATTATTTGGAAATATTGCAAGGTATGCATACGCAGAAAAGCCGGGTATGATAACACTGCGCTGTATTCTGGAATTGAAAAAGCAATTAATTATTATACAATTATCAGATATGGGTAAACCTTTTAATCCGCTGGAAGTTCCAGAACCTGATATTAAGTCAGGAATAAGGGAACGTGAAGTTGGCGGTCTTGGAATTTTTATAGTTAAAAAATCAGTGGATAAATTTTTGTATAATTATAAAAAAGGGAAAAACATTGTTACTATTATTAAAAAGATAGCTTAGGGATGAACAAAAAGTAATTACAAAATATAAGGAGAGGATAATTAAAATGGAAAATACTTATAATATTGTAATTTATGATAATAATGTAGATTCCATAACGGAATTAAAGCATATGATCGATGAAATCATGTTCAGGAATTATATTTGCGGATACTTTGTTCAGTCATTTTCAGCAAAAGAAGAATTGTATAAAGATATTGATATGACAGGAAACAGGTATGATCTTTATTTCCTTAGAATTAGTGATAAAGATAATACTATAATGAATTATGCAGAGATACTTAGGAATAAAAACATGGAGGAATCTATTGTATATTTAACCAATAATATTAATTGCATATCAAACGGGTATAAGGTAAATATACTGGATTATTTGTTTGAACCCTTTAAAATTGATTTATTAGAAAAGATTATTTTGTTTGATTATGAAAATAACTTTTGTTCAGAATATATCCGTTTGCAGAAGAATTCAAATATATTCCGGATCAAAATGAAGAATATAGTCTGTGTTGAAGTTTTGGGACGTGGAATCAGGATATATATGTCTGATTTATCTGATTTAAATGTTATTTTTAGAAAGTTAAACCTCGAAGAGGATATTGATATTAAAGAAAGGAGCATCAGATATTCTGATAAGTTATTGGAATTTAAAAAAAAATTAAACCCGAATATTTTTACTCAATGTCATCAAAGTTTTATTATCAATTTAAATAAAATCGTATCGATTAAAAGATATTGTGCAATTGTTGACAATGGTACGGAAAGTGGAAAAGTTGTTGATATCAGTAAAAAATATTGGGATTACATACGAAAACGGTTTATTGATAATATGAATAAAAATACGGGACAAGGTTACATGCTTTTGGATAAGGAATTAAACCAGGTATCAGGCGGGAAACAGGAATCTCTATGTGAACCGCAGGATACGGCACTGTTTTTCAGAGGTAAAAAGGAGGATAAATAATTGTTCTGGGAAATGTTTATAAAAGGGATCAGAAACTGTTATATGGATGATATATATATCTTAATGATGTTTGTTGCCATAGTTGCCATGATGGATTATACCTTTGTGAAAAAGTGGAATCCTGGCAAAACGATACTGGCCTGGGGATGTATTTGTGCAGTACTGGTTTTTGTATTCCGATTATTATATGCAATCCAGTATACCATATTTTATTGTAACGAATCATTTTTTGGGAAGCATAAATTGGCATATGATATATTCTATAATT
Organism: Anaerocolumna sp.; assembly: GCA_049692775.1. GTDB lineage: Bacteria > Bacillota > Clostridia > Lachnospirales > Lachnospiraceae > Anaerocolumna. The sequence continues at coordinate 27,158 of JBAVPE010000030.1, read as the reverse complement.
TTGGTGTATGGATGTATTTTATACAGATTTTGCTGTTGATTGCCGGTGCAAAAATAATATATCAAAAAGCGTTGAAAGTGAAAATATTTGCAATACTTCTGCTTTATATGTTTGTTAGCTTAATTGCAGATTATTTTATGCCGTTATTATTGGTAATTTTTAATCCTAAAGTGACTGAAAATGGGTATTATATTGAATTTGAGAAAGGCGGGGGAATACTTTATTTATGTATAGGTGCGGGAATTTCCCTTATATTATATTTTATTTACCGGAGATATTTAAGCAAGGCAATGACTGTCATTCTTTCCTTGTCAGAGGAACATTATGGGAAGCTCGTATTTATACCATTATTGTCCTATATTACCTACAGTGTATTCTATTTAATGATGGGTTACATTAGCGTTTATCCTTACATGCCAAAAATGATTATCTATTTTGTTATGATTTTCGGTACTATAATTATTATTTATGCAACCATGTATATTGCTATGTTCTACGGAATTATTTCAGCGGTTAAAACAACGAAAATCAAGGCGGAATTAGAGGTGGCGGCAAGAATTCAGACGTCTAATTTACCAAAAGCATTACAGGAGAGGGAAGATATTGCGATTAGTGCAAGAATGGAAACTGCCCTGGAAGTAGGAGGGGATTTTTATGATTATTTTTTCATTGATGAGAATCATTTAGCAGTAGTAATTGCTGATGTTTCAGGTAAGGGAGTACCGGCAGCATTGTTTATGATGATGTCAAAAACCTTAATCCAGAATAACTCCAGCTATCAATATTCACCATCTGATATTTTTATGCATGTCAATAACCAGCTTTATGAAAACAATGAATCCCAGATGTTTGTAACGGCGTTTATGGGAATTTTAGAAATTGATACCGGAAAGTTTATATATTCCAATGCAGGTCATAACTATCCTTTAATCAGCAAAAAACATGGGGATTATGAATACTTGGCGGTAAATAACGGTTTTGTTCTTGCCGGCAGGCAGGATGTAAAATATCAGGATACGGAAATTCTTTTGGAACAGGGTGATAAGCTGTTATTATATACAGACGGTGTCACGGAAGCAGCAGATAAAAATGAAAAACTATTTGGGGAAACACGTCTGAAACAATTTTTAAACGGGCTTGATACTTCAAAAATGGATTTATCCCGGATTCTTAGCAAAATTATCCAGGAGCTGCAAAAATTTGCAGATGGAGCCAATCAGGATGATGATATTACTATGTTGTTAATGGAATATAAAAAATCCACTTAAAAGAGTGGATTTTTTTAGGATAATTTCCAAATATGAAGTAAATTGTACTATTTTTACAAATGGATTGAAAATTTTATACCGGAAGAATAGTATGAATATATAAAATTCCATAATAAGGAAATAATATATGCTTAAATAGCAATCAGTTTAAAAAAATACTATTTTAAAGGAGGGCTGATTAAATGGGCAGTATTTACCGTAAGTCATCTTTAGAAAAACTTTCATCACCCGAACAACTGGATCATATGATACATGTGACTTCCTCTTTGGGGTGGCTGGCACTCCTTGGTATGTTAATCATGGTTATAGCAGCAGTGTATTGGGGCTTTTTTGGAGAATTAAGCGAGAAGGTTGAGGTAAAGGGGGTGTATATTAGCACCGGTGAAGGAAATGTGGAAAAACAAAGTACATTAGTTAATACACAGGACGAGGATAGGGTTTCCATGGGTATTTTATGCTATGTACCCTTAAGTACCGGTAAAAAGATCCTAACCGGAATGAAAGTTAATGTTGTACCCTCAACGGTTAATGAATTAGAAGCCGGCTATATGCTTGGAACGGTTAAAAAGGTGGGCACTTATGGAACAAGTGAAGAAGATATGTTGGATAAACTGGGAGATGAACTTTTAGTCCAGGCATTCAGACAACAAAAAGGTTCTTTGGAACCGGTTATCGAGGTAGAAATTGAATTGAATCAGGATGAGAATACACGCAGCAGATATGAATGGTCAAATGAAAAAGGAGAAGATATTGTAATTCCGGATTTTACAATGGTAGATGCCTATATCATTACAGATACACAATACCCTGTCCAAAAGTTTATCAGTTCTATAAATTAAGCGAATTAAGAAGAGGAATGAAGCATATGGAAATTGTACATGAATTAGCAGGCAATAAGAAACGGCATTTTAGTAAACGCAGTCATATTAAAACTCCGACCGTATTTCAGATGGAAATGACGGAATGCGGTGCTGCCTCCTTATCAATGATAATGCAATACTATGGTGTTTATATTTCATTGGATCAACTAAGAATTGATACCGGTGTAAGCCGGGATGGCTGCAAGGCAAGTAAAATTTTACAGGGAGCCAGAAAATATGGATTCAAAACAAAAGGTTATAAAACTAATTTAGAAGATTTATTTTCTTTAAAGCCCCCTTGTATTATCCATTGGAATTTTAATCATTTTATGGTATATGAGGGAATAAGCCGCGGACATGTCTATATGAATGATCCGGCAGAAGGCAAAAGAAAATTATCCATAGAAGAATTTGATGAAGGATTTACCGGTATAGTATTGATTATCGAGCCTGCCGCGGAGGTTATTAAAGTGAAAAACAACCATTCTTTAATACACTTTGCATTAGCCGGTTTAAAAGGGCAATATTCAGTTATTGCCTATTTGATTTTTATGGGATTGTTATTAGTGGTTCCCGGAATGCTGACACCTGTTTTTACTCAAATATTTATAGACGATATTTTAATTGAAGGCAATATCTCATGGATTAAAACCTTGTTTGTTGCCATGATAACGGTTTCGGTATTGCAGGCAGTGTTCACCTTTTACCGGAATCTGGTATTGGTACGGTTACAGAATAAAATGGCCTTGGTATCCGGGTATCGTTTTTTATATCATCTCTTCTGTCTTCCCGTGGAATTCTTTTCACAGAGATATGCAGGTGATTTAGGGGACAGGGTGGAGAATAATAACAGTATCAGTGAGTTTTTAGGCGGGGAACTGGCAAAAAGTGTATTAAATGTAATGATCTCCCTGTTTTATGTTATACTGCTGTTTTTATACAGCCCCTTATTGACCGGTATCAGTATCGTGGTAATGGGTATGTACTTTTTAATTTCAAAAAGTACATCAGATGTATTTTCACGTACAATCATGAAAATGCAGCAGGATCAGGGAAAGCTCATAGGGGTTGTGGTTTCGGGAGTTAGTATCATGTCAACCTTAAAGGCATCCGGCATTGAAAATGAATATGTAGGCAGGGTACTGGGATATTATGCAAAAGCAATCGGTGAAAAGCAAAAATATCAGAAGCTTCAAATTGTTATGGGTGAAATGTCGGTTATTGTAAAGCAATTATGCAATGTTGCCGTATTAATCATAGGCGGATGTCTGGTTATTAAAGGAAATATGACCACAGGTACCTTAGTTGCTTATTGTCTTTTATTAGGTTATTTTCTGACTCCGGTCAGCGAATTGGTTACATTTGGACAAAAAATACAAAAAATAAAGGCAGATATGAACCGCGTTGAAGATATCTTACATTATAATACAGACAGTAAATTTAATCTGGAAGCAGATACGTTGGAATTAAAAAGTAAATTAACAGGCAAAATTCTTATGGAAAAAGTAGCTTTTGGTTATAGTATATTAGAAAAACCGCTTATTACCGATTTTAATTTTAATTTAAACAGTGGTAAAAGTATAGCACTTGTAGGAAGTTCAGGGAGCGGTAAATCAACGATATCCAAGCTTCTCAGCGGATTGTACCAGCCATGGGAAGGAAAGATATTATTTGATGATATTCAAATGAACCATATACCAAAGGAAATTATAAACAGCTCCATTGCAACGGTAAGCCAGGAAATAAGTATCTTCACAGGAAGTATAAAAGATAATATTACCATGTGGAATAAAGCCATAAGGGACGAAGATATCATAAGGGCGGCAAAAGATGCCGTCATTCATGATATGATTACAAAAAAAACAGGAGCGTATGATTATTATCTGGAGGAAGGCGGAAAGAATTTAAGCGGCGGGCAGAAACAGAGACTTGAGATAGCAAGGGCTTTAGTTATGAATCCTACCATTTTAATTTTGGATGAAGCAACCAGTGCACTGGATTCAATTACGGAAAAAGAAATTGTTGATAACATAAAAAGACGTGGATGCACTTGTGTAATTGTGGCACACCGCTTAAGTGCGATAAGGGATTGCGATGAAATTGTAGTAATGGAGCAGGGAAAAATAATCCAGCGTGGGACACATAATAATTTAGCGGCTGTACCGGGACAATATAGGGATTTATTTGTTGACAATCCTTAATCAGGATCAAATCAGGAACAGGATTAATTCAAGGGGGAGGTTTTTTAAAATCATTATGGAGCAGATAATACTGGAAGGCGGAAAAGTTCATATAACATCAGAAAAGCAATATTGCTATCAGGTGATTTCAGGCACGGTACTGGTTTATATCGTGCCTGTGAATGAAGACAATGTCATAGGCAGAAGATATTCATTATTTGAAATAAACGGGGATAACAATAATATTTTAATTCCCTCCTTATCGGTAAATGATGATGTTTTGGGTAAATGGTCATTTGCAATTTCTGCATTAGGTACGGCCGTGATTTTAAAACAATTACCGGAAAACGGACAGTCGGCAGAAAAAATTATATTAAAATTTGCACAGCAAATAAATTTAAATATCAGGAGCCGGGAGGATTTTGAATCTGAAGTAGTTGAGACCGTGGAGCGTAAGTTAGTGACCGAAGAAATATCGGTTTACAGAAATTATAATGAACAAGAGAAAACGTTAAAGAAATGTCTGGACTCAATTGCAGGGGTTTTTAATAAAAGCAGGGTTATTTCCAATGCAGATAAAACTCAGAATAACCTTTACAATACAGTTGCTTTTATATGCAGACAAAGAGGAATAAAAATAGTTTCCTATGATGTTATGGTGGAAAGCTGCGGAAGAATATTTTCCATAGAGGATATCGCAAGGATATCGCACTTTATGATAAGGGAAGTGCAATTAGATAAAAGCTGGTACAGGCATGACTCCGGGTATCTGCTGGTATATAAAGAGAAGGAAAAGAAAGAAGATATCTTTATACCTGTGGCATGTCTGCCGATAAGCCCGACCCGCTATAAAGAGTATAATATGGAAGATAATACCTCTATACGTATAGAGGAAGAAAGAAATAAGGAGTATGTAAAAACGGCATATGAGATATACAGGCCCCTGCCCAATAAAGATATGGGAATCATAGAATTAATAAAATTTGGAGTTAAAGCGGTTTATAAAAAAGATGTCATTTTTATCTTACTTTTCTCTTTGTTAAGCACCTTAATAGGATTACTGATACCATATTTGAATCAGGTAATTTATGACGAATATATTCCGTTTGGCAATCAAAAGGCGCTTTTGAATATCGGTTTTTTCGTTTTTGCGTTTTGTATCGGGAATTTAAGTTTTACTATTGTAAAAAATATTGCAGTATTCCGTATCTCCATGGGAATGGAACATACGGTACAAAGTGCGGTCTTTGACAGATTATTTAATCTGCCGGAAAATATATATGAGATACAGGATAGTGCCGTTCTTGTAAAAAGTGCATTTGGTATTACGGAAATATTTAATCTGATATCGGAAGTAATCATAACAACCGCATTATCCGCAATATTTTCCTTATTATATTTATACCGGATGTTTGCTTATTCTGTAAAATTAGCTGTAATAGGACTTGTCATGGTTGTGGTTAATGTCCTCATAACAACCGCTTTAGGATGGCTGCAGCTGAAATATGAAAGAGATATCGTTGATATGAGAATGAAGGAGTCTTCGTTTATATATCAGTTTATAAGCGGGATCGCTAAGATAAGAATTGCAGGAGCAGAGCACAGGGCACTGTTAAAATATTTTGAACAGTATACAAAACATAAGAAGACATTATATAAGAAAGAAAAATTATCAAATGCTTCCGCAAATACAAACAATGTTTTAAATATAGTTTTTATGGCAGTATTTTATTATATACTGGCAGAAGAAAAAATTGGTCTTAGTTTCGGCAATTTTATGGGTTTCATAACGGCATTTGGTACTTTTTCTTTAGCTGTTATGCAATTGGCAATGACTTTTTATAAGGTGAGTTATTTAATCCCTATATTCAAAAAATCTAAAATAGTATTGGAAAACACAGGGGAATTTGAAGAAAATCTGAAAATGCCAGGAAAGCTTGAAGGTAATATTGAAGTCAATAATGTATCATTTGCCTATAAGGAAAATGAAGAAAATGTACTTTCCGATATTTCTTTTACAATCCTAAGCGGGGAATATGTAGGAATCGTTGGTACGTCGGGCTCTGGTAAGTCTTCCCTGTTAAAACTATTATTAGGGTTTGAAAAACCAAGCAGCGGCAAAATATATTATGATGAGAAAGATATTGAATGCCTTGATAAAAGGGAAATGAGAAAAAGTTTCGGGGTTGTATTACAAGAAGGCAGGCTGATAGCAGGAAGTATTTATGAAAATATAGCGATAGCAAGTACTGCAAGGATACAGGCCGAAAAGGAAAAAGAAGCAGAAAGGGTTATGCATATAGTTAAGGAAGTCGGATTAGATAATGATATAAAAAGTATGCCAATGGGATTGCAGACCATGATTTCGGAAGGCGGCGGAACCATTTCAGGAGGACAGCGGCAGAAAATATTAATTGCGAGAGCAATATTTAATGATCCCCGGATATTGTTCTTTGATGAAGCTACAAGTGCATTGGATAATAAGAATCAGGCTTTGGTGTCCGGTAACCTGGAAAAATTAAAAATTACCAGGGTTGTTATAGCACACCGCTTGAGTACCGTTAAGAATTGTGATAGAATTTTTGTTATGGATAACGGACGTTTCGTGGAAGAAGGAAATTATGAAGAACTTATGGAGCGAAAAGGTCATTTTTATCAATTAACGAACAGGCAGACGGCATAGTAAATAATGAAATATTTATTTATGAATAAAGTGTATTCACTGATAAAAGAATTACCTGGAAGTAATCTATTGAAAGGAGACAGAAGTGTATGAATATTAATAAAACAGTAAATCAAAACAGTGTAAAATTAACCGTTGAGGGAAGAATCAGCAATAATACCAGTGATGAATTCCAGTTAGCCTTATTAAAAGCCTTAGAAGAAACACAAAAAGTAATTTTAGATTTAGCAAAATTAGTGTATATAAATAGTGCCGGGTTAAGGGCTTTATTAATTGGTATGAAAAAAGCGGATGAAGCCAGCCGTTCATTAGTAATCAGGAATGTGAGCAGGGAAGTCTTAGACCTGTTTGAAATGACCGGTTTTAATGAAATATTAATAATAGAATAAAAAAGCATTTAAAGCTGGAAGAAGCTTCCGGGGCAGCCATGCCGCGAAGCGTGAAAGAAAATACAGATAAGGAAAGGATGCCACTTATAGATGCTTTCAACCCGTTTTATTTGTGGCAATACCGCAGACAAGCCTGCGGTATGCAATGGGTGTAAACATGAAAATTACCAGGGATTTTTATCAAAGAACTGCAATAGAAGTAGCAAAAGATTTACTGGGTATGGTACTGGTATGCAAAACAGAACAAGGCATTACCAGGGGAAAAATAGTTGAAACCGAAGCTTATATGGGAGCTCTGGATGCAGCAGCCCATTCCTATAAGGTGAAATCTACCAGGACCAATATACAATATGGGGAAGGAGGTTATGCGTACATTTATTTGATTTATGGTATGTATTACTGTATGAATATTGTAACCAATGAAGTTGATATTCCGGAAGTAGTGCTGCTGCGTGCCTTAGAACCCATTGAGGGGATTGACCTGATGAAAAAGCGGCGTGGTACGGATAAAATAACTAACTTATGCAGTGGACCTGGGAAGCTATGCTCGGCCATGGGAATTAACCGGGATAATTACGGCATGGATTTATGCGGCGACAGGATGTATCTGGAGAAGCCGGAAGATTATGGCTTAAATGAAATAATTGCTTCAAAACGAATTAATATAGATTATGCCGGGGAAGCAAAGGATTATTTGTGGCGTTTTACCATAAAAGATAATAAATACATCTCTGTTAAAGTAAAATAAGAAAGACAAATCTATAAAACTATAAAATCAATTAATTTTTTTAAAAACTATAGACTAATTTGTATTTTTATGAGAAAATAAGTGCGTATGCGATGTTAAAATAATAACATACCGTTGATAGTAATATATTTATGTACATTGAAAGGAGTCTTGACATGATTTATTCACATGAAGTAGAAACGATGTGTCCAGTTGCGCAGGGCGTTAACCATGGAGCAGCACCTATTCCGGAAGAAGCAAAATGGGTACAGGCAAAAGAAGTAAAGGATATTTCCGGTTTAACACATGGTGTTGGCTGGTGTGCACCGCAGCAAGGTGCTTGTAAATTAACACTTAATGTAAAGGATGGTATTATCCAGGAAGCATTAGTTGAAACCATCGGATGTTCCGGTATGACTCATTCTGCAGCTATGGCAGCAGAAATTCTTCCGGGAAGAACCGTTTTAGAAGCTTTAAATACTGACTTAGTTTGTGACGCCATTAATACTGCAATGAGGGAACTGTTCTTACAGATTGCATACGGCAGAACACAAAGTGCTTTTTCCGAAGGGGGCTTACCAATTGGTGCAGGTCTTGAAGATCTAGGAAAAGGTTTGAGAAGCCAGGTTGGTACAATGTACGGTACATTAAAGAAAGGTCCTCGTTATCTTGAAATGGCAGAAGGATATGTAACCGGTCTTGCACTTGATGAAGAAGATTTAATCATAGGTTATCAATTTGTTAATCTTGGAAAAATGACTGACTTTATCAAAAAGGGTGATGACCCTGCTACTGCTTATGAGAAATCTAAGGGACAATACGGCCGTGTTGCTGATGCTGCTAAGATCATTGACCCTAGAAAAGAATAATAGAGGAGGATACATAAAATGGCTTTATTTGAATCATATGAAAGAAGAATTGACAAAATAAATGCAGTATTAAACAGCTATGGAATCGCTTCCATTGAAGAAGCTGAAAAGATAACAAAGTCAGCCGGACTTGACGTATATAATCAAGTTAAAGGCATTCAGAATATTTGTTTTGAAAATGCTTGCTGGTCCTATTTAGTAGGCGCTGCAATTGCAATTAAAAAAGACTGCAGAAAAGCTGCTGATGCCGCTGCTGCAATTGGTGAAGGCCTTCAGGCTTTCTGTATTCCCGGTTCTGTTGCTGACCAAAGAAAAGTTGGTTTAGGACATGGTAATTTAGGAAAGATGTTATTGGAAGAAGAAACAAAATGTTTCGCATTCTTAGCAGGACATGAATCCTTTGCAGCAGCAGAAGGTGCTATCGGTATCGCATTATCTGCTAACAAAGTTAGAAAAGAGCCATTAAGGGTAATCTTAAATGGTCTTGGTAAAGATGCTGCCCAGATCATTTCAAGAATTAACGGATTTACTTTCGTTGAAACTCAGATGGATTATTATACAGGAGAAGTAAAAGAAGTATTCAGAAAATCCTACTCTGCCGGCGATAGAGCAAAGGTTAACTGCTATGGAGCCAATGATGTAACAGAAGGTGTTGCTATCATGCATAGAGAAGGCGTTGACGTATCCATAACCGGTAACTCAACTAATCCTACCAGATTCCAGCATCCGGTTGCAGGTACTTACAAGAAAGAATGTATAGAACAAGGCAAGAAGTATTTCTCCGTAGCCTCCGGTGGTGGTACAGGAAGAACACTTCATCCTGATAACATGGCAGCAGGTCCTGCTTCTTATGGTATGACTGATACTATGGGCAGAATGCATTCTGATGCACAGTTTGCCGGATCTTCTTCCGTACCCGCCCACGTAGAAATGATGGGGCTTATCGGTATGGGTAACAACCCTATGGTTGGTGCTACCGTGGCTGTAGCCGTAGCGATCCAGGAAGCTGCGGACGCTGGTAAGTTCTAAGAAATACAGCAATTAAGTGGTTTGCATTAGCATGAAAGCAAAAAAATAATGGACACTTCGCATTCTATGCAGGTGTCTATTATTTTTAAACTTATGATTCACATCCATTTTTGGAATATAAATAATTATAGAGAATTCCATGTCTGATCTCATCGGTAATTATTTCAACCAACATATTTATATGAATGCGTGACTGCATTGCATAAAGAATTTGCCGGTATTTCCGTACAGCGTTCTGTTCTCCCAATAAAGCCCTCTTTAAACCATCACAATAGGTTTTGGGTGGAACAAAAGATTCTGGTTTACCTTTCGGCATCTTTGCACCTGTTAAATCTGAAAAAATCTGTCTAAACAGGTTATAGTGGTTAATTTCATTATTGCGGATACCGGTTATTATTTGTTTATCCTCTTCCGTGGGAGCATTTTCGAATAAATAGGTATAAAAGATTTTGTCTTCAGTCTCTCCTGCAAGTGCCTGCTGTATCAGTGACAGTGCATTTTCTAAATTATCTGGATATACAAAAATGTTTTCACTGTTTTTATCCTTTGGCTCTATAGCCATCCGTCTCATGTTTTTATATATATCCTGATTATTGGTATTAGCAAAATAGTATTTATTGTATTTCAAATTTTATAGCTCCATTTGTCTTTTTTACTATTATATGTTTTCATATTGTAAATGGTACATAAACATTCCCTGACCATTACCCATAATTGCTAACTTTTTCCTGCCATAACCGGGTCCTGGGCATTTAATTCTTCAATTATCAGTTATATTATAAATTATTCCATATATCTTCTGGGTTCACCAGTTTCATCAATAAGATATATTTCTACGTATAATTCTTTTGATTCTACATCATCAAAAATTATTCTACGGCCTGTCAATATCCTGTCAGCGACCTCTACTCCTAAAGCACCCATTTCAAATGGCTGCTGCGCTATTGTTCCCTGCATTAATCCATCCTTTATGGCAGCAATGGCTGCAGGATCACCATCAAATCCTATGACCATAATCTGCCCCTTTTTCCCGGCTTCATCTATAGCCTGCGCTGCACCTAAAGCCATCCTGTCATTTTCAGCAAAAACTACAGCTAAATCATCACCATAATTCGCTAATATCTCTTTCATCGCTTCATATGCCTGGGTTTGGTCAGAATTAGCTGTTACTTCCGCTGCCACATTGTATCCGCTTTGTGTCATGATGTCTTTGAAACCTTCCCCGCGCCGTCTTGCATGGGCTGCAGTTTCTTCCACTTTTATAATAGCAACATTTTTACTTTTTATAGAATGTTCCCTGATTAATTCTAAAGCATATTCACCTGCTAAGGATCCGCCGGCAAAGGAATCGGTTATTATAAACGCATCCACATCGGTACCACCGGTACCGATATCTACAACCACCACCGGGATTCCGGCTTTTTTTGCTAAATCAACAACTACCGGCATTGCATCCGGATTAAATGGGGATATAACCAGTGCGTCGATGCCCTGATCAATTAAACTGGTGACGCCGGTTATCATTTCAACAGTGCTGCTTTTTTGGTCATTGGTAATCACATTAATTCCAAGTTCTGCTGCTTTGGCAAGTACACCATCCTGCATCGCTTTAAAAAATTCATAGGCACTGTTATAGACCGACCAGCCAATTGTAAAGTTTTTCTCTGCCGTAGTTGGTTCAGGAGTTACCATAGTTCCTGTATTTGAAGTTTGTCTTTTTTCTGATGTAATGCTTTGATTATAGGTCACAAAACAAAACAACAGGAAAAATATTATAAAGCCTGATATTATATTCAGAAGCTTGTTCATTATGGCACCTGTTCCTTTCAATTTTTGAACCTTATTCATAAATTGAAAAGGCCCGAATAGAAAGTTGAATAAACTTGTTTATTTTATAACCAAATTCCAATTGCTTCATTAGGATTTATTCAAATAGTTATCCGATTCTATAGTTTGATATAGATAAAAATATGCATAAAAATTATCTTGTATACCATGATTCTACATATTTTATAAATAGGCATGAAAACAGGACGATTGACACAATGATGCAATTGAAACAATAATAAATAAGCAGTAAAACAATAAAAAACAATTGACAACAAGATGAAAATCTGATAGACTGGATTCAACTTAAAGAAAAGTATTTTTTATGCAATGCAATAAAACAGAGGGCAAGAAATAATATGCACGATGCGAAGACGCAGAATATAAAGAATACTTTTTTTTGTGCCAAAAATCAGGTATCTTTTGCAACTAATTATTAAAAGAAAAGGAGAAAATTATGAAAAACCACAAAAAAATCTTGGCATTACTCCTTGCAGTCACAATGATCCTGTCACTTGCAGGATGTGGCGGCAGCAGTACATCGACACAGGGGAGCTCCGATGTAAAAAACACGGATGAGGGAACAAAAACCTCAGATGAGGCAGACAAGACACAAGAGACAGGAGCATTAGTTACCGGAAGTACAGAGGGAGTTTCCACGGATAATGATCTGGTAATTGCCGTAGAAACCAGTATCAGTTCACTGGATCCTCATAACTTAAGTGATACATTATCCATTTCTGCATCACGTGCCATGTATGAAAACTTAGTTATGTTTGACACGGATATGAATATTGTCGGTCAATTGGCTGAGAGTTATGAAATTTCTGATGATTCCCTTACCTATACGTTCCACTTGAGAAAAGATGTTAAATTTCATGATGGCACTGATTTTAATTCGGCCGCAGTAAAAGCTAATTTTGACCGTATTATGAATAAAGATAATAATCTTCGTTTAAGGGGCCGCTTTGTTGTAACAAATGGTGATGTTGAAACAAACCGTATTGAAAGTATCGACATGCCGGATGACTACACCGTAGTATTTAAATTATCAGAACCGTATAGCCCTTTTATTAATAAATTAACATTGGTTGGGTTAATTAGTCCTGCGGCTATTGAAAAATACGGTAATGACGGATTAATCACAAATCCGGTTGGAACAGGCCCTTATGTATTGAAAGAATGGGTGGAAGGCGACCATATGACAGCAACGACGAATCCGAATTACTGGGGAACCAAACCGGGTGTTGACTCTGTAACGATCAAGGAAGTACCGGAAGCCGGATCCCGTACGGCTATGCTGCAGACCGGTGAAGCGGATTTTATTTATCCGATGCCGTCAGATCAGATATCCGCAACAGAAACTACCGGAGATATCACCGTTAATGCTACAACATCCACTATTATGAGATATGTTACCTTAAATACAAACTTAAAAGAATTAAGTAATGTAAAAGTACGTTAGGCCATGAATTATGCAATTGACAGAAATGCTTATGTACAGCTTATGTATGCAGGTTATGGTGCACCGGCTACTTCCGTAATGGCACCGTCGATCTCTTATTACAGTGAACAGCCGGCATATGAATACAACCTTGATAAAGCGAAATCACTTTTAGCAGAAGCAGGTTATCCGGATGGATTTAAATTAACCCTCTGGGGAGACAACTCTACCCAGGAAGTAAAGGGAATGACTTTTGTGAAACAGCAGTTAGAACAAATAGGTATTGAAGTAGAAGTTGTCCCGATGGAACCTGCAACGGTTTCTGATAAAATATATGTACCGTTAGAAGATGCCCAAATTAATATGTGGGATGTAAACTGGTCTCCTTCTTCCTGTGATGCCGACGGTGCAATGCGTGCCTTATTTTATAGCAGCATGTGTCCTCCGGCCAGTGCCAATACAGCATACTATAACAATCCAGAAGTGGATGATCTGTTGGATCAGGGTATCGCATCTGCAGATCCTGACGTTTTAACGCCTGTTTATGCACAGGTACAATCTATCCTTTGGAATGATGCCCCATGGCTGTTCTTAGGAAATGATCAGAATATATTTGCAAACAAAACTTACCTCTCAGGTGTAAATGTAGCACCTGACGGAGCAATTAACTTTGCAAATGCAGCATTAGCGCATTAATCGGTTGTTATACAATCAACGAACAGAGGTGTTCATTTGGAAAACTGTCATCTGCATCTATTATAGATGGAATGGGGCAGTTTTCTTCGTAAAAAGAATACCGGTATAAATTGGAGGAAAGTTCATGGGACGCTATTTTGTGAAAAGGGTACTGGGAGCGATACCATTGTTGTTTGCCATCTCCTTTTTGATTTTCATGTTTATACATTTAATACCTGGTGATCCGGTACGTCTGGCTGTAGGATATGAGGCTGCACAGGATGAGGTTAATGCGGTCAGGGACACCCTGGGATTAAACAGACCCCTTCTCATACAATATGCAGATTATATGAAAGGTTTGTTTACCGGTGATTTAGGCAGTTCCATCAAAAGCGGTATGTCTGTGGCAGCCCTCATAGGTCCGCGTTTTAAACCTACTATTACGCTTACGGTTTGTGCCATGCTCTGGTCAGTTATCATCGGTGTATTGATTGGTATTTTATCCGCGGTAAAACGTGGGAAAATATTAGATTATATTGGTATGGTTACTGCTATATCAGGAATATCCATTCCCAGTTTCTGGCTTGGGCTTATTTTAATCCAGATATTTTCTGTAAAATTAGGCTGGCTGCCTACCGGAGGTCTTGACAGCTGGAAAGGTTATATCCTTCCCTCCTTTACCATGGGAGCAGGTATTATGGCAATACTGGCACGTTTTACCCGTTCTTCCATGTTAGAGTCATTACGTGAAGATTATGTAAGGACAGCGAGGGCGAAGGGATTGGGGGAAATTTTAGTTATTGGACGGCATGCTTTTAAGAATTCCCTGATACAGGTAGTGACGGTTGCCGGTCTTCAAATCGGAGGATTGCTTGCGGGTTCCGTATTGATTGAAACCGTATTTTCCATACCGGGGTTAGGACGATTATTGGTTGATTCCATAGGTTACCGTGATTATAAAGTAGTTCAGGCATTATTATTGTTTTTTGCAGTGGAATACATTGTTGTAAATTTGGTGGTTGATTTACTATATGGTATACTCAATCCCAAAATACGATATGATTAGGAGGTTAGCTATGGCTGATAAAAATAATAATTTACCTGATAACAGCTTCCGGACAGAAGAAGTCCTTCCAAAGCCGGCAAGTAAGGTAAAGGAATTTATAAAGAAGTTTATGAAAAGAAAAACAGCAGTTGCTGCCCTGTGTTTTATTGTACTGCTTGCAATTGCCGCTATATTGGCACCATGGATCGTGCCATATAATCCGGATACGGCAGATTACAATAATCTGCTCCAGGCACCAGGTCCGGCTCATTGGTGGGGGACAGATGAATTTGGAAGGGATGTTTTCAGCCGTCTCTTAATGGGTGCAAGACTTTCTTTATCTGTTGCTTTAAGTGCAGTAGGAATTGGGGCTGCCCTCGGTATTGTATTGGGACTGTTGGCAGGTTTTTATAATGGA
Organism: Anaerocolumna sp.; assembly: GCA_049692775.1. Lineage (GTDB taxonomy): Bacteria > Bacillota > Clostridia > Lachnospirales > Lachnospiraceae > Anaerocolumna. Next base: position 11,744 of record JBAVPE010000030.1, on the reverse strand, counting down.
TGGATTGAAGCGGTTGTTATGCGCAGTTCTGATATTTTATTCTCTTTTCCTGATATTTTACTTGCCATTGCAATTGTAGCCATAATCGGACCCGGTGTAATTAATGTTGTAATTGCGGTTGCTGTATTTACGGTACCATCCTTTGCCAGAATTATGCGAAGTGCCACGTTAAGTGTAAAAGAAGCTCTTTATGTGGAAGTTGCCAGGTCTGTAGGATGTAAAAACAGCCGGATCCTATGGGTGCATATTTTTCCGGGTACCATACAATCCATGATAATAAACTTTACCATGAGAATCGGAACTGCCATCTTAGCTGCTGCGTCCTTAAGTTTCTTAGGTTTTGGTGCAAATGTAACAGAGCCGGACTGGGGTGCCATGCTGTCACAGGGACGTAATTATATGAATACGGCTCCCCATATCGTTTTGTTTCCGGGTATCCTGATCTTTTTAACCGTACTTGCATTTAACCTGTTAGGTGACGGATTAAGGGATACTTTGGATCCGAAGATGTCTTAGGAGGAGAGAATATGGCAGATAAATTATTGGAAGTTAAGAATTTACGCACGGAGTTTAAACGGGATAAAACTATGGTCACGGCAGTAAGTGACATTTCCTTTACCATACATAAAGGAGAAGTATTAGGTCTGGTAGGTGAGTCCGGCTGCGGTAAATCCGTAACTTCTTTATCCATTATGAGGCTTTTAACAGATACACCCGGAAAGGTAACAAACGGAGAAGTATTGTTTGAAGGTAAGGACTTATTAAAATATCCGGAAAGTGAAATGAGGAAAATAAGAGGCAGTAAAATGGGGATGATATTCCAGGAACCCATGAGTTCATTAAATCCCTGTATGAGGATAGAAGACCAGTTGATTGAAACAATCCGCCTTCATAAAAATTTAAGCCGTAAAGAAGCAAGGAAACACAGTTTCGCTATGTTAAAATCAGTTGGTATACCTGACCCGGATACTACTTTAAAAAGCTTTCCCCATCAGTTATCCGGTGGTATGAGCCAGCGGGTGGTAATTGCCATGGCAATGTCCTGTGACCCGGATTTATTAATAGCAGATGAACCTACCACGGCTTTAGATGTTACAATACAGGCACAGATCCTGGATTTAATGCTCCATATTAAAAATGAAAAAGATACCGGTATTTTATTAATAACCCATGATTTAGGCCTGGTAGCGGAAATGTGCTCGAAAGTAATTGTTATGTATGCAGGCCGTATAGTGGAAGAAGCTCCGGTGAGGGAACTTTTTGCAAGTCCGTTGCATCCTTATACAAAAGGATTGATTGCCTTTGTTCCCAAGCTTGGTTCCAAAGTGACCACCCTTCCTTCCATTCCGGGAAATGTGCCGGATTTATCCATGATGCCAAAAGGCTGTAAGTTTGCGCCACGGTGTAAATTTGCCATGGATATCTGCAAAGCGGAAGAGCCGGATTTGGAATACGTAAATGAAGAAAAAACACAAAAATGCCGATGCCATTTATTAAATACAAATAGGAAGGAGGAATCAGACACATGAGTACTCCCTTAGTATCCGTAAAAAATATTACAAAAATTTTTCAGGTCTCCAAAGGTTTTTTTGCCGAGAAGAAATATGTACACGCTGTCAACGAGGTCTCTTTTGATATCATGCCCGGTGAAACATTTTCCCTGGTTGGGGAATCCGGCTGCGGTAAATCTACAACAGGGCGTTTAATTGACCATTTATTGAAACCAAACGAAGGTGAAATCTGGTTTAAGGGGACAGAAATCTCTAAATTAGATGAAAACCGGATGCGCCCCTTAAGAAGTGATGTTCAGATGATTTTCCAGGATCCCTATGGTTCCTTAAATCCCAGAATGAGAATCGGGGATATCATAGCGGAGCCGTTATTGATTCATACAAAATTAAGCAGCGGTGAAAGGCTTAAAAAGGTTCAGGAATTATTAGAAATAGTAGGACTAAATTCCAGGTATTATGAACGTTATCCACATGAATTTTCCGGCGGACAGCGTCAGCGTATCGGAATTGCCAGGGCATTGACGGTAAAACCTGAATTAATCATTGCTGACGAACCCGTATCTGCACTGGATGTATCCATACAGGCCCAGATCTTAAATTTAATGAAAGAATTACAGCAGGAATTTAATTTGACTTACCTGTTTATTTCCCATGATTTAAGCGTGGTGGAGATGATTTCGGACCGCATCGGAGTTATGTATCTTGGGACAATTGTCGAAACAGCACCCAAAGAAGAATTGTACGCGAACCCGAAACATCCTTATACCAGGGCACTGTTATCTGCGGTTCCCCTGCCAGACCCTACCAGGGAAAAAAACAGGATACTGCTTAAAGGAGATTTGCCAAGTCCGGTGAATCCCCCCTCCGGCTGTTTATTCCACACCCGCTGTCCTCACTGCACGGATAAGTGCAGGACTGAGAAACCCGCAACTTGGCCGGTCACAGAAAGTCATTCGGTTAAATGTCATTATAATGACTTATACTAAGACTCATGCATAAATTCTTTTTCAAAACGATATTTCAAAACGATATTTAAATACGTGTAAAAAAGTGGTAATATGGCATTATATGTCGGTATGGGCATAAAGAAGTTTATAAGAATAAGTAATCAGGAAAGCTGAGGCAGGGAAATGTTTACAGAGGAAAGATTAGATGCGATCATACAATGTCTTCATCAGGATGGAAAAGTAAGAGTTAAAAATTTAAGTGAACAATTTCAAGTAACGGAGGATTGTATCCGTAAAGATTTAAAAGTATTAGAAAATGCAGGAAAGTTGAAAAGAACTTATGGCGGTGCGATTTTATCCCAGGACTATCCGCTGGAGAGGGATGTCATTGATCGAAGGACTTATAATGAAGACAAGAAGATCATCATTGGGAAAAAAGCTGCTGACTTAATAAAAGACCACGAAACTATATTTTTAGATATTTCTACCACCAATATTAAGCTGGCGGAAATTCTTGTTGAGACCAGGAAACGTTTAGTGGTGGTAAGTAATATGATAGATATTTTGCAGACACTTGCGAAAAGCTCAACAATTACGCCAATCGGAACAGGGGGAACCATGTATCGGACAGTAAACGGTTTTATGGGGGCCGCGACCATAGAAGTAATTAAGCAATACAGCTTTGACCGTGCCTTTATCGGAAGCTGCGGGGTGGATATGGTGGATTTGTCCATCACTACATTAGGCGTGGAAGACGGTCTGACGAAAAAGGCGGCCCTTCAAAGCAGCAGGCATAAGTATGTGGTAATGGAACGGGATAAATTCTATTTTAATGATTCTTATAAATTTGCGCATTTTGATGATATCAATGGAATTATAACGGATGAAATTCCGGACCAGTCTACTATGAATGTGCTGGAGTCTGCGGGGATTACGTTGTATTGACCAATCAATAAATAAAGGGGTATTTTAAATGATTCGAATTAAGAATAACAATTCATGTAGTTATAATGTAGAATTTTATTATTATGAAGAAGATGCTGATTTAAAGAAACTGCCCCTCAATTTACAGGCAATGTTCAGGGGAGAATATCTGCAGTCCGTTTTTTATATGAAAAATCAGGAACAATCTGTCTTATTACTTGGACTTGGCAAAAAAGTCGATGATAGAATCCAAATAAAAGAAGTATTTGCAAAAGCTGCGAAAGAGATGAAAACCTATAAAATTACCGGTTTTTCTGTAGATGTGTCTAAGATTACAGCCGCTTTCGGATTGGATTGTATCCGTGACATGGTGGAGGGGCTTATGCTCGGATCTTATGAACAGAGACAGTTTCCTGCCAAAAGTAAAGCTGAATATGAAATTATTTTATCCGGTATTATGGAAAATGACATAGGACTTATGGACAGGTTAATAAAAGAAACAATTCCTGTAATTGAAGGAGTTATTTTTGCAAGGGACATGGTAAATCTCCCGGGTAATAAATTAAGACCAGGGGAATTTGCAAATGAAATTATTGGATTTTTGGATGGTACTGAGGTCCAGGTTGAAACATTTGGATTAGAAAAACTAAAAGAAATGGGAATGGGCGGATTGGTTTCGGTCGGTGAAAGCAGTGAATTTCCGCCTGTATTTATGATTTTAAGATACTTAAAAGACCCGGCCGACAAAGATATCACAGCACTGGTTGGGAAAGGCGTAACCTGTGATACCGGTGGGTATTGTTTAAAACCTGCTGATTCCATGTTAGGAATCAAAGGAGATATGGCAGGTGGTGCTGCTGTTGCAGGGACTATTTACGCTTTAGCCAAAAACCAGGTAAAGGCAAACGTCATAGGTTTTATACCTATTTGTGAAAATAGAATTTCACCTGGAAGTCTGCTTCCCGGTGATGTAATAACTTCTTATTCCGGTAAAACTATTGAGATTGTAAATACCGATGCAGAAGGAAGGCTGATTTTAGCAGATACGGTTGCTTATGCGGCAGCTAAGGAAAATGTTACAAAGGTGCTTGATATTGCAACTCTTACAGGTGCAGTAGTTAATATGCTGGGGTTTAGCGTAGCGGGAGTTGTAACAGATAATCAGGAATTTTTTGAAGACTTTCGGACTGCTTATCATAAATCCGGGGAACGTTATTGGAGGCTGCCGGTTTTTTCGGAACATGAGAAAATGATTAAAAGTAAAATTGCAGACATAAAGAATATGGGAGAAAAATTTTGCGCTACGATTACTGCAGGTTTATTCATAAAAGCATTTGCAGGCGGCTTACCCTGGCTGCATATCGATATCGCAGGAACTGCATGGGTTGACCCGCCTATATTTGAATATCAGTCCAGGGGAGCTACCGGGGCAGGTGTTACATCCATTTACTATCTTTGCGAAAGAAATCAAAAGGAGAAATAAAGCATGGTTAATTATACCCTGGAAGCTTGTGTGGATTCGGTAGAATCTGCCCTTGGTGCCAGTAATGGAGGAGCAAGCAGACTGGAACTTTGCAGTAATTTAATTATTGGAGGTACAACACCAAGTCAGTGGTTATTTGAAGAAATCCGCAGATATACGGATATTAAAATTAATGCATTGATTCGACCACGATGTGGTGATTTCTGTTATTCGGATTATGAGTTTAATATAATTAAGGAAGAAGTCAGGATGTTTAAAGAGTTAGGGGCAAATGGTGTTGCTTTGGGAATTTTAAAGCCGGATGGTACCCTTAATTTGAAACAGATGGAAATTTTAATGAATTTATCCGGTACAATGAAAGTAACCTTACATAGAGCCTTTGATGTATGCATTAATCCCTACGAAGCCTTGGAACAGGCCGGGAAATTAGGAATTAATTCGATATTAACGTCCGGTCAGAAGAATACCTGCATTGCAGGCAGCAATTTAATAAAAGAATTAGTTGAAATCAGCCGGGGAGAAATTGAAATCCTGGTCGGCGGTGGAGTAAATGCTTCCGTGATTAATGAAATCGGCCCGCGGACAGGTGCAAAAGCATACCATATGTCCGGAAAAGTCAGTATGGATAGTGCCATGGAATTTCGTAAAGAGGGTGTCAGTATGGGTCTGCCCTCTATCAATGAATATATAATCTGGAAAACCGATGAAAGAAAGATACGTGAGGCCAGAAAGGCTTTAGAAAGTTTTATAAATGATTCGAGTGTTAGTGCGCCTAGATAAGGGCGAAATATTTAATGGGTGAGAACCCCATCTGATAAGGTGTAGCCACACCATCAGTAGCGAGTCTTGGGTCTGTAATAGTAATATTGCAAACTAAGCGTAGACAGTCAGGAAGTAGGGCTGAAAGTGATAGAATTCCGAAATGAATCTGAAATTTGGCAGGTCGACGTCCTTGACGCAACGGAAGACAACACTTAGAAAGTTGCTATGGTTAGATTTACTAAGCTGTCGCGGAATCTAAGAGCCAGCCATGCTTTACAATGATATATCGTCAACTAGGGAGACCCTTCTGTTTCCTGTAAAACACAGGTATGGCAGACAATGCGCAAGCAAAGGAAGTCAAATGAGCAGGAGGGGGTCGGATGGTCGCATAGTACCGATGAAGATGGGCAATGCCATTGGAGGGAAGGCGAGAGGTGGAGAAATGGGATAAAATCTCTGCTACCACATACTACAACATCTTTAAAGAAACATTATCTGTACACAGAGACAGGAGGATTAATGGAAACGAAATTAGAGAGAATACATGAAATGTCAAAGAATAACCCAGAATTCGTATTTACATCAATCGGACATATGATAAACAAGGAACTACTTCTTGAATGTCATCACAATGCAGATGGTGCAAAAGCGGTCGGAACAGATGGAATCAGCAAATCGGAATACGAAGTAAAGCTAGAGGAAAACATTAAAAATCTGGTAAGTAAATTAAAAAGCCATGCCTATCATCCACTACCTTCAAAAAGGGTGATGATACCCAAAGAAGATGGGAAAATGAGACCGCTTGGAATTTCGTCTTACGAGGATAAACTGGTGCAGGAAGCCTTAAAGCAAGTACTAGAGGCTGTATTCGAACCAATGTTTTACGACTGTATGTATGGTTTCAGACCAAATCGGAACTGCCATATGGCATTAAAGAGTCTTAACCAAATGATTGAGAGAAACAAAACCAGTTATATTTTAGATGCGGACATCCTTGGATTCTTTAATCACATAGACCATGAATGGATGGTTAAGTTTATTGGGGCGAGAATCAAAGACCCGAATATCATAAGACTTGTGAAACTGTTTCTGAAAGCAGGAGTCATGGAGGATGGAAATTTCGTAAAGACCGAGGAAGGAACGGCGCAAGGTTCGGGGTGTTCGCCAGTAATGGCAAATATCTATATGCACTATGTAGTAGTCTGGTGGTTCTATGAAAAGTTCAAACCACTGGCAAGAGGGTACTGTGACATAGTGGTGTACGCTGATGATTTTGTCTGCTGCTTCCAGTATCAAGACGATGCAACCCTATTCCATGAACTGCTGAAGAAGAGACTAGGACATTTTAATCTGCAATTACAAGAAACAAAGAGCAGATTAATTGAGTTTGGGAGATTTGCGGAAGAAAACCGAAAACATCGAGGAGTCGGAAAGCCTGAGACCTTTGACTTTCTAGGATTTACACACTACTGCTCCCATAGCCGTAAAGGTAAATTCAGAGTGAAAAGGAAAACAAGTGCAAAGAAAGTCAGAAAGAAATTGAAAGAGATTAATCAATGGATTAAGGTGCATAGGAACCTACCAAAGAAAGTCATAATCGATAAACTCACAGCCAGACTTAAGGGTTACTACAGGTACTATGGTATAACAGATAACTATTACTCAATCAAAGAATTTGGATATCTGGTAGAAAAAGCGTTATTTCACTGGCTAAATAAGAGAAGCCAGAAGAAGAGCTATAATTGGGAGAGATTCAATAGGATGCTGAAACGCTATCCTCTACCCAAACCAGCGATTTATGTAAATATATACGATATTACATGATAATCAGTGGTATGAAGAGCCGAATGCCTTAATTGGGCACGTTCGGATCTGTGAGGGGCTTGTTCCGTAAGGGGCAAGTCTACTCGACATCTATACATACTTCTAAAAGATTAATTATCTTTATATTCCATCATTCCTGCAGCCCCAAGGCATGTTGAGTATGCATTTTATTAAGCATTTTAAATTTATAAGTAAAGGTGTTTTGTGCATTCATTATAAATATATTTCTCGAAATTATTGTTATTATTTGGATAAAGGTGTAAAATTTATATAATATATTATTTTACTAAGGAGAATCATATGGATAAAAAGATAATTATAATAAAAAACAAAATGGATTCATCAAACCCTAGTGATAACAAAGAGATATTAGATAATGCAGAGAATAGTTATAAAACAAATAATGAATTTTATTATAATTCAACAGGTGAAGATATAAATAAGTTGAGATTAGAAAAAGAGAATGGATTAGATGGGAAACATTATATTCTATTAGTATCATACTTAAAAGAAGGAAAAATTTTGACAAAAGGTGAAGTAGAAAAAGGCGAAATTATAAACGTTTATATTGGTTTAGGAGAATTATTATATAGTAATAAAAGTTCTAAGTATAATATTAAATATAAAATGAGTAAATGTATTATCGATAAAAAAGTAATTGCGAATTTGTTTGATAATATTGAATTAGATTTTAATAATGACTATATTACAAACTCATATATTATGATATGCAATCAAAGACGTTTAATAAAAACGATTACAGACATTTTAATAGAATATAAAAATATCAACTCAAACATATATCATAATAATTACGACAAATATGAACTCGCTAATTATGCACAGCATAATGAACAATGTAAGAGATTATTTGGCTATTTAACGGAAAATGATAAACGTGGCGAATTTCAACGCGACAGAGAAAGAATTGTGAATTGTAAAGCATTTCGACGATTGGTTGATAAAGCACAGATATTTAGTGCAGAAAAAGGGGATCATTACCGGACAAGGATGACCCATACTTTAGAAGTTAATCAAATAGCAAAGTCTATTGCTTCAGCATTGAAATTGAACTTAGATTTAACTGAAGCTATTGCTTTAGCTCATGATTTAGGGCACACTCCATTTGGACATCAGGGAGAAAGAACATTACAAGACATTTTATCTGGCAAAGGTTATGATAATATGTTTAATATGCCTGAACAATTCATAACAAACGAAGGACTGGGTGGATTTAAGCATAATTTTCAGGGAGTTAGGGTATTAGTAAAACTTGAAGAAAAATATTATGAGTATAAAGGATTGGATATTAGTTTTCAGGTTTTAGAAGGAGTTTTAAAACACACTAAAATGAGAAATGCCAGATTGGAAGCTCTGGTAGATAATGATTTAGTGAGTCGTTTACATACAGAAAAAGAATTTTCTGTAACACTAGAAGGACAAGTTATAGCTGTTGCTGATGAAATTGCGCAAAGAGGTCATGATGTTGATGATGCATTATCATCTGGACTAATAACAGTAGAGGAACTTATTGATTATTTATCAAATAATAAGTTTGATGCTTTAAAGAGGCAATTGCAACAAGAGCATGAAAAAATAGGTAATTTTTATAGAGCTTATGTAGATGAAAAAGAAATAATTAGTGAAAGAATTATATCATGTATAGTAAATTATTTAGTTACTGATGTTATTGCAAATAGCATAAAAAATTTAAAAAATTACATTTCAACGCATAGTTTAGAAGTCTTAAAAGGTGAGTATACACATAAATTAATTGATTTTTCACAGGATAAATATGGAGATGCAACTTGTAAATTTTTAGAAAAAGTAATAAATAAAAGGGTGATTGCAAATACAGAAGTTGCAAGGTTTGACTATAATGCAAATGTTGTAATTAGGAAATTATTTGAATCATATTATAAAAATCCTAAACTATTACATAAAGGTACATTAAGGAAAATATATATTGACATATTAGAACATCCTGATAAAAATGTTGCATTAAGTGCTATTGATTTTAATGATGGTAATATAGATATTATAAAATTAGAGATTGAAGAGTTAAATTCTTTAAAAATTGAGACTAATGAAACCGGAATATTGGATACAATAAATAACATACGTTATGAAAAGAGAAAAATATTTATTAGAAATATAGTTGATTTTATTGCAGGTATGACTGATAGTTACGCTATGGCTGAGTATAAACGAATATTAAGTTAATAGATATGATAATAATCTGAAATAGGAAGTTTCTATTTTATTTGCCAGTGGTTTGTTTAAAATCATGTGATATAAACTTAAACTTTCATTTTTCGATTTATATTGTAAATATAGTTGGTACAATTACAAAGAAGAATTACCTGAGAAAATTAAAGTACTTATGAATCAAGAAGCTAATGTATCACTTAGTTACAATTATTATATTTCGAGTGATGATCAAAAGTATAATTATTTTGATCTAGTAGAAGATTTTTAGAATAGTAGTTGTGATTCCGAAAATAAAAGAGCATTATGCGTGTACTTGGATGATGATCGGCATTTTGTAATCAGTTTTATTATCATTTTGGTAATGAGATTTCTTTTGTTGATAAATCTCTCAGGAAAAACGGAATGTAAAGATGAGTTGTTTACTAGAATAGTAGATTATGAGTTAGAAAGGTTTAAATTACGGAATCAAAATAAATCAGTATAAAGACAACCTAACATAGTTATTAGCCTATAAATTAAATATATAAATGCTATACAAGCATAAAGTATAAGAAAATTAAGGGAAACTTAGAACATAATATTTTAGAAATACAACTGCCGCCAAGGCCTCATCAGGCTCAAATGGCATCTTTTTTATCGCTTCAACGCACGTTGAAACGATAATAATGATGACGAATAGTGGTTCAAAGGGCAAATAAGACGAATTAACCACTATATATAGTGGTTTTGGAACAAAAAATGGGCAAAAATCGAGGCAAAAAAGTGCAAATTTTGGCCCGTTTTTTTTGCCTTTTTCATAGATGACAAAGGCTTTTTGAAGGGATGCAAGTTGCTAATAACTATTTGTGCAGAAAATTCGAAGGATCAAGACATCAATCTTGCCTGTAAAATTTTTTCTATTATACCACCACAATGTGGCATTATGATGTCTACAATGTGATGGCATAATCCAATAGAAATCAAAGAAATAATAGTAAAAAAGGAGATTATAAAACTGATACATGTTTATCCTAATCTTTACCAGTTTACTGATGTTCTGGAGTTAATTAAACTTTCTATGCACCAATACCTGCTTTTAACGGACAATCCTATCCTTGTTCAGACCAGTGCTGTACCACATGCTCAGGCTACATTACCTAGGATTAAGGAACTATTCGTGACGGTCTACTTAATACATTCTTATTTCACACTTTGAGCCGGACTGTCAATGGTTTTGAAGGAGTATCAATCGCCATTGCTGTTTGTTTGGAAGTCACGGCATGGCAGCATTAGGAGATCGAATCGCGCGGAATTTTTAAATTAAAAAACTGGGCGACTCCTTCACCGGTAATGATTTTGACTTTGAAATAATTGGCTATCCCCATGAGATGCATATGTAGGAAGATATTCTGTTTATGCAAAAGAAGAGAAGAATTTTCTTCAGTAGTGAATTGCTATTTGGAATGGAGAAAACCATGTATAGGTTGTAGTAAATAGTTGGGGGCTATGGTAGGTGCCAGTGGCGCAGAGTCACTTCCTACCCCTGATATGCAGATGATATGCGGACAAGCTGATTGATGATTTGAAAGCGCTTAGCCCCGCATTCGTCGCTTCCGTACATGATCCCTATCAAGATAATGTAAAGCAGATTGCAACAAAAGCGGCAGAAAAGTTCTGCTGCTTTTGTTTAGTAGGAGGAAGAAATCTTATGAATAACGATTTTTATTTGAAGAACCCTTGTTGGAAGGGAATTTTATGAGGTATTTCTTTTTTACTATACTGTCTGGTTCTTTATAAAGCTTGTCCTGAAGAAAGGAATACTGACTGAAGCGGGATAATATTTAAGCAACTGAGCAATAAGGAAGTCATAGTAAGTGGCATAGCCTCAGGATTAAAAGCTAACACGGGAATATCCTCCCAATCCCCAAAGTACTTTTAATTAAGGGTGAGAATGTTTTGAAACTTTATGATAGCTTTTGAATATTCTTGTGCGATGAAATCGCAGTTCCGGTGAAGTGGAAATCACAAGACCGGAACCGGAAATCATCCCATACCATATGCGAGTTTACTCGCTTAAAGACTTATCCAAACCGTATACCTCAC
>JBAVPE010000029.1:0-1822 GCA_049692775.1 Anaerocolumna sp. | reverse complement strand
ATTTTTATTCCGGCAGCTTACAGAAATTAAGCGGATATGAAGAAGTATTCCAACCAGATTCTGTGGCATTTAAATTAGGAAAGACGGTTGGTGATGCTGGTTCCTTGGTTGCCGGAGCAGGTACGGTAATCGGTGGTGGATTGGGAGAAATAGGAGGTTTTGCCCTTGATGCAACCGGAGCAGGTGCTGTTGCTGGAGTACCATTAACGATAGCAAGCACTGGAGCAATTGCTTATGGAGGAGCCGTTACTGTAAACAGTGCCAAAGGTTTAGTTAGTGATGGAATAAACTTGATATCTGGTAAAGGACGGAGTAATAAAGAGGGTGAAAGTAATCCTAAAACTAATTGGAAGAGCGTTAAGGAATATGGTCATTCATTTAATACTCATGGTTCTGGAGAAAAAAATACAAAGGGTTTAATGGATCGTGCCAGAAATACAGGTAATAATCAAGGTCAATGGCTTGATAACCAAAAAACAGCAGAATATCTCAAATCATTAGGAGATATAAAGGAACCTACAACAGTTTCAATACCTGAGGGGCTTGGACAGGTGATAACTCAAACCGGAGAGATAGTGCCTGCCACTAAGGCTGTAGTTGTACCTTCAGCATCAGGTATAAAGACTGCTTACCCAATTCCATAAATTTAGTATATTAATTGTGAATGAGTATATCTATGAAAAGGAGGATTTAATATGTTTAGTATGGAGTTAAAAACCATAAAACCGTTAAATAATATTAAGACAAGTGTATATGACATGAACGAGTATGATAATGAACTAGACGATGGAAGGTCTGTAATTTCAGACATATGTGAAAATTTTGCTGATACAGAAAAAATAATATTTTATGTATCAGGTTTTGGTGACAAAAGTTGGCCTGTTGATTGCCGCTTTGACCTTCCAATCATAATTGAGCAATTACCTGAAATAGTTAGTAAAATTAATAATAAAGATTATAACTTTAAACTTGATTTTTATGAACAGGGAATTGAAAGAGAAATAATTTTTATTGATGACGCGGAGGTAGTAAATTTAGAATGTATTAGTAGAAATGGTTGGGTACCTGAACCAAGTAGGATAGAGATAAAAAAGGAAAATATATCGACAATATTTCAAAAGTTTTATGAGGATTTTATATTGTTTAGTACAGTTTTGTGCAAGAACTTGGTAAGTCATCATCTATTTAAGGAATGGATGGTAATTAAATAAGGGTTACCAAGTTACAAAAGCAGTTGTCTGCATGCTGTTCCGACTAACAGATAAGAAAAAATTGGAAGTGTAATTATATGGAATATAAAAAAGCAGGTCTTAACAGCTGCTATCACTTAAAATGTTATCACACATGATATAGGAATTTTAGAGTCTGAGAAAGTAATCAAAAATGTAAAAGCAGTTGGTAGATTTGGGAAGGCTGGGGTAAAAGGAGCAATAAATATTGCGGAAGGTATGCTTGCGCCTACAGCTGATTGGATGACATATGGATATGCTTTGGGACGAGATAAGGTTGGAGGTGTATTAAATAAGCTTGGTGTTAATAATGATACCCAATTCTATAAATCACTAAAAGAAGTTTCCTGGAATAATCTTGAAGCTTTTAGTGAACAGCCAAACACCTTGGCACCGATAACGAACCTTCTTGCAATGAAGATAGGTGAATCTTATTTAAATGCAATAGGCGAAGATCAGCAGGTGATCGATAACTACAATGCGATTACCTGGGAGGATGTAAAATCCTCCATACCGGGTGCGGTAGATAGTTTCTTTCAGCCCTTCAGAACGGTATTTAATAAAGAAAATGCCTATAATTTCTTTTTGAATCC
>JBAVPE010000028.1:0-1658 GCA_049692775.1 Anaerocolumna sp. | reverse complement strand
CCATATAGGTTTGGGGTTCATCAACCAGACTTCCTGTATATAATAAAGCCCGTGTTAAATTAGCATCAAGACCGCTGCCCCCACCGGTTGACATCAAATCGATGGCTTCGTCTCTCTTATCTTTATTAGTCAGAGTTTTCCAACCTTCATTCCAGTCTTTTTTATAATCATTAAACCAGCTTTTAATGCCTTTCCAGGAATGCCCGGTCGGATCCCAATAAATGACCGGGTTATTGCTGCAATAGGTATGAAATTCCTTGTGCTTTAAAATCATCTGCATGATTCAAAATATAATCTAATCCGGCATTGAAATTACCATTTTCTAAGCATACAAGTTTACCCTCTGCTGTTTTAGTTACAGCAACAACATCATCCGGATTATATTTCACCCCACTCTTTGCAAGTTATCCATGAGACTCTCAGGTTTAAGATTACCCGAACCCTCTTTAATAATTCCTCCTTTAACGGACATCAAGCTTATTCCATCACTAACTAAACTTAGGGCACTGTTTACAGTAACGGTTCCTCCATAAGCAATTGCTCCAGCACTTGCTGCGGCCGACAATGCCGACCGTATAAAATTTTACAGGTTTGCCGTTGCATTAAATTTAGGTAGCTATAATCCATGTTAAATATACCTATTGTGTGTCCATGATTGTGATAAAATCGTTTCGTTGCCAAATTTTTTAGGTGTACGTTCAAAGTAAAGCTTTGCTTATTACTTACATTTTCTTTCAATCTTAATATCTTTACACCATATTTCAAGATATAAGGGAAACATATTTATTTTGCAAATCCATAAATGATTATCTCTCTCTGTTATTTCATCAATTTTTACATCTTGTAAAAAGTATGGTATTTGAGATTGTGTCATATCTTTTACTGGTATGACCTTATCATATTCTTTGGCATGGTCAAAAATTAATTTATAACATCCAATAAAATTATAATAAATGTAGTTTCCGTCCTCATCATCATAAATCACACATACTTCATCAGCAAAATAATTACATTCAACTGCTTTTACTCTTGAATCCCAATAATCATATTCGTCAATTATTTTTTGTATTTCACTAACTGTCATCTGTTTATCCTCCTATTTAAGTGGAATGTGCGCATCAGGACTTTTGGGGCTAACATTATTTCCATTGATATCTAATGAGTTTCCTGCTTCATCATATAAGTGCTTATGAGGATACGGTGTTTTTGCATCTGGTGGGTCAATTCTAACTCGTATATTTCCATTCGCATCTCTCACATGCGTAAATCCATTATTTGTTGTCTTCGTCCATCCGCTTGGTAAATTATCCACATCAATTATCTTACTCTCCGACCCCTCTTTATTAATTCCTCCTTTACCGGACATCAAGTTTATTCCATCACTAACTAAACTTTGGGCACTGTTTACAGTAACGGTTCCTCCATAAGCAATTACTTCATACTTGCTATAGTTATCGGTATTCCAGCCAATGCACCGCTTCCGGTTGTATTAAGTGTCATACCTCCCATTAACCCCAATCCACCACCGATAACCGTACCTGCTCCGGCAACCAAGGAACCAGCATCACCAACCGTCTTTCCTAATTTAAATGCCACAGAATCTGGTTGGAATACTTCTTCATATCCGCTTAATTTCTGTAAGCTGCCGGAATAAAAAT
>JBAVPE010000027.1:0-13898 GCA_049692775.1 Anaerocolumna sp. | reverse complement strand
TACTTGCCTTTCCTTCGCTTTGCTCAGACGGTCTGCGTAAAAACATACCTATGATATCACGAAAATGGAGATATAATTTGTTAGCAGCATCCAAAATATCAGTAAAGACAGGCTTTGAGAGTTTCCGGGAGTACTCTTAATACGAAAGGAGATATTATGAGCTATTTCAGACAGGAAAATAATTGTTTAAAATTTCATTATGATGCGGAAGAATTATGGATTGAACCCTGGGGAACCAACAGTTTCCGGGTCAGGGCAACCAAGCTGGCCGAAATGCCGGCTGAAAACTGGGCATTACAGGAAAGACCGGAAGAGACGTTACCGGAAATTACGATTACGGAAAAGGAAGCATTCATTAAAAACGGAAAAATAAAAGCAAGGATTTCCCAATATGGAAAAATTACTTTCTACAATCAAAAAGAGGAAGTATTACTGGATGAGTATCTGAGGAACCGAATTGATGTTTTTGCAGATTACTGCAGTGCCCTGGATATTGAAGCGAGGGAATTCAAACCGATTATTGGGGGAGATTATCAGTTAACCATGCGCTTTGTCTCCAATACGGAAGAGAAAATTTACGGTATGGGTCAGTACCAGCAGCCCTATGTGAATTTAAAAGGAGTTGATCTGGAATTGGCCCAGCGTAATTCCCAGGCCAGTGTACCCTTTATGTTATCCTCCTTAGGCTATGGGCTTTTATGGAATAATCCGGCGGTAGGCCGTGCCGTTTTCGGTAAAAATATTACAACCTTTGAAGCTTACGCGGCTAAAGCACTGGATTACTGGATTACAGCAGAAGATACACCGGCAGGGATTGAAGAAGCCTATGCAAAAGTTACGGGTACGGTGCCTATGATGCCGGATTATGCCATGGGTTTCTGGCAGTGCAAATTACGGTATCAGACCCAGGAAGAACTTTTGGAAGTTGCAAGGGAATATAAGAGGAGAAACCTTCCAATTTCTGTTATTGTAATCGATTATTTCCATTGGCCATTACAGGGGGACTGGAAATTTGACGAAACATACTGGCCTGACCCGGATGCCATGATAAAAGAATTAAAGGAGATGGGCATTGAACTGATGGTATCTATCTGGCCGACGGTGGATTATAAAAGTGAAAATTTCCAGGAAATGAAAGAAAAAGGGTATTTAATCCGTACGGAACGAGGTTTTCGTGTGGTTATGGATTTCCATGGCAATACGGTACATTATGATGCAACCAATCCGGAGGCAAGAAAATTTGTCTGGGAAAGGGCAAAGAAGAATTATTATGACAAAGGAGTGAAAGTGTTCTGGCTGGATGAAGCAGAACCGGAATATAAGGTATATGACTTTGAGAATTACCGGTATTACATGGGACCAAATGTGCAGGTCGGCAATCTTTATCCTGCCATGTATGCAAAGACTTTTTTTGACGGTATGAAAGCAGAAGGACAGGAGAATATCATTAACCTGTTACGGTGTGCGTGGGCAGGTTCCCAAAGTTATGGTGCCCTGGTCTGGTCAGGTGATATCCATTCCAGTTTTGCAAGCCTTCGTAATCAGGTGGCAGCCGGCTTAAATATGGGAATAGCGGGAATTCCCTGGTGGACAACCGATATCGGGGGATTTCACGGCGGCAACCCGGAGGATCCTAAGTTCCAGGAACTGTTGGTCCGATGGTTTGAGTATGGTGCATTTTGTCCGGTCATGAGGCTGCATGGTTACCGCGAACCGCTGAAAGAGCCCATGGGAACCGAGGGAGGAGCGGCCTGTGTATCCGGTGCTGATAATGAAGTATGGTCTTTTGGAGAGGAGGCATATGAAATCTGTAAGACTTATTTAAACCTTCGTGAGCATATGAAACCATATATTACCGAATTGATGGAAGCAGCCCACGAACAAGGGACACCGGTTATGCGCCCTCTGTTTTATGATTTCCCGGAAGACAGTCAGGTATGGGAAATTGAAGATCAATATATGTTTGGTCCGGATGTTTTAGTAGCACCGGTTCTTTATGCGGATTTGCGGAAACGTACGGTATATTTTCCAAAAGGCAGTACCTGGAAGAATATCTGGACCGGAAAGATATATGAGGGCGGGACAGCCGCAGAAGTGGAGGCACCGTTGGAGCAGATTCCTGTATTTACCAGAAAGGAAAGAGAATTGTAACAGTTTGTAAGTATAAATATCTTCGCATAATGGCATTGGAAATAAATAAGCAGCCCACTGATCTGCTCCTTTTAAGGGTCAGATCAGTGGGCCATTAGGATTGACTCCGTATATTCCGGTAATTCGTTAAATATTCGCGTAAATTTAATTATGCGGCAGCTTATTCACCAGATATCATGCAAGATTATCTTTTGGTGGGGAAATGTTTTTACGCAGATGTATTCTGCGGTGGTTATGAGATAATTTAAAATGATTACTAAATAATCGTTGTGCTTTATTAACGTTAGATGAATCTTTAAAAATTCGACCCCTTAATTCATGAAAGGCATCTTCGAATTCATTAAATTGAGAAAGTGTAAATTTCTTATTCCTTTCGCCAAGATATACCTGCCAGAACAAATCTGATTTTTCTATACATAAAGCATTTTCACAATATTCCCCTATACTATAGATGTTTTCTGGTACACCCATACTTTTCAGTATTCTTTTAGCATAAAAAATATAATGTAAATCTGAATTGCTTTTTCTTCTGCTAATACTTTGACCATGAATTGTTTGCTTCTTACAGCCTTTATTTTTTACTAGTACAATTTTTAGAGTCATAATTACACCAACCTTCTAAGTGCCTTATTTCTGATTAATTGATAAATGGGAGTGTCATGTAAATATTGTATACCTCCACCTACGCTGCCAAAACCGGGAGAAGTTATTAATATATTGGTTCTTAATGTAGATTATCTTCACAAAGTAAAATTAATGAAAATGCTTTGGTATTCAGATCAACTATGTTATAAGAGATATGGCAGATCTATCACGGGGATGGCATATAAAGTACTTCCTATAGCAGATAGTTTAACTCATAAAACTATTTGCCATCTTTACATGATATGGGTTCATATTACATGGATAAAAATACTGAAAAATATGAAGCAGAAACTACTCATTTTATTGATGAGTGGAAAGTTACCAGTAGACTGGAAATAATTAGGGGTATATTATCAGAGAAATTTTGAATCAGACAGGGGTTAAGGCATTCATCTGGGGGGTTACCGATTTTAGTTAATGTCAAAGCAAAATAAAAAAAAGCAGTTCCCATACTTTACAAGAAAGCAGGAAACTGCTATAATATAGATAACAGGAAACATAAGTCAAGAACTTGTGCTTGCCCATCATTTAAGATAAAAAATGATTATCTACTACTTTAGGCGGTGTAGGATAATCATTTTTTATTGTGCATTTTTATTATTGCTACAATAAATGTGAGTAACGCTATGACGAACATGCCGAAACTTATCATAAGAGATAAAGCATCTGAAACTGTTATCATAAGGCTCACTTCCTTTCTATGTAATATAGTCAAAGAAGTTCACCTCCTTCAATAAAAGATAGAAGGGCAAGCACTCGAAATTATCCTACGAACCTGTTACCATAAGTATATTGTAGCATAAAGTATAGGATAAGTCGAGATATAACGAACATATGATTGCATTTTTTGCGCATCTAATTTAGTTATGGTTTTCTCGAATTGGTGCTTTAAATTCATTATCAACGGTAGATGATGGAATCAATTTTACCTGATTAAAATCTTTCGTAAAGTACATTTTAGAGTCAATATTGATATTCTCGTTTAATTCTTCATTTGGATTTAACCTTAGTAGTAATATGAAAAGCTTGAAATTATTATTTATTGAATGAATCAGTATTTAAATGTAGGTACTCTTTTAATATTAAGTTTACATATTGTGAAAAAGACCGGTCATCTTTTTCTGCAAGTTCCTTTATTTTTTTAATTAAATCATTGGAAATGTTAAAAAGAAGTGTTTCGAATGAAAAAATTACAAACATATTTCGAAACTGTTAGAACTACATACGGAATCCGAAGCACTCGAGACAGCGGATGCCTTTGTATACGGTTTTAAATATGGTACATTAATTATGTTGGAGGGGCTTTACTTGAACTGAAACAGAAGAAAGATAAAGATACAGAAATGTAAATACAGCAAAGAAGCTGCGGGATTGATTTTTGAGCCGTTTAGAGGCTTGTAAAAAATATAATGTTCGGGGGAAAGGCAGCTAAATTGAATCTATATACGCTTGTATTCATTCAAAACACTAAATTGACCTTTTATTATATAAACGCGCCGAGCGGAGCGAGTGTGCATCCGCCGGAGGCTGTCGAATTCCCATGCATCGTTTATGTTCATAGTGATGCCAAAAACTTGGCATGGGAATTTGACACTCGACTCATATTATGTTCAAATACATCAGTAGTTCAGATGTAAAAGCAAAACAGGGGTTATAATATCATAATTTTTACAAAATCAGGTGCAATTATGACAAGTTAATTAAAAAAACAAGAAATAGATGTAAAATAAGGTAAAAAAATTGCATGTTATAGGGGAATACAATATCCAGAGGCGCTAGGTATATAACTGTTGTTGGATCAATGAAACGAGGAGGGTATGGTATGAAGGAGAAAAAGCATTATCAGGAAAAACATATAAGATCTTATTTTGTTAAAAGTAAAATTACTAAACTGATTAAAATTAAGTGGATTAAAAGAGTAGTAGTGCTGGTACTAATCACTGCTTTTCTTACGGAAACGGTAACCCGGCCTGATTTATTCACATTTGGTAATAATAAGGCATATGCAGATACGGTTAGTAACACAGGAGGAGATATGTCAGGCAATCAGCCGGAAGCTGGCACCGGTCTCCCTGATACAATAAAAACGGAAAATCTTCCAAATCAGAATGAAACTCCCGATGCAGAAAGCGTGCCCAATGGGGAGCCTGCTTCTGGTCTGGAGAACGCACCTTATTCAGACACACCTGATACCGGGAACATATCGGATACAGAGGATACTGGCCGTGTAATACCTCCGCCTGAAATAACAGGAGTACCGGCTCTGAGCGAAGATACCGGGATTCCTGCGGCACCGTCCAATGTAACAGCAGCGGTGGCCACGGGTTCCGCAATTTTCATAAGCTGGGACGCACCGGGTGATAATGTCGGAGTGGCGGGATACAGGATTTACCGGGATGATGTGGAAATCGGGACAGCTGTTGAAACCAATTATACGGATACTTCCTGTACGGAAGGAAATACCTATACTTATTCGATAAAAGTTTACGACGCAGCCGGTAATCTGTCGGAAGCCGGTATCGGTATACCTGTGACCTTAGGGACGACGCTACAGGAAGAGGCCGTGAGTCTGTTTAAGCCTATGGACCTGACCGTCACTGTCAGAGAAGCAGTTATAGTAGTGAGATGGGGGTCAGTAACCTATGCGGACAGCTATGAGTTAAGTATCAACAGAGACATTATTGATACCGGGTATGATACGTCCTATATCCAGACGCAGGTAATATCAAACCATACATATGAGTATAGGGTAAGAGTAAAAAGCGGAGAGGATGTAAGTGAATGGAGCGATCCCGTATATTTAACCACCGGGCCGGATAAGGTACTGAATTTAAACGCCGTGACAGTGAATGAATTAACGGTGGAGTTATCCTGGGATACAGCAGAAGGAGCTACTGCTTATGAAATAGAATGTAACGGGAATATCTTAGATACGGTGACAGACAGCAGCTATACCCATAACCTGGCTGCATCCTCTGAAAGCCTGATCTACAGGGTAAGGGCTGTTAATGGAGAAGGAAAGGGCATATGGAGTGATCCGTTATCCCTGTCCACAGAGATTATCATACCGGAAGGAACGATTGCCGTGGATACGGTCTGGGACGGTACGGCCGGAATTTATATGGTCCAGGGAGATATCACCATAGACGAGGGGGTAACCCTGCAGATAATGTCTGGAACAATCGTAAAATTTGCACCCGCTGTTGGAATGACGGTAAAAGGAAATTTAATCGCAGGGGGGACAAATGAACTGCCTGTTATCATAACCTCGGAGAAGAATCCGCAATATGGGGGAAGCGGAATCAGCGGGGAAGATGACTATTTTACCGGAATCTATGTGGAAAGTACGGGGGAATTTACCGGGGATTACGTCAGGATAAGCGATGGCGGCGGAGATTATAGTACAGGTTATTATAATAGCAGTATAGTAACAGCAGAAGGGAAGTTGAATCTGAATTATTCGGAAATATCCGATTCCAACAGGTATGGAATTACGGTTGATTCGGATGAAGATGTGACGATTCAGAATTCTATAGTTCAAAATTCAGGGTATTATAATATTTACATAGATAGATGGTATTCTTCCGCCGGAACAGTTACCTTAAGCAACAACATCATACAAAATGGTATGGATGGCGGGATTTACGTCGATGAAGAGGAAAAAAGCAATCTTATCATAGAAAATAATACAATCCAGGGCAATGGGGAGTATGGAATCTGTATAAATGAACATGGCACCGGGATTTTCCGGGTAAGTGGAAATAATATCCTTAACAATACAGGTTTTCCCCTTTATATAGATTTGGAATGGATAAAATCCGCATCGGAACTGGAGAATCTGCATAATAACAATTTAGATGGAAACAAACCGGCAGATCTTATCACATTAACCGGATATCTTTCTATTGATCTTACACTGAAAGATAATTATATGTTTGATTCCATAATTGTAGATGGTGGAATAAACTTAACTATCCAGCCAGGTACCGTATTATTCGCTCCTCCGGGTTACGGAACGATCAGTATAGGAGGGAAGATGATTGCAGAGGGGACAGCAAAGGAGCCTATTATCTTCACATCGGTGCTGGATCCGGAATATGGGGGAAGCGGAATAACCGGTACAGAGGATTGCTGGGGAGAAATTTATGTATATCAGGACGGAGAATTTATCGGGGATAATATAAAAGTGAAATACGGAGGGGGAGGCAATGAGGGCGGTGCCCTGTGTGTAAAGGGAAAGCTATCCTTAAATCACTCAGGGATAACCGGCTCCTTAGCGGATGGCATCACAATTGAATCGGGAGAGGATGTGACAATCCAGAATTCCATCATTGAGGCCTCACAGAGTGCCAATATAGGAATAGGCGATCACATCATTATATGGGGACTTGTTCCCGTTATAAATCTGCAGAAAGACATGATACAGCAGGATGATTCCGATGAAACACGGGGAACCATAACAATAAGAAACAACATATTACGTGATGCTTCCTATTCCGGTATTTTTCTAAGCCAGCCGGGATATAGCCGGGTTATTGTTGAAGATAATACAATTGAGAATAACGGTGATTATCCGGTCCGGATAAATTTATGGGGCACCTGGTCATCTGAGGCGGTGTCCAACATGACGGGTAACATTTTCAGTGGGAATCTTGCTTCCGACCGTATCTGTCTGTACGGCGATTTATATAAAGATCTTACATTACCCCAAAATGAATACAAGTATGAAGTAGAAGGCCGGATCAGTATTCCGGAGGAAACAACACTAACAATCCAGCCGGGCTCGTTCCTGCTGATGAACTGCCAGAGCAATGCCGGTATGGAGATAGGGGGAGAACTCATTGCAGATGGGACAACAGAGGAGCCGGTTGTATTCACTTCATCGGATGATTCTGAATATGGAGGGAACCTGTTAACCGGAGCAGGCAGTAAGTGGGAAGGCCTTTCTATAAAAAGCACAGGTGAGTTTACAGGAAACAATGTAAAAATCAGGAATGGAGGATACTGGGAGAACGGGGAATATAGTGGTGCAGTATATGTAGGGGGAAAGTTAAATCTGTACTATTCCGAAGTAACGGGTTCATACGGTTATGGTATCTATTATAATACCACGGCCCAGTCTGCCCTGTTATATAATTCCTTTGCAGACAATCCTTATGCGGTCTATAATGCCAACGACAACACGATAATCAATGCATCCCGGAATTATTGGAATTCTATTTATGGACCAAGTGTCTATAAGCAGGTTTATGATCCGGTAAAAGAAAACTGGAACCCGGAATGGAACGGTAATGGGGAGAAGGTTTATGGGAAAGTGGATTACAGTCCTTATCTGGGTTTTGACCTGACAGGTACAGTCCATTTCGGAGAGTCGGAAGGAGCTTATGCCCCGACAGGAAACTATTCCAAACAATTCACTGATTTAAGTGTGAACTGCACAGAGGACACTTTAACATTTACAAGGCTTTATAATTCGCAGAATACAGAGGAAACCGGTGTTTTCGGTAAAGGCTGGACATTCAACTATGAATCCGGAATTAAGGATAATGAGGTATTTGATGATATTAAGATGGTGACGCTTCCGGATGGCAGCCAGGAGTCCTATACGCAGAAGGACGATGGCTCTTACACTGCCAACAGCTCCAGGAACACCTTAGTAAAACAGGCGGATGGTTCCTATATCCTGACAACCAGGGAGCAGGTCAAGTATGGATTTAATACGGAGGGCACACTGACGTGGATGGAAAGTAAGGAGGGCAACCGTCTGACGGTCCGTCTCAATCCGGAAGGAAAACCGCAGGGTATAACGGATTATGCAGGCAGGGACTACCAGTTCACTTATGAGGGAGGTCTGCTCGTTACCATAACCGGTCCGGCAGGACGGACAGTACAGTATGGATACGATAACAACAGGCTTTTCACGGTTACTGATCCGGATGGGATTACTACTTATTATGGATATGATGACAACGGGAATCTGTCAGAAATCAGGGATGCCAACCACGACCTGACAGAGGCCGTTACCTACCGGATGTCGGACGGATTAACCCAGGTGGACCAGATAACGGATGCCTGCGGTAATGTGAAAACTTACACCTATGACGATGTAAGCGGCAAAACCATCATAACGGACAGCAACGGAAATACAACAACCCAGTGGTATGACATCACCTATAATATAACCTATACCACCGATGCAGAGGGAAGAACCAGGGCAGAAGCGTTTTTCACCGATGAGGGTGTGAATAAATACGGGGAAATAAAAGCCGAAACAGACCGTAACGGCAATACAACAACCTATGAACGTGATGCCAGGGGTAATATAACAAAAATAATTAACCCGGATTCCAGCTCCAGGCGGTACACCTATGATGAGAAAAATAACATTACCGGTGAGCAGGATGAAGAAGGCAGGAACACTTATTACATTTATAATTCAGATAAAACCTATTTGCTGAAAATGATTAAACCGCTGAATGGATCCGATACTTATTCCGAAACGTCAGACCAGGAGGATTTTGCCATTACATCCTATACCTATTATGGGGAAGGGGAAAATGGATACAGCATCAACGGCTTAGTCAGATCCGTAACGGAACCGGAGGGCTATGTCAGTTCCTATACCTATGATCCCTATGGAAATGTTCAGTCAGAAACTGACGGTACCGGTAACACGACCATCTATACCAACAGTATCATTGGCTTTCGGACAAGTACTCTTTCACCAAAAGGAGGGCTTACCACCTATGCCTATAATAACAACGGCAATCCGGTAAGGATCGTTACGGACGGCGGAGAAACGACACATATTATCTACGACGGGCTGGGAAGAAAAGTTCAGGAGCTTAAACCGAATATAAATCAGTCTACACCGGAGGGTGACGTGGGTTACCGCTACACCTATTATAAAAGCGGCATGCCCCATACGGTGACGGATCCGGAAGACAATACTACTGTGTATACCTATGATTTATATGGTAATTTATTAACGGAGACCAGGCCAAACGGCTGCATTTATGCCTATGAGTATGATGTGATGAACCGGGTCATCAAAGAAAGTGTCCAGGATTCGGAAGCTTCGGATAAAATACCCTTAAAATCCTATACTTACAGCATCCTGTCCGACCATACGACACGGAAGAAGGAAACAGTATACTTAAATGATACGGATACGGCAGATACCACCTATGTATATGACTATGCGGACAGGCCGGTAGAACAGGTCAACCCGGATGGAGGCATTATTTTTACGGAGTATTATGCCAATGGGAACGTAGACTACCAGGCAGATGCAATGGATAATACCACTTATTACTGGTACGATGGACTGAACCGCCTGGCGGAACAATGGACACCTTTTGAGGATGGAAGCTATACCTATCAGAAATACATCTACGATAAAAACGGCAACAGGATAGCCGGGAAGACCGGTATCGGTGCAGTATCCTTATGGGATGTTCCAGAAACGTTAGTAACAACTTCTTATACTTATGACAGGGATAACCGTGTTGTAAGCATGACGGATCCGGCGGATGGAAGGACCGAATATGAATATGATGCGGACGGGAATAAAGAGAAAGAGACCGTTTACCTGGATGGGGACAGAACAAAGGTAACGGAATATGAATATAACCATTTAGGCAAGCCGGTGAAAGTAATCCAACATGTGGAGGCAGGGGACATTTACGGAAATGATTCCGGTTCCACGGCAGACCTTCTGTTGGTAACCACCTATACCTATGATGCCGACGGCAATGTTATCACCATGACGACACCGGACAATATCACAACATCCTATGAATATGATAAGCTTGACAGGCCGGTTACCCAGTCAGTACCAGTTCTGGACGAATATGGAAACCAAACGGTCATTGTCACTGCAACAACTTATGACTATGCTGGGAACATAATATCTTCTGCTGACGGGAACGGAAATATCACCCGGAACATATATAACCGGAGAGGGCTGTTAGAAAAGACCATAGATACCACGGGAGGAACTACCGCCTATTACTATGACAGGGCCGGCCGGCTGACAGAAAACGTGTTACCGGAGAATTATAAGGAATCTACAGCCCTGTCCGGTATGACCAGAACGGTATTTATTTACGATGAAATGGACCGGGTGGTTCTGGAACAGGATATCTATTATGACAAAGCAGCCGGAGCATGGAAAACCATCCATGCAAAAGCAAATGGGTATGACCTGAATGGCAATGTCATAAAGACACTGGATGCACTGGGATATGAGAGTGGGACAGGAGAGGCCATATGGGAAAAAATCAATTCCGGTTATGGGACAGAGTATGCCTACAATGATGCAAACCTTTTAATTACTACTCTTTCGCCTGTATCGAAAGACAATGGCCTGGCTTATGACATCCGATATGCTTATGATGGGGCCGGCAGGAAGATAACCGAGACCAATGCGAAGGGTGTAGTAATAAATTATGAATATGATAATGCGGGCAGGCTGATTAAAACCACGGTTAAGGATACGGCCGATAGGGTAACACAGCAGGCCTCTTACGACGGTATGGGGAATGTTTTAACCGAGACCGACGGCAACGGCAATACGACTACATATACTTATAACCGATTGGGTCTTGTAAAAAGCAGGACGACCCCTGGGGATGCTTCCGAGCCTTCCGATACGACAGTCTATCAGTATGACGGGCTTGGCAGGCAGGCTTACCAGAAGGACAGTATGGGTAAAGTGAAACAATTTACCTATGACCATGACGGAAATATCTTAACGGAAACAGAAGAAAAAGAAGACGGTACCCAGGGCATCACCACTTGCAAGGCATATGATAAAGACGGAAATCTCCGCTTTGAAACGGATGCCAACGGCGATACAACCGAATATGGCTATGATACTTTGAACAGGGTAGTTTATACCAGGCAGACCGTGGATGGTAAAGTACGTGATACGTTGAATACTTATGATAAAAACGGGAACCAGCTCACGGAAACGGACTGGCTGGGCAACACTTACACCAATGGGCATGATGCCCTGAACCGCCTGCTCCAAAAGACAGACCCTTATGGCAAGGTGGTTGAAAAGTATGAATACAACAATAACCATGCCCAGATCAAAGCCTATGATGCCCTGGACAACGTGACAGAATATGCCTATGATAAAAATAACCGGCTGATCCGTACCACCGGCCCTTCCGGTCATAGTACCTCCCAGACTTATGACAAAGTAGGGAATCTGGCAACGAAAACCGATGGCAACGGGAATGTTACCACCTATGGCTATGATGCCTTTAACCGCCTGACAAAGGTTACTAATGCTAAAAACGAAGTAACCGGCTACACCTATGACCTGGACGGCAATCTGCTGACCCAGAAGGATGGAAAGGGAAATACGGTTACCTATACCTATAATACAGCCAACAAGGTCATCCGGAAAGCGGAACCAAAGGATGCCTCCGGTGTCAGTCAGACAGAGAGTTATACCTATCATGCGGATGGAACCATGAAAACCAAAACCGGCCGGAACGGTAATACAACGTCCTATGCCTATGACATTCACGGGAACCTGTTAACCGAAACCGCCGGCAGTGACCTGATTACCTATACCTATGACCCCAAGGGAAATATGCGGACCATGACGGATGCAACCGGAAAGACCACCCGGGCTTATGATGAACTGGGCAGGGTACTTACCAAGACCGTCCCCCATATCGGAATTGTTTCCTTTGAATATGACAATACGGAAGATACGGACCCGGGCTGCTACCGGGAAATTGCAACGGACCCCAAGGGAAATGCCACGGTAAAGGTTTACGATAAAGCAGGACGTCTGTCAAAAGTGATTGTCGGAAATGATATCACCACCTATACCTACTATGATAATGGAAACAGGGAAAGTGTCATTTATAACGATGGTTCCAAAGAAGAATATACCTATTATCCTAATAATCAGGTAGAAACCTTAATCAATAAAAAAGCGGATGGCAGCATCATGGACAGCTACAGTTATACCTATGACAATGCCGGCAACCAGCTGACGAAACACGAAGTCATAAACGGGGTGGAAAAAGGTACTACAGCGTATACTTATGATACATTAAACCGACTGCTAACCGTAACCGAACCCGAACCCGAGGGAAGGGTTACCACATATGAATATGATAAAGCAGGGAACCGCTTAAAAGAAACCATTACGATTACCGACCATTCTTCCGGCAGTACCGCTACAACCGAAAATACATATGCCTATAATAACCAAAACCGGTTGACAGACATTACCACAAAGGTGAATAATGTACTTAACGGAGTAACAAACTACACTTACGACAAGAACGGCAACCAGCTGACAACGGTCGTTAAAACCTATACGGGCGGAGCGGTTACCTCCACTGAAACAACAGAAGTCAATACCTATGATATACATAACCAGTTAATGAAAACCGTAACGGAAGACGGTACCATTGTAAACAATACATATAATGCGGAAGGTTACCGGACCGGTAAAGAAGTAAACGGTGATAAGACCTATTACCTTTATGAAGCGGATCAAATCATACTGGAAGTAGATAAAGACGGAAACCAGACAGCCAGGAATGTCCATGGCACCAATCTTATCCGTAGGACAGTAAACGGCGAAACCTATTATTACCTGTATAATGGACATGCCGATGTAACCTCATTAATAACCGGAGACGGAACCATAGCTGCCACCTATTATTACGATGCGTTCGGTAATATCTTAGAAAGTACAGGAGAGGTAGATAATAACATCCGGTATTCCGGTTATCAGTACGATGAAGAAACAGGACTGTATTACCTGAATACCAGAATGTATGATCCGAAGACCGCCAGGTTCTTACAGGAGGATACCTATACCGGGGACCCGAACGATCCGCTGAGTTTAAATCTGTATACTTATTGCATCAATAACCCAGTTATTTATTGGGATCCGACCGGACATTCTTTTTGGTCAGCAACCGGTAATTTCTTTGGAGGATTATGGGACGGATTAAAAGATACGGCAACCGAAGCTGTAAATACCGTTAAACACCCTGTAAAAACAGTAAAAGATATAGGAAAAGCAGCAGCCCACCCCGTAAAGACAGGAAAAGCAATTTACA
>JBAVPE010000026.1:0-12171 GCA_049692775.1 Anaerocolumna sp. | reverse complement strand
TTGTAACAGATAAATTCAAAGAAGCGGTTGAAAAAAGCGGATTGGAAGGATTTGAATTCAGAGAGGTGTGGGGTTCGGAAAAGTAATAAAAAGTGATTTTTTAATGCTAAGCGGATTCAGATAATATTACTGTGCCCCCCCTTGACAATTCAAAAATTAAACACTATACTAATATATAATAGACAGACAGTCGGTCTGTTATATGGAGATGTGAGAATGAGAGTTGTAAAAGAAGCTGAGGAACGCAGAAACGAAATACTTGACGCAGCGGATGAACTTTTCAGTCAGAAGGGTTTTGACGGCACAAGCACAAATGATATTCTTGAAAAGGTTGGAATTGCACGGGGAACGCTGTATTATCACTTCAAGTCAAAGGAAGATGTTATGGACTCGCTGATTGAGCGGTATAATGTCAGCATTTTAAGCGCGGCGCAGGTAATTGCGGCAGACAAAAGTATGCCTGTAAATGAGCGCATTATCCGCGTTGTAATGGCACTGAATATAAGCGGCGGAAATGGCAAGGAAGTTATTAAGCACATTCACAAGCCACAAAACGCGCTTATGCATCAAAAAATACAAAGGACCATAATCAATGGAGTAACGCCGATACTTGCGGAAATAATCCGCGAGGGCATTGAGCAAGGACTGTTTAACACTCCGTTTCCGTACGAATGTATGGAAATGGTTGTGACGTATATGAATATAATTTTTGACGATGACACAGTTGAAATGACAGACAAGGAAAAAATAACACGCATCCAGGCATTTGCTTTCAACATTGAAAGAATGTTAGGTGTCGAAAGCGGAAGTCTTAGCTATGTTATGCAGATGCTTGGCAGCGGAAATGGAGTCAGCAATGAGTAATTCGGGCAAATCATTCGAAAAATTTCTTCTTCTGTGGTCGGGAGAGCTTATATCGGCGATAGGAAGTGGGATTACGTCATTTGGACTTGGAGTTTATGTTTATGAACAGACGGGAAAAGTATCGTCAATGGCGCTTGTAGCCTTGCTGGCGTTTATGCCATCACTACTTTTAAGTGCCGTGGCTGGAGTGCTTGCGGACCGCTATGACCGGAGACTTCTAATGGTGCTTGGCGACAGTCTTTCAGGGGTGGGACTTGTATTCATTCTGATTTGTATGCTTCGCGGAGAAGTCCATTTATGGCAGATTTGCCTGGGAGTTACAATAAGCTCAGTATTTTCATCGCTGCTTGACCCCGCCTACAAATCGACAATTACAGATTTGCTCGCCAGGGAGCAGTATACAAAGGCAAGCGGACTTGTTCAGGTAGCAGGCTCGGCAAAATATTTGATTTCACCCATTATCGCGGGATTCCTGCTTACTATTTCGGATATAAAGCTGTTGCTGGTCGTTGACATCTGTACATTTTTTGTGACAGTTGTTTCAACACTAATTGTGCGAAACGGTCTTGCTTCAAAGAAATGCGAGCAGACAAGATCGTTTATCCGCGAATTCAAAGACGGCTGGGGTGCCGTTTCTGAAAACAGGGGTGTGCTTATACTTGTGATAATGACATCAGCAATCACATTTTTCCTCGGCTTCATACAAACACTTTCCACGCCGCTGATACTTGCATTTGCTAACAGCTCGGCATTAGGAATGGTTGAAACAATCGCAGCTTCGGGAATGCTTGTGACAAGCGTGATTATAGGAATTCTTTCGATAAAAAGGTGCTATACGAAAATGTTTTCGGTTTCACTTTTTTGTGCCGGAATATTTATGACGGTATTCGGACTGCGTGAAAATATTGTACTTATCTGTGTTTCGGGATTTCTGTTTTTTGCAATGCTCCCGTTTGCAAACACAAGCCTGGATTTTCTTATACGCATCAACATCGAAAATTCTGTTCAGGGCAGAGCTTGGGGAATTATCGGTGTAATTTCTCAGCTTGGATTCGTTGTAGCTTATGCACTTTCGGGTGTGCTTGCGGATTATGTATTTACTCCTTTGCTGCTTGACGGTGGGGCGTTTGCTGACAGTGTGGGAAAGATCATTGGCACGGGCAGCGGCAGAGGAACGGGATTTCTTATTATCATCGCGGGAGTGCTTTTATGTGTGACTTCGGTAATTCTCTATCATATAAAATTGGTTAAAAATCTTGAAAGCAGAGGTGTCTATGTATTACAAAATAATTCGTAATGACATTTCAAAAAACAGGCTTATAACATTGACGACAATCTTTTTTGTCACCACAGCGGCTATGCTTGTTTCACTTGCGGCAGTACTTGTTGTAAATCTCCCTGGTGCAATTGACACGCTGATGACGCTGGCGGAAACCCCGCATTTTATGCAGATGCATTCCGGTAAAATTTATACTGCGCGGCTTACGGATTTCGCGGAGAGAAGTAGCAAGGTCGATGAATTTCAAATACTTGACTTTCTCAATGTTGACGGCGCACGAATTGTACTCGGTGGCAATTCGCTAGCAGATAATGTTCAGGACAACGGCCTCTGCACCCAAAGCGAAAAATTTGATTATCTTCTCGACCTTGCTGGAAATGTCATAAACGTATCAGACGGTGAGCTTTATGTTCCGATATGCTATTGGAAGGACGGCACAGCAAAGGTCGGTGACAAGGCAGCAATATGTGGAAAAGAATTTACCATTGCAGGATTTCTCCGTGATTCGCAGATGAATTCCACACTCGCTTCCTCCAAGAGATTTCTAGTCAGTAAAAATGATTATGCCGAAATAAAAAGCCTCGGAAGTACAGAATATCTGATTGAGTTCAGATTAAAGAATTTGTCGGCGCTCGGTGCATTTGAATCCGATTACACCTTGGCAGGACTTGAAGCAAACGGTCCTACCATAACATATCCCCTTTTTAAAACCCTTAACGCAATTTCCGACGGACTGATGATTGCGATTATACTTCTTGTAAGTGTGCTCGTCGTTGCAATCGCATTGATGTGCATACGTTTTACACTTCTTGCGAAAATCGATGACAACTACCGGGAAATAGGTGTTATGAAAGCAATTGGGCTGCGTGTTTCCGATATAAAGAAAATATACCTTGCAAAATATGCAGCGGTTTCGCTGGCAGGCTGTTTTCTTGGAGTTGTACTTTCGTTTATGTTCCGGGGCATGCTTCTTGAAAATATACGGCTTTATATGGGTGAAAGCGAAAATTCTTCTATGGCCTTGCTTTTTGGAATAATCGGCGTGTTACTTGTATTCCTTGTGATTATTGCCTATGTAAGCAGAGTACTGAAACGCTTTCGGAAAATATCTGCCGCACAAGCAATACGGTTTGGAACTTCACAGGAAAAATCCGCGGGTGCAAAGCAATTTTGCCTGAGTAAAAACAGGCTGTTTGATACGAATGTTTTTCTTGGCATCAAAGATGTTCTCGTAAGGACAGGGCTTTACGCCACAATGCTTGCGGTACTTATGATTTCAGCTTTTATCATTATTGTTCCGCAGAACCTGTATAATACGATTTCCTCCAAAATTTTCATCAGATATATGGGAATTGGAAGCTACGATATGCGTATCGACATTCAGCAGGTCGATGACATTGCCGGAAAAGCATTGGAAATTGCAAAGGCGATGGATGGTGACAGTGCCATTTCAAAGTATACCGAGCTTACAACAAAAACATTCAAAGCAAAGTTGGAGGATGGCTCGGAAGAAAGTATAAAAATTGAGCTTGGCGACCATTCGGTATTCCCTATAGAATATTCCGAGGGTAGGGCACCCGCTGCAGAAGATGAAATCGCGCTTTCGGCTTTAAATGCCAATGAGCTTGGCAAAAAGGTCTATGATGTCATTACGCTGGTGGTTGCGGGGAAGGAGAAAAATCTTACGGTATGCGGAATTTATTCTGATATTACTAACGGCGGAAAAACCGCAAAGGCTGTTTTCACTGACAAATCGGCGGACATTATGTGGTGCGTTATCTGCGCGGAGTTTCCGGATAAACCGCTTATCGGTGGAAAGGCTTCGGATTATGCCGACAGCTTTGATTTTGCAAAGGTTACGGGAGTGGATAAATTTATTATGCAGACCTTCGGCTCGACGATAAGCTCCGTCGAAAAGGCCTCTTATGCCGCAATTGCCGTAGCGCTGATTATAACGGTCCTGGTCACACAGTTGTTCATGAAAATGCTTGTCGTAAAGGACAGATATTCCATTGCCGTAATGAAGGCGTTTGGTTTTACAAACTCGGATATTAAGTTGCAGTATGTCTCTCGTTCAGCATTCGTTCTGATGATCGGAATTGTTCTCGGCACACTTTTAGCAAACACTCTTGGAGAAGTGCTTGCAGGTGCAGTAATCTCCTCGTTTGGAGTGTCATCGTTTAAATTTGCGGTCAATCCGCTTTCGGTATATCTGCTTAGTCCGCTGATCATGCTATGTTCGGTACTTATCGCAACAATAATCGGTACATCGGATGCAGGACAAATAAGTATATCCGAAAATATAAGGGAGTAATTTATGAAGAAGATTATTATAGGTGAAAATATAGTAAAATCTTTTGGGGAAGGCGATGAAAAGCGTAATGTTCTCGACGGCATTTCCGTTGAAATTAACGAGGGCGAGTTCGTTTCGGTTATGGGACCTTCTGGCTCAGGAAAATCTACGCTGATGTTTGTACTGAGTGGAATGGACAGCATTGACGGCGGAAAGATTGATTTTGACGGCAGGGATTTATCGGCACTCAGGGAAAATGAAATTGCTGACTTACGCAGAACAAATATGGGATTTGTTTTTCAGCAGCCGATTTTGCTGAAGAATCTGAATATACTCGATAACATCATACTTCCTTCGATGCGTGACAACAGAAAAAACGCCGCAGAAATTACTGAAAAAGCAAAAATACTTATGAAAAAGACGGGCATCACGGAGCTTGAAAAACGTGACATTACACAGGCATCGGGAGGTCAGCTCCAGCGGGCAGGAATATGCCGGGCCCTTATGGACAGCCCGAAAATTATCTTCGGCGACGAGCCGACTGGTGCGCTTAACACAAAATCCGCGCAGGAGATTATGGACATATTTTCCGGAATCAACGCTGACGGTACTACGGTTATGCTTGTAACTCATGACGCAAAGATAGGGGCACAAACGGAGCGTATTATGTTTATGTGTGACGGGAAAATCGTGAGTGAAATGAAACTTCCCAAATATGACGGAAGGGATATTGATGACAGGATGGAAAAAGTCACTGTAAAAATGCGGGAGATAGGAATATAATTTTTATGCTACTTTAAACGTTTCAGGGATGACATTCGGTAGAGGAGGGCTTATATTACAACCTTATCAGTTTAAACTTGTCTTTGTTTTCATAATTGGCGCTGGTAATTCGGCCATGGATGTGGCAAGAACGGTTATATGAGGTCGTATTGGGGCGGGTTCTTGCCAAAGGTTACCGTGACCGGGATGAATTTATTACCCTGGTAGATGCTTATGCCTGGGAATTTTGCCTGCTGCAATATAATTATCTGGATGAAAATAACCAATTAATACCACAAATAAAAAGATTGAAAGAAGCAAAATGTGGCAGCTCTTTCCTATATTAGATTTTCTTTCAACCTACCCCTCTAATTTTTTATCACATAGTATTCAAATTCTATCACGGCTCTTAGGGAATTCAAATAACAGGATATCCTTTTTTGTGTATCTTTTTTTGTGCAAAACATTGCAAGTTTATTTGAAAGAAAATGGGCTTCAAAAAACAACAATCCTTTTAAAAAAGCTGGTATAATGTCAATAGACATGATACCGGCGCCGAATGTAGTGAGTGCGCATTAATGGCGCAAAGCGGCGTATACCATGGGAGCCTGCGGACATGGTATAAAAGATTTATGATTGTAAAAGGGGTGAGAGAATTGAATACGATCTATTTAAATGTAAGATGTAAGGAAATCTTGCAGATGCTTCTTAACAGTGATTCCTATTTATCCTTACAACAGATTGCAAATGATCTGAAAGTTTCTCAACGAAGTATTTATTATGACCTGTGCCGGATTAATGAGTGGCTGGTTGATAATGAAATCCCTGAATTGGAGATGGTCAGGGGAAAGGGGTTATTCCTTCCTGAAGAGATTCGTCAACGGATAGAGGATTGTACGGATGATAGAGAGGCAGAGGATGTGTATATCTATTCTCCGATGGAACGAATACAGATTATCATTTGCGGGATTATTTATTTTTCAACACCGGTTCATATCGATAAACTCACCGATTATTGTAAAGTAAGCAGAAATACGATTTTTAATGATCTGCGTGTTGTGGTAAACCAACTGCAGAAATACGATCTCAAATTGGAATACCGGTCTAAAAAAGGATATATTGTCACTGGCGATGCGATCAAGGTAAGAGCTGTATTTCTTTTGAATTTTAAAGGCCTTCAGAATTTATTTACCAATAATGGATTGCGATTTGTGGACCAGGAAAAAATGAATCGTTATGAAGATATTCTAAAACAGGTAGAAAAGGAGCTTGGCATAGAATATGTTCCGGAAAACAGAAGATCATTGGCAGTTTTGCTGCCAATGATGGAACGAGGAAATGAGAACCTAAACTTTGCAGACTTGAAAAAGCAGGAAATGGAAAGCTGTAAGGAATATAAACTGGTAGAAAAATATTTTCCGCATTTTAGTGAAAAGGAGAAAATATATTTATGCCTTCATTTATTAGGAGGAAGGCTTGCAACTTCTTCGGAAGATATTTTTGAGAACACCGCCAACGAAATGGTATATGAAATTACAAAAGCTTTAGTTTCTGAATTTGAAAAAGTTGCTTGTGTAAGCTTTGACCGGAGAGAAGAATTAGAAAGACAGTTATTTGTTCATATTAATTCCTCTATGTACCGGTATCGATATGGAACTCAGAATTTAGATTCTCTTAATGAGGATATTATCAGGGAATATCCGGATTTATTTGAAATAACCAGGATTGTCAGCAGATATTTAGAAAAGCAGATAGGCCTTCCGATTCCGGATAGCGAAGTAGCTTATTTGGCATTGCATTTTGGCGCGTATCTGCCAATTTCCAATAATAAGAGCGAAAAGATCAGAGTACTGATTGTCTGCGCAAATGGTATTTCCACCGGAAACATGTTAAAGCGGGAAATTACTAAAATGTTTCCGGAAGTTGAAGTGGTAGGAATAGAATCTGCGACGAAGGTATTAAATGCACAAGCAGCTTGTGAATTGATCGTTAGTACGGTTAAGCTTAAGAGTGTGGTGCCGGTAATACAGGTCCATCCTATTTTAACAGGAAGAGATAAAGAATTATTAGTCCGCCATTTGAAATTAAATAATAACACAGGTTATGTTAATCTAAATGAAATCTTCTCTATCGTAAAGCCTTACATTGCAGAAGAAAATTATGGCAAAGTACAGAAACTGATTGAAGAATATCTTTACGATGGTAAAAGCGGATACTATATTGATTCAAATAACCACAAAAAGGGATTGCTTAGCGTTATGGATGCACATAAGATTGAGATACATAATGATAAGTATAAGTGGCCCCAGGCGTTATGGATGGCAGGAGAATATTTGATGGACTTAAATAGCATTCAATCGGTATATATTGATAGCATAATATCCCAGCTTCGGTATTATGGTCCCTATATGTTTATCGCACCAAGAGTAATCCTTGCCCATTCAAAACCAGAGATGGGGGTTAATAAACTGGATTGTTCCATGCATGTTTTCCGTAATCCGGTTGAATTTTCGGAAAAGGATAAGGCTAATGTTGTAATTGTGCTAGCTGCTAAGGATCAGGAAAGTCATTTGAAAATACTTCATGATATCATGACAATTTTTGAAGAGGATGAGACCCTGGATGCTCTTTTAGAAAAGAATAATTCTTATGAGATCCTGAAATACTTTCAGAAAATTCTGGACCATAAAAGAAAAGAGGAAGAGACCGAATAAAAAAATAAAAAGGTATTAGGAAATAAGGGGCTGTCACAAGATAGCTTCTTTATTTTTAGGTAAAAAGACACATAATCTTGCAAAATCAAGTTGCAAATAGTTGGACTTCTTTTTGTAATACCAACTTGTTACAATGAACTCAGCAAAACGAGAAAGGGGGAGCCAAATGATAGCTGATATGCTGAAGCTGAAAAATATACGTATTG
This sequence comes from Anaerocolumna sp., assembly GCA_049692775.1. Classification (GTDB taxonomy): domain Bacteria; phylum Bacillota; class Clostridia; order Lachnospirales; family Lachnospiraceae; genus Anaerocolumna. The sequence continues at coordinate 4,053 of JBAVPE010000026.1, read as the reverse complement.
TAGAGGAAATCAATGATTGGAAAGAAGCTATTCATTTAAGTCTTGAGCCTTTGGTTGAGGGTGGTTTCGTTACAGATAATTATGAAAAAGCGATTATTGAAAGTACGAAAGAATATGGTCCCTATTATGTATTGGCAGAAGACTTCGCATTAATTCATGGAAGACCAACAGATGGCGTAATAGAAAAACAGCTTTCCATTACATTATTGAGAAGACCAGTTAAGTTTGCAGATGACAGTTATCCGGTCCGTGTGTTGATTGCACTGGCAGCAAGCGATTCAAATTCTCATGTTGATACCATGAGGGTGTTATCAACAATATTTATGGATGAGGATAAAATCAATGAGTTAGTGCAGGCTGTCGATTCAAAGCAAATATATGATTTATTGATAACAGCAGAATCCAATTTGCAGGAATAACAAGAAGGAGGTGTAAAAGGAAAGATTTCGTATATGGAATGAAAAAAGATGGAACTCATGCCGGACCGGCAGGATTCTTGTGAACGCTGCAAAGCAATGTTGTTCTTGTTAAAGGAGACAATCAGCTGATTATCAAAAGAATATGATCACTGATGGTGATGGCACTTGGGGTAAGAATGGTAAAGAAGGTAGTACAGGTAACTGGAAGTGATGGAGAAACCACAGTAAAAGATATGGGAAGGAGAAGGTTATTATCATGTTGAAAATTTTAGCAGTATGCGGCAATGGACTGGGAAGCAGCTTTGCATGTCAGATGACTACAGAAGCGATTCTAAAAGAGTTAGGGGTTGAAGCCAAAATGGATCACATTGATATTTCCAGCGTAACCGGGCAGAAGGCTGATCTGATTATCTCAGGGAAAAACTTTGAGAAGCAGTTTGGGCGGATTACTCTTAATTGCCCGGCGATTTTCCTGGAGCGTCTTGTTGATAAGAATGAAATCAGGGAAAAGCTCACACCGGTATTAAAAGAAATGGGTGTACTTTAATTTTACAAGTAAGTCCCCTGTTTCTTAGGGAACCGTAAGCGGTGGGATAGGGAATTATTTGTTTTAGCCGGAGTTCATATTCCGACTGAAATACCTGCGTATCAGGTATAAGGTTATGAGTAAGTGGCGTAGCGGACCTAAGAATATCCGCTTTGAAAAGGAGATGGAAAACTATGATAGTATTGAAGTTTATTATTGATAATATTTTAACTCAGGCTGCAATCATTATCGGTCTGATTGCTTTTTTGGGGCTGACATTACAGAAAAAGCCGGTTGGAACTATTGTGTCGGGTACTATGAAAACGATCCTCGGATTCTTGGTATTAGCTGCCGGATCATCCGTAATGCAGAGTGCGCTAGCCTATTTTGGAGATATATTTAATCAGGGCTTTGGACTGAATGGTCTTGAAAGCGTTGTTGCTTCTATTGAAGCAATCAATGGTCAGGCAATGGGAGAGCTTGGTCTTGGGAGCGAGATTGCTGTTTCCTTAGCAGGTATCTTTCTTGTTAATATCATTTTAGCACGTGTTACACCATTTAAATATATCTTCCTTACAGGACAGGCTCTGTTATGGGAATCAACACTTTGTGTTGTATTTGCCTGGTTCTGCGGTTTAAGCGGAATTCCTCTTATTATTGTTTCAAGTTTAGTTGGCGGTGTATTCGCTACTTTAATGCCGGCATTTGCACAGCCGGTTGTCCGTAAAATCACAGGAAATGATGACATCGCACTTGGTCACTTCTGTACTTTTGGTTATATGTTTACAGCATTAATTGCAAAGCTTGTTGGTGATGATTCTAAATCCTGCGAAGAACTGAAACTTCCAAAAAGCATTGAATTCCTTCAGGATACCTACCTTTCTGTTATGGTTGTAATGGTACCTTTCTATTTAATCGTAGCAGCAATCGCCGGTCCAAAAGCAAGCGCGGCATACTGTGGTGACACAAATTTTATGGTCTACGCGTTTTTACAGGCTATGCAGTTTGTAGTGGGTTTGTATGTTCTGTTAGCGGGTGTACGTTTGCTGTTGGCAGAAATCGTTCCGGCATTCCAGGGGATTTCCCAGAAACTGGTCCCTAATGCAAAACCGGCTCTTGATTGCCCTGTATTATTCCCATATGCTCCAAACTCAGTAATTATGGGATTCATTTTTACAACAGTTGGTTCTCTTATTGGTATGTTGATCACAGGTATCCCGGCACTTGGAGTACCATTAGTTATTCCCGGTGTTATGAGTAACTTCTTCGCTGGCGGTACAGCCGGTATCTTTGCAAACAAAGTCGGCGGACGTCGTGGTGTAGTGATTGGATGTATTGCCCATGGTATCTTTATCATCATGCTTCCGGCATTCCTTTCTCCAATGTTGTCACAGATCGGATTCCAGAACATTACATGTACAGACGTTGATACAGTAGTAACCGGTTTCTTCTTCATGATTTTCAAGAGCATCGGCGGACTGTTCTAATTTGCGGTATAAAAATGAAGATGAAATTTTATTGCCGGCATCTAAAATATCAATAAAAACAGGCTATAAGAGTTTCCGGGAGTACGTAGGAAATAAAGGGAGGTACAATTCATGTCTTGGTTTGGTAAGAAGAAAGAAAAAACAGCTGAAAAAGTGGAAAAAGCTCCAGTTGTAAACAAGGAAGAATTAATTAGTCAGGCTGAAGCAAAAGTACAGGAACTGGAAGGAACCAGAGAGGATTCCCGTGTTACTCTTTTGAATGAAATCGGTGCCCTTTATTTTCAGGCCGAAGAGTTAGATAAAGCAATTGAGTATTATGAACAGAGTCTTGACATGAAAAAGCAAATGGGCAAGTCTTATACGGACTTGATGTCACTGTACAATAAAAAACGGCAGCAGGCAGCAAAAGTAAAAAATGATGAAGAGATTCGTTATTACCTGGACAAAGTGCAGGGAATGATGCAGATGTCTAAGGATATGCTTCGCGGAAAAATGTAGAAATAGCATATTAGAAAGTAAAGGTACATTAGTGTAAATTATTGAAAAGCATAATTCATACACTGATTGGTGGCAGTAAATCATTTGCCCACAGATGATTTATGCAATGGGAGCTGGTGTGAAAGAAAATATAACAAAAGAAAGGAATGCCACATATTGAGTCTTTCACCTTTTTTTATTGTGGCAGTAACACATCTGTGAGCAGATGTGTTATGCAATGGGTATAAAAATGTATAAGAATTTAATTGATATGTTTAAAGAAAATGAAGGGAAAGGCGCTGTTGGTGCGTTCAACGTACACTGTTTAGAAATGGTACCGGCGATGATTAAGGCTGCGGAGGAACTGAAGGTTCCAATTATTCTTCAGACCTCCTTAGGAACAGCAGAGTATATTGGATTTGCGCCGCTGATTGCTGCTGTTAAAGCTTTGGCTGTTAAATCATCGGTTAATGTTGCATTACATATGGATCACTGCAAAGATATCGAAGCTCTTAAGAATGCAATTGATTGCGGATATTCATCCGTAATGTATGATGGTTCTGCCCTTCCAATTGAAGAGAACATTGCAAATACCAAAGAAGTAGTAGGATACGCCCATGCACATGGCGTATCTGTGGAAGGTGAAGTCGGATCCATTGGCGGAGCTGAGGATGGTATTGTAGTTGATAAGGATGCAGCTATGTACACAAGACCGGGAGATGCATTACATTTTGCATCGGAAACCGGAGTAGATGCTTTGGCAGTTTCTATCGGAACAACACATGGACAATATAAATCGAAAGCAAAAATCAACTATGAACTTCTTGAAGAATTAAAAGCCAAACTTGGAAATACAGGTCTTGTCCTTCATGGCGGTACAGGCGTTTCTGATGAAGATATAAGGAAATGTGTCAGGGAAGGTATGAAGAAGATTAATGTTGGGACAGAGTTGAATAAATCTTATATTGAAGTAGCAGGTAAAACCTTTACTGCTGAGGGTGTAACTCCCCTGACATCCTTGAGAACTCTTCTCGGGCCTGCAAACGATAGAATGAAAGAAATCGTAACTGAGAAAGCTTCCTTGTTTAGGTTAGAATAAAACTATATTATGGCGGGCAGATTTCTTTATTTCATAGGATTTGAG
>JBAVPE010000025.1:0-2431 GCA_049692775.1 Anaerocolumna sp. | reverse complement strand
CTGAGGTTGCCGGTACGGGAACTGATTGGTTGGAAACAAGATCTGGAGGGAGAGAATTGCAGAAAAGAGAAAATCTGCTTTATGTGGGGATTGACCTGCATAAGGAAAGTCATACCGCAGTGATGGTTAACTGCTGGAATGAAAAGTTAGAGGTAGTCGAAATAGAAAACAAGCCCAGTGAATTTAGAAAGCTGGCAGAAAAGGTGAACAGGAAATCCCGTCATCTTGGACTTGAACCCATTTATGGATTGGAAAATGCTTACGGTCACGGCAGAAGTTTAGCTGTCTGGCTGATTGAAAATGGTTACATAGTAAAAGACATTAATCCAGCGCTGGCATATGACCAGAGAAAAAGTGCACCTATGCTCCGTAAAAATGATGAGCATGATGCGTATTGTGTGGCAACGGTTTTGATTAACCAGCTGCATACTTTGCCGAACGCAAAACCAAAAGATAACGAATGGACGTTAGCTCAATTAGTAAATCGGAGAGATTTACTGGTGAAAGACGGAATCCGTTTTAAGAACGGACTCCATGAGCAGATATCCATGGCATATCCCAGTTACAGTAAGTTCTTTAGCGAAATAGATGGAAAATGCGCCATGTATTTCTGGAAAAGCTATCCATCTCCTGTTCATTTGCAGGGAAAGACAGCAGAAGACCTAACAATCGAATTTAAGGAAATATCCCGTATTGCCAAGAAAGATAAAGCAGAGTTGATTCTGGACTGTGTTCAGAATGATGGAAATACCTTTCGGGAATATCAGGAATCCAGAGATTTTATCACAAAAAGTCTAGTACGGGACTTGGTACATCAGAAAGAAGAATTATCGGGGCTTGATCAAGAAATCGAAAAAATCCTGCTTAGTTTTGATTATAAACTGACCAGTATGCCGGGAATTGGAACTTCCGTAGCCAGTAAGCTGATTGCAGAAATCGGAGATATTCGAAGATTCCCCAGTGCAGACAAACTGGCAAGATTTGCGGGAGTGGCACCTGTAAAATTCAGTTCTGCAGGAAAAGGCAAGGAGCAAAGCTCCAGACAAGGAAACCGCCAGTTACATGGACTGTTTTATTTCCTGGCGGTAACCATGGTGTCCAGACCAAAGAACGGAATGCCCAATCATCCGGTATTTTATGACTATTACATGCGAAAAATCGGTGAAGGAAAGACAAAGTCTCAGGCATTGGTCTGCATTATGCGCCGTTTGGTAAACATTGTGTACGGAATGATGAAAAATAAGACGGAATATCGGGAATCGAATCGAGAAGAAGAACAGTAATTTTTCTATTTAAAAGCAGCACAAAGACGTGCTATAATTTTTTTATTGAATAAAGATTTTCACCGTTCGTCGGATACCTCAGTACTCCACCTGAGGGGACGGGTGATGCTGTTAAAGGTGCATCAAAAATTGCTGATGATATTGTTAAACAAGGGCAGAAAGCTCTAAATAATTTTGATATTAATTCATCTTATGTTAAACCCAAACATTTATCTTCCAGTGGTGGTAATGGTGCAAAATTTTTAGGAGATACAAAAGAAGCAGCTGAAATAATATTAAAGGACGCTATGAGTAATGGAACAGTTCAATCAATAGCTGATAATGGCTTAACAAAAATGGGACAACAAAGCTATCAAATTGTAATTGATGCTGGAAAAGATGTTGGTACAAAAGGGGAAACGTTAATTAAAATTGTTATTTCAGAAGATGGTGGAATGCTAAGCACATATCCAGTTAAATAGACTAGGAGGTAAAATATATGAACGTAATGGAAGGATTTTTGCAATCAGAAATTAATACACAAGAATTGTATGAGGAAATCATGAATTTTATATCTTCATATCATGTTAGAAATGGTGAGTTTGAGGGTAACGAATATATAATTAAAAAAATGGATCAGACTAACTTTATCATATTTCCTGAATATGAGGACGAGGATGGAGAACGTGAAATCCATGCGGCTGAAGCTGTATATAGAGAAAATTTGATAAAAAGAATCAATGAATATGCTTCGAAAAAAAACATAATAATACATTAAAAAATATTTCCAAATCGTATACACTACCAAACGAAGAAAAAATCTTAGTTTGGTGGTGTTTTAGAATAATAGTTAAAATTCTTAATTAACTAATCAAGGTATTAAAGGAGTTGTTTATGACCCTTTAACTCTTCTTCATAAATGGGCTTTTCCAGTAAGTACGCCCCCGGTTACGACCCCAATGCCCAAAATGAGACCCCGATAATAAAGTCCTCTCAGCCCGCATTGCTGGCTGAGGTAATCCGAGTCGGGAAGTTTTTAACCCCGGCTCTTTAACCTGCATCATTTATCACCCATGAAAAACTGTCTAATACGTAAAAGCCTATTGTTTTACAATTCTTTTTACATGTTAGTCATTTTGAGCGTCTAAGACGACTAATCTCATCCAAAA
>JBAVPE010000024.1:0-57978 GCA_049692775.1 Anaerocolumna sp. | reverse complement strand
TTCAAATTAAGATTCCGTATATCTAGTACTGCCTTGCGTAAATAACACTTAATTCAGCATCTGCTATTAAGCATTGTTTATGCAAGGTAGTACTAGTAAGAATAAATAGAAAAAATAATAAGTTAATGAATAGAAAGGAACACTGACATGCTGACACCGAAAGAACATTTTCACGGAAGTGATTTAGAAAAAATTGAAGCCATCTATGGGATTAAAAAAGAGGGCATTACCAGCTTTTCCGCCAATGTAAATCCTTTGGGAATCTCGCCTAGGTTAAAAGCTGAATTAGCCGGTAAAATTGATGCCATTACCGGGTATCCGGACAGGGAATATGCTTCCCTTAGAAAATGCATTGCAGCTTATGTCCATGCGGATCTTGAACATATTGCGGTGGGAAATGGTTCCACCGAATTAATATCTCTTTTCATCCAGATTACCCATCCTAAAAAGGCTTTGATTATCGGACCGACCTATTCTGAATATGAACGGGAAATATCCTTAGGAGGAGGCAGCTGCCAGTATTACCGTCTGGAAGAAACTGATGATTTCAAGTTAAATGCTGAGGAGCTTAAAAAGGAATTAACTGCTGAATTTAATTTACTGGTTATCTGCAATCCCAATAATCCTACCTCTTCTGCTATTCCTTTAACCGACATGAGAAAAATACTGGATATCTGCAAACAGCGTAATATCTTATGCATGGTGGATGAAACTTATGTGGAATTCGCTGAGAATATGAAAGACCTTACTGCCATTCCCCTTACCGGTTATTATAATAATATAATCATATTAAGAGGTATCTCCAAGTTTTTTGCAGCACCGGGTTTACGTTTAGGATATGCCATCTGCGGTAATACGGATTTGTTAAAACTATTAAATCAGAGGAAAAATCCATGGACAATCAATACCCTGGCGGCCATAGCAGGGGAAATTATGTTTACCGATGAAGATTATATTAACCAGACCAAAACGTTAATAAAACAGGAACGGGACAAAATTTTTACACTACTTTCTTCCTGCCCTAATGTAAAGGTTTATCCTCCCATTGCTAACTTTGTATTAGTAAAGATATTAAAAGAAGGTATTACTTCTGCTGATGTGTTTGATACTGCTATCAGAAAGGGATTAATGATACGTGACTGCTCCTCTTTTCCGTTTTTAGACCAGAAATTTATCAGGTTCTGCTTTATGTCACCTGAGAAAGATACGGAATTGATGAATTTGTTATTGGATTTGTTAAAATAAATATGTATTTATATTGACCGTTAACACTTAACCTCTCCTTTTTAATGACAACCCACTGCAATGGTGTAGTGGGTTGTCTGCTTGTTGAATTTGTGCTGTGCCAAACCAAAGTTAAGCCAATCATTCATTATTAATAGCATAGATCCGCAATCCATTATCATTCAAATTTTCAAACCAGATTTCACCATCTCCAAGCATAATGCCCATATAATTACTGAACAAGTATTTTGTATAACATTTTGTAATTTTTCCCTCAAATCCGGCATTCATAATATCATCATAATTCTGTTCGAATTCTTCTTTATTACTTATTGAAACTTTTGAACCATTTATAGTTACCTTAATTGGATAGGCAACAAGCTCTGCCAGTCCTGTCTTATTATTTTCTGCTACATATGATTTTATCTTACTTGCGAATGCTTCGACATCCTTTGTATTTGAACTGGTTAATGGATAGCGCGTTTCATATGTGTTACCAATCGAATGTGAAAGCGTTAGTGTAAATTTAGTATCCTCTTCATTCATTGAAGACGTATAGGTTCCTTCTAATAATTCACCTTTCTTGGTATCAGGTTTTATTGTACCCATAAAAGATACTTCCCCATCTTCACTGGCTAAAACAAAAGAAGCAGTATTTGTGTGAATGGTTCCCTGCAAATTAATTTCACCCTCCCCATCCTTTTGTGTAATATAGGAAGCTGTTAATGACTTTCCATCTCTATAAATAGTAATGCATACATTTTGTATGCCGATATTACCTTCAAATACGCTATTACAATTATCACTTATAACGGCTTCTACTTTTTCAATCTCTATATCATCCCTATCTGATTCTGTACTGGGTATAATGTCAGGTTCCGAAACGGATTGACTTTGGATAACTTCCCCATCCGCTTTCATTTCATCCGCATTTTTGATATTTTCCATGTCATTACCGGAGCTCCTACTTTGTGCTGAAGTATTTGAAACCTCCCCTTTCGCTGCTGATCCGAGTATTGTTCCGCAGCCTGTTAGCAATACCACAATAGCTGCAGAAAGTAACAACATGCCTGATGTCTGTTTTTTATGCTTCATAATACCAATCAGCCTTTCTTCCAATTCCTTCCTTTCCTCACATAAGGTCGTTGCAAGGGTACCTGCAGAAAGTCTTTTTCCTGCCGCCATAGACAGCAGCGTTTCCCCATAACATTGCTTTTGTTTCGTACTCATATTTCTAATTACTGCTTCAACACAGGAAAGTTCACAGGAACGGGATATCTGATGTCGAATTGGTATCATCAACGGATTAAACCAATGTAATGCTGTTATAACTACCGTAAACCATTTATAGATCAGGTCTTTTCGATTATAATGCATTAATTCATGGTATAATATATTCTCCAGATCTTGTTTCCTGCCACTCTTTACATAATCACCTCCCGGTAACACAATACATGGTAACATAATACCACTAAGTATTGGTGTTCTGATATAGCTATTATATTTAAGTCCTATCTTCTTACGGCTGCTTAAATTATGTAATACAGCAATATCCTCCTGATCCGGATCCATATTTGTATCATGTATTCTTAACTTAAGATGAATATATGGGATAACACAGAGTAACAGTGTTATACAGGAACCGGCAAGCCAGATAAATACAATTATAACCTGAACAGACTTCTTTTCATGATGCTTTACCGGTGTATTCATAGGATTGTTTTCTATTATACTTTGCTGTGGTTTATTAACCGTTCCAATTTCATCTGCATTCTCAGAATACGGCAATTGCTCAGAGTTATCCCGTACAACTGTATTGTTTGCCGTTATTATATTCTTTACATAAAGATTGCTCGAAATACTGTTAAACATTTGATTCGTAATGCTTTGTTCCAATGAAAACGGAATTACAAGTCTTAATAGCACCAAAATCCAAATATAATAGGAACATGCTTTTGATACATGTTTCGTAAAAATCGGCTTACCGGTCAATAATAAAAGTGCCATGAAAGAACCGGATATTGAAAGAGATACTACAATTCGTATAACATCATTCATTATTTACACCCATTACATATCGCAGACCTGTCTGCGATATTGCCACAACACAAAAATGTGTAAGAATCACATCGTGGCAACCTTTCATTCTCTATATTTTCTTTCACTCTTTCAGACATAATGCCGCTATGCGGCATCTCAATAATTAGTGTGAAGACGTATTTCTTCACTCTTCCAACTTCTCACCTACCTTAAACATATTATGTAATTCTATAATATCCTCCTGTGACAGCTTATTACTTGAAACTAACGATAGTATTAGATTTTTAGCACTACCTTGATATAACTTATTAATTAATTTTTGTGTTGTATATTCCTCGTATTCGTCTTTCGAAACCAATGGGGTATAATAATAGACATCTTTCTTTTCCTGCTTTAGCACCCCTTTATTGTGCAATCGGCGCAGCAGTGTCTTAATCGTAGAATCATCCCATTCACAATTTACTACAAGAATTTTCCTTATTTCAGCTAATGTCATTGATTGATTTAAACTCCAAAAAACTCGCATCACTTCAAGTTCAGAATCAGAAATCCTCTGGGCCAGCTTATTCATATATCCACCTCCTATATAGATTACAAGTGTAAACTCAAGAGTCAGTTTACACTTGTAACCCGGATTTGTCAATATAAAAATTTATTGTACACAACATTATAAGAACTAGATATGCAGCTGGAATTAATGTTCCATTGACTTTTCTTTTACTTTATCGACTTCCATTTTTCTATACTCCTTTCCGTTTTATATTTTATCTTTGAATAAGATAAAGCCTTATTCTATCCGATTTTCAAGCCTGTTGACGTGTCAGAATCATAATGATATACTATATTATACCCATATGGGTATCAAGGGAGGTGTTATCATGCGCCAATGCATGGATTCTGACAATTTACACAGACGGCTTAACAAGATAATGGGACAAATTAAAGCCATAGATAAAATGGTTGATGAAGATATCCCCTGTGAAGACGTATTGATACAGATTAATGCAGCTAAGAATGCTTTACAAAAGGTAGGCCAGGTAATATTTGAAGGGCATTTAAATCATTGTGTCCGAGAAGGAATAGAACATGGAGATGCCGATAAAACAATTGCAGATTTTGCGAAAGCTGTTGAGCATTTTTCAAGAATGTCATAAATGATCGTTAAAAACAACTGTGTACCATATGCAGTTGTTTTTTTATATTGACAAGATATACCCCCATGGGTATAATGTACCCATACCCCTATATGTATAAGAAGGAGCATGAGAATATATGATACAATATCTGAAAGAGGAAAAAAACCGTACCTTATTATCCATGGCCATATCGCTGTTCGTTTTAGTAATTAGTTTCTTTCACCTTGGCAATCTTCCTATTGATGCAGCCTGGATAGCCATTTTGTTATGTGGAATCCCTATTATAAAGGGAGCAATTGCCGCCTTAGTAACGGAATTTGATATTAAGGCGGATGTTTTAGTATCCATTGCCTTAATTGCTTCCGTTATTATTGGTGAAGTTTTTGCTGCCGGTGAAGTAGCATTTATCATGACTATCGGCGCCTATCTGGAAGAAAGGACCGTAGCCCGGGCAAAGTCCGGTATTGGGAAACTGATGAAACTTACACCTGCTGCTGCCAGAGTCATACATAACGGTGAAACAGCTATACTTCCTGCTGAACAAGTAAAACCCGGAGATATCTTACGGGTTCTTGCCGGAGAAACCGTTGCCGTGGATGGACAAATTATAAAGGGACAAACCTCAATTAACCAATCCATCATGACAGGTGAATCCCTTCCGGTAGATAAGCAAGAGGGAGATGAAGTTTTCAGCGGTACTTTTAACCAGTTCGGTTCCTTTGATATGATTGCTGAGAAGCTTGGTCAGGATAGCTCAATACAACGGATGATTCGTCTTGTAGAATCAGCAGACGCCAAAAAAACTAAAATTGTAGGAATTGCAGACCGTTGGGCTACCTGGATTGTTATTATTGCCTTAGCCGCTGCTGCCGGAACCTGGTTAATAACTGGTGAAATCATACGATCTGTTACCATTCTGGTTGTATTCTGTCCATGTGCCCTGGTTCTTGCTACACCAACTGCAATTATGGCAGGAATTGGGAATGCAGCAAAATATGGAATACTAATACGGGAAGGGGATGCCTTGGAAAGACTTTCTAAAGTGAACTGTATGGCATTTGACAAAACCGGTACACTCACCTATGGTAAGCCCTCGGTTGTTAAAATAGAAAGTTTTAATGCTGACATTGATGAAGTATTGTTACTTTCTTTAGCCGCTACCTCTGAATTACGCTCCGAACACCCTTTAGGCAAATCTATTGTTACTTACTACCAACAAAAATATAATCAGCTGCCTAAAGATCCGGATACTTTTGAGTTACTTGCGGGACGCGGAGTTATTGCTGAAATTAATGGTGAAACTGTCCTTGCCGGTAATCAGACCCTCTTCTCAGAATACAAGATACCTCTGCCAGATGAGATTTATCAGGCTGCCAAACAGGTTAAGTCAGAAGGATGTACCGTCATATATATTGCTTTCAATCAATCAGTCATCGGCTGGATTGCTTTATCCGATACCCTCCGCCCGGATGCGAAACAAACCATCGGGGCGATTCATCGAATCGGATTAAAAACCGTTTTACTAACAGGTGATGCAGACCAGGCTGCTGCTCATATTGCACAGCTTTCAGGTATCAGTAATGTGAAATCAGATTGTTTGCCGGAAGATAAATTGGCAGGGATTGAAGATTATCAGAAAAACGGGGAATATATCTGTATGGTAGGAGACGGTATTAACGATGCCCCAGCCTTAAAAGCCGCCCATGTTGGTATAGCGATGGGAAACATCGGCAGTGATATTGCAATTGAAGCAGCTGATATTGCACTGGTAAGTGATGATATTAAGGAAATTATCCACCTTCTTAAGCTTTCACGAAAAACGATGCAAACCATTACCATAAATCTAACGGCCTCTATGGTTTTGAATTTTATTGCTATCATTCTTGCAATCTCCGGCATACTCAATCCTATTGTAGGTGCATTGGTTCATAATGTAGGATCTGTCGCTGTTATTATTAACTCTTCCTTGTTATTAAAATGGAGAAAATAATTATAATATACTTCGAATACTTAGCCCTCTTTAGTAAAACCCCAACTGCTTATCTTCCCCTTTTTAATGTTTCCCCCATGGCAAAGGCGTCATGGGGGAAATGTGAACGACAGTTAGGAACACCCTGCCTGATGTCTGTTTTTTATAATTCATAATGCATCTATTCCGCTACTTACACGGAACCAATAAGTATAAAGATTCTGAAAACCCAATGACTGATAAAGCTTAAGTGCCGGATCATTTCCCGCTACTACCTGCAAATAAGCCTTTTTAACACCTTTCTTAATTCCCTCCTTCAAGATACAAGTACACAGGGAACGCGCCAGTCCTTTCTTTCGGTAATCTTCCCGTACATGAATGGCATAAACACCAACATAATCCCGGTCAAGAATACCCAGACCGGTTCCTATAATAACCCCTTGCCTTTGAATAGATACACATATGGTATCCTTGGCAATGGCATTGTACATCGTTGGTACAATTGCTTTGTGTATGGCGTTTGTAGTGCCATTCAACGCAAGCAGGCTGTCAATCCATTCTCCCTGAATTGACTGGCTGACGCTAACTGCATCAATTGGTGTATCTAATACAGCCTCTTCTAATTCTAAAACCATAACATTAGTGGTATGCTGAATTTCATAATTACGATTTTCCAGCATATAATCGAAATCCTTTGACACAAGGGGACTAATTTTAAAAATTGCCGGTGTATGCCAACGCTTATATACGGCTTCACAATATGGTATTTTTTCACACCATGGAAGGGAGGATGTACCAAATTGCTCTACGCTGTTGGTCCTATGCGTGTAAAAATGGGAAAAGCGGAGGATCCAACCGTCATACAGCTCCATTTGATGGGATGGCCAGGCATTTAGTGATAAATCTTCAATTGTTTTAATATCCATAGTGATTTTATTCCAAATTCACTACCATTAAACGGGTACTCTAAACATGATAGGATTTGAGAAACCTTTCCTCTTATTTCATATTCTAATCAGGCTGTTCTCTTAGATAGCATCTGTCCTAGTACAATGTATTCTAAATAACTGGTCAGAAAACGCAGGATTAGTTTTCATAGGTGATTTACAAAAAACGTAGATGTAGCGGGGCTACATCGAGGCTTTTTGAAGATTGCATATGGAAACTCAGACTAGTTTAATGATCCAGTTAATTTAAATATGTTGTACCAGTTATGTATGATATCCTATTATAAAGGAAACTAATTCAAAATCCAATTCTTTATCAAATAAATTTTGCTGCCTTTCCCTCGAACACGGTATCTCTTACAAACCTCTAATGACCAAAAATCATGCCGGCTGGCACGATTTTCAGACAGGATCCTGACTGCTTACTTCCTTTATACACCTTTATTTAGTAAGTACCTTTTTGATATGTCCATCCAGTTTATAGGCTATTGTAGTTCTGACTCTGTATAATTATCCAAACTTATGTTAGTTGAATTATCAGTATATGCCATTGCCTCCTTATGTCCGAATGTAAGCATCAGCAAGAACAGAAAAAATAAACAAATACTTTATTTGTAAGTTTTATTATTGAAAAAACTGATTCAAAATTTCTTTCCTGGTTATGGTTTTTTTCTGTTTTTCCATGTATTCTTTTACACATTTTTTAGCATGGGCTTCTTCGTGAGCTTTCTTTTCTTCATCTCGCCATACGGATGCCCCAAATTCCACTAATTTATTTTGTACCTCTTTTACATCCAGTTCCCTGGGCTCTATACCTTTTTGTGCGCATAAAGCGGCTATTACCCCGGACGCCTGTCCAATTCCCATGATTCCACCCTGTGTACGGTATGAACCATGGGCTTCACTGGTTCCTGAGATACATCGGCCGCTCAAGACCATTCCGTCCAATTTTTCCGGAATCAAGCACCTGATAGGAATGTCATAGGTATCTTTTAAGTCCATCCAGCTTCCGCCATTATTACCTTCTGTATAACCAGCCGCTCCATCCGGATTATGAATATCTATTGGAAAATACCCTCTGGATACAACATCACCAAACTTCCTGCCTTCGCTCACATCTGCTGCTGTTAAAGTATAAAGTCCTTTGATATGTCTTGTTTCACGTACACCTACCTCGTTGCTTGTAACGCTGACATAAGCGTTTTCAAATCCCGGGACATACTTAATCATAAATTCTGATACAGATTCAATTTGTCTTCTTCCATCAATTTCACTGATGGATTTTTCAACCGGGTCAGCAGAATTATACCCGGTTACACGGGTAGCATTAAAATGTACGCTTCCGTAATGAATACCGTTTAATACAATTACGCTGTCCCTTCCAAAGCAAAGATTTCCTGCATCAACGGCCTTTTTTACTAACTTCTTAAACCCCTGTGCCACAAAATAATGCTGTTTTAAACGATCACTATATTCCCTTACAGGTACTAAATCTGATTTCCACTCAAAATCATCCGGATTGTCATAAATGTAGTCATATACTTTATCCGTATCGACATTGACCATCTCAAACATGGAAGAACCCGGCTGGGCTTTGCCTGTTTCCAGACTTCCATATACAAAATCAGCACCTGCAATAACAGCCGCGTCTCCATCTCCACTGGCATCAATTACAATTTTAGCACCAAATTTTCTGGCTCCTGATTTTGTAATTGCAGTTACTCCTGTTACTTTATTCCCGCTTTTTTCAATATCACTAATAAATGCATGGTAAAAAATATCTGCTCCTGGTTTTACCAGCATTTCTTCCGCCACATATTTATATTTTTCCCTGTCATAAAAGCCGAGATATGCTCCGCTTCCGTAAGGATCAAGTGCTTTTAAATGCCCTGTACTTCCATGGACTTTAATCAGTTCCTCCATAAAATCCTGGGGAATCCCATTAATAACCTGCTCATCCCCAAAATGAAACGGAGAAATCGGTCCTAACACGGAATTGGTAGCGGCACCGCCTAAAAAACCATTGCGTTCAATAATCAAAGTACGGGCACCTACTTTTAAAGAGGCTAATCCCGCCATGATTCCTGCCGGTCCTCCTCCTACCACAATGACATCATAACTATCTTTAAACTTCTTATTCATATTACATAACCCTGCTTTCTTATATTTTATTAGGGGCGGTTGTAAAATAGATAAAATTATATTACTTATATTCCAGAAGTATGTCAGACACACTTAAGCTTTTACAACCGCCCATTTTTAATTAAAATCCGTTCTTTTTATTATACCAATCTGCAACTTTATCTAACTCTTTCTTGGCATCATAGTCCTGGAATATAACATATTGCGCTACCTGTGCTAATTTGACGGATAATTCCGAGTAATCTGCCGGATAGAATTCAACCTGCCCCTTGCTGGCATATTCATTCCAGGTCACTAATTCATCATAATTACTCAAAGCTTTAATATCTTCATCATCATATGCTGATTTAACTGCCGGAAGTACATTTGCTTTTAACCATTTAACCTGATTTTTTTCCGTGTAAAATGTTTTAATAAAATCAAATGCTGCATCCGGATTTTTGCAGTATTTTCCTATTCCCAGACTTTGTCCTGCCACTACTGCCGGACTTGGTTCATTATCCTTAAAACCTAACATAGGCGCAGATTTTATATGATCATTCAGTTCAGATCCTCTGATTGCTGCTGCTCTCTGGGTTCCTGCATTACAGGAAAGAATTGTGCCTGCCTTAAATGCGTCAACTATTTCATCTACCCCCAATGTTAACACGGAATTATCCATGGCACCTGAATCTGCCAGGCTTTTCATATATTCAAGAACCTGTACACCTGCTTCTTCATTAAATACTGCTTTACCGGAATCATCAAAAATTGTCCCGCCGGCAGAACGAATAAAAGGAACAAATGATTCCATGAAGCTCGCTCCGTTTGATCCATCCGACAGGCCAATGGAAAATCCCTGAAGTAATGCTGTAGATTGTGCACCTGCCCTGGCAGCTAAATCAGAAAGCGATACCAGTGCCTCCGGGAAAATATCATCCCTGTACCAATATACAAAGGTTCTGCTTTCCCAGGGAAGTGTGTAGATTTCATTATTAATTTTTAAACTATCTGCTGAATATGTATATCCATCAATAGTAGGAATAAATTCTTCCGCGTACTCAGTCATTGGCTGGACCGTTCCGCCCTCAATGTGCTGTTTCAGCATATCCGTATAGACATTTATAATATCCGGACCTGTGCCTGCCGCAGCTGCCTGTATAGCCTGGGATTCAAATTTACTGTAATGTATGCTTTCAACAGTAACCTTATTTCCCATTGTATTGGTTGCATTGTACTCTTCCACTATGTCTTTTAAAACAACATTACGGGGATCCTCGTCTGATTCAGGGTTTAAAAAAATCCAAAGGGTCAGAGATCAGTGCCTTTTACCGTTTCTGCACCATTTGCGGTCTCTGTACTTTTGTCTCCTTCCGGTTTGCCGCCCTCAGCCGTATCATTTAATTTTCCACAAGCTGTAAGACTAATAATTAGTACTAATGTGAGTAATACACTTAATAATTTTTTCATTTTTCCTTCTCCTTTTTATTTTATAAAGCTTATGCTTTATTTCGCAAACAACTCCAGTTACATATTTTGCTGTTACCAGGCAGCACCCACGACCTTATCCTTTTACCGCCCCGGCAGCCATTCCGTCCACAAATTTTCTCTGCAGACATATAAACAAAATAATAATCGGGATAATGGTTATCATAACCGCTGATAGTAATTCCCCCCACTGGACACCATACTGGGTAATATAAGAATAAAGACCAACCGATACGGTTTTTAATCCCTCTTTTGTCACAAAAGTAAATGACACCAAAAAATCATTCCATACATAAACTGCCGTAAGCAACGCACTTGATACAATACCTGGCTGGGACATGGGAAGTACAATCGTATAGAAAGTCCTAAGCCTGGAACACCCATCAATCATTGCTGCTTCCTCTATCGCCTGCGGTACCGAATCAAAAAAACCTTTTAATATCCAGGTCAGCATCGGCGTTCTCCACGCCGTATATACTAGGATGATCATGAATCTCGTATTATAAATTCCGGCTTTTACCGAAATAATGTAAAGCGGGATTAATAATGCTACTGCCGGTACCATACTGGTCATAAGTATTGCATACATTAACTGTTCCCTGAATTTAATGTGGAAACGGGCAATTGCATATGCCGCATGTCCTGCAATAATGGTAGAAATAATTACGCCTAAAAATGTTACAATACAGCTGTTCTTAAAATACGTGGTGAAATTTGACAAAAAGAGCACTTTATAATAATTAGTTGTAACCACGGTATCCGGTAAAATAGTAGGCGGAAATCTGCTGATTTCCCCGGTTCCTTTAAATGAAGTCATAAGTCCCCAAAAAATAGGGATTATCATAACTATAATAAATGCCAGCAGAATAATATAGATTAATAATGTGGTTCCTCTGCCTTTACCCTTTCCTGCCAGTGTTTTATTACCTGCCATAATCTGTTCCCTCCTTTCTCAAATTAGTCTTTTTTCCGCAATATTTTCATGTATATAACACTAAACAACATATTTAATATAAGGATTATAATACTGCTTGCCGAACCATACCCTAGATGCCAGTAATCAAATCCTTCTTTAAATGCCAATACACTCAATGTCTGGGTAGCATCAAATGGTCCTCCTGATGTCAATGTATATATTAAAGTAACCATATTAAAATATTCCATACTTTGAAGTACCATTGCTGTTAAAATTGTAGGTTTTAATAATGGCAGCGTTATTCTGAAAAAGGTCTGGAACCTGCCCGCTCCATCTACCTGCGCCGCTTCATATACATCAGCAGATATGGATTGTAATGCTGCCAATATCAAAATCAGAACAATTGGGAATGAATTCCACACATTTGCTAAAACAACCATAAACTTTGCTGCAAACGGTGTATTAAAGAAATCGATTTTTTGTCCCGTAATAGAATAATAGATATAACTTACCGGCCCGTAGTTACTGTTTAAAAGCCATTTCCAAAGTAAGGCCGTAACTGTCTGGGATAATACCCAGGGAATAATAATCAGCGTTCTGATGGCTGCCCGCCCTTTTAACTTTCGGTTCAGCAGTACGGCACTGATTGTTCCCAATGGAATTACAAGAATCAATGACATAATGACATAAGTAACAGAATTGAAAATTGCATTCCAACCCTTCACCGAGCCTAAAATCTCTTTGTAATACTTAAAACCGACAAATTCCTTTACTTGTGCATACTCTGTTGCATGTAAACTGGTATTAAACGCATAGAGAATAGGCAGCACCGTCATACATAATATCAAAATAATTGCCGGTGCAAGGAATACAACCGATAATATTTTCTCTTCACTTAATCTTTTCTTCTTTACCTTTACTACTCCAGCCATAATTAACACTTCCTTCTATTAATCTCACTAACTTCCATAACAGGCCACATCTGCTTCAGATGCGGTACTGCCATCCTCTATCCTAAATATTTTTTCATTAGTTTCCGGGAAATCCTATCTAACATTTCAACTTCTTTTTTGAAGGTTTCTGTAAGCCCCGTATCTTCTTTCACCCTGCATGTGGTTGTTATTGGCAGGTTTTCAAAGGTTTTCAAATAATACTTTGCATTTACCGGATAATATTGACGTTCAATTAATGAAGCGATTGTCAATATATCAGACAAATCTCTG
Organism: Anaerocolumna sp.; assembly: GCA_049692775.1. Lineage (GTDB taxonomy): Bacteria > Bacillota > Clostridia > Lachnospirales > Lachnospiraceae > Anaerocolumna. The sequence goes on along the minus strand of JBAVPE010000024.1, from coordinate 44,914 downwards.
GCTTCTGCTTTTTCATAGTTTTCACAAAGCCATATATAGAGTGACGGATGGAAGTTGGCCATTACTCCGCTGTATCCAATTGCCCCATCCTTTAAAGATTGTAATAATGTAGAAGTATTTGCATTGTACAGCTTAAGATTGCTTCCTTTAATTGCCTCCAGCTTTTTATGTATATCTTCTTCGTCACAACAAGTGTCTTTCAAGAAGAAAAATCTTCCGGATTTTGCACACCACTTTATATTTTCTACTGACAACAGTCTCTTATATGGGTAAGGACATTCATAAAAACCTAACGGTATGTCCGATTCTATTCTCCTTAACAGCCTCTTACAATTTTCCAGCCAGACTATATCACTTTCTTCCTCTTTTGCAAAACGATTTGTAATTAAAATAACTGCATCTACCCCTGTTTTTGCAACTTCATTGATTTCTGATACCTGATCCTCAAATGTATCTGAAATATGGCCGGATGCAATTACAGGAACCCTTCCTCCTGCTGCCTCTACGACACATTTACTAACCTTGATTCTTTCTTCCATACTAAGATAAAACATCTCACTTGATTGACATACTGCAAAAAGTCCTGAAACACCTTCTTTAATGTACCACCGAACTAATAATTCCAAGGCTTTGTAGTCAATTTCTTTTTTTTCATTGTAAGGAGTAAGCATGACCGGCCAGACTCCTCCCGGAAAATTATTTTCCATTCAATTTTTTCTCCTTTCTATGCCAGAGTGCTCTCAGAAACTCCTGAAGTCTGATTTTACTGATATTTTAGGTGCTGCCGATAAAATTATATCTCCATTTTCATACTAGACTGTTCATTTTTAAGATATTAATTTCCGAGAATGCTCTGTTTTATACTTCACTATTCTTATGTTCTGCATTATGGAACGTCGTTCTTAAATATACCTTTAAGAAAAACTTAGATTTTCTCACCTAAGTTTTTTCTTAAATTCTTCTTTCAATCTTTTGAACATATTGCTTTTCAAGTTCTGCTGTTTCGATAATACGATTATCCGTAAACTCTATCGATGCCCCACTTACACTCAATGCCGCAACCACTTTACCCCGGGCATCAAAAATAGGTAAAGCTACACATTTCACACCAAACTCGTGTTCCATGTTATCAACCGCGTAACCCCTCATTTTTGTAATCTGGAGTTCATCTCTTAATTTCTTTTTATCTGTAATGGTCTGTTCCGTATATTGTACTAAATCCTGTTCTAAATACTTATTAATAAACTCTTCCGGCATATTGGCCAACATAGCTTTACCAAGTCCGGTGCAATACATATCAGCCCTTTTACCAAACAGGGAACGCATCAGATGAATCGCATTAGCCGGATATGTAGCTTCCAGGTAAAGTACTTGTCTATCGTGAAGAACTGCCAGATATACATTATCATTCGTTATGTTTGCAAGCTCCTGCATGTAGGGCTGGGCAATTTTTGTAATAGCAAATGTATCCCCCAATGCCCTGCTTAAGTCAAAAATCCCTACACTTAAACAGTATTTTCCTGTTTCTTCATCCTGCTCCACATATCCCATATATTTATACGTATTCAATATGTTATGGACATTGCTTTTATATAAGCCCAAAGTTTCACTGATTTCAGTAACTCCTAATATAGGCTTCTTAACAAAGCAATTCAAGACTTCAATTGCTTTTTGAAGACTCTTATTTTTTACTTCTTGATTTTCTTTCATTAACTCCAGCCCTCTTGTTCTTTATTATAGAACTTCGTTCTCGTTTCTATATATTAATGATAGCACAATTTATCAAAGTATACAATTGTCTGTTTCTTCCCAATATATGTCGTTAATTTTGTATATAATGCACAATTCTCAAAGCAAGCCACTATAAATAAATCCGATAGCCTGCTATACTTTTCGGTTCTCATTTCCTTGCTGAAATTTGACATATATTCATATATACATAATATTACTTTAAGGTTACAATTGTACTATATTTTCAATGATATGCCTTAGGGAATATGTTTCAGAAAAGCTTACAGCATATTTCAATCGTGTATTCCGAGTTAATTTTTTCTACTTAATTATTATTATAGGCTTATGCATTGGGTTGATAATAAAATGTAAAAGCCAAAAACAGGACCGGCAGAATAGTTTAATGGATCTATTCTGCCGGTCCTGTTTTTGTTACCTGGAGCAGTTCTACATACAATATATTTATCAATACTGGTACTAGTTTGAATTAACGTTTAATAATTTCGTCCCTTCCCGGACCATTGGATACCAGGGTAATCGGAACTTCAATTTCTTTTTCGATGAATTCGATATATCTCCTGCAGTTTTCAGGGAGGTCTTCATACTTTGTTATACCACGGATTTCTTGTTTCCAACCCGGTAAAACTTCATAGACCGGTTTTGCCTTTGCTAATTTTACTGTAGTCGGGAAATCTTTTGATACAACACCGTCTGTTTCATAACCGACACATACCGGCAGTTCGTCTAAATACCCTAATACATCAAGAACGGTTAAAGCAACTTCCGTTGCACCCTGCATCCTGCAGCCGTATCTGGTAGCTACTGCATCAAACCAGCCCATACGTCTTGGCCTTCCGGTAGTTGCACCATATTCACCGCCGTCACCGCCGCGTTTTCTTAATTCATCTGCCTCATCGCCAAAGATTTCACTGACGAATTCACCTGCACCAACCGCACTGGAATATGCCTTTGCTACCGCAATGATATCTTTAATCTCATAAGCCGGAATACCTGCACCGATTGCACCGTAAGCAGCTAAGGTTGATGATGAGGTAACCATTGGATAGATACCAAAATCCGGATCCTTAAGAGCACCCAATTGCCCTTCTAACAAGATATTCCTGCCTTCCTTAATTGCCTGGTGTAAATAGGCAGCCACATCACATACATAAGGCTCAACCATATTCTTGTAATCTAATAATAAGTTATATAATTCCTCCGGATTTATAAGCGGTTTGTGATACATGTGCTCCAAAATAATATTTTTCATTCCACAAACACGGTCAACTTTTTCCCTCAATGCATCCGCATCAAAAAGTTCGGAAACCTGGAAGCCGATTTTGGCGTATTTATCGGAATAAAACGGTGCAATACCTGATTTGGTTGATCCAAAGGATTTACCGCCAAGTCTCTCTTCTTCATATTGATCAAAAAGAATATGGTATGGCATCATGATCTGTGCACGGTCAGATACTAAAACCTTAGGCATTGGAACGCCCCTGTCCACGATGGATTTAATTTCTTTAAATAAATAAGGAATATTAAGTGCTACACCGTTGCCGATAATGCTTGTCGTGTGATCATAAAATACACCGGAAGGCAGTAAATGTAATGCAAATTTACCATATTTATTAATAATTGTATGACCCGCATTACTTCCGCCTTGAAATCTTACGATTATGTCAGATTCCTGTCCTAACATGTCCGTAATTTTACCTTTTCCTTCATCGCCCCAGTTAGCGCCAACAATTGCTTTTACCATACCAAAATTCCTCCTATTTCTTACAGTCTGCAAAATATCACATACAAAGTATTTTCTCTAACCTGCTGCAATATTCCTAAATTTTCAAAAAAACGGCATTGTAACAAAACTTGCTACAATGCCTTATTACTTTCTTATTATAGTCTATGGATAAGTATAAGTAAAATCAATATTGTTTATATAGTCCATAATATATACTTATATTGTTTTATCTAACTGATTTTGTGGTTTTCTTTTTAAAGATTCTTTTCGTATTTTTACTATTATCCTGATTCCAACCAAAAAATTTAATAAGAGACCGGATAAATATCAAGTAAATCGTCCGAATTACCACTAGTCATGCTTTTTTCATATTCTTCGCTGGTTATATCATTTCTGTCAGCCAGATAAATTAATTTAGCATTATTTTTTTCGAAGGTATTGATATAACTATACTCTTTTTTATACAGTTTCTCACCATTACCGGCAAATGCATCCCTCGTCATATCTTCAAAAACAAAGTATTTATTTCCATTATAAATAATGTCGTTTATAATAGGATCGCCTTCTATCGTATAAATTACCCTTCGTAAGTATCCTGCCATGCCGTTTTTCGTGTTCTCCATAAAACTGTCCATCAGATCTTCTGATTCAATCTTATCATTTGTAATGACATAGCAATTATCTTTCACGGCTTCTTCACTGGAATAATCCTCAGGGATCAGCTTAGTCGCCGGCCAATTATCCTGAACCGTTTCTACTACTTCGATTTTATCAGCCCAGATTTGGCTGGGATAGGATTCTGCTATTCTTCCGTCAAAACTTATCTTTATAATTGCACCCATTGTAACTTCCAAAGAAGAAGTATCCGTATAATGAACTGCAACCGGATCAAATTGACGGAAACTATTGTTTTTATCATATGCTGCAACCATCAGTCCCGTATCATCTTTTGAGATGACGATACTATTTAGAATAATTTCTTTGTCCGTACTATCTTTTGAATCTGCTGAAATACTGCTGCCATCTAAAGTATCAGCTGTAGACTTATTACCGGAATCAGAATCGGGTGATTCCTTTAAGACACTGCAACCCGTACAGAATAAAACAACAGCTAACAGACATAATATAAGCTTCATGATTATATCTCCTTTAATCGAGTACACTAAAAACCCAAATACTCCAGCCAATTGTAATTGCAATTATCTAAAAACCATTTTGCAGAAAGGGTTTTTCCGGTTATATCAGTAGTTCTAAGCCAGTAGATAGACTGGGTTATCAAAAACAGCCAGTCTGCCGAATGTATATTTTCACTGGTATTCAGGGCGTGTTTTCTGATAAATCCAATCATATTTTGAACCTGTTCCATCATTATATCATCAGAAGGGTATGGCATTTCCTTGTAATTGACGTTTACTGACAAAATTTACACATCATTTTCAGTCATAATCTTAATATCATTTTCCTCCAGCTTTGCGGCTGTTATTCCATTTCCGTCTATCAGACCGCCCTCAAATGTTCCATCATGAATTTTACCGTAACCGCAGGAGGGACTGTTGCTTTTTAAAATTGCCGTTGTACAATCCAATAACTTCGCTATTTTTAAGGTCTCTTCTGCCCCTTTTTCAAACTGTTCGGTAAAATTGTTATGATCTTTGTCTACTGCCAGTCCATCAACCAATTCCACCGGATTTCTAGGAGTAGTCATTCCTCCTAACTGCTCCGGACATACCGGTATTAAATTATGGTTATTTCTTAATTTATAAACTGCCCCGTTAAATAAACCGGTACCACAGTATCTGCAGTCAACGCCTAACAGGCATGCACTTACTAATATATTCATGTTCTTCCTTGCATAATAAATAAAATATTATACATTATCCTTCCTAATGATTTCTGTTATGGATGCATTATTCTCTTACTGTATCAAGAATAACATAAAAATAATCTTATTCCAATAAATTTCAGTCTTCCATATATAAATTTTCTTTATAGAAATAATTTCAATAATTTTTGCCAGGCAAATCATTTTATTATATAATCGGCCGGCTATCGGCAATAAGACACTGATATGAAATGCGAAACTATACAATTTTCTAAAAATACCATACAATAATGGTATTTTGCAATTATCTATATTCATTGATATATATATTGGTCTATTTGTTAATATACTATTATTAAGTAATTAATTTGGGGAATAAATGTGTATATACATATAGTACAACCAACCGATACTATTGATTCAATTGCTAAACGTTATGGGGTATCTGTTACCAAAATGATTCAGAATAATGGACTGATAAATCCTTATGATTTAGTTCCCGGGCAAACAATTGTAATCGTTTACCCGGAACAGATGCATACGGTTTTAGAGGGAGATTCGTTAGTGGGAATCGCAGATGCTTATGGTGTTACTCTGATGCAATTACTTCAGAACAATCCATATATTGCAGACAGGGAGTTTATTTATCCAGGAGAAACTATTATAATCAGTTATAATACCGATAAGGTGATTGCCACGAATGGTTTTGCTTATCCGTATATTAATACGAAAACCCTCAGGGAGACATTGCCTTACCTGACATATATTTCCATTTATAACTACAGAGCTGCTGAGAAAGGCGAAATAATCAGTTATTCAGATGATTCTGAGATAATCCTGTTGGCAAAGGACTATGGTACAATTCCGCTTATGATGCTGACTTCATTGACAATCAGTGGTGAACCTAACATACAGATTGCATTTGATATACTAACAACCGAAGAATATCAGGAGCGGTTTATTCATGATATTCTCCATATCCTGAAAGAAAAAGGGTATTATGGAATAAATATTTTATATAATTATATGACCCAACCGAACAAAGAGATTTATGAAAGCTTTACTGCAAAGATTTTAACCAGTTTAAGGAACGAAGGATATTTATTTTTTGTTACAATAAATTCAAATACAAATTTTGACGATAGTAATTCACCAAATGATACCGTTGATTATTCCTTACTCAGCCAGTCTGTAAATAATATATCATTTCTTAATTTAATTTGGGGCACCAATGGCAAATTTCCCTCACCGGTTATATCCATAGATGCCATAGGGCAATTTATAAATAAAATTGTTACTAACATATCCCCAGACCTGATCAGCATGGGATTGCCTGTCATTGGTTATGATTGGGAGCTCCCCTACATTGCAGGCAGAACGAAAGCGAATGCACTTACCATAAATTCTGCATTAAGTTTAGCTAGTGATTATGAAGCAGTGATACAGTTTGATGAACCTTCCCAAACACCATATTTTCTATATAATCTATATAGTTACGACACACCGATTCAGCATATCGTAAGATTTATCGATGCAAGAACCATAGATTCCTTAACAAATTTAATCTCAGAATATAAACTTGACGGTGTTGATATTTGGAACATTATGGTATTTTACGAACAAATGTGGTTAATCATTAATTCACAATATAAAATAGAAAAAAAGATACCAGATAATCTGTAAAGTATTATCTGCCACAAGCACTCATAATAAAAATGGGGCTGCCGCAGAATAGACTTGATAAACTTCGATAATAGGATAGGGTATATACTCTATCCTTTCAAAAAAGTTAATTTGCTATCCTGCAACAGCCCCACTCCAGCGTTACTGTGGACTTTTATCACTTTATTCATCTATTTTTTCATAAGTTTCCAAATAAATAAACTGAACATATTTAAACATGATGCTAAGCGCCTACTTATAAATATCAAAAGTCATATTCTCACGAATCATAACCGGAATAATATCAAGCGGTGCCGGAACTACTATGTCCTGACCGCCCTCATATACTTTCCTGGTATTGGCATCTGTCCATTTTAGCCCTTCCGGGAGGTAAACACGACGTTCCGTCATTCCTTCCTCCATAACCGGTGCAACGATCAAGTCAGGTCCGAACATGTACTGATCCTCTTTCTCCCAACAGTTCTTATCATCCGGGAAGTCAAAGAACATAGGTCTCATAACCGGTGCCCCGGTCTCACTGGTTTCATTCATACATTTCCTGATATAGGGACGCAGGGCCTCACGGATAAATAAAAACTTCTTCAGGATTTCATAATTATCCTCACCAAAGCTCCATACTTCATTATCCTGCCCGGAGGTTAACTGTCTGACTCCATCAATAAATTCTTCTTCTCTCTCATACCAGGGTGAACGCTCTCCATGCATACGAAATACCGGGCAGAAGGCTCCCCAGGCAAACCACCTGAGTAGAAGTTCTTTAAATTTCTTATCCTTAATGTTTCCGCCAAGAAATCCGCCAATATCAGAAGTCCACCAGGGTATTCCTGCCATTCCCATGTTAAGGCCAGCCTGCAGCTGCTCCCTCATGGAACGGAAGGAGGAATAGATATCACCGGACCAGGTCAGTACTCCATATTTCTGGCTGCCTGCCCATGCACACCGGACTAAACTTAAGATATCCGTCTCCCCCTCTGCCTTTAACCCTTCATAAAAACCTTTCGCATAACCAACCGGATAGGTATTCGTACATTGAAGTGCCGGTCCTGCATAATAACGGTAATTATCAAAGTCATAGGGTCCATATTCCGGTTCCGCCTCATCCAGCCAAAAGCTGCGGATCCCTTTCTTATAATAATTTTCCCTGCAGCGTTCCCAGACAAATTTCTGGGCTCCCGGATGGGTCGCATCATAAAATACGGTATTTCCCATCCAGTTCATATGATTATGATTTCCCCGGTCTGCATTAACAAGATATCCCATATCAGCCATCTTACCATAATTTTCACTCTGTTCATCAATGGTTGGCCATACGGACACAACTGTCTCTATACCAAGCTCTTTTAATTCCCTGACCATGGCCTCCGGATCCGGCCAGTCACGGGGTTCAAACTTAAAATCACCCTGTCTCGTCCAATGGAAGAAGTCTACTACTATGGCATCCATGGGAAGCCCTCTCTTTTTGTGTTCCCTGGCTACGGCCAGTATCTCCTCCTGATTACGGTAACGAAGCTTACATTGCCAATAACCAATGCCATATTCCGGCATCATAGGGCTGCGTCCGGTCGCCTGGCTGTATTGGTTTTCTATCTCAGCCGGTGTATCTCCTGCCGTAATAAAGTAATCAAGTTTCTTTGTACTGTCTGCATGCCATTCGGTTTTATTGGCACCAAAAACCGCCGTTCCGATAGCCGGATTATTCCATAGAAATCCATAGCCTCTATTTGATACCATAAAAGGGACACTTGCCTGACTGTTACGGTGTGCCAATTCTAAAGCCGCACCTTTTTTGTTCAGATTCTTCTCCTGGTATTGCCCCATACCAAATATTTTCTCATCGTCAAAAGCCTCAAAACGGGCTGTCAACGTGTAATCAGAACTTCCCTGTATGGGTTTTAACTCTCTGGCATCGATACGGAGGGGTACACAGTAACGATTAATCCGGTTACGGTTTCTCCAGTATTCCTCTGTTAATAACTCCCCTTTTTGGTTATAAAAGCTTATCCATCCCTCATGACTTACTTTGGCAGTGATCTTTCCATTCGTAAGAGATGCGCGGATTCCTTTCTGATGATACTTCGCATATTCCTCTGCCTGGTACCAGGGATCCGTAACATCAATCTCTTCAAATACAATCTCTGCTTTACATTCCGGCAGTTTTTCTGCTAATGCCCAGTCATTACCATCCATTTTCGCCTCTGCACTCATACGAACGCGTAGAGAATTCCCTCCCCAGGGTTCGATCCATACCTGGGTTTTACCTTCTGCAATAATCAATCTGTTTTCTTCATTATATATATGCATCACTTATCCTCCTATTTCTAATATTTTAACAGCCTGGCTTTATTAATAAATGCGTATTAGCGACAAATTCTTATCTATGGGCTGCCATTGAATTTTTTTTTCAATATGCTATGATATATAGAATGACTGGTATCAGAAAAGGAGAGCCTTTATGCCATTTTATCTGACAACGGAAAACTTCCCGAAATCTTCCTTCATGCAGCGTAAAATTTATCCCGAAGACTGGATGCATTTTCCCAGAACCCCAAATGAATATATACTGTTTATAATTAATGATGGTACCTTATATATGAGAGAAGATGATATAAAATACGAATTGCAAACCGGGGATATGCTTTTACTGGAACCCGGACATTTTCACGTTGGTTATAAGTGTTCGTATGTCGATTATTATTTCATTCATATGCCTTTAGATACCTTTGAATATATACGCCTTGAAACCGGCAGTGAGTTAATGAATTATTTTCAGCAAAATAAACGTAATTATTTCAAATCAAATCCCCTGGATTATGAACTCTACGATTCCTGCAAACCATTAATACCCAAAACCATACATATTGATACAGTTTCCCTCCAGCATATCCGCAGGGAAATGGATGAAGTCATTAAGGCTCTGGCTTCCAGGGATGAATATTATAAACTGATCTGTACCAAAAACATACTGGATATTTTGGTCTGTCTCTCCAGATGCTATTCTAACCTGGTTTATTCTGAAGGTTCAAATCCGGAAACAGTATCGAAAATGGATATACGGGTGGAAGCTATCCTAACCTATTTACAAAGAAACTATCAGACTAAATTAACCGGAAAGGATTTAGAAAACCATTTACATATGAATTTTGACTATTTAAACCGCATTTTCAAATCGCAGATTGGCATGACTATATTTGAATATTTAAAAGTTTTCAGGTTAAATAAATCAAAAGAATTACTTAACAACAGTAATATGAAACTATATGAAATCGCTGCCCTTACCGGTTTCCCGAATGAATATCATTTTAACAGGGTATTTACTAATATGGTTGGTATCACACCAGGTAAATATCGTCATACAACATGATTTCCTCCGTCATCACACATACAAACCAGGCTGGTGGATGACACTCAAATCCCATAAAATAAGCTAGCGTCTGACTTGCCCGACTCTAGCGCTGACGCGGCGCGCTGTCACTTCAGTGACATATGATTACACTAAAAGCATAGCAAAAAAAGTGAAGACCTTGCTTTGCAGTAAATGTACAGCTGATATAAACTTATATGAATTCACTTATTAGGACGTACTTCCGAAACCGCCGTTTCTTTTTTCTTCTACTTCATCATCAACAGTTATTCCATATTCTACAAAGATTCCCTGCATAAAACCAGTTCCCGCCTGGATATCAACGGTTCTGCCCTCATTGGTATCATTGGTTACTTTCGCAAATATGTGTCCTTCATTGTCTGAATAAAAATAATCACTGTCAATAATTCCGACCGTATTATTCATCTGAAGACGGAACTTAAATCCCAGACCACTTCTGGGATAGCACTTTAATACCCAGCTATCATCTATTTCTACCCGAATTCCCGTAGGAATTTTAATCGTTTCATTTGGTGCTAAGGAGAAGGTTAAGGGACTATAGAAATCATAGCCCGCAGATCCTGTCGTAGCACGTTTGGGAAGTTTTATCCCTTCATAGATTTCATTAACAGATTTCTCACCAGCTCCTGAAAAGGTGTCCATCCAGTCTTTCATAAATTGTCCTATACTTACTTTCTGAAATTTTGCAATACGTTTCATCTTTATACCCATTGCATACCGCAAGCTTGCTTGTGGTATTGCCACAAAAAAACAGGTTGAAAGAATCCATAGGTGGCATCCTTTCAATATTTAAATTTTCTTTCAACCTTCCAGACATGATGCTGCTGCCCTGCTTTAATCGATTCTGACTCTCTATTTCTTCAAATCCCTCTTTAACTTTCTGAATAAAATCAGGAGTAACCGACAAATCATTATGTGCTGGGAATATCTTTCTTACATTATCCAAGCTATTTATTTTATCAACAGATTGCTTCTATTGCAAGGGGTAAATAACCTTTCTCCTCCTCTAAAAGGCAAATATGTTCCGGCAGGGGCAGCCCGTTCCTTAGCCAACCGGCATCTTCCTTATGTATAGATATGTCCTCAAAGAAAGCATGTCCTCCCATATGATCCCAATTTTTATCAATAGTAAACCAATTACTCATTATAGTTTAACTCCCACCCTTATTGTCTGTCAAAAGATTTATTTCTGCTTTACATCATATCCAGCAATTCCCTTGCTGCAGTTGATATCGGATTTTTATCACTGGTAATAATACAGAAATTCCTGGTAGGGATCTGTTTACGGAACTTAAATTCAAACAATTCTCCGGACGCAATAAATTTCTCCGCAAAATTCCGAACAACAGAACCAACACCTAAATTCCTTAAAGTAAATTGCACAATCATATCGCTGGTGGCCAATTCAAACTCAGCATTTAATGTGACTCCGTTGTTTTTTAATATTCCATCTACATACCTTCTCGTACTGGTATTGTATTCAAGGCAGATAATCGGAAGCTTTTCCAAATCCGAATATTCCAGCGTCTTATTTTTTAATGAGTCAAATCTGCTGCCGGCTACAAATATATCCTGTATTTCTTTTACTTCCCTTGTACTGATTTCCGCCTTAGCCTGAAACGGTGCACTTACAACCCCAAAATCAATTTTACCATCATATAGATATTCTAAGGTTTCTGGTGTCGGCGCATTGGTTACCGTGACTTTAATTCCCGGATATTTCATGTGAAACGCTTCCAAAAATGAAAGCAGATAGAATTGAAGTGTCATATCACTGGCACCAATGCGGATTTCACCATTTTCTAAATCAATCATTTTTTTAAATTTTGTTTCACCTAAAAGAATCGTTTCATAACCACGTTCTATGTAGGAGTATAAAACTTCTCCTTCAGGTGTAAGTTTAACTCCTTTTTGGGTACGGATAAAAAGATTGCTGCCTAAATTAGTTTCTAATAATTTAATACCCTGACTAACCGCAGGCTGTGAAATACATAATTCTTCTGCAGCTCCCGTAAAGCTTCGAAACTTGGCGACATAATAAAATATCTTATAATATTCCAGATTAATATTCATGTATTAGACCCAGTCTTTCCAGATATCCGGCTGATATCCCACCGTAGCCAGCTTTCCGTTTCTTACAATAGGGGTTTGGAACATCCTTGGATGCTCCAAAAGCTTCTCTTCCTTATCCGCATCATCAGAGAGGTATTTTATAAAATTATCTTCGTATTCCTTGGATTTTTCATCCATTAAATGCTTCATACCGCCTACAGCAGCTTTAACGCTTTTATATTCCCCCAAGCTCATCCCGAATTTCCCCAAATCAATGAGCTGATATTTAATTCGCCGTTCTTTAAAATAACGTTCCGCTTTCTTTGTATCAAAACATTTCGATTTACCAAATATCTGTATATTCATAACTACTCCTGTTTCACGGGCTGTAACAGTGATAATCATTGATTTCCTGATATAAGATCACTGTATTGTTTATTTTTTTCAAACCAGGACACTGCATAAGAACAGGTTAAATAAGCCTTTTTATTCTCTGCTTTCAGCCTTTTTACGACTTCCTCCATCAACTTTCCTGCAATTCCCTGCCCTCTTAATGAATCATCCACAAAGGTATGGTTGATGTTCACTACCTTCTCCCTAACCAAAGGAAAGGTTACCTCCGCAATCATATTACCTTCTTCGTTTTCTAAATAGATCCGGTTACTGTCTTGTTTAAATTCCATATAGTACCTCCCTTTCTGATATAATCAATACCTGATTATCTTAAAAATAGTCTTATCAGTTTATCTTTCCACTTTGTATAAGGCTGGTACCTCATGGGCAGATCAATCCAGTTTGCTTTCTTTATTATACTTTTCTTATGGCTGAAAGTATCAAAACTATACCTGCCATGATAACTTCCCATTCCGCTCTCACCTACACCACCAAAACCCATATAAGGTGTCGCAAGATGAATAATGGTATCATTAATGCAACCGCCTCCAAACGAAATGTTTTTAAGAATGTATTTTTCCATTCTTTTATCCGTGGTAAAAAGGTATAAAGCTAAAGGTTTCGGTCTTTTATTTATATAATCGTTCACTTCGCTTATATGTCTGTAAGTCATAATAGGAAGAACCGGGCCAAATATTTCCTCCTGCATTATCTTAGAGTCTGCTGTGATGTGGTGGATTAAGGTCGGGGCAATCTGAAAATGATTTACACCTTCGTTATTACTTCCTTTGCTATCATTTCTGCAATTGTTGTTATTCCTTCCATATCCTCCAGCCAATATGGCTTCTCCCTCAATCAGCCCCATAATCCGTTTGTAATGTTTCTCATTTATAATTTTAGGATAGTATGAATTATCCAAAGGTTCCGTTCCATGGAATTTCTTTATATATTTCTTTAAATACGTCACCAGCTTCTCTTTCACATCCTGATGTACATACAAATAATCCGGTGCAACGCAGGTCTGTCCGGAATTTAAAAACTTACCAAATACAATTCTTTTAGCTGCCAGATCTAAATCAGCAGTTTTGTCAACAATGCAGGGACTTTTACCGCCAAGTTCTAAACTAACCGGAGTTAAGTGCTTTGCCGCTTTCTCCATAACAAGCTTTCCTACTGAAACACCCCCGGTAAAGAATATATAATCAAATTTCTGCTCTAATAATTCCTGATTTTCCGCTCTGCCCCCCTCAATTACTGTAATATATTTTGGAGGAAAACATTGCTCAATAAGTTCGGCCATTATCTGCGATACATTAGGAGCATAAGCGGAGGGCTTTAAAACCACGCAATTTCCGGCGGCTATGGCTCCTACAAGGGGGGCTAAGCTTAGCTGAAAAGGATAGTTCCAGGGTGACATAATTAATACAACACCGTAAGGTTCCGGGATAATAAAACTTCTTCCTGCAAATTGGGCCAGGGGGGTTTTAACATATTTAACAGCTGCCCATTTGTGCGTATGATTGATAAGAGTCTTAATTTCATCTAAGACCATACCAATCTCAGTCATATAACTTTCAAAATCCGATTTGTTCAAATCTTTATAAAGTGCATCTGTAATCCTTAATTCATTGGCTAAAATTGCTCTTCTTAACATTTTTAGTGCATGGATACGATAAGGAACAGACTTTGGTACACCGGTATGAAAGAAATCTCTTTGAATTTTAACTATCTCCTGAATCAACATGGAATCAGCCTCCTTATTATTATTTTAAGATGTTAATTGCAGAAAAGCAAGGTAATATTATGATTATCTCCATTAAAATATATTATGTAAATTTTAATTTATTAAAATACATCCCCGGAGGGTTTTTATCTCATAGGACGAACTTTCCTCGATGAGATAAAAAAACATCCTGCCCTAAAAAGTAAGCAGGATGTTTTTTTATTCTATAATACTGGTAATACCTTCTGGAATAAAGGTTACTTTTTTCTCTTTTCCCTCCAATATTTCATCAGCCTTTTTTAGGGCTTCTGATATAGATTTCGCCGGAATCATATGCATTTCATTTATTATTTTATCCTCACAGCTACTGACAAATATAATAGGATGCTTCGACAAAATCCTGGCAAATATCTGTGACTGCCATTGGTCGGTAACGGTTTTATCCCTTGGTATGATAGAAATATCCTCTAATACCTGTTTTGCGGATTCGGCACTTGAAAATGTCCGGTAAAAGGCATCTCCTCCGCAGCCGTCCCTACATTCTGCGGCCATAATAATAACACCATCTTTTTTACATGTCTTTTCCGCAGTAGCCATACCCTTTACCGTCTGATAAATATTTTGGTCTAATGGGTAACCATTATTAGAAGTAACTACTATATCTGCCGGTATGGGTGATGTTTTGCAAAGTCCTTCCAAAAAATTCACTCCTGTAAGGTGAGCCTTTTCACAGTCTCCTGCAAATGCCCCGATTACCTTATGTCTGGAGTTAATAACCACATTAACTATATATTGTAACTTTTTAGCTGCAACTAACATATCTTCATGAATCGGATTTCCCTTTAGGCTACCGTAACGGGCATTTTCATGATTTATGAATTCCGCACAATGGTTTGCATATATTGTTTTTCTTGAAGCAATTCCAGGCAGCACACTCTTTCTGCCTCCTGAATAACCGGCAAAAAAATGCGGCTCAATAAATCCTTCTGCAACCAGTAAGTCGGCTTCTGCTGCAATTCTATTAATATATAATTTACCTCCAGACGGCAGAGTGCCTAAATAACATAAGTCCCCTGCATCACAATCATGTATGACTATTTTTTCTTGTTCTACTATGCCTATACCGAATTTTTCTACTAATTCTTCCTTTTTCGTTTCCCGGTGACATCCCGTTGCAATCAGTATCGTTATATCTGCTTGTGGATTACCTTTACGGATTTCCTGCAGCATACCGGGCAGAATCAGTTTACTTGGGACAGGCCGGGTATGATCACTGGCAATTATGACAACTTTCTCGCATCCTTGGGCTAATTGGTATAAACTCTTCGTTCCAATCGGATTATCCATGGCGTGGTTTATTAATTCCTGTTCTGTCCTATCCGGTACATAGGTATCTAACTTACTCCGTATAATTCCTGCAACTCTTTCCTCCTGAATATCTGCCTGTAGAAATCCTTTCCCATAAGGTATTGGAATAATCATATTATCACCTTCTTCCGGTTCACTAATAAATTTATTCTGCTATTACTCCTGCTTAAAAAGTATTGTATCTTCAGAAACTTCATTTAGTCTCCGAAAGTCTCTATTTTTTTCATAAAAATATTTTCCTTATTTACACAGGATAACCGTTATGTCATTGACATTTGTTCCCGTTGTCCCCGTAATAACTAAGGCATCTGCTTTTTCTAAGGCATGGTAGGAATCATTATTCATTAAAGATTTTTCGCAGTCAATGCCGATACTTTCCAATATATTCACTGTATTCCCGTCTACAATTCCTCCGTCAGCATCGGTTGGACCATCCGTTCCGTCTGAGCTGATTGAAAAAATTACAACACCCTCCATATTCTGAATGCCAATAGCTGCACTTAATGCGATCTCCTGGTTTCTTCCCCCAAGCCCGTTACCTTTTACCGTAACTACGGTTTCTCCTCCGGCAATAATCGCGCAAGGCGGTTTTAACCCGCAACTGCCTCCCTCTTTCACCCTCCGGGCTATGGATGCCATAAATTTACCGGCTTCCCGGGCCTCACAATCTAAGGTAGTAGTTATAATATAAGGTTTATAGCCAAGTTCTCCGGCATATTTCGCTGCTGCCCCGCAAAACTCCCTGACACTTCCGGTAACAAAGGTCTCCACATTGCATATTTCTTTCGGTGTCTCCTTTTTCAATGCCTCTAATATATGGCTTTCTAAAACCAGATCATATTTTTTCAGGATGGCAAATACCTCTGTGCAAGTTGATGTATCCTGATAAGCCGGTCCGGAAGCAATCATATCTATTTTCCCGCTTACTACATCAGATAAAATGATGGAACATACCTTCGCCGGTGCACAATACCCTGCGAACTTCCCCCCTTTTACATCGGATAACCGCTTTCTTATTGCATTGATTTCCGTAATATCCGCACCGCATTTTAAAAGCTTCAAGGTAACTTCCTGTATATCTTCTAAAATAATTCCCGGCACCGGTTTTTCAAATAAAGAAGACCCCCCGCCGGATAATAAAAATAATACTTCATCTTCTTCACCCAGTTTCCGTACCATATCAATAGCCTTTCGCGTTCCTGATATGGAATTTTCATCCGGAATCGGATGGCCTGCTTCCAGGATTTCAAACCCTTCTATATTACCTTTTGCATGTCCGTACTTTGTAAGAATCAGACCTTTTTGTATCTGGTTTCCCAATAATTCTTTTGTCTTTTCCGCCATAGTCCAGGCTGCCTTGCCAACTGCAATCACATATACATTTTTTGAAAACTTTTTGTTCCTAAGTACAGCAGAAACTGCTTTATCCGGTAAAACCCCGGTTATGGAATTTTTAATAATTATACCTGCATCTTCGCGGATCATATTCTACTCCTGTTTTTTGTTGTCATCCTGGAACCTTTTATTGAATATTGTTAATTTACAGTTAAATTATAAATAATTTGTTCATATTCCGATACCCTGCCACGAACGAATTTTCTGCCTCTTTTTGTTACAACGTAACAAATATCCAATAACACACAAAAAAATGGAAGCCATTTTGACTTCCATTTTTTATTCTATTCAAATAAAATTTATTTTTTTACATTTACTAAATATTCATAAAAATTTGTAAAAAATGTCCTTTCCTGGTGCCGGAGCAAAGGGTTCATCCCTAATACTTTCCTCACCTTATCCAGCCGGTAACTCATGGTATTTTTATGAATATGAATAAGCTTGCTTCCTTCCGCTAAATTATAATCCGTGGCAGCCAGTACACTTACTATTTCCACATAGTTGTCAATAAATTTTTCATCAAGCTGTTTTTCAAATACCTCAAAGATGCCGTTCAATTCCGTTAAAGGTATCAGTTTATGGAAATACTCATCTAAATAGTCATAGAAATAGTAACTGTTTTTTTCCTCTTTTATATTATCAAATATCCATTTGCAATGCAGATAACTGATGCGGTAATTTACAAAACTATTTTGAAAAGAACCCATATATAATTTATAATCTATACCCTTCGCCTTTAAATATTGCAGGATCTGGCTGATGCTTTCTCCGATAAAAAGCTTATAAGTCTGCATCAGTTCCAATAATTTTCCGTCAAAATGTTTAAAGATAATAATACAATTATTTCTGGTAACACTCATAATATCCTGCGAAGAAGTAAGATGCCGTTCCCTTATACCTGCCATAATTCTTTCTGCCAAGTTGGATTTCTCTATAAAACTAATAAGAATAGGAATACGGATTAATTCTTCCTGGAGATTTAAACGGTCTGCATAATCTTTTAATTCTTCTTCCGTAACATTTTCCCCATATAAAATGAGATTTAAAAATTGTTCTTTTATATTCCTCCTTTGAAACCGCTCTTCTTTGTAAATTTCATATTCCAGCATAGTTTCTACAGACATACGGATAATTAAGGCAATCGGCCGTATTTCAGCAGGTTCGCCGGTAATACCGATTACCCCCATTTTCTTGGTTTTATAAAAGAAGGCTACATTGATCCCTTCTTTCACCCCTACAAACTGATTGTTTTTATCAACAATGATCTCATCCTCTTCTCCATGGATAATCCGGTAAGCAATTTCATGAAACGTACCAATCCTGCTTTTCGTCCTACTGGCTATAATGATTCCTTTTTCATCCATGATGTTAATATTATAGTCTGTATATTTCCTGATTTTTTCAATAAACTGTTGTGCGAAAACAGAATCCAGCATAGCATCCACCCCTTCCCCTTAAGGTTTTATACCTCACCGGTTCCCTATGTACAATCGGTATTTATTTTTATTCTCTTAAAGACAAATATCCTGTTCTAAACTCTATTTAAATCCGTTTCTTCCATTCGTCATATGGGAATCCAATCCGAGTAGTGACATAATAGCCGGGATGTATTTCTTGCCTGACCGCTCACCATAAATAATCAGATTGATATACTAATTTCGGCACCAAAGGGTGTAAGTCTTCTGCTTTTCATCAGTCATCCTCCTTTTAGGACATCACGCGCATCAACAGGAGTTTTCTAAATCCAGAAGGAATATACCAGAGCTTATCATACTCAATTTATCACGCCTTTTATTTCAATTTTTACAGTAATGTGCTCTGTTAACTCTGATAAATTATTCTTATTTAATCAAGTATAGTACTGTTATCAAAACAAGTCAATAGTGGTGCCGTATTGTTATCGGAATTTTTTTAATGGACGTAATTATGCAGAATATAACGATCGGATTCGCTGCAAAAGAACAACACATAAACTGTCCGTGCAGGTACTTGCTGATGCACTGGGGAAATCATAAGGAAATATAAGAAAAGAACCATTGGAATTAAATCTCCGAAATAGTTCTTTTCTATAGGATACCCTGTATAAATGATTATTCTTAATTCTCTAAAGCAAGCAATACATCCAACTCTGTCAGTTCATCAAACCTTTGAATATCCACATATCCGCATAGACGGGTAAGTACTTGCGGTTTATACATTTCTTTGGATTTGGAAGAATACATTTTCCAATAATCTCCTGCCGCACGTAAAAAGGAAACTGCCTCTGCCTGTAATGGCTTTACTCCTGTAAGGCGGTACATACACAATGAAACCGCCGCCTTGATTTTCAGGGAATAATAGTATCCTAAATAGCAAAGGGCCAGAATATCATCCATGGTATATTTTATTTCTTTATTTCCAACAATATTTTCAAACTTTTTTAACCCTTCAACCGCTTTATCAGAATGATTCCAGATTGAATCCGCCATGGAAAGAGGATTGATTTTTGTAAGGCTTTCATTATTAACTACCGCCTTACAATAATCTGATACGGAATAATAATCTGCACCCGGCACACTCTTACAGGATACGAATTCATTAATATCCGCAAATACCAGTTTATCGGTTTCCGGCTCATACATACAACAGCCTTCCGGATACCACTGGAAGTCAAAATCGTGCCAATGGGTACAGTTCACTTCCGGAATTATATCAGAGGCGTGCTTCCAGGTATCATAAAATGAAATGTAATCTTTAAGATCAAAATGTTCTTTTATCTCATTCTTAAAATAAGACTCCGGTAAATTTATATTATAGGATAATTGTCCCCAAATAAAATACATATACCACATTTTATCCACAAACAACGGATGGGATTTATTCCGGTTATCCATATAATCCGCCCCCCAGGTAAAGCCATCGGCCCCCATATAGTAACCAGTCATGGTATCCGCCGGCATCTGACTGAGATACTCATAAGCAAACTTAGGATTGCCCCAGCGGTACATATAAAAGTCGTCATTACGGACGGTTAACCAGATCTTTATGTCCGGATTCTTTTCTAATAAGAAATCGTCAATAAAGGTTGGTTTCGTATTGGAATACATGTGTGCCTGGGAATACTTAAAGCTTATTTCAAAAGGACAGGGGAACTCCTTAAATTCCGCCATAATACTGTCATAACGTGTCATCTGCATTCTGTGGATAAAGCGGAATTCCCTTTCCGGCTGTTCTTCTAAAACATCCCTTACCCCTTTGCCGTAGGTTTCTGCTAAAAAAGGAATATCCGTATCGTCCCCAAACATGTGCTCCCCGGCAGTAACGCCGACACCAGCTAACAATGGATAGGTTCTTAATAAAGCCTTTGTTCCACAATATACATAATCTTTCGTAACCGGATTATCCTGCTTACTGGTAATGCCATAAGGGCTTTCTTCTGTTCCGTATGTAAACAGATTCCAGGTAAATATATATACTTTAATACAACGGTTTTTCGCATATTCCATAACAGACTGCCAAAAAGATATCTTTTCGTCCATAGTGATTTTCTTAACGGTTACCAGACTGTTTTCAAAATCTTCTGCATAAATGCCCCATCCGCTTAAGTCTGCCTTAAAAGGCCTGGTAGTACGTTTTACGTCCTCAAGAGCAGTCAGAGGATATTCCGGGATCCGCACGAAAGACGGAAAGGGTGATAAGGTCCATAAGGATAATAGGTTATATTTATTGAGTGCCATCCGGTCTAAGAACTCAGACCAAAAGTTGAAATCCCACATATCCTTAATATTATAGGAAGCAGAATCCGAAGAATCCGAATAGCTTGGAGTCCTGGCATCCAGTGGGATATTGAACTTGATGCCCCGATTTTTAAGATAAGGTGTTACTTCTGCAAAAACAATGTTGTCTATAGTTTTTTCGTGGCTTAATATCTTAGCCAGATCCAATATACCATACATGAGTCCGGCTTCATTACCGCCTGTTATGGTTATAACATCTCCCGTATGGTTCCTTTTGTATCCCTGCGGGGCAATAGTTTCCTCTATATCAAGTTCCAATATAACAAACGGTTCCATTTTCAAATATTCCGCCGTTTTATGTAATTCAACTAAAGCAAATATCAACGCCTCAGTTAGCTGAATTTTACTTTTTTCCTGTATCATATCCACCCTCCAAACCGACATGGAATATTAAGGACCGTACGTTCCATGTCCCATA
The DNA here is from genome assembly GCA_049692775.1 of Anaerocolumna sp. GTDB lineage: Bacteria > Bacillota > Clostridia > Lachnospirales > Lachnospiraceae > Anaerocolumna. The sequence goes on along the minus strand of JBAVPE010000024.1, from coordinate 23,427 downwards.
ACAAATCCGAAACAGTTTCCCGTTACATCAAACACAGCTGTTTCATTAAGACCTTACCGCTCTATATTAAATCAATCGAAAACATATCCCAGACTTCCAGTTTATCTGCCGATACTTCAACTCTGCCATTAATAACTTGAAAAGAAACATTTTCTCCTCCGATAACGGAACGGACATTTTTAACCCGTTTCGAATCCTTTAATTTTATGCTAAAGGACACGCCGTAAGAAGGTACATTTTCCATCAAAGGCCTCTGACCGATTTCATTTACAAAGTGGACTAAAATCTGCTTCTCCTTTTCATACATGGATACCTGGACAGCTGATGGTACGCTGACTTCCAGTTTTCTTCTTTTATCCAGCATTAAATCAACCGCATTGGAAACCAGCCGGTAATGATCTGACATCTTATATTCCGTAACCAGCATAGCCAAGGAAAATGGAAAAAACAAAACTTTTCCCTTTCCATATTGATTTAATATGCACAATGGAATATCCGTCTGTAGTGTCGGAATAGAAGAACGTTCCGGGGGTGCACCTACTACCTCTAAAGGCGCAAAGGGAGGTACTAAAGTTGCCAGGGTTTTCACTCCATCCTTTGGTGTGCAATAACTTACTGCCCCGCGGAAAGCTATCTTATCCGTATCCATGCCCTTCTTAAGTGACAGTCCTGGTTTTTCAAAACGAAGGTAACTGGCAGCAAGGTATTCCCCTATATTGATTTCCTTCTTAACACCTAACAGCTCATGGTTATTTACTATACAGTCATACTCTGTATTTTCTGCAATTAAGTTCCCGCCTTCTGATACATATTCCTTTAATAGGATTGGGATTCCCCCACAAGTCATAAACCCTGCAGGAGCGATCACAACCTGATATTTCTTCATAAGCTCTTGATTCATCCGATACTCATGCATGAAGTCAAACTGGATATGGGCTTTTACAAGTGCCTCCGCCCACCCTCTTGTTGACGCCGTTCCATTGCTTAACAGCAATACTTCTGCCTTGCTGACAGCTCCCTGCATGTCCCTCTCAGCCTTTTGAATCATCTTATTAACTGTAGTCACTGCACTTATAATACGCTTATCCGTTATCGTATCGTTGTAACCGGTAAGGGAATGCCAGATAACTCCACGGGAGGCCGGAACCTGGCACATCCAGGGCAGGTATTCTGCTTCCGGAAGTCCTACATGTCTCCAATCCATTCCCGGACAGGAATGGATAATACCAAAGGGCAGTAATCCGCCGTCTTCTGTCTGCCCGGCTTTCATAGCAACGATTGGATGTATGATATCCGGAATTCCATTTACCCCATTGGACAAAACATTCTGGGATTCCGTGCAGATTAAGTCAGCCGTTTCATATCTGTCGTAAATATTGTCGCGGTCAAACCGTCCAAAGGATTTAGATATGGTAGAATTCGGATTGTAATATAAAATCATCGGGATATCTTCCCGTTTAACTTTAATGGCATGATAAATGACTGCAAATCTTCTGTTTCCTGTGCTATTTTTGCAGGGTCCATACCCGGTGTATCCATTACCTGCAGATTAAACTGTATTACGCGCATCGGTTCTTTCCACCATAATGCTTCACTCATATTTATACCCATTGCATACCGCAGGCGGCCTGCGATACTGCCACAAATAAAGAGGAGTGAAAGAATCACTTCGTGGCAACCTTTCATTATCTATATTTTCTTTCACTCTTTCAAACATGATGCCGCTTTGCTCATTTTGAGCTTCTTCGCTTATCGTCCCGAGCGTTTAGCCCTTGACTGCTCCGGCTGCAACACCTTTTATGATATTCTTCTGCATAATAAAATATAGAATAAGTATAGGAATAATGGTAAGCAGATATGCCGCAAATGCCAGTTCCCACTTATTTCCAAACTCACCGGTAAAATAGAACTGGGACAGGGCTATGGTACGCAGATTTGTCTTTGTCAACATAAGACGGGGGAACAAAAAGTCATTCCATATATTAAGCGCATCTAATATAACGATTGTCGTTGTAATGGGCTTTAAAATAGGGAATAAGACCTTCCAATAAAGCTTCCATAAATTAGCACCGTCAATTTTACCGGCCTCTAAGATTTCTCCGGATACCCCACGGATAAAACCTACATATAAAAATACTGCCATTGGTATGTTCCTGCCGGAATAATATAAAATCATACCTAGAATAGAATTGGTCAGTTTTAAATTAGACATTAATTTAACCAGGGGAACTAAGGTGGTATAAAAAGGTATCATGATTCCGCAAAGAAAAAATACATATAATAAATTGTAGAACTTCTTATGCCTTGACCAGGCAATAATATAACCGGCAAGACCGGACAATATGACAATACCCAATAAACTGAATGCTGTAATTAAAAATGTATTTACAAAAACCCTGTCATAATTCATAATTTCCCAGGCTTTGGGGAAGTTTTCAAAATGAAATTCAGCTGGAAAGGAATTCGGGTTTAAAAGTGCTTCTTTCGTTGATTTTAAGGAAACAAAGATCATAATTAAAAACGGATATAAAATGATACAGACTACTATAATCATAATCAGTTCGATAATTGCAGCTTTTATTTTACGGCGGTTTAAATTTTTTGTTTTAGTAATTGATGTCATTTTCCCGCCTCCGTAATACAAACATTTGGAATAAAGTAATTACTACAATAATTAAAAATAATATCACACCCAGTGCAGAACCATATCCCGCCCGTTTATTGGTAAAGGATTCCCCATATATGGTCAGGGAAATCAGCTCACTTGACCTGCCGGGACCTCCTCCTGTTAATGCAAATATAAGATCATATTCCTTGAACGCCCTTTCAATTGAAAGTATCATATTAATTGTAAAAGCCGGGGCAATCAATGGAAAAGTCACATAACGGAATTTCTTCCAGCCGGTAGCACCGTCAATATCAGCTGCTTCATATAAAAATTGATCTATATTCTGAAGGCCTGCAATATAAATAACCATATACCAGCCGGCCATCTTCCAGGCACCTACCAGCACCCCCATATAAAGGGAATATTGTTTACTGCCCAGTAAATTATTGGCTATTACTTCGATTCCTAAGGATTTACCAAGAGAGGAAATCGGTTCCGAAAAAATGAAGCTGAATATATAACCAACTACCAGGGAACTTAAGACTGCCGGAACAAACAACAGGGCACGGAATACATTTTTCCCTTTAGCAAGTCTATCTAAGCCTACTGCCAATGCAAGTCCCAGGACATTTAATAAAATCATGGATAAGAACGCATAAATAAATGTATTTTTCAAAGGTTCAATAACGTACTGATCACCGGATAAAGTAAAATAATTCTTTAATCCGATAAGACTAAATGTGGCATCAATACCATTCCAGTCTGTAAGGCTATAATATATTCCCCCCAAAAGCGGATAAATTACAAATATAAAATAAAAAATAAGTGCTGGTAAGACAAGTAAAAATTCATAATAGATACCTTTTATTCTTCGTGGTTTCATAATCTTCCTCCAAATATGTTCGGGCTGTTTGAAACCAGTTCTTACAACCCGAATATTTTTTCTATGAAGTTACCTGATTACTTACTTATCTTTGTAATTATCCAGGAACTCTTTCACCCAATCCGGATCCGCCTGTACCAGACGGTCATGTTCTTCCTGAATCTGGTCTGCTACTGATTTCGCATCTGCGCCGGCAAACCAATCCTGTTGTCCGTCTTTAACAATTTCTTTAATTCCGGCAATCCATTGACGTGAAAGAATCGGACTGTTAGGGAGCTTATTATTATCAAGTATGTCATAAATTAAGTCATAAGCGGAATCCAATTTTGCGTTATTATTCTTTGTAGTAGGTAAATATCCGGTGGATTCGTTAAAAATGGTAGCACCCTCTGTTGAGGTTATGTAACTTAAGAAATCCGCACATAGATTCTTATCTTTTGCATCCCTTGTAATACTGATTCCGGAATCAAATCCAGAGATAAGAGTCTGATCTTTTGCATCATCCGTAAAACAGGATGGAAGTACCATAATTTCAACATCCGGGTCTAACTGTTTTATATTACCTACCACCATGGCGGTCTGAAATATGAAAGGTGTTTCTCCGGTTATGAAACTCTTTCTCATACCGTCAGCATCTGTTCCCAAAGCATTATCCGGAATATAAGGAAGCATTTGAGCATATTTGTCGAACATTCCCAGGTATAAATCATCATTCCAGGCTGCTTTACCTCTTAAAACATCTGCATACCAGTTAGGGTTTTTGCCATAGATGACCTGATACATATATTGGAAAGTCCAGGCCGTTACTTCCGAAGTGTCTTTTCCGGAAATTCCCAAAGGTTTTTCAATCCCGGCCGTCACACACTTATCCAGCAGACTAAGAAATTCAGGCCAGCTCTTAGGATAATTATCACTGTTTAAATCAATGCCTTTATCTGCCAGAGCACCTTTATTTACGATAACTGCTGAAACAGATAATGCCATAGGGAAGGCATATAAATCCCCATTATAGGAAAACATCTCCAAATCTCCGTCTACTAATCTGTCTTTTAAACCAGTATCGGTCAAAGACTGTAAATAACCGCTTTTCGCATAACCCTGCTCTGTAGCACCACCCTGTGCGATATACATATCCGGTAAGGAATCCGATGCTATCCAGCTGGTCATCATTGTTTCAAAATCTGTTACTGTCTGGGTAACAATGGTATCTAATTTTACATCCGGATTCTTCTTCTGATATTCCGTTAAAACCTTACCAAGTGCCTCAGCCTCAAGAGGTCCGCAGGCGATGGTTATAGTACCGGAGTAAGGTGTCTTCCCAGTGGAATCTTTCGTTGATGAATTTTCTTTAGCACTGTCTGATGGAGAACTTGCATTATCTGTACTTACTTCTTTTTTTGTACTGCCTGAACATGCATTTAAACTTAATACCATAACCAATATTAGGACTAAAGATAAAATTTTCTTCATTTTACTATTTCCTTTCTAAATTCAGAACGGATATCCGCAATCTGTTTATCACTACTTGATCATAACTTCAGTACTCTTGTATCCCCCTATTGTTAATTCAACTTTTACACCTCATTATAGATTTACCATTTAATTTATTTACTTATGGATTGACTACATTAATCGGTTTGCCATTCATAAAGGCCTTAAGATCATCAACTGCAATGTCCATCAATCGCTGTCTGCTCTCTTTCGGTGCCCAGGCAATATGTGGTGTTAAAATACTGTTATAGCAACTGAGCAAAGGGTTGTTCTCTAAAATCGGTTCTGTGGAAACAACGTCACAAGCCGCGGCATAAACTTTTTGGGACCGTAACGCTTCTGCCAGGTCCTTTTCCACTATAAGAGGCCCTCTGCTTGTATTTATAATAATTACACCTCCTTTCATCATAGCTATGTTAGCTTTATTTATAATACCCTGCGTAGATGGCAGCAATGGACAATGAAGGGAAATGACATCGGATTCCTTTAAAAGTTTCCCTAAAGAAACATATTCCCCAATTTTTCTTCCTTCTTCATTTTGAAACTCATCATATGCCAATACCTTCATACCAAACGCTGCTGCAATTTTCCCTACAGCCTGCCCGATACGTCCAAATCCAATAATACCGATACTTTTTCCTGCCAGTTCAATGAGCGGATAATTCCAGAAGCACCAATCTATATTTTTACTCCAGTCTCCATTTTTAACGGCCATAGAATGTGCTCCTACATGGTGGCATACTTCAAACAGTAATGCGAAAGTCATCTGCGCTACTGCTGTAGTTCCATAGGTTGGAATATTACATACACTAATTCCCCTTTTCTTCGCTTCCTCAACATCAACTACGTTATACCCGGTAGCAAGAACCCCTACATATTTAATAAAAGGGCAGGCAGCAAATATATCTGCACTGATTGGTGTTTTATTTATAATAACCGCTTCTGCGTCCCCAATCCTTTCCACGATTTTATCTGCAGGTGTTCGGTCATATACCGTTAAATCACCCAGTTTTTCAAATCCTTCCCAGCTTAAATCACCTGGATTTTCCGTATATCCATCTAAAATAACTATTTTCATTTTTATACCCATTGCATACCGCAGACTTGTCTGCGGTACTGCCACAAATAACACAGGTTGAAAGAATCTATCAGTGGCATCCTTTCCCTAATTTCTATTTTCTTTCAACCTTTCAGACAGGATGCCGCTCTGGCGGCATCTCAAATAATAGATGAAGAAGCTTGAAATGAGCGCCGCTGTGCTCATTTTGAGGTTCTTCCAGTGTGAAGACGTTTTTCTTCACACTTACTTCACATTCCTAATCTTCTAATAGTGCCCAGACTCTGTTAATAACCCTTTTCGTACCTGCTAATATCAGATCTCCGTCTTCATCCTTCCAAGGCTTTACCTCAAAGGACAATACATATGGATTCGCTGCATTTAAAAAACCTTCGTCTTTTAAAACATGGAAGAAATCCAAAAGCTGGGGAGTATCATTGGCACTTTCCGGGAAACCGAATCTCGGATGTTGATCCCCATAAGCTTCGCAGCCTTTTATAACAACTGCATTCCCAATATGGAAATGATTGATATAAGGTCTTAAAGTCTGTATGACAAATTTAGAGGTCTCATAAGTGGTAGGAAAATGAGAAAGATCAACCATAAGTCCAAAATTATTACATACCATCCTCATATCTGCCGCAAACTTAGCGGCATAGGGAGCCGGTCCAATTAAGGCAGCCTTATCCATGTCAAAATCAAATACTTCTAAATTAACCTTCATTCCTTTATCAGCTGCGTAATCACATACATTTTTGGTGGTCTTTAACAATTGCCTATAAGCCTGTTCTTTTGTTGCTTCTTCCCATTTTCCCGCTAAGAAGGCAATTCCTTTGGCTCCCAGATAGTTTGCTTCATCCACAGCTTCTAATAAGGTTGCCTCCGCTTTTCTTCTTCCCTCTTCGTCGGTATCATTAGGATTAAGTCCCGGCCCTAACAGCCTTGGCTGTGCACCATAGCAGACCTTCATATGAGCCTGCTCCAATATGGCTTTTGCCTTGTTGCGTACAGCCTCTTCCTTAATCTGTGTGATTTCAATTGCATCAAAAAAATCATCACAGGAAATTCGTCTGATAGAATCCAATATCTCATAGTTTGCAGGCGGATGGCTCATCCATTGGATTGTACCGATTTGAAAATACTTATGTATGGAATCTTTCATTTTCATTTCTCCTTTGCTTTTATTTGATTTGCACCGCATTTTTAAAAACTTCCGTGTCACTTCCTGGATATCTTTTACATAAATAAATTATAAATCAGCTGACATCAAACTTATACCTTTACCCTAACAAAATTCTGCGCCATTTATGTATCTTAGATACAAAAAAAGGTAACAGCCTGTCCCTCCTAAGCTGTTACCCCTTTCATACTATTTATTTATAATTGATTGCGAAACAATATCATTTTCTAAATATACCATCCAACTAATACAAACTTCATTGCTTCAGTGACCTTTAGGAATTTATATTATTTGTTTTTGCTAAATAATTATATAATTCCGTCATAAACTCCCTTTCCTGATGTTTAGCCAGCGGATTCATTCCAAGGACTTCCTTTAACTTATCCAGACGGTAAACCATGGTATTTCTATGAATATGCGCCAGTTTACTGCCTTCAAATAAATTATAATCCGTGGAAATCAGTGCGCTTACGATTTCCAGATAATTATCAATAAATTTTCTATCAAACTGCTCTTTAAATACCCCATAAATACCGTCCAGTTCCGTTAAAGGCAGGAGTTCATGGAAATATTCATCCATATAATCATAAAAGAAATTGCTGTTTTTATCATCCTTAATATTGTTAAATACCCATTTGCAATGTAAATAACTGCTGCGGTAATGAGAAAATTTATTTTGGAAGGATCCAAAAAACAATTTATATTTAATATCATTCATTTTAAGATACTGTAGAATCTGACTGATACTTTCACCGATAAAAAGCTTATAAGTCCGCATTAAATCCAATAATTCCCCGTCAAAGTGTTTAAAGATAATAATGCAGTTATTTCTGGTAACACTCATAATGTCCTGCGTAGAAACAAAATGCCGTTCCCTTATACCTGCCAGGATTTTTTCTGCCAGATCTGATTTTTCCCTGAAACTGATCAGTATGGGAATCCGTATTAAATTTTCCTGAAGGTTTAAGCGGTCCGCATAATCCTTTAATTCTTCTTCCGCTATATTTTCTCCATACAAAACGAGGTTTAAAAACTGTTCTTTTAAGTTCCTCCTCTGATAGCGTTCTTCTTTGTAAATCTCATATTCCAGCATAGTCTCCATGGACATGCGGATGATTAATGAAATAGGACGTATTTTATCCGGTTCACCCGTAATACCGATTACCCCTATCTTCTTATTTTTATAAAAGAATGCTACATTAACGCCTTCCTTCACGCCGACAAACCGGCTGCTATTATTTACAATAATCTCATCCTCTTCTCCATGGATAATCCGGTAAGCAATTTCGTGAAACGTTCCGATCCTGCTTTCTGTTCTACTGGCAATGATGATGCCTTTTTCATCCATGATATTAATATTGTAATCCGTATATTTCTTAATCTTTTCAATAAATTGATTTGCAAAAACAGTATCCAGCATAATTTGCGCCTCCGCCCCTAACCTATAATTTAAAACCAATACACCTATATACATCATATATCCATTATAAATTAAGCCGTTTACAATCATATACTTAAGTTTTAACAAAAATCCTCCCTGCTTTTGTATCAGCAATACAAAAGCAGGGAGGATCAACTTTCTATATTCAATTGGCATTGTTAACTTTATGGGATATCGTTTCATAAAAAAATATTCCATGGATTTATCGGGAGTCTTTCTTGTATTGCTATGATATAGCGGCATAACTTCCCGCTTTTCCCTAATCATGGATTAATACTATCTAGGCCATCTTTCTTCCTTAGGCAATAATCCAGGGAATACATTATGAGGTTCTGTCTGATACCAGTATGCCACAGAAGCAACATCATCCTGCCGTTCAAAATTACCTTTATGACAGGTTCCAATCTGTTGAATGGTAACTTTTAAATCTTCCTCAAAAAGAATGGGATCCATAATGTGCCACCGGTAAAATCCTCTCTGGGCAGGAGTATCATCGTTGTGATATGCATTAAATACTTCCGTATCATGATGTGAATAATAGGGATATCCCATAAAAGGCGTACTATAGTTCTTCTCAATCATTCTGCCCTCTTCATCAATTCCTCCGAAACTCCAGGCACCTCCAAAGTAATCTTCCGTCCCCGTACCACAAATGGTAGGAAATTCATCATCACCATCCATATAAAACTTAATTTCCCCTTCTCCCCACCAATAACGTTCCAATGCAGTGAGCGCAATATAGGTTCCTACATAATGACCTTTACCCTTAATGCCGTCTATAATAGTATAATCCACCTGCTTTTTAGTCAGATGCTCCCTCCTCCACTGTGCATGAAAATAAGCGATATCCTCCGGCAACTCATCATACAGGCAATAATCTACCTGATAAAAGAAAGCCGGAACCTCGGTTTCATGCTGATTTTCTATTGTAATTTTAGCCTTCTTCCGAAAAGGCATCTGAAAATAGGAATTCATGGCACGCTTCGGATTTACCACAATTGGTAACGAATTAATCTCACATCCTCTGGCGAACCCACAACAGAAAAAATCTCCAAGCGGAGCTTCTACAGAAGCTTCTGTTTCATCATCCCAATACATGCGGATTACTAAATCACGCAGTACATAATAATCTTTATCCGTTCTGTCCGTAACCGTTACCCAGATATGCTGGATTACACCGGGGCCTTCCATTTCAGCCAGGGTAGTCATACTCCCCGGTGCCAGTCCCCTGATACAGGGCGCGCCCTTTCTGGAGGGGCCTAATTTACTTGCTGCCATACCGCCTTTCCCTTTTTCCCCTAATGGATTTTCCGCATTAATAGCCCTGCTCTTCCCATGTTTCGCCAGGGGCAATGCCCCCAGACCAACTATAAATGACTGCATACTTCATATCTCCTTTCATATTTGGAGTGCTCCCGGAAACTTAAGCCTTAACTCCGCCTGCCATAATACCTTCCATAATCTGCTTTTCAAAAATTGCTACAAATATAATAATGGGAAGAAGGATAACACATCCCATGGCGCTTACCAGGTCCCATGGAACAGAATACATGTTATCCCTTAAGGGCAGCTGGACAATTGCAACAGATAACACCTGAATACCATTGGAATAAAATAATGGTGTAAAGAAATTATTTAAACAGGTAACAAAATTAATAATACATACCGTAGCCACTGCCGGCTTCATAAGGGGCAGGGTCACATAGAAAATCCTTTTTATGAAGGTTGCACCGTCAATGGAAGCTGCTTCTTCCAAGGAGATGGGAATTTCTGCAACAAAATTTTTAAGAATCAATACGGTAAAAGGAAGAACCGCACTGACATATAAAATAATTAATCCAGGATAGGTATCATATAATTTAACCTTTTGCATGAATTCGTAAAGTGGCCTGGCAGTAACCACCTCCGGTATTAACATAGTTGCAATGATAAATGCAAATGCAACCGATATTCCCCTTGATTTAAATCTGGAAAATGCATAAGCTGCCATTATACTAAAGACCGTACTGATTACCAGCGTGCTTCCCACAATAAGAATTGTATTTCCGACTTTATTTAATAAATCTACATTTTGTATCAAAAAGCTATAACTATCCAGCGTAGGATGATTAGGCAAGTAATCAATCGGGGTATTAAATAATTCTCCTGAAGGTGTAATGGATGACATGAAGATCCAATACATGGGAAATAAAATCAGAAAGCTTACTGTAATTACGGACAACCATTTTAAAAGGGCTGCACCGATTTTGAAGAATTTTTGCTTTGTATTCATTTGCTTCCCTCCTAATTATCGACTTTACTTGAAAGATGTATATTAATCGCGCTGAAGATTGCCATTGCAGCAAACAGCAAGACAGCCATAGCGGACGAATAGCCTACATTTAAGTTTGTAAATGCCTCTGTCGTGATTCGGTATGCAATTAATGCAGTATCCTCACCCGGTCCACCCGATGTCATAGAATATACGAGATCGAATGTTGTTAATCTCCATAAAGTAAATGGAATACATAATGTCACTACGTTACGCAGAATAAGCGGCAGCGTAATTCTTATAAAGGTCTGAATAACATTTGCGCCATCCACTTTTGCAGCTTCATAAACATCACTTGATATAAATTGCAATCCGGATAAAACCAGAATTGCAAAGAAAGGAAGGTCCTTCCACAAATCCATCGCAATTACTGCTGCCCTGGAAGAACCTGTATTGACAAGCCAATTCAGCTGAAAGCTTGGTATAAACCGGCGTATAAAATCATTGATCAGACCATAATCGTTATTAAAAGCCCATTTTGCTGCCATACCTGTAACGACAGCCGGCATTGCCCAGGGAATCAATACAATTGTCCTTAAAAAGCGGCGCCCCTTAAATTTCATATTTAATATGATTGCTAACATAATACCCAGAATAACATGAAAAAACATAGAACTTACTACAAATATTAAGGTAAACTCAAGGGAAGTTAAAAACTTTTCATCTGTAAATACATTAAAGTAATTCATTAAACCGTAAAACTCGTTAGTACCTTTTAAAATGCGGATATTAAAAAAACTATTTTTAAATGTCATAAATATAGGATAAATAGTTGTAAATCCCCTGATAAGCAGTACAGGTAAAATCAAGAGCCAGGCCACCCACTGCAAAGACTTCTTTTTAGTCATAGTTATCTTCCTTTCAAACCCAAAAGAATTGATAAAGGATGCAGTGCATTTAACACACCGCACCCCTTAGCTATGAATCCTTGTTTACTATCCCGGTTGAACTTATTGGCACTCTTCAACATACTTCTGTGCTTTTTCGCAAAATTCATCCAGAGTTATCTTATCCTGAATATAATCCTGGAATATGGTTCCGATATCTGAGATAAATTCCATCGTCTGGGATAACATAGGACGCCCCCTGACCTCAGATTCCTGCGCATAAATGGAATACATCTCTTTTACCGGACTATCATCAGGTACTACTGTTTCAGCTATGTCGCTTCTTGCCGGATACCGGTCAAAATTATCCCAGGAAGCTTTCATTCCGCCTTCATTTGCCATATAAGTTAAGAATTTAATTGCTGCATCTTTATTCTTAGAGGCGGAATTCATTACATAACTCCAGGAATCTGTAAATACACTGTTCTTTGTAAAGGTTGGGATTTTAGCCATATGCAATTTATCTGCCCCTAACATACCTGCTGCATCGTAATCAGAGCCTGTTCCCCACATAAATACACAGCCGTATTTACCATCAATGAACTTCTGGTTCATTTGTTCATATTTATCCGCAATTTGATCGATTGGTGTCACCTTCCAGGTGTTTACCATATCATACATAAATTGCAGGGCTTCTTTATTTCCTTCATTTGACCAATCAAAATAATCTCCGCCGAACAGGTTTACAAATTCAGCAATTTCATTAAATACATAGGTCTTTTCCCAGGATCCGCCGTATCCATATCTTCCATTACCGGATGCTGCCATAATATACTTTTTAAAATCCTCCAATGTATTAATTGAATCAATCCCCACTTCATCCATAATCTGCTGGTTAACCCAGAAAGCCAGGTAACCGGAATAACCGGGAACTCCGATGATACTGCCGTCCTTCGCTGTAATCATATCGGATATATAACCTGTTGCAAAATTACTTAAAATATCCCCTTGCATTACCGTATCGTTCAGTGGTTCCAGCCATCCTGAATTTTTAAAGGTGGTTGCCATTTCATCATTAATTTCAAAGACATCTACGTTTGTATCACCTGTAGATAACATGGTGGTTATTTTCTGCTGACGGGTATCTGAATCTGTTGGCGCTGCAATGACATTGATTTTTAACCCGGTCGCTTCCTCACAGTTTGTTAACCAGGTATTAAAATCTGCATTGGTCGTATTGATGCTATACAAGGTTAAGTCATATCCCCCCTCCGATTCCGCTGTTTTTACTGCATCCCCCGATTCCCCTGTCGTGGATTCTTCTTTCGTGTCAGCCGCCGGTTCCGAATTGTTTTGACACCCGGTAAGCATACCTGCTATCATTACGGCAACTAACATAATACTAATTACTTTCTTTTTCATTGTTGCTTCTCCTTTCTTATGCTTTATTCCTAGCTTTGTAACAATTTCATTTTAACAAAATCATGAACAAATAAAATATAATATTTTACGCATTATTTATAATATATATGGTTTAGAGCACATCCTATTGTAATTTTATATAAATTTCTTTATAATAAACTGCATAAATATCAACGATTTTTCGTCGTTTTGTGTAAAAATATCGAAAGGAAACCTAATCATGTTTCATAATAAATTAATGCATAATTTAATTCATCGTATCCGTAAATTATTTCATAGTTTTCGAGCACGATTGATCATATTTTTTTTACTATGTTCCATTATACCTTTTTTTATTATTGGTGCTATCAGCTATCATACTACTTATTCCCTGGCGCAGGAAAAAATTTTAAGATCTGTTTATGTCTCGAACACACAATTGGTACAGCAGATTAACAGCCGCTTTACCCAAATGGAGAGTGTAGCTGATTCCGTCAACAACTATATTTATACTTTGGCAGGGAAAACGGAAAATTCCCTTTCTGAATATATGGATTATTTCAGCAATGCACGGAGTAATATTAATACTTTAAATAATAATTTTAATTTGTTCCAAACCTGTGTCTTTATGTCTCCCAATTCGATTGTAAGCCGGGAAGGACTGATGTTTTACAGTATCGATAACTTAATGGACTTTAAAATTAAACCCACGGAACTTTCTAATATCGGTGTAACGAATAAATGGCTTTATCGCAGTGACTTAGTCTTTCCTGTTATTCTTACTCCCAATGACCGCAGCATTGATTCCATCCTCTGCTGCCAGTCACTCACCAAAAATAATGAACTGATTTATGCTCTTTTTACAAGTATCAAGTCTGATGAATTATCAGATTTACTAATAAACTCATTTTTGGATACACCTATTATCAGCTATATCTGCACAGCAGACAAGCAGGTTGTGGCCCATAACATCAAAAACCAGGTCGGTTCTTTTATAAATACGGATAAATTTGACAGATTCGTTAAAAATATTAATCAAGACGCTTTTACCTGGGGTGATACAAAATATCTGGTCCAGTCGTTAGACAACGGTTTTTATTTAATTACGGAGGTTCCTATCAACTACATAACCAAAAATATTAAATCGGTTATTGGCACTATCTTCACCTCCCTGTTAATCATGGTACCCGTAATAATTGGTATTACTATTTTTATATCCCTTAATCTGACCAAGAAATTGAGCCGGCTCACAAAAGTAGTACGCTCCACGAACATCAGCAGCAATAAAATCACAGCAAAAGATTTCGGCCACCATTTTAATATTAACTCTGAATATGGGGATGAAATTGACAAACTGGCTTCCTCTTATGAGGATATGCTCAGTACCATTGACCATAACCTGGCAAATATACTTGAACTTTCCATAATGGAAGAAAAACTAAAATATCAATTACTGCAGTCACAGATTAATCCGCATTTCTTATATAACATATTAGGAACCATTCAAACCTGTCTGACTATCGGTAAATCGGACATTGCCCATCAGATGATAAAGGGGTTGTCCAAATTTTACCGTATAACCCTCCGCAAGAATAATGATCTCATTACCATCCGGGATGAACTGGAGATAGCAACTCTTTATTTGGAACTGGAACATCTTTGCCGTGACGACAGTTTTACCTGGGATATTGAATGTGAAGATGGAATTGAAAATTTTATGATCTGTAAATTTACATTACAGCCATTCCTGGAGAATTGTCTGCTGCATGGTATAGAACGCAGTAATCAACCTGTGCATATCCTTATCAATCTCCGATATGGTGATGATACCATCCTGATTACCATACAAGATGATGGCGTCGGAATTTCGGAAAGTTATTTGAATAATCTGCAGCATTCCCTGAATGAACATATCGTAGATTATACCAAAAACTTTGGTATCAGTAACGTAAATGCCCGCATTTCAAGTCCCCTATACGGTTCGGGATACATTCAAATTGATAGTACAAAAGGCAAGGGAACTACGATAACCATAGAATTCGAGCAGATACTGGACAAAGATTATTAAAAGTACTCTCAAATACCAAATTACTGAGGGTCAGCATCTCAAATATCAATAAAAACAGGCTATTCGGGTTTCCGGGAATATCATTAAAATATTAGGAGGTTTTATATGAAAAAAGTTATGATCGTTGATGATAATCATATATCGGTTGAGGGAATATGGAAAAACATTGATTGGACCTCACTTGGAGCTGAGGTAGTTGAAATGCAATATGATGGGGCTGCCGCTTTGGAAGTGCTGGACAGTACACCAATTGATTTGATTATTTCAGATATTGTAATGCCGGGCTTTACCGGTCTGGATTTAGCAAGTAAAGCTTTAAAGAAGAATCCATTAATTAAAATCATACTCATCAGCGCTTTTGATAAATTTGAATATGCTAAACAAGCATTACGGATCGGTGCTTATGATTATGTGGAAAAACCACTGGACTATGATTACTTAGTTGATAAAGTCCGTAATGCAATAAACCTGATTGAAAAAGAACAAATCAATATAGAAATACTTGAAAACAGCCGTCCTGCAATGATTGACAGTTTCTTTGCCAGTTTAATTCACAGTTATAGTGATGAAGCCCGTTATAATCTGAGTAATTATCCAAACTACCTTCAATTAGATTTAAAATGTCATTTCTATGTAGTAATTGCTATTGATATTGAAAATGCCGCTGCCGTCAAATCCTCCCTGGGAATTCAAAAATACCATTTAGAATTGACCAACCTGCATAATTATCTGAATGAATTATTAGGTTCACTTAATCTTCATTATATATTGAATGATTTACATGGATTAACCTGTATCCTTGGCCATAATTATTCGAACCAGGTATATTTCCAGAAAATGCTTTATAATATAATAACAGAGGTTGAACAGCATTACCAGGAAAACCTGCTTTCAATCAATATGGGGATCGGTAATGTGATTAAATATCTCTGGGACATGAATCTGTCCTACAACAGTGCCAGACGTGCATTGGAATTCCGTTTTTTCTTTCCCCAGCAGCATATTTTTGATGCCAGGGATACCATGGGTTCCAACCTTTCTGCAACACTATTTTCAAATGATAAAGAAGAACAGCTGATTAAATTAATATGCAAAAAAGATACAAAAGAAATATCCAAATGGATTAAATTATTTTCTGAAGAATTATTAGAAAATTATCAGACTAAGAATCTTCTGTTTATCCGTATATATTCTGTTTTAGGACGGATTCTGAAGTTTCTGTATGAAATGGATATCAATAGTACCGATATAGAAAAGGATATTATTCAGGTGTATTCCAAGTTAGAATCCTATACTACCAGTGAAGAAATCTTTCGCTGGCTGGATGGTATCTGCCAGAATGTCTGCACTAAGCTGTCGGATTCCGTACAGACCTATCACAAACAGGTCTGTGATTCCGTACTGGATTATATAAAACATCATTATGCAAATAATGGACTTTGTCTAAATGATATTGCTGATTCTGTTAATGTAAGTCCTTCCCACTTAAGTGTATTATATAAAAAAGGCACCGGACAGAATATATCCGACACCATTACTTCTGTCCGTA
Organism: Anaerocolumna sp.; assembly: GCA_049692775.1. GTDB lineage: Bacteria > Bacillota > Clostridia > Lachnospirales > Lachnospiraceae > Anaerocolumna. The sequence goes on along the minus strand of JBAVPE010000024.1, from coordinate 6,611 downwards.
TTGATGCAGCCTGTCAATTACTGCTGCACTCAGTACTTCCTTTAAAAGATATCAGTGAAAAAATCGGATATACGAATCAATATTACTTTAGCTCCTGCTTTAAGAAAAAAATGGGTCAGACACCCTCCGAATACCGGAACAGGATTAAACCATAAATAGATTCATCAGCAACAACATTTTCCCATAATAAATATCTGATACTCCAAAATACAGATAATCCGGCTTAAATGTCAGATTATCTGTATCGTCCTTAGACTACCCAAACGGATAACCTGCATGTCAATAGTTCCTGTTATACTATCAACAAAAGCCATTCTTGTTTATTTTTCTAATTGAACTCTCCAATCCTGTCCAAAATCCACATGATAGGTCCGCATAAAATTTCCCATACTGACAGCAATACCTACCTTCATGAGTTCGTTGGTGTAGGCTACTGTTTTCCCCTGCTTTACATATCCAAAAGTTTGGGCAAAGGGTACCATTTCCTGATAAATCATCTCTTCCCCATGATAAATTGTTACCTTAAGAAGATCACCATATTGGAACCCATTCTCCAAAAATTTCTCTACAGGTATATTACTCCACAGATTCCCGAAGTTAGGATCACTGATTTCAAAGATTCCTTCCGCCCTTTCCTTATCAATAACCGGTTCGTAAATTTTATGAGCCACTATTTCATCTGCGGAATAAGCTGGTCCTACTTCTTCATAACTGATAATACCGCTTGCAAGCTTTGCTGCACAGTAACCAAATAAGTCCCGTCCATGGAAGATATTGGTTCCCAGCGTTGATTCTAACCGGTTTACCGATTCATCTATTTCCCTTATTTCTTCAATTCCAACAAATTCTTTTAAATGGGTTAAAGTTCCATTATCCGGAGCTACCACATAATATCCGTCCTTGGTTTTTGCCACACATGCCCTTCTTGAGGTTCCCACCCCCGGATCAACCACCGATACAAATATAGTTCCCTTCGGCCAGAAATGCATGGATTGATACAAACGGTAAGAAGCACTCCAGGTATCAAATTTAGGAATTTCATGCGTACCATCTATAATTTCCAAAGTACGGTCTATAGTTTTTACCACACCGTACATGGAGCATACCGCTCCTTCTTTATATGTAAAATCTGTTTGAAATACTAAAATAGGTTTGTCATTCATTATAAAAATTTCCTTTCCCATAGAATTACACCCTGTTACTAATTTCATTTTAACACACTTAAAAGAAGCTGACCAGATAATGAAAACTTCCTATTAGGAATATCCAATAAACAAATAATAGATTAGAATTACAAACTAAGATCTTGTCTGACTATATTCGTAAAACCTAATAGGCATTGTCAAAAAACTGACAACGCCTATTAATAAACATATAAATTATAACCAAAAATGGGTATCCCCCTACAGCTTCATCCGATCAAACTTTAATATCCGCTTTTAATCCTAATAATTCTTTATTCGCCTCCAGGATAGGTTTAATTACCTCCCCGATAAATTCCTCAACCTGCTGTTCTGAACGTCCGGTATATTTTGACGGATCCATGGTTTTCTTTAGTTCCCCTAAGGTCATATTAAAGGAATCATCTGCTGCGATTAATTCAAGGAGATTATTATCCAGGCCGTTTTCCTTTACATTTCTGCCGGCTTCCATGGATAAGGTCCTTATCTTTTCATGGAGTTCCTGTCTGTCACCGCCTGCCTTTACGGCATCCATCATAATATTTTCCGTTGCCATAAAAGGAAGCTCTGCCATAATATGTTTTTCAATTACCTTAGGATAAACGACCAGACCGTCTACAACATTTAAGTATAAATCCAAAATTCCATCCACGGCAAGAAAAGCTTCCGGAATGCTGATTCGCTTGTTGGCGGAATCATCTAAGGTTCTCTCAAACCACTGGGTAGCGGAAGTGATTGCCGGATTCATGACATCTGCCATAACATAATTAGACAGGGAAGCGATTCTCTCACTTCTCATGGGATTACGTTTATATGCCATCGCCGAGGAACCGATCTGATTTTTTTCGAAAGGTTCTTCGATTTCTTTTAAATGTTGGAGAAGACGGATATCGTTGGAGAATTTATGGGCACTGGCAGCAATTCCGGCTAAGATATTAACTACCCTCATATCCACCTTACGGGAATAGGTCTGCCCGGATACCGGATAACAATCCACATAACCCATTTTTTCCGCAATCATCTTATCCAGTCTTTTGATTCTGTCATGATCCCCGTCAAATAGTTCCAAAAAGCTTGCCTGGGTTCCGGTCGTTCCTTTGGAACCTAATAATCTCATACTGTCAATTATATATTCTATATCATCGTAATCCAACTTTAATTCCATCAACCAAAGTGCTGCCCTTTTACCAACAGTAGTCGGCTGAGCCGGCTGAAAATGGGTAAATGCCAGGGTAGGAAGTCCTTTATATTCCACCGCAAACTTAGAAAGCTCATTCATTACATTAAGGAGTTTCTTCTTTATCAGCTTTAAGGCTTCCGTCATTACGATAATATCCGTATTATCCCCAACATAACAGGAAGTGGCACCTAAATGGATGATACCCTTGGCCGCAGGACATTGGACTCCATAAGCATATACATGGGACATTACATCATGACGTACGAAAGCTTCCCTTTCCTTAGCGACTTCATAGTTAATATCATCCTGATATTGCTTTAATTCTTTAATCTGTTCTTCTGTTATATTTAATCCCAGCTCTTTTTCTGATTCTGCTAATGCAATCCATAATTTTCTCCAGGTTTTAAACTTCATATCCGGTGAAAAGATGTACTGCATATCCTTGCTGGCATAGCGCTCGGATAAAGGACTGACATATCTATCGTTACTCATAAATTCCTCCTGATATTCAAAAATCAAAAACTTGTCTCCTGTTTCTTATCATAAAACAAAAACTTACCTTCAACCAGTTAAATATTATCTGTCGAACTCTCCCCTGATATCTTCCTTAGGCGGTTCAATTGGATAATTTCCGCTAAAACACGCATCGCAATAGCCGGTATCACCGTTAATCAGTTCACTTAACCGGTCCACAGCCAGATATCCCAGGGAATCTGCACCGATCATATCCCTAATCTGCTCAACTGTATTGTTATGGGCAATCAACTGATCATCGGAGGGAACATCGGTTCCAAAATAACAGGGATATAAAAAGGGCGGTGAACTGATTCTTACATGTACTTCGGTAGCTCCTGCATTTTTTAACATTTTGACAATTCTCTCACAGGTAGTACCCCTGACTATGGAGTCATCAATCATAATGATCCGTTTGCCTTTTACTACATCTTTTAAAACATTTAGTTTAATCCGGACACTGGATTCCCTCATTGCCTGCTTAGGTTTAATAAAGGTGCGCCCTACATAACTATTTTTTACAAAGGCAGTGGCATACTGTATGCCGGACTCAAAGGAATAACCCATGGCTGCAGCATTGCCGGAATCCGGAACCCCTACTACCAAGTCAGCTTCAACCGGGTGGGACTGGGCTAAGATTCTGCCTGCCATGATTCTTGAGTTGTATACACTTACCGTATCCAGGCAGCTATCCGGTCTGGCAAAATAAATATATTCAAAAATACACTTGGACACTTTAGGCTGAACCATGGAAATATCGGAATGAATTCCATCTTTATTAATCATTACTACTTCACCCGGCAGGACATCCCGGACAAATTCTGCATCAACTGTATCCAGGGCAGAACTTTCAGAAGCAAGTACATAGGCATTATCCCTTTTACCAATACATAACGGACGGAAACCAAAGGGATCCCTTGCTCCGATTAATTTTCTCGGACTCATGATAACTAAGGAATAAGCACCGCTTAGTTTTAACATGGTTTTCTTAACCGCTTCTTCTACACTACCGGCCTGTAACCGTTCCCTGGCAATGAGATACGCAATTACTTCGGAATCTATGGTTGTCTGGAAAATAGCTCCCGTATAAGCTAGTTCTTCTTTTAATTTCCCGGCATTGATTAAATTACCATTATGTGCCAATGCTAAGGTACCTTTTACATAATTTAATACCAAAGGCTGTGTATTTTCCCTGTTACTTGCGCCTGCAGTAGAATAACGTACATGTCCTACACCGATATTACCGGTTAAACCTTCTAAACTCTCCGGTGTAAAGACCTCATTTACCAAACCCATGCCTTTAAAGGATTTAACGCTGCCTTTGGGACCATTGGTATCACTTACCGCAATTCCGCAGCTTTCCTGTCCTCTGTGCTGAAGTGCAAATAATCCGTAATAAATCGAAGAAGCTACGTCTTTACCGTCTAAATCATAGACACCAAAAACGCCACATTCCTCATGTATTTCATCTGAAATATAATTATTGACATTATTACTGTTATTCATCGTAAATTCCTTTCTATGACGAAAACTCCAACGGCTGAAAAATGGACAATAAGTTTATTGTCCATTTTTCGTTAACCGAAACTATCTGATAAAGACAGCCGGCATTGTTTGTTATTTAGAAAGACCAAGACGTTTTAAAACTTCCTGATAGGCATCTTCCACATTTCCAAGATCCCTTCTGAAACGGTCTTTATCTAATTTCTCATGAGTTTTGATATCCCAAAGCCTGCAGGTATCCGGGGATATTTCATCCGCTAAGATGATTTCGCCCTTACATCTGCCAAATTCTATTTTAAAATCGATCAGTTCGATTCCACATTCTGCAAAATATTTACTAAGTACTTCATTTACCTTAAATGTAATTTCAGAGATCCTCTCAATTTCTTCCCTGGTAGCAGCACCAATCGCAATGGCATAATAATCATTGATCATAGGATCGCCAAGGTCATCATTTTTATAGCTGAACTCCAAAGTCGGACATAATAATTTAATACCTTCTTCCATACCAAGTTTTTTCGCAAAGCTTCCTGCGGATACATTACGTACTATTACTTCCAGGGGAACAATTTCGACTTTCTTCACAGCAGTTTCTCTGTCACTTAGTTCTTCTATGAAGTGTGTGGGTACCCCTTCTTTTTCTAGCAGCTGGAATATATGATTGGACATTCTGTTATTTATAACACCTTTTCCAACGATGGTTCCCTTTTTTAAGCCATTAAAAGCTGTTGCATCATCCTTATAATCAACAATATATATGTCTTCATTCTCTGTTTTAAATACCTTTTTGGCTTTTCCTTCATAAAGCATGTCTAATTTATTCATGTTTAGCTCCTATCTGCGTGTGTCACGCCACATTCAGTAACTTTGAAATTGCAAAATCAGTTCTTATCATAATTTACAATATCACTGTGAAGTATCGTAACTTGTCTATGGACTTTACACTTATATTATATCGAACCCTCAAACTTTAGCAATATCTTTTTATCAGATATTGGGGAATCACCATTATTTTCTCCTAATCAAGTTCATAAGTATTACTTATGAACATTCCACAGCTATTATTTATACCTATAAACTTCATTCATAAAAGGTTCCCTTTTCTCGGGGGTACTGAATAGTTTTATTTACTTTTCATTGAAATAGACTGCAATTCATCAATGGAAAAATGATATTTAGTATTACAAAAATGACAATTCACTTCAATTGGCTCTTTATCATCAATCATTTTCTGAATGTCCTTCTTTCCGATGCTGATGATTGCCTTTTCCACCCTGTCTTTTGAGCAATTACAGGTAAAGGCCGCCGGCATGGTATCTAAGATCTGAAGATTAAACCCACCTAAAATATGTTCAAGGATCATCTCCGGGGTAAGGTCATCATCCAATAACTTTGTTATGGAAGAAAGTTCACTGATTTTTTTCTCCAGCTTATTAATTATTTCCTCATCTGCAAAAGGCATAAGCTGAATAATAAATCCACCGGAACGCTTTACCGTATTCTCTTTATTCATTAATACACCCAAGGCAACAGAGGACGGAACCTGTTCTGAGGTAGCGAAATAATATGTGATATCTTCCGCGATTTCGCCGGTTATCAGCTCAGTCTGTCCCACATAAGGATCTTTTAATCCCATATCTTTCATCACACTAAGGACACCGGTACCAAGCGCACCGCCAACATCTAATTTACCTAAGGGACTTGGAGGCAGCATAACGGCCGGGTCATATACATAACCCTTTACATTGGCATTCGCATCCGCTGTTACTATTAATCCCTGAATTGGTCCATTGCACTTAATCTGGAGGGTAAGAAGATCATTAGTCCCTTTCATCATACTACCCATCATGGCCCCTGCGGTTAATAATCTTCCCAAGGCTGCCGTAGCAACCGGACTTGTATTATGGACACTTCTTGCATGTTCCACTATGTCCCTGGTTGTTGCAGCAAAGGCACGTATTTGGTTATCCGCGGCAGTAGCTCTTACTATATAATCTGACATTAAAATTCTCCTTTTAATTAACGAGTACTCTCGGAAACTCTCACAGCCTGTATTTACTGATATTTTAGAGGCTGTCGATAAAATTTCACCTCCATTTTCGTGATATCATAGGTATGTTTTTACGCAGACCGTCTGAGCATAGCGAAGGAAAGGCAAGTAAAAACATACCTATGATAGACAGAAAATGTTCTCAGATTATATTCAGCCTCTAAAATGTCTTCTATTACTACTA
>JBAVPE010000023.1:0-15622 GCA_049692775.1 Anaerocolumna sp. | reverse complement strand
GCTATTTACACCAGTGCTGTGTTGTCATCAATCGGCGTAGGAACCGCTACGCCTCATTCCTCCGCCTTGCCCTGGCTCAAATATCAGTCACTGATATTAAGCATTATTTATGCAATGCAGTACTAGTGTACCGTCTCACTCATAATCAGGTAAAAGGGACAGCATACTAGAGAGGTTTCACCAATTCGTCATATAGGTCAGGTCTTCTGTCTCGAAAGACAGGCATTTGTGCTCTTTCCTTAAGAAGCATGTCCCTATTCAGAATACCGTAGATTATGGTGTCCTCCCCTTCTGCTGAATCAATCAGTTCACCTAAGGGGTTGGCGATTGCACTGTATCCAAAGAAGCGGATATCATTATTTTCGCCGACTCTGTTACAGGAAACGGCATACATTCTGTTTTCGAAAGCACGTACAGAAGTCAGATTGTGAAGTATGGTGCCGTCATTGGAGAAATTGGGCATATTCCACAGCATTACTAAAATTTCAGCCCCTTTTAATGCGTAAGTCCTGGTTAATTCTGCGAACTGGTTATCATAGCAGATACCAATTCCGATGGTGCCTAAATCAGTATCAAATACATCATTGGTATTTGCAGGAATAAAATAGTGTTTTTCATAGCCGGGAATATGGGTTTTTCTATGTACGCCTGCCAATTTTCCGGTGGGATTTATTAAAACAGCAGAATTATAAAGGGTTCCAGGAATGGTTGGATGTGCTTCTGCCATACCGGAAATAATATAAACATCATATTTCATTGCCAATTCCCCCAAGGCTTTTGTAAATTCCCCAGGTATTTTGTCCGCACATTTCATGTACTGGCAACCAAAATCTTTATCCCGGCCTTTAATATATCCGGTACTTGCTAATTCCGGAAAAACAATTAAATCTGCATTTTGCTCCAGTTTAGCTGTTTTGATTGCATTTTCCATTTTTGCCAGGTTTTTGCCTGCATCAAACAAAGAGACATCCATCTGTACAGCAGCAATAACAACTTTTTCTTTCATTTATAAACCTTCCTTCTTTACATGCAGCAGCATAAATGCTGCTGCAATGACATCAATTCCTGGTATCGTCTTGATATGTTTACTTACTTTCAGTGGAAGCTGAATCAAGAAATACCCAGGTATCGCCTTCAGCAGCCTGGACGATCTGTACATCACCAAGGTATTCACCGGTTGCCGGATCAATGGAAATATTGCCTTGTACACCTGCATGATCTTTCGTGTTACGGATTGCTTCCTGAATTGCGGTACTGTCAGTGGTGTTGGCATCTTTCATTGCGTTTAAGAGAATCATCATGGCATCATAGCCGCGGGCGGAGTTCTGGGAAGGTGTTTCGCCATATTTTTCCTTATATCTTGAAATCCAGTCCTGGGTACTTTCATCGGTGGCAGCAGAGGTGAAAGGCACAGAGTTAATGGTTCCGATGTATGCGCCGTCAGAAAGGGCGAAGGTATCATCATGGATTGTACCGGTTCCGCTATAGAACTGAATATCCCAATCAAGTGCTCTTGCCTGTTTCATACAGTAGGAACCCGGTGTATAGTTTGCCCAAATGAAGAGACAGTCAATATCCTGGCTCTTAAGATTGGATAACTGCGCAGTCATGTCCGTATCATCGGTTCCGAAAGATTCTCCGACAACTTTAATGCCTTTTGACTGGGCGGCAGAAACGACACCGCCGAAACCACCGATACCATAGTCATCGTTGCTGTAAATGACACCAATTGTATCTGTTTCCGGGTGTTTCTCTGTTATATAGTTGAGTAATGCGGAAATCTGTAAGGTATCTCCGGGGAATGCCCTGGAAATCCAGTCACAGCCAGATTCCAGAACGGATGCAGCAGAAGAACCTGATGTAATCATTGGAATATTATATTCATTTAAAGCATCCAGGCAGGCCAAGGTACAGGAACTGCTGAAGGAACCGGCAATACCGGCTACTTTATCCTCAGTAATCAGTTTGGTACAAACGGATATGGACTGGGATGCAGAGGATGCATCATCATAGGAAACAAGTTCAACGGTATGATTTCTTCCATCAATATCCAAACCGCCGGCTTTGTTAAAATCTTCGATGGCCATTTCTTTGCCCTGTAAATCATCGGTACCGCCATTTGCATTATCACCGGTGGTCGGGTCGATTGCACCGACTTTGATTACATTGGATGAGCTGCCGCCGGATGAACATCCGGTGAAGAGAGCTGCCAGCATTGCGGCACCTATTACGCTTACCAGAACTTTTTTGTAGATTTGCTTTTTCATGTTGTTTTCCTCCATTTGTGATTTTTGCATGTTTATCATCATTGGGCCGGATGATTTCATTGAGAGTTTCGAATCAGGCACCAAGATATTTTTTCTGGACTTCATCACTGCCCAGAAGCTCTTTGCCGGTACCTTGCAATGTAATTTCACCTACTTCCAATACGTAGGCATAATCGGCGATACTTAGAGCCATTTCTGAATTTTGCTCTACGATTATAATAGGAATATTTCTTGTTTTATAAATTTCTACTACTGTTTCAAAAACAAAATCGATTAATTTAGGGGCAAGACCCATGGACGGCTCATCCAGAAGTAAAAACCCAGGGTTTGACATCAAGGCACGTCCAACGGCTAACATTTGCTGTTCTCCTCCGGATAAAGTACCGGCCAGCTGCTTTTTTCTTTCAAACAGCCTTGGAAACATCATATAAACCATATCCAGATTTTCTTTGATCCTGGCTTTTTCTTTTATAATATAAGCACCGGATAAAAGATTTTCGTGGACAGAAATGCTTTTGAAAATTTTCCTTCCTTCGGGACAAATGGATATGCCTTCCCTGATCACCTGATTTGGCTGTAAATCTGTAATGGTAGTCCCATTGAAAGTGATTTCTCCGGATGATGCGGGAACAAGGCCTGCAATTACATTAATCAAGGAAGATTTTCCTGCTCCGTTAGCACCAATCACAGCATAAATACCGCTTTTATCTATTTCAAAACTAACATTATTTAAAGCCTGGATAACACCATAGTGACAATTTAAATTACTTATCTTAAACATACTAGTCCCCTCTCTTTTTACCCAGATAACATTCAATAACGACTTCGTTATTCTGTATTTCTGCCGGAGTACCTTCCGCAATTTTTATACCGCTGTTTAATACGGTAATAGAATCACACAATTCCATGACAAATTTCATATGGTGTTCAATTAATATGATAGTTAAACCGGTTTTCCGTAATTTTTTGACTAACCCGGCAGCTTCCGCACTTTCCTGTTCATTCATTCCGGCTACGGGTTCATCTAATAGTAAAATTTTAGGACCCGTTGCCATGGCACGTGCGATTTCAAGAAGCCGCTGCTGGCCGTAAGGAAGATTAGTTGCTTTGGTGTCTGCCTTATCCTTTAACCCTACAAATTCCAGAAGCTTATAGGCTTTCTCATAACATTCTTTTTCCTGGTTTTTTAACCTGGAAGTCTTAAAAACAGCGGAAAGAAGAGTGGTTGTCTGATGGGTACAGGCAGCGGTTACAACATTTTCCAAAGCGGTCATTTCAGAAAAGAGTGCAATGTTCTGAAAGGTCCTGGCCAGTCCGCACTGGGATACAACATTGATTGGTTTTCCGGAAATTTTTTCTCCTTCTAAAAGGACTGTACCGGCAGTGGGTGTATAAAAGCCGGTGATCACATTCAAAAGAGTTGTTTTCCCGGAACCATTTGGTCCGATTAAACCTCTGATTTCACCGGTGTTTACTGACATATCCACTTCATTGAGGGCGTATAATCCACCGAATTGCATGGTTACATTTTTAGCTTCAAGCATTTAATGCCTCCTTATATCTGAAGTATGATAACAAGACTTCTGAATTTTATTATAAAAAAAGCGCACCAAAAAATTTTGGTGCACCGTTGAACCGTTGTTGTCACATATTATAGACATAAGATTTTGTAAATGTCAAATGTTATTTGTTTATATATATATAACAAAATTGATATATAATACAAAAGTAAATTTCCCTTGACAAGTGAAAGCAAAGGAAGTATAAAAGAAAATTAAAATACAAAAACATAAAAAGGAGAGCTTGGACAATGAAAAAAATTCTGATCAAAAATGGTAACATTGTGGATGGAACAGGCAGGAAAGCATATAAAGGTGATATTCTTTTTTGTGATTCTATCCTTAAAATTGCCAGCCATATTGATGAAACTACTGCGGATGAAGTATATGATGTTCCCGGTTTAACGGTGGCTCCCGGCTTTATTGACCCACATTCCCATGCAGATTTAAGTGTCATTGAAGAGAAACGGCAGTCGTTTGCAGTTTGCCAGGGTGTCACGACCCAGGTGGTAGGACTGTGCGGATTGGGTTTTGTGCCTCTTCCTAAGGATAGAATGATTGAAACTATGGAATACAGTGCAGGGTTATTTGGATACAAGCCGGCTTATAACAATTATGATTTATCTAGTTTTGACAGCTATATGAGGCTGGCAGAAAAGGCGGCTACGAATGTTGCGGTGTCTGCCACTCACAATGCGGCCAGAGTAGCGGCAGCCGGATATACCAATCATCCTGGAGAGAAAGAAAAACGGACAGAAATCATGAAGCAGATAATAGAAGACGCCATGGATGCAGGCTGCATAGGAATTTCCACAGGACTTTCCTATTATCCCTGTGCCCATGCGGATTATGAGGAATTAAAGGAAATAGCGGAAACGGTTAAGAAACGGAATGGTACGTTTTTAATGCACATCCGCTATCCAAAACCGGAAGAACCATATGGGGCACTTAAGGAAATTATACGGCTTGGACTGGAAGCCAAAGCCAGAATCCATATACTTCATTACCGGACTAAATATCCTCTGGATTACGGACATCCGGAAGTCCTCATAGACATGTTTGAAAAAGCCAACCGGGAAGGCGGGGATTTTACACTGGAAACCCTTCCGTATTTGTCCGGCTCCACGTTTATACATACAATATTGCCGGCCTGGGTAGTAGAAGGCGGAATAAAACCGACCCTAAGGCGGTTAAAGGATCCTGGCCTAAGGCCGCGGATTATAAAAGAAATGCAGTACCTGCTCCGAATTACGGCTCTTGGAAACGGGAAACCGCCAAGATTCGGACATGTGGGAGGACACACAGAGTACAGCGGGAAATTCATTCGTGATGTGGCCGAGATGAGAAGACAGAGCATCGATGAAATGTTACTTGATCTTATGATTGAATCCAGGCTGGATATTAATTACGTAGGCAATGAAGCGGAAGAAGATCCCGAAGTAGCAAAGATTTTGATGAATGATACCATGACACTTCTGCGTAATCCCTTATATCTGGTGGGGAGCGACGCCATGCCCTATGGAGAATATCCCCATCCGAGAACTTATGGTTGTTATGCCAGAATGTTACGGTTGTCCAGGGAGCAGAACATTCCGGTTGAGGAAGTCATCGCAAAAATCACGTCGGCGCCGGCAAAGCGTCTCTCCATTCCGGACCGGGGTGAGCTGCTGGTGAACCGGGCAGCGGATATTGTTGTATTTGATACAGAAAAAATAAGGGATAATGCAGATTTTGATAATCCGGTGAAAGCACCGTCGGGAATCCGGTATGTCTTTGTAAATGGCGTATTGGCGGTGGAGGACGGAGTACAGAAGGAGAATTACAGCGGACATGTTTTGCGGAAGAAATGATTGCCTGTTATAACAAATCTGATATTAGTATATTTTAAATAGGCATAATTTTTTTCGTAAAATGAGTTGATTTCTAAAAGTCTAATGCTATAATACTGATAAGTTCGCTGGGAAAGAAAAGGTAAAGGTGCCTATGATAAGGCACCTTTTATCATTTCTTATTAAGCAGGATTTCACTTCGCTGGATAGAAAAATTTTTCTGCATATATTCCATTGCAAATTTAATAAATATTTTGGTGGCAACGGAGTTATGGGCAGAGATTGAAGTGATATAGATCGTTCTGACAATATGATAGTCTTTAATTTTTTTGTATACGATATTTTCACTTGTCGGAGCCCAGGTAAGGGACGGAAATACTGCAATACCAAGATTTAAGGCAACAAAGGAGTCAATGGAAGACTGGTTATCACATTCCATGGCAATCCGGGGATTAATGCCTACATCATTGAAAAAATGAATGGTTGTGCCGCCAAGGAGATTCTTTTTATCGAGAACGATAAACTTTTCGTTGTTTAGCAGTTCCAGAGGGATTTCATCCATGGAGGCAAAAGGATGTTGTGCAGACACACCAATCAGGCATTCCTCATCTGCTAACTTATAGGAGGGATGAGAGGCAGCAACCCGGTCGGAGACATGAATCAATATGTCGTTGACCGAATTGGTAATATCCTCATTTTCAAAACGTGATAAATTAATCAGTATTTTAGGATGGCTTTTACTAAATTCGGCTAATAAGGTTGGTAAAACCTTGTTGCTGTTGAGCATGCTTAATTTGAAGGTCTGCGTTGCATCGGATAAAGCCTGGATATCAGAATATGCCTGATTAAGCAGTGGCAGGATACGATTGGTATAATCCAGTAGAATTTTTCCTGCTGCATTCAGCTGGAGGCTCTTTCCTTTCCGGATAAATAAAGGACAGCCAAAATCAGTTTCCAGATTTTTTAATGTGCGGCTCAGGGAAGGCTGTGAGATACAAAGCTGTCTGGCAGCTTTCGACATATTTTCAGTTTCCGCAATTTGTTTAAAAGATACTAAATATTCGGTTTCCATAATTCATATATCCTCCTGGTGGGGGGTAAACTAAAGTTACATCAAATTTATGATAGAATTATACACCTTTGCGTGGAGATGTCAATTATTAATCGGAATATAACAGGATAAACGGTTATAGTTTAGCCGTAAGGCTGAATTGTAATGATAATCACAGGAATCACAAGAGAAAGGAAGAATAAGAATAGTGGGAAAAAAAATCAATGTAGGTATTGTCGGCTTTGGTTATATGGGGAAAATGCATGCCATGTGTTATGACAATATTAAGTATTACTATAACAGTAAAGCGGAGGTTAACTTATATGCGGTTGTATCCTCGAAAAAGCCGGAAGAATTACCGGTAAAATTTGAGAAGTATTATTCTTCAATTGATGAAATGTTGGAAGATGAACAGGTGGAGGTGGTTGATATATGCGGACCAAACTATCAGCATAAAGAGCTTTTGCTGAAAGCGATAGCAAAAAATAAACATATTTATTGCGAAAAGCCGCTTACCCTTGATCTGGAATCTGCAGAAGAAGTAATTGGATATGCCAAAAAAATGAAATATGAAAAAGTGAGCAGAGTTACTTATGAATACCGTTTTGTTCCGGCCATCCTGCGTGCAAAACAGATTATAGAAGAAGGGGGCATCGGTAAAATTATTCATTTTAATTTTAAGTATTATGGATGTGAATTTTTAGATCCGAACCGCCCTATCAGCTGGCAGTCCACCAAAGAATTATCGGGAGGCGGTGTGCTTTATGCAATGGGCACTCATTCCATTGACCTGATCCGGTATCTGGTGGGTGATGTAAAAGAAGTCTTTGCCCAGAAGAAGACCCATTTTAAAGTGCGGCCCCTAAAAGAAAATCCCTCCGTCCGGAAAGATGTTGAAATCGAAGATATTATTAACGTACAGCTTACCTGTCAGGATGAAATTATGGGCAGTCTGCTCCTTTCACAGGTTGCGGCAGGCTCCGGCATTGATTTTACCTTTGAGCTCTACGGGGAAAAGGGTGCGCTGAAATTTGACCATGAAAATGCCAATGTAATTTATTATTACAACCAGGAGGACCCAAAGGATCCGGCCGGCGGCTTTGGCGGCTTTAAAGCAATTGAAACCACACAGAAGTACGGCGGGGAAGCGGTATTCCCGCCGCCCCGGGTTACGATTGCCTGGAGCCGGTATCATATTGCGAGTATTTATGATTTCCTTCATGCAATTGAAACAGGGACAAAAGCGTATCCGGATATAGAGGATGGATATAAAGTACAGCAGATTACCGATGCGATTTATAAATCCGCAGATACTGGAAAAATCAGAAAAGTCTGATTCGTACTATGTGCTGATATTGCACAGGGATATGAAGAATACTGTACAGGGGAAAAAACGGGAAGTGAGGAAAAAAAGAGTATGAAAGAACTGGAAATGCTGCATGGGGCGCTCCGGCTTGTGCAGGTCAATGCGGGATTAAAGGCAGAGGAAAAGGCCTTGATTGTTTGTGATACGGATAATATCCAAATCGCCAGGGTGCTGGCTTATGCAATTAAAAGTGCAGGGGCAGAATATAGTATCTGTATCATGGAACCAAGAAGCACACATGGAGAAGATCCGACAGAGGCCATTTCCCGTGCGATGCTGGGGGCGGATGTGGTATTTGCCCCGACTAAATTTTCATTATCCCATTCCGATGCAAGAATCAAAGCCAATGAAAATGGGGTCAGATTTATCAGCATGCCGGATTATACAAAAGACATGATGAAAGGCGGCGCACTGGATGCAGATTTTTTAAATATTTATAAAACCGTATTGAAAATGGCAGGCATTCTGACAAAAGCCAATGTGATCCATATTACAACGGAAGCAGGAACGGATATGACCTTGTATGTAAAAGGCAGAATTGGGAATGAAGTTTCCGGTGTCTGCAGAACACCCGGAACCTGGGGATCGCCGCCTAATATTGAAGTGAATGTATCTCCGGTTGAAACGGAATCGGAAGGGATTATAGTTGTGGATGGAAGTATTCCGATGCCGGAAATAGGAGTTATTACACAAGAACTGAAACTGGAAATCAAAAATGGGAAAATTGCCAGCTTTACCGGTGGCAGCCAGGCAGCCAGGTTTGAAGAATTATTAAAGGGAAAAGAACATCCCTGCAATCTGGTCCTTGCAGAATTCGGAATGGGACTCAATGATAAAGCTACCTTAAAAGGTTCCATGCTGGAGGATGAAGGTGCGTATGGCACCTGCCATTTCGGATTTGGCCACAATGCTGACCAGGGCGGAAAAAATAATGCAACGGTACATATCGATGCGGTATATTTAAGTCCGAACGTGGAAATTGACGGTAGATTAATTATGGAAAAAGGAAAACTACTAATTGACTAAATGGAGAATATGAGTATGAAAAAAGAAATTATGTTAATGGCCGGACCGACCGCGGTTCCGGAGCGTGAAATTAAAGCAATGGACCGTCAGGTTATTTTTCACCGTTCCAAAGAATTCGAAGACATTGCGAAGGAGTTAAATGAGAATCTTAAAACTGTGTTTAAGACCGAAAATGATGTTATGGTTTTGACCGGTTCCGGAACCTCTGCTATGGAGGCGGCAATTGAAAACTGTTTTAGTGCAGGTGACGAAGTGGTTGCAGTTGTGCTGGGGGTTTTTAGTGAAAGAATGGCCGCCATGGCGGAAGCATTCGGATTACAAGTTACCAGAGTGGTCAAACCGCTGGGTGAAGCTGCCACAGTTGAAGAGGTAATGCCTTATGTGACAGAGAAAACAAAAGGTGTTTTTGTGGTACACAATGAAAGTGCCACAGGTGTGACCAGTGATATTAAAGCATTTGGAGAGGCATTTAAGGATACAGGTACGTTGTTTATCGTTGATACGGTAAGCGGAATTGGGGCCATAGAATTTGCAATGGATGACTGGCATGTGGATGTGGCATTTGCAAGTTCCCAGAAGGCATTGATGGGTGCGCCGGGAACTGCTGTTATCTGTCTGAGTGAGAAAGCCTGGGAAGCCGCTAAAACTTCCACATTACCGAAATTTTATTTTGACCTTACTCTTGCCAGGGATTTTGGAAGAAAGGGGCAGCATCCATGGACTCCGGCAATCTATTCCATTATTGGATTAAACGAGAGTGTAAAGATGATTGTTGAGGAGGGAATTGACCGGGTCGTGGAAAGGAATACCAGATATTCCGATATGGTCGTGGAAGGAATGGAGAAATTAGGAATCGGACTTTTTGCGAAAGATGCTTCCTATGCATCAAAATCAGTGAATACCTTTGCTTATGATAAAAGCCCTGAGTTTGTTGCAAAACTAAAAGAAGATTTTGGCATCCAGATTTATAACGGACAAGCCGGGTTATATGCTACTACCTTCCGTGTGGGTACCATGGGATATGTTGCAGAAACGGATATTGCTGCATTTTTGTATGCCGCCGCAAAAGTGGTTCAGGAATTAGAGAACAATCAATAAAGCTTAATCTGCGTAAGAATGGAGGAAATTATGTTAATCGGAGGTATGTTTGATGTAGATATAGGCCAGGTGCATAAAAAACCTGAAACTAAAAATTTTCCATTCCGGTTTGATACAAAGCATCAGTATAACAGGAAGGTTTATACCAACAATGGAAGAACTGCAACCGCCTATGTTTTTTTGCATGGTATGAAGCTGGAAAAAGGAGCCAGGGTTCTGGTTCCGGAATATAACTGCATTTCCGTATTCAATGCTTTAGAAGCGGTTGATGCTGTGTTTACGGTTTATCGTGTAAAGCCAGGACTCATCATCGATACGCAGGATCTGGAAAGTAAAATAACACCGGACTGCAAGGTGATTTATCTAATTCATTATTTTGGGGTTCCCCAGCCCAAAGAGGTGACAGACGAAATCATACGCATTGCCAGGAAGTATAATTTATATATTCTGGAGGATTTGACACAGGCGCTTCTCACAAAGGCTGAGGGCAGGATCGGTTTTGGGGATTATCTTGTCATGAGTACCAGAAAATGGTATGCAGTAACAGACGGAGGTGTTGCAGCGGCACGGGATAATGTGGATTTTGAGGTGGTGGAGATACCGGATGGTTATGATGAAGCGGTATACCGGCAGATGCTTATTTCTCTGGAACGTAAATATTATGAGTTGGAACTAGACCGCAGTATAAAAGAATATCTGCAACTGGAAAGAGAAGCCAACAAAGCCCGGTATCTGGACTTTACCCCGAAAAAAATGACGGAAATGTCACAGAATATTTTTTTTCATGCGGATCACGAATATAGTGTGAAAAGAAGAAGGGAAAATTATACTTATTTATATGAGAATTTACAAAATATTGCCGGATTAACAATCTGGGGAGAACCTCTGGATAAAGAGGGAAACTGCGTACCCTTCGGCTTCATGGTAACGGTGGAGTGCAGGGATGAATTCTATGATTTCCTGGCAGAAAGACGTGTAATCGGGGAAATCCAGTGGATTTTACCGGAACAGTATTATAAACCGGATGAATATGCAGAATTTTTAACCAGACACAGCCTGATGCTGCAATGCGACCAAAGATATGGAACCAGGGAAATGGAATATACCGTACAGGTGATTTTGGAATATTTTGAGAAAAAATAGAAAGGTCGGAAAAGGAAGATGGATTATATTACAGAAAAATTCGCAAGACTTGGCGTAGATCATGCGCCTGGACAGGAAGTCAGACAAGAGGCTTTGGATTTAGGACTGCTTGGAGATAAATTAGATGGTCCCCCTGTTGATTTTTCCCATGGAGATGTTAATGCCTTTGTACCAACCCCGGGTGCATTTGAAGCTTTTACGGAAGGATATAAAATTGGCGGTGCACAGGCCTACACGGAATATAGGGGAAAAGGGTTCATACGGGAGGATTTAGCAGCAAAACTGGCGGCCTTCACCGGCGCACCGGTTTCTGCACAAGACGGTCTGATTTTGACACCCGGTACCCAGGGAGCCCTGTTCCTTGCCATGGGGGCCATGATTGGAAGAGGCGATAAAGTTGCCATCGTAGAACCGGATTATTTTGCAAACAGAAAGCTGGTTGAGTTCTTTGACGGAGAACTAGTACCGGTTCAGATGGATTATTGGAAAGGGGCAAAAAAAGGACAGGCAGGCTTAGACCTGACACAGTTAGAAGAAGCTTTTAAAAAGGGCGTTAAATTATTCCAGTTTTCCAATCCCAATAACCCGACCGGCGTAATTTATTCCAGAGAGGAAATTATAGAAATTGCAAAGCTTGCTGAAAAATATGGTGTGGCTGTTATCGTGGATGAATTATATTCCAGGCAGATTTTCGATAACCGCATTTACACTCATTTAAGAACACAGAATATTGTAAATCCGGATAATCTGATTACCATTATCGGACCGTCGAAAACGGAATCTTTAAGCGGATTCCGTCTTGGCGTGGCATTTGGTTCCCCCAGGCTGATTACCAGAATGGAAAAACTGCAGGCCATTGTTTCCTTACGTTGTTCCGGATATAATCAGGCAGTATTCAAAACCTGGTTCAGCGAGCCGGAAGGCTGGATGGCAGAAAGAGTCGCAGCTCATCAGGCAATCCGTGATGATTTACTTAATTTATTCCGTGCCTCGGATGGAATTTCAGTCAGGACTCCGGAAGGCGGAAGCTACATATTTCCAGGTGTAAAAGGATTGAAAACAGATATCAGGGATTTTGTAAAAATCCTTCGTTTACAGGCTGCTGTAACGGTAACCCCGGGCACTGAATTTGGTCCCCAGTTTACAGATAGCTTCCGGCTGAATTTTTCACAGGATGCAGTTGCAGCCCATCATGCAGTGGAACGTATTTCGAAGATGATTGAGAGGTACCGGTAAATGAAACGGGTTGGTTTTTTAGGTTGCGGTAAGATTGGTGGCAGTATGCTGAATGAAATACGAAAAACAGGAGAACACCGGATATCTTTCGTACAGGACCCTTTTTATGAAGGAGGGGAAGGAATCGGTTTTCCGGTTATTAAGGCGCAGGAAAGAGGACTTTTAGAGCATACGGATCTGGTGATTGAAACAGCTGCGGCAGAGGTATTGAAGGAAAATATTGATGAAATCCTTAAGTGCTGTGACTTAATGGTTTTCTCCGTAACTGCATTTTCAGAGGATGCTTTTTATCAGCATGTGTTGGAATTAATTGAAAAATATAACCGGAAATTATATCTTCCCCATGGAGCAATCTTAGGGGTGGATGGTATTGCAGACGGAAATACCCTGATTTCTTCTATAACCATCGAAACCACAAAGAATCCGGAAAGTCTCGGAAGAACGGATAAAGAATATACCATCGTATATGAAGGAAATGCCAGGGATGCCTGTAAGGCATATCCCAGAAATGTAAATGTACACGCAACCATTGCATTGGCCGGAATTGGTTTTGATAAGACCAGATCAAGGATTATTTCCGACCCGTCTGTATCCACAAATACCCATAAAATTATCGTTGAGGGCGAAGGAATTCATTTTGAACTGCAAGTCAGCAGCTTTTCTACAGGCGGCGTGACAGGAAAATATACTCCATATTCAGCTGTTGCAAGCATGCACCGGGTATTGGATGATAAGCCGGGATTCCGGTTTGTATAAAGTGTGCATCCGATTATAGGAACATGATTTTGTCCCTATAATATTTATATATAATATCAGAGCCGTCCTGCGGCAGTATGGAGATTAATTATGAATACAGCGGAAGTATTAATAAAATGCCTGGAGAATGAAGGCGTAAAATATATATTTGGGATTCCGGGAGAAGAAAATCTGGAGGTAATGAAGGCGTTAAAGGATTCTGCTATAGAATTTATTACCGTCCGTCATGAACAGGGTGCTGCTTTTATGGCAGATGTATATGGAAGATTAACCGGAAAAGCAGGGGTCTGCTTATCGACCCTTGGCCCAGGAGCTACAAATCTGGTTACCGGTGTAGCAGATGCCAACTCAGACGGAGCTCCTCTTGTAGCCATAACCGGACAGGTTGGGACAGAAAGAATGCATCTGACTTCCCATCAGTATCTGGATCTTGTTAAAATGTTTTCTCCTATTACAAAAAGAAGCAAACAGGTGGTACAACCGGATACGGTAAATGAAATTGTAAGAATTGCATTTAAATATGCAGAAAGTGAAAAGCCGGGAGCCTGCCATATTGACCTGCCATGTAATATTGCCAAAATGGAAGTAGCAGAGGGACCGGGACAAATCCCGTTAAAACATCATCATCCGAATAGTGAAATGGCATGTATTGGAAGTATAGAAGAGGCTGCCGGCATCATATTTCAGTCGAAAAAGCCGGTTATGCTGGTCGGGCATTCGGCTGTCCGGAATCATGCAGCCCGGGAGGTGACGGAATTTTCCGAAAAAATGCAGATACCGGTTATCAATACTATGATGGCAAAAGGTGTGATTCCGTATGACAATCCATATTCCCTTTGGACCATAGGGATTCCCCAGGAAGATTATCAGGATGTGGTAATGGAAGAAGCGGATCTTGTGATTGCAGTGGGGTATGATATTGTGGAATATGCTCCCAGAAGATGGAATAAAAAGGGTAATCATATCATTTTACATATTGATGCCAGACCGGGCCATATCAATAAGCTGTATCAGCCGGATGTGGAAGTGGTAGGCGATATCTCCTATTCTCTAAAACAGATTTCTTTACGCTGCAAAAGAACGGCGAAACCGGAATGGGCACTGGGAATAAAAGAGAAAATGCAAAAAGAATATGAAACCTTTGCAAAAGATAGGTCTTTTCCTATGAAACCCCAGAAGATTTTAAACGATGTGAGAGAAATCATGGGAAAAGATGATATTACGATTTCGGATGTAGGCGCCCATAAGATGTGGATTGCCAGACATTATAACTGTTATAAGCCAAATACCTGTATCATATCCAACGGATTCGCCACCATGGGAATTGCGGTGCCGGGTGCCCTGGCTGCTAAATTGATTAATCCGGATAAAAAGGTTCTGGCAATTACCGGGGATGGTGGCTTTATGATGAATTGCCAGGAATTTGAAACCGCACTTCGAATGGGTACTCCTTTTGTTACTTTAATCTTTAATGATTGCAGCTACGGACTTATTAAATGGAAACAACAGGATCGTTTTGGAGACAGCTGTTTTGTAGATTTTACGAATCCGGACTTTGTAAAATTTGCTGAGAGCATGCATGCTGTCGGATACCGCATTACGAAGGCAGAAGAGCTGATGCCGGCTTTGGAAAAAGCTTTTTTGCAGCCGGTTCCGGTTATCATTGATTGCCCGGTTGATTATAGTGAAAATACGAAACTGACGGAGCACCTGAAGGAACTATGTGTAAATCTGAGAGGAAACAACCAGGAAGGATAAGGAGAAATTGACGATGGAACGGCTTGCAAAAAGAATCAATAAATACAGAGCCGATTATTATAAGTATTATACCCGGGGCTCCGACTGGAAAAATTCATTGGATTATGATTTGACCTTAAACAGTGCCCGGGTAGGAAGAAATCAATGTGTAGGATTAATAAAAAATTATGTTGACATTAAATTTGGAAAATAGTTTGAACAGCATGATAAGGAAAACGGATGAGCGGATATTCATCCGTTTCCTTTTTTATTACGCTTGGTAATCAGCTTGCCGGTATACTAATACAGCATTTTCTGGATAAGATGAATGATAATGATATGCTGATATTAGCGGACTACGGACTGGAAGGAATTACTTATGACCTGAATGAAGATGGAAATATTGTAGGGTATTCTCGGAAACTAATAGTAGTAATAGAAGACATTTTAGAGGCTGAATATAATCTGAGAACATTTTCTGTCTATCATAGGTATGTTTTTACTTGCCTTTCCTTCGCTATGCTCAGACGGTCTGCGTAAAAACATACCTATGA
>JBAVPE010000022.1:0-2769 GCA_049692775.1 Anaerocolumna sp. | reverse complement strand
TTTTGGATGAGATTAGTCGTCTTAGACGCTCAAAATGACTAACATGTAAAAAGAATTGTAAAACAATAGGCTTTTACGTATTAGACAGTTTTTCATGGGTGATAAATGATGCAGGTTAAAGAGCCGGAGTCAAAAAACTCCCCGGCTCAGCTTACATCAGCCCACAATGCGGACTGAGAGGATTTTTTATAGGGGTCGGATTACTGGCATTGGGATCGTAACCGGGGTCACACTTGCATGGAATGCCCATTTATGCGAAAGAGTTACGGGGTTATGAACGACTCCAGTAAAATCAAAGAAACTATAATCCTTTAGCAATATATTTCTCATCAGGGATTAAATATTGTTATGGTCTCTAAATAGATGTATTTTTATAAAGATATATCCAAATCCTTATCCCCTATATTTTCCAAAAATATATATTCCTGATTAACTATATCCTTTTTCAACTTATATATCTGAACTTTACTTAATGGTGGGGCGAATTTTATATTGCTTTTTTTAAATCTATTTTCAAGTATCATATTATATAAATCTTTAATAAAAATAGACCATTCCTTTAACCTATCATTCTTTTCATCTTTATTTTGTAAATACCTTTCTCCATCAGCAGAATAAAAAATCATTAATGCTGTGCTTAAATCACAACAGTCTTTATGAAGAATACTTTTAGGTATCTCAAAGCCGTTATCCCAATTATAATTATAAGCATATACATATAGCATTTCAGAATCGTTAATAGTATTTAATTCTTTTAATACTTCCTCAATATCTTTATCATATAACATCTGAAGAATAATTTTCTCTTTTTCCTTTTCCATATATACACTTCCTTTACTGAATTCTCCCTAAACTTCGTTGCCATAAATCTATTGATGCTCCCTGGTTCGGATAAAGTGGCAATCCACTTTGCTGCAGATTTTTTAAATTACTCTGTAAATCTAGTACTTGTCATTGCAACGTATTAACATCTTGAGTAATATCAATGACATCTAATTGCGATTTCACAAATTCATTATAAGTGGAATGATATCCTCTATGCCTTGACATTGCACTGATATCGTCTGCTGGGGTCCGTAAGAATAAGCCATTGGTAGCATCATCTAAATTCATGCCAATTTTTTGTAATACTTGGTGATCTGCCATTTCTGAAGGAATTATATGCTGAGCCTGATATCCGATCCATTTCATTGATCTTTTTTGTCCCATTATTGCCATCATATTCTTACCTAGCTTAGTAGAATCACCTCCAGTAACAACACCTTCAGTACCTGGTATTAATCTAGTATTACTTCCACCCGCTCCCTCAGGTGGAGTACTGAGATATGAGACGAACGGTTAAAATCTTTATTCAATTAAAAAAATTATAGCACGTCTTTGTGCTGTTTTTAAACAGAAAAATTACTGTTCTTCTTCTCGAATTGGTTCACGGTATTCTGTCTTATTTTTCATCATTCCGTAAACAATGTTCACCAATCGGCGCATAATGCAGACCAATGCTTGAGACTTTGTTTTTCCTTCACCGATTTTTCGCATGTAATAATCATAAAATACTGGATGATTGGGTGCTCCGTTCTTTGGTCTGGACACCATTGTTACCGCCAGGAAATAAAACAGTCCATGTAACTGACGGTTTCCTTGTCTGGAGCTTTGTTCCTTACCTTTTCCGGCAGAACTGAACTTTACAGGTGCCACTCCTGCGAATCTTGCCAACTTATCAGCATTGGAAAATCTTCGGATATCCCCGATTTCTGCAATCAGTTTGCTGGCAATAGAAGTTCCAATTCCAGGCATACTGGTCAGTTTATAATCAAAGCTAAGCAGGATTTTCTCGATTTCTTTATCAAGCCCTGCTAATTCTTCTTTTTGATGTTCCAAATCCCGTACCAGACTCGTTGTGATAAAATCTCTGGATTCCTGATACTCCCGAAAGGTATTTCCATCATTCTGAACGCAATCCAGAATCAACTCCGATTTGTCTTTCTTGGAAATACGAGCTATTTCCTTAAATTCGACTGTTAGGTCTTCTGCCGTTTTTCCCTGTAAATGGACAGGAGATGGGTAGGTCTTCCAGAAATACATGGCACATTTTCCGTCTATCTCGCTGAAAAACTTACTGTAGCTGGGATATGCCATGGATATCTGCTCATGGAGTCCGTTCTTAAAACGGATACCGTCTTTCACCAGTAAATCTCTCCGATTTACTAATTGAGCCAGTGTCCACTCGTTATCTTTTGGTTTTGCATCCGGCAAAGTATGCAGCTGATTAATTAAAACAGTTGCCACACAATACGCATCATACTCATCATTTTTTCTGAGCATGGGTGCACTTTTTCTCTGGTCATAAGCCAGCGCTGGATTAATGTCTTTTACTATGTAACCATTTTCAATCAGCCAGACAGCTAAGCTTCTGCCGTGACCGTAAGCATTTTCCAATCCATAAATGGGGTCAAGTCCAAGATGACGTGATTTCCTGTTCACCTTTTCTGCCAGATTTTTAAATTCACTGGGCTTATTTTCTATTACGACTACCTCTAACTTTTCATTCCAGCAGTTTACCATCACTGCGGTATGACTTTCCTTATGCAGGTCAATCCCTACATAAAGAAAATTTTCTCTTCTTTGCATTCTCTCCCTCCTGCTCTTGTTTCCAACCAATCAGTTCCCGTACCGGCAACCTCAGATGACAGCGTTAACTCTTAATGAGTCCGCAAGGGGACGACAGCCTATCTACAACAAACCAATGGGTGGAAGAACAAGTTATTTCTT
>JBAVPE010000021.1:0-61713 GCA_049692775.1 Anaerocolumna sp. | reverse complement strand
AATCGAAGGACAAAGAGTTTTCTAAAGCAAACTCTCGCGCCGAGCGCGGTCGGCAAAGCCGACATATTCTTTTCGCGCGAGTGTGCCTCCTGCCAGGATGGCTTTTTGTGCAATAGGACGCAATTTCCTATTGCACAATAAAGAGTCTGACTTGCCAGACTCTAGCGTTGACACGCTGTCATTTTAGTCATACGCATTCCTGGAGGATTTTTTTCTCATAGGGAGAACTTTTCTCATATGAGATAAAAAGTCATCCTTATATTACCAGATAATCCAGGTATAATTTATTTAGATATAGCCATAATAAGAACTGGATACAGAAACAAATTTTCTTTGAAACATGGTTTCAAAATAGTTTGTATAGAAGTATCCTTTTAATATAAAATTAAAATTTGCAGTTAAGTCTCGAAACTGCAAAAGTAAATTGAATTTTTTCAATTTAAAATAAAAAAAGAGACAAACCTAAGACGTACATTTAATGTAAACGTCTTAGGTTGACTTAAGCAGGGATGGATAATCCCTGCTTTTGCCATTTTGGGGCTGCTCAGCCAGTCAACGCAAAATGTATTATTATACACTCTATCCTATTATCGAAGTTTATCAAGCCTCTTTACCATGGATTACCTATCTGTTTTTGAATATTAAAAGATTATTTAGACATAATAATGAATGGATACAAAAACAAATTCTATCTATGAATCTAATTCATAAGTTGAATTCGTTAACCGTATCCTTTCCGATAAAAATGAAAATGAAACTTGTAGTTTAGTCTCAGAACTGCAAAGAAAAAATTTCTTTACCAAAACTTTAGGAGATGGTTAAGTTGGACTGGCTAATTGTCAAGAAAATTTCTATTTCAGATTATGATGGTAAAAAAGATTTTTAATGGATGAAAACTGAATATTGAGTGAGACACAAAAATAAAAGCAGGGATTTTAATTAATCTCTGCTTTTATTTTT
This sequence comes from Anaerocolumna sp., assembly GCA_049692775.1. Taxonomy (GTDB): domain Bacteria; phylum Bacillota; class Clostridia; order Lachnospirales; family Lachnospiraceae; genus Anaerocolumna. Next base: position 60,753 of record JBAVPE010000021.1, on the reverse strand, counting down.
ATTAAAAACTATTTTTCAGGTGTCTAAAGGCTGTTATGCTACAGCCCCTTTGCACCTTGATCAATTATTTAAATTTAAAAGATACGCCTGACGCGGTTAATTACGAATCTGCTTTTGGGAAGGGTCGGAATTCTTCCTAAATCGACGATAAGCTTCTGCCTTGGTACATTATAGTTTATTTTAGAGACCAGATATGTTAAACTTGCTTTCATTATCTCGATTGTAACCATTTCGCCCGGACAACGGTGTCCTTCGTAATGATCTCCACCGCCTTGTGGAATAAATCCAAAGGGATTTCCATTCCATTTACGAAACCTTTCCGGATGGAATTCATAAGGCTTTTTCCATATACGTGAATCATGGTCTATGCCATAAACATCAAGGAGTACTAACATCCCTTTTTTAAACAAACAATTATTCCATACAAAGTCACTTTTTACCCTTGCGCCTACAAATGGGGTAAAAGGATAAAAACGTCTTATTTCCTGTACAAACATAAGATTATAATTATTTTCATTCTTTGCCAGTTTTATCCTGCAATCAGGATGCTCATACATAGTCAGTGCACCAAAAATAATATAAGTAGCAATCGCAACCATCGGCCTGATTATATTAATGAGTTCCACTGCTGCCACTTGTGTACTTAACAGCTTCCCTTTTAAGTTACGGTGCCGTGCTATGGTATAGGCTGCTGTATTTTTCGTTTCTGCCAGTTTCCCATGGCGAATCCGGGTAATGATATCCCTTATCCATTTTTCGGTGCGCTTACGTGCACACAGACCTTCATAATATCTTATTCCTATCCCTCCGAATCCATCTACCAGTTTGCCCAGGTCGCTTGCCCTCATTTTAACTTCTGAATTTTTTAATGGTACTCCAGCCCATTCACAAGCTGCTCTGCACAAAATTTTCTGTACTTCGTCAAAAAGTATAATGTTATCAAGGTGCAAGAAAGAACCTCGCTTTAAATTATTCTTCTCCTCCCATTCTTTTGCTGCCGCTTCCCAATATTCTTTTGTAATTTCTTCAAGCCGTTTTAAGTTATAGGGCGTCATAATGGACATAAACATAGCCTTCCGATGCTTATGTGCATTCCCATCCAGTGCCTGTACCCCATTTTCCCCAAATAATGTTTTTTGGACTCTTTTCGGAGCAGCCCCTTTTCGTTTAAATTTCCGGTTATCATAGAATATTTTTGCAGCTTCTTCCCCGCTGATACAGATAACTTTCTCACCTGATAATCTTGTCATAAAAATATCGGACTGATACTTTCTGCACCGGTTTTGGATAAATTCATAACCTTCCTTTAATAAGGCAAAACTACTATCCATAGGTTTATCCTTTGGTACTTTACCAATTACATTCATCTTACACCCATTGCATACCGCAAGTCTGCTTACGGTATTGCCACAATATAAAAATGTGAAACAAGTTTCACGGGTTGAAAGAACCATAAGTGGCATCCTTTCTATATTTAAATTTTCTTTCAACCTTCCAGACAGGATGCCGCTCCGGCGGCATCTCAAATAATGAGAGAAGACACCAGGAATGAGCACGCTCTGTTTACTGCGAAGTTCTTCCTACGTGGATTAGTTCTTCACACTCCGCAGCACGGCTGCCCCTGCAGCCGCAAATGACGCATTAAAATCCGAAGACTTTGACTTCTATTTTTATCCTTAATTTTCTTATACATCTGCTGTTATTATGTGTATTAAAAAGAAAAAAAATACAAAAAGAAAAAGAGTCATTCAAACTTTATACTTCATAAAGTTATGAACAGCTCTTTGCTGCTTTTATTGTTTAAGCTCTGATAAGGAAGCCCATTGCCTGTGGAAGAAAAGCGGAATAGGTTTCAATACTCACGCTAAATCTTATATAATTATTAAAATTCTAGCTTGATTCTTTGAAATTATTATGTTATCATTAATTCACAAAGGAGTGAACAAAATGAAGTTTTCAAAACAACAACAAAAATCTTTGGAACTCATCGAAGAGTTCGGTTTGTTTCTAGAGAAGTCAGGATATCTTCCGTCAGCAGCTCGTGTATATGCCCTGCTAATGATTTGGGATAAGCCTGAATTACACTTCGATGAGATTCAGGAAATTCTTCAACTGAGCAAAGGAGCAACCAGTAAAGCCTTGAACAATCTTGAGACCCTCGGTCGAATCAAGATGTTCACCAAAACAGGTGTCAGAAAAAAGTTATACAAAGTGAATACGAAACCAGGTCAAGATAGTGCCGAAAATTTTTTGATATACATCAAGAAAATGCATTTATTTCTTGAACGTATCGAAGCGCATAAAGAAGCTTATGACAATCATAACTTGAGGTTTCATGAAGAACTTGCCTTTTTCGAGATGCTGATTGAAATGTTTAATCAAGTCTTGAATTATGACAAGAAGAACACCGGTAAATAAATATTCTCCCACAGTGAGGTGATTAATATGACAAAGAAAAAAGTCGGCCTGATAGAATTCGTCAAGTTTTACAAAGAGAACGGTAAAGCTTTTAAAGCATATCCGCTTCGAGATCAATCCAAAGTCACCATTACACTTGCTAACATGAAACTCGCAAAAATCGATCCATTATCTAAAATCTATGAAATCAGGCTTACAGAGTTGAATGATGCGATGCTCTACCACTATTCCGGAAAATGGTATGCTACTCTTGCTCTGAAAAGCAAAAGTAAGGAGGAATGGGAAAAAGCTTTTGATGCATTCAAGCTGTCACTGAATATTTCAAAGCAATTGCAGGTTTTGTTAGATGACGACTTGTCAGCGTCCGGTGACAAACAAACCATCAAGAGAATCAGTTATGACCGTCCAAAAATTGAAAAAAAGACTCTGAGATCATGTTCCGGGAGGATATTCCTTTAGTTCCGGAGATAACTCCAATTGTTCTCCTTAAAGGAACAAGCTTTGAAATGGGTTATCAATATGCTTCGCAACTGGTGGAGATCTATGGAATTTGGATCATGGAAAGGCATGCAGGAAAAACTTTCAATAAAAAAGAAATGGCTAATCTTAAGAAATGGGAGCAGATGCATCAAACCCACACACCGGAAATCATTGATTTTGTCAAAGGATGGGCTCATTTTTCCAAGGAAAGGAATATGGACCTTACCTATGAGGATATCCTGGATCTTTGGGTAGGTCACAAGGAGCCTGCAAGCTCCTATCTCAATGCAGAATCAGGTATTCCAGAATTGCCCCCATTGGCATGTACGGCTTTGGCAGCATGGAGCGAAGCTACCGAAGATGGAAGATTGGTTGTTGGAGCTACAGGAGATCACGATATGAGTTATCAGATTACCATCGCCATGTGGCCGGATGATGGCAATCCTTTGATATTTACGACCTTTGAAGCTACCGGAACCCTACCGACAGTAGGTCCAAATTGGTTCTTTGGACATCCTGGAATGAATGCCAAAGGTCTTGCATATGTCCATCATGGCGGAGGTCCGAAGCTGCTGGAGCCTTTGAGCGAATGGGGATATGGCATACGCAGGGGAGCCTCGGTCCTGCACAACCTTCGCTACAAATCCTCAGCAAAAGAAGCGCTGGAACAAGAGCTGGAATGGCCTATAGGAGATATCGGATATGGTGACCAGGCAACCGTCGGCGGGTTCTATGCCGACGACAATTACGGCTACATCATTGAATCCCGCAAAGATCCTGTATGTATCCGCGAAGCAGGTATATTGGACGAAAAAGATTATCTGTTCTCCAACAACAGTGTTATGCATCCTAATGCAATTCAATCCGAATGGATGAAAAAAATTAAGGATCTTTGGATATGGGATCAGGATGGGGGGTGGCGACCAAAAAAACCCCAAGGCATGACTAAATCCCTTGGCATGATCTTTAAATGGTTCACAGGACAAATGAAGACGGATGAATTGATGTCCAGAGGTATGATTTTCGCTTATTGGAACAGCTATAACCGTAACCTGTTTTTAAATCGCATTGCAAAGAATTATCTGGGCAAAATGAATCCTTCCAACATGAAGGAGGTCTATCGAACCACAGGTACAATGCCTGAGGGCGATTTTAAGACTTTAAAGAAAAACTATGTGAAATGAGGCGAATGGGGCAAAATTTCAGCAGCACATGCATCCAATGCATTAGTTGTTGTCATGAAACTAAGTGAAGGACTCTATTCTTTGTGTACCGGACCTGCAAAGCGTGGTGCAGCTCCTGTTTCACCTGACCTTGCCATTTCCATCTACAATGAGAGGAATACATTCTGGGATTTGATATTGACAGAAACCCCCTACGCAACCGTACAGGAAGCGAACGATTTAGCCCACAAACTCATTGATGAAGTTAATAAAGCTACACATAGCGCAGCTCCTATGAATTATTTAACAATAATTCATAAGGAATTGACATCCCATATTGAACAAATGAATATGGCGGAGCTGACACTAAGCCCAGATTCAGGGTTGAAGCTTCTTAACCGATTAATACGAGTTTATACGCGGATTCATGTGATTGCACGCCAATATCTTGCTATTAGTGCTAACCACTAATCTTGAGCAACCACCATTATTTGTAGATTTGCGAAAATAAATTCCCCATATATCAAGTTTATTTGCTATTTATTTTCTCCATATGAAAAAAGAAAGCTATGATAAACTGCAAAAGTAGTTGCAAATTATCATAGCCTTCAAATTCAATTATTACTTGTGCTGTATGCCGCATGTTATAACTTTTTGGGGACAACCATCCACACATTCCAAACAAGAAATACATTCCACAGAATCCATTTGACCCGATTTTACCATTTCAAGGACATCCAGTCCCATCGGACAGACCCTATTGCATTGTTTGCAGGAAACACAAGCGTTGTTGTCTGCCTTTAGTCTAAACCTTGGTATATGTAGAAAATCTGCAATTTTTTCACCAATCACCATGAATGGAGCCATCCAGCAGAAACTATGACACATACCTCTTTTTCCGGTTAATAGAGAAAATACATAGATTATAGTTGTAACAACAAAATATATAATAACAATAAATAAATTGATTCCCGACATATAAAAAAAATTAATTTTAAGCGGGAAGTGACTAATCCATAAAAAAATAATGAAAGAAAACCAGACGACCCAAATAATATACTTGGAAGCATTTTTCCGCTTGCTGTTCCATGACCTGCTATTCGCATTCGCCACTTGATCCTGTACAGCACCTCCCGGACATAGCCACCCACAGAAAAGACGGCTTCCAAACACAGAAACAAATAACAAAAGTCCAAAAATGATAGCACTTCCATTTATGATACCGTTTAATGCTGACATTACAATGACATAAGGTGACAGAAAGAAAAATAAAAGAGGGAATAATATTGCAGAGTAGATCAGTAGTCCTTTACGTGTTTTTTGCCTCATTTTTCTTACCTCTCTATACTAATTTGTTGGACATCGTATCCGCGGTCTTTTTAGCCCGTTCCATAAAGTCCGGAGCATCACTATACGGCACTACATATCTGCCTGCTAATTCCGTATGAAACATGCCTCCGTTCCCGCCATCAAAAGCCCTTTGGAAAAATTTCTGAACAAGGTCAGCATTTTTCTCAACCTGACCGGCGCAAGTGATGAGAAGCGCCATGCGCTTTCCGTTGAGAATAGTGGTGTTGGAAAGGCTGAAACACCTGTCCACGAAGGGCTTTAACTGTGCTGTTATATCGAATGAATAAAGCGGAGAGGCAATCACAATCGTGTCGGCGGCTGCCATCTTTTCAAAAACCGACAGCGCATCGTCCTTTTGGTTGCAGCCAGGTTCCTCTTTTTTCGCCATACATGCATAACACCCAAGGCAACCGTTAATCTTATAATCCGTTATATTGACTCTTTCTACATCATTTCCATGGTCAATCATGTTTTCCTCAAAAAGCTTAAGCGCTGCAGCAGTTTTTCCATTCTTCTTCGGACTTCCCATAATCGTTACTATCTTCATGATATTTATCCTTTCTTATTTTGTGTTGAAGCGTTCGCTTCGGATAGTTTCAGGATCAGTTTCAAGTTTTGTAATCATATCGTTACATATCCACTTGTTTCTCCACACATCAGAAAACCAGGGATTATAAATTCTAACATATTGTCCTCCTTTGTTAATTTATATATCGTTTGTTTATATATCGAATCGATATTCTTTTATTTATATTACTCTTTTCTATCTATTTTGTCAATTACCTTGATACCATATTTATTGATTTCGATCTTACTTATTCACAAATTTCTAATAAACCTGCTGGATCATATTAATTAACGTAGCAATTTTTAGCCTGTATAAAAAAACAAAGACACCAGAATTTAATGTTCTAATGTCCTTGGATTTACTTGTATGAATTTGTGATTTTGAAAGTCGAATCTCTCCAATTACCCTATGTCATCTATATTTTCCCCTAAAAATCAGGGTAAAATCTGGCATTTCCCAGCCTGATTTTTGCCCGTTTTTCATTCCAGAGCCAGTCGAGGTAGCCACGCCCATTACTAGGCGCACCCCTCAGTCGAGTAAACCAAGGGAATCTCACCCTCAGCTTCTCACGGAACCGGACTTGAAAGTCTCCTTTCATCCGGCTCTTATCATTTCATGACAATACAACATTCCTGCTTCGATATGTCCAGCGTGCAAACCGGAAAGGTTCTCTTTTCCGTACTTCTATGAGCCATATTTCTGCTCTTCTTCTACATCCTTGGAATCTTTTAATTGCCCAATTAATCAATCGTCTTTCTACACAATCCAAGGAATACTTAATAGCTTGTGGATTATATTTTCCAAAATAATTTATCCAGCCTCGAACCATTGGATTAATTACTTCTGCAATCATTTCTATTTTACATCCCGTTTTCTTGTGTAAAATCGAAAATGAAGGATTCAATACCCAGAAGAAAATGCTCTTAGTGCCTAAAATGTGGATAAATAGTTTTTTGAAGAAATTTCATTGAAAGAAGTCCTTAAAATAAAATGCGCCTTTCGGCGCTGCCAATTATTTAATTTACTTGACACATCATCATATAATGATATAATAAATCATATTGAATTAACCATGCGATTCCGCGTTCCATGAAAAGGAGTTCTTTATGAAGCATTCAGAAGAAAACTTAACAAAAATTCGTCTACTCAGTAAGTTATTTAAAGGTTTTGCTGATTATTCCAGACTATTAATTTTCTTTTCTTTATTAAATGGAGAAAAGTCAGTTGGAGAATTGGTTGAAGAAACAGGCCTTAGTCAATCCGGAATATCAAATCATTTGAAATGTTTAAAGGAATGCGATCTTTTAACAGATAGACAAGAAAATAAATATGTTTACTATAGTATAAAAGATAATCGTGCCAAACAAATTATTTCACTGGCCGAGGATATGATGAAAGATATATCAGAAGAAAAATATCAATGTATGCGTTATTAAGATGCTTTCCAATAAAGGAGGCATCTTTTTTATACTGGTATAATTAATCAATTCTACTATTCTAATTTAGTCACGACTATTCAAACACTGCGATTCTAACGAACAGCGCATCATACGTTTCTGCACATAAAATGTGCAGAAAATCGCATATTTTAGTGCTGAATCAATTCGAAATTCTACGGATTTCTTGGGATACTTAAAAATTACATTTATTCTGTCTATAATTCACATAAACTTTACATCAGTTCTATTGACATAAGAATAGTTTCATATTGTCATATCATTAAATCACGATATGATGTTTTGTGTATATGAAAGGAGTTTCTTATGAATATCTTAAATATTATATTCCTACTTTTATTCTTACTATTTATCGGCATTATTAATTATAAATATTCCATAAAAAAAGGTAAAGAGTTAACCAATTCTTATGGGAGGTGCTTTCATGACTGCTTTTGAAAAAATTCATAGCATCTTCACTTAATGAGGATACCGTTGGCAAAATCATAATTCCCATAGCAATACCAGCACTTGCTGCATTATATATTTCTTCCCCATGCTTTTTCAGGAATTGTATCCTCTTTTGTTCTGGCTATATCCCGTGCGATTGGTGAAACAATGATTGTTACCATTGCGGCAGGTTCCAGACCTACTCTGACCTTAAATCCATTGGTAAGCGTTCAGACATTAACTGCATTTATCGCCCAAGCCAGTCAGGGAGACAATCCTCATGGTACCACAAGTTATTACGCTCTCTATGCGTTTGGCATGCTTTTATTCGTTCTTACCTTTAGCATGAATCTAATTGCCCATAAAATTATATTAAAGCATAAGGAGGCGATGACATAATGGAAAATAATTTAAAATTTAGAAACTTAAAGAACAAAATAGCTCATTATGTATTCGCCATCATATCCTTTTCTAGTATCGCTATTCTGATAGTATTGCTGTCTGATTTGATAAAACGTGGTTTTCCATATTTAAATACAGATTTTATCACAAATTTTCCATCCAGATTTGCAAAAAAATCCGGTATATTACCCGCTTTCTTAGGCAGCATCTGGATTGTTTCACTTACTACTGTGATATCCGTTATATTATTTAAGCAAGAGGTAATTTTACGTTTTCACTCTTGCTTAAATAATTTTATATTCATATTTTTACTTTTGATTCTGTTATTCTTCCAAAATGGTATCAACTTTCTTACATATTTCTTCTGCAACTTTGTCAACCATTTGAAAATGTTCTTCTTTTAAGTCCCTAGCCGAAACTATATCGGAAAGCACGACATCTTCACCAAACAGCTCAGATAGGATAATTGTCTCCCTGACTTCTCCGCTGAATTTTACAGTGGCTTTCCTGGCACAGCATTTACCACAACCATCTACAGCTATAACCGGATAATTTTTAGCGAATTCTCGCTCCTCGTCACCACCTGCAATGTATAATGGAAGACACAGCGTTACTACTTTTCTGGTTCTTAGCTCTTCCATAACTTTTCTGGTTGCAAGCCTGGCAATGGTACCTCCCAGAAATTCTTCGCCGCTGCATGAGAGTACTCCTACTTGAATATCAGCCATTATTCTGTTCCTCCTCTACCAATTCTGCAACTTTCGCAGCAATTTTTTCTGCAAATTCATCGACAATTTTCCATCCGTCTTCCGTCAATGCAGTAGCCGAACCAGCATCGACACCTCTGTGGTTACGCATTTCATCTACAGAACGAAATTTTGCTTTTATAATTCCTCCTGCCTGCTCAACACTTTTTGCGGAGCACAGCGCCGGACATCCATCTACTGTAATGCATGCACAACCCTTCACTTTTTCAGTTGCATCTGCCTCACCTGTTACAACATGTGCCAGACAGACTGTTTCTGCCTTTTCCGGCAGAAGATTGTTCGTAACCTGTAATGTTGCCTCTCTTGTCATTAAACCAAACACTTTTCCTATCCCACTACATGCAATTACCTTTACTTTAGACATGAAATTCATCCACCTTTCGTTTTAATACCGGGAAGTATCCTTTAAACTCATGAAGCAAATCCTGATCACTTTCAAAATCAGCCAGCTTCATTTCTAATATCCAGCCTTGCTCATAAGGGTTTTGATTAAGCAGTTCCGGTTCATCTAATAGTTTTTCATTAATTGCCGTAATGGTTCCGCTAACAGGCGAAACGATTTCAAAAACTGCCTTACCAGATTCAATCGACCCTGCCTCTTCAAACTGCTCTATATCACTTCCTATTGCAGGAGGTGTAAAAAACATAATATCCGATAAGCTTTTTTGTACATAATCGGTAACGCCGATTCGTGCTCTATCCCCTGCAACATAGGCCCATACATCATTTTCATTGAAATAAAAGCCTTCTTCCTTTGGAACACGAAAAACAAATTTATCCTTTGTATACACTTCATATGTAAAAATTCCAGGAAATTGTACCGAATTTTCTTCAGTCTCAGAGTTTTCCTTTTCCATTGTTAATTTGTCAACAATTATCTTTGCAAGTTTTAATTCACTATCACCGACTCTTAAGCTTTTTCCTAACTCTATTCCATTCGTTCTCGCTTCTTCTGTAACATTGACTTTTTCAACAATTTTCAAGTTTTTTTCTGTAGCAAGCTTGCTTGCACAGCGTGTCGCACATCCATCAATCACAAGTAACGGTTTTTCCTGCGCAATTTTATTATACTTGGCATCTGCCACACGGTAAAATACCGGGCAGATGATTTCGCTATCCGTGTTTTCTGAAAGAAGCACCGCAACTTCCTTTGCAACACATCCTGCGCATTTATCCAATCCGTTACATGGAAGTACCGCATACGATTTACTCATTTTCTTTCGCTTCCTTTCTGATTGATTTTATGTGTGATGTCGTTTCATTCTTATCCGGGAAGGTGATAGCATCCTCTCCGCATGTCTTCCCACAGGCACGGCAAAAAACTACGCAATTATTTGGATTTTTAACTACAAATTTTTGTTCTTCGTCTTCATGCACTTCAAACACGCCATGAGGACAAAATTCTACACACTCCATACAATAATTACATTTACTAAAATCAATACGTGGACTCCAATCAATCTGTTCTCTTGGTACACCCATAAATGATGTTTCACTCATTATTCTTCATCTCCCTCATATCCTAATTCTTTCAGTGCATTTTTAACTACTTCAAACGCCTTTTCATTTGTCATATCGCGAATGTCAAGCATAACCAAATCCTTTTCCACATCCAGCCCTGCTTCTTTAAATGCCTGTTTAAACATTTTTTTCTGCATGTTAGGTGCACACGCTCCGATAATAACTTTTCTGTGCGTCTTTAAGTAATCGGCAAGAAAGCGGTCTCCGTCCTCTTCACATAGTTGTGGGTGAATAAAACCATATTCTACCGGAAGTTCAACCCTTACCTGATTAATAAAATCCCAAATGTCCATTGCCTGAAAACCAGGACATTTTCCTGTGCATACGCACATAATAAATCCATAACGTTCTTTTTCTTCCATTTTGAATTTCTCCTAATTTGTTATTATAAGTAAGCTTATTGTAAGATTATCATCTTAAAATTAAATTTTATGGATAGCTCTGCCTAATAAATCTCCGCAAGCTTCCCAAACTGCTTCGCCAAGGGATGGATGTGGGTGAATCATATCTGCCAAATCATCTGCTTTTGCCTTAAGTGTAATTGCAAGTGTAATTTCGGAAATCATTTCTGAAGCATTTATACCTAATATCTGCCCACCGATTATTGTATTTTCATGATTAGCAATCACTTTCACAAATCCTTCACGTTCACCCAAGGTTAATGCTCTTCCATTATTTCTAAATTTAAATCTGCCTACTTTTGTGGGTATACCTGCCTCTATTGCTTCCTCTTCTGTCATTCCGGCTGATGCTATTTCAGGATTTGTATAAACACAGGCAGGAACCGCTTGATAGTTAATTTTACTACTGATTCCTAAAGCATTTTCTGCAGCAATCTTGCCCTCCATAAATGCAAGGTGCGCAAGCAGCTTACCGCCTACAAGATCTCCAGCGGCATATACTCCTTTTATGTTTGTTTCCATATTCTCATTTACAATAACAGCACCGTTCTTAATATTTAAATGTAAATTCTGAAATATGTCTGAATTCAATTTTCTTCCAACTGCAACCAGAACTGTTTCACAAGATTGAGCAGACACTTTTTCTCCCTGATTAAATGTAACCGCCAGACCATCTTCTGTTTTTTGTATTTCTGTTACTGATGAAGATAATTTAAAGGATATCCCCTGGCGTTTCATTAACTTTATTAATTCTTCAGCAACTTCTTTGTCTTCACCCGGAAGTATGCGGTCTTTTTGTTCGATAACAATGATTTTAACTCCTATTGCCGACCACATAGACGCAAACTCAAGTCCAATCACTCCTCCGCCAATGATTACTACACTTTCAGGCAGATAATCTAAAGACAATGCTTCATTACTTGTAATGACACCAGACAGATTAATTCCATCAATCGGGGGCATCATCGGAACAGCTCCCGTCGTTAAAATAAGTTTTTCACAGCTTACCTCAATCGCTTCTTCTTCTGTTTGAACCTCTAATTTTCGTTCCGATATAACACTACCTCTGCCCTTAATAATAGTTACACCATTTGCACGTAGCAGCTGTTCAACTCCTGTGTTCAGATTTTTAACCACTCTATTTTTACGTCCAAGTGCAGCATTCCAGTCAATACTCCCTATATTGCTTTCTATGCCATATTCCTTTGACTTCTTTATTGTTACCGCTGTGTCTGAAGTTTTCAGAAGTGCTTTCGTAGGTATACATCCGATGTTTAAACATACCCCACCTAATTCCTTTTCTTCAATTAAAACAACTTCTGCTCCAAGCTGTCCTGCCCGTATTGCAGCAACATATCCTGCTGGTCCTCCACCTAAAACAGCTATGTGGGTATTTACTCTATCCATACCTTCACACACCTCCAATCGCTTTTATACGAAATATATGGTTTTTCTATTCTTTTTGCATTATTTTACTTTTGAAAAAAGTTCATCTAATATTTTTTTTGCATTACTAAACTCTTCTTTATTTAAGGAATAATGCATTTCTTTTCCAACCCGACTGCTATCCACAAGTCCCGAATCACAAAGTATTTTCATGTGATGAGATAAAGTGGACTGAGCATCTCTATAATCATCTGTCGATTTGGGTCACAAAGTGCTTTAAAAACCCTCGCGTTCTCTTCATGTTCAATTTTCACTACTTTTCTCACCTCTTATTATCATACACTCTATTGATTTTCTCAACCACAGCATCTTTTATCTTCTCTAAGTCCGGTGACGAATTCAAATCAAAGTTCTTTGAAACAGCCAAATCCTTAGTAACTACCACATGTTCATCCAGATTAAAACCAGCCTTTTCAAGAGTTTTCTTTGCACAGTTCATAGGACACCCATCAACTGCGACTATTCCCTTTGCTTCTTTGGCTCCATTTGTTATATTAGCAAGCCCTGCTGAAATGCTAGCCAGGCATAAAAGTGCTGCTTTATCATACCCAACCTCGTTCGCTGCCTGTACTGAAGAAAGCATGGTGGATTGACCAACATTCGAGGCACCTGCACAATAAAATACTGCTACAGGGCTTTTCTTTTCCTCAACTTCTATTCCTTTTGTCTTTTTGTCCATATAAGGTAAATACCAATTTTCTTTTTCTTTTTTGTTTTCCATAATTACATTTCTCCTTTACATTCTATAATTTATTTACTGAGATTCTCAGCTTTTGCATAAAGCTCTTCTACTTCTTTTTTAGATACAAATTTTGATATAATAAATGCAATCAATATAATTCCTGGGATATCTATAAGTAACCTTGTAACTGCAAACTTGGTTCCCAAGGATGCTATTTCAAATAGAAACATTGGTATTTTTGTAGTTGACCATGCCCCAATAAATATAAGGATATTCATGAATTTTACACCTTTTTTCATAAAAACGGCGGCTACCGGAAATGCTCCATATAATGGTCCGGCTGCTGCTGATCCCAGTATGATTGATAATATCACACCCTTTAGTCCCGAACCTTCTCCCATATACTTTACCATGGTTTCCCGGGGAACCCATACATCAAGCAGACCAAGTAATACAAATACCGGCGGTATTACAAGCAACATTTCTTTAAAAGAATTTGCTGATATCGTTAATGCTTTGACTCCCAATTTTTGATTGAGTATTGTTAAAATTGCCATTAGGACTAATACCACCAAAAAAGTGCGATATCTTTTTAGAATTTTTTTCATACTCCAGTCACCACCAATCCAATAATATATGCAACAATAATTGAGAAAATAAAAGCAATCACATTTCTTAATATGGTTATTTTTTTACCGAAATATTTAATTTCAACAGGCATAGTAACAATTCCTACCATCATTAACGACGAAACGAACGCTCCTATCTGCATAAATCCTGCTCCACCTTGCAATAGAAGTGCAGCCATTGGAAATGCTACAAAACCGGGGATTAGTGTGATTGCTCCTACAACAGCAGCGATTCCTACACCCATCCATCCTGAATCAGCTCCAATTATTTTTGAAATTGTCTCTGTATCAAGTACAGCCAGCATTACTCCCACCAACAATATAACAACCAGAAATTCCGGCAGAATATTCTCAAATGCTTTCCACGCTTTTTTAAGTGACATTTTTGTTTTCTTTTTGTCTTTCATAAAAGAAATTATTAAAAACACTACGGTAATGCAATAAAAGATATACGTATCCATATTCAATCCTCCTCTTATATAACATATTTAATACTTAATTTCTATAACATCTCTGTTGCAAATAACATCTCCGTTGTCGTAATTGTTGCATTTAATAGTGTTACCCAAAGAATCTTTTTTCCTGATAAAGTTGAAGCATCATGCGAATGTCCGGATTCCTGATGATTGTGCATATGATCATGTTCACTCATTATTACCCACCTCCCTTATTGCTTTGTTTCTTCTCATTTCAAAACCCGCAATAAAGAATGCTGCAACGATACCAACAATAAGAATGATAAAAGATGTATTCAAAAAAATTCTTGCGGTTCCATAAGTCTTCATAATACTTCCATTTAAGCTGGTACCCACTGCACCACCCACAAACATACTAAACGAAGTAAGTGACATTGCTGTTCCTCTCATTTTAGGTAGTTGTTCCTGCGCCGTTGAAATCAGTGTTGATTGAAGGAAGATAAACGCCAATCCAAATCCGAAAAGAGCTAACCCCAAAATCCAAACATTTGCAACTGTGGAAAGAGCAAACAATGATATCGCTCCTATCATACCTGCTGATACTAAAAATCCATTTTTAAGCTTTGCTTTCAACTTTGGTGCCAATCTTCCACCGATGACCGTACCAACTCCAAATAGGGAAAGAATTAAGCCAACAATCAATATATTATATCCTGTAATATCCTGTAGTAAAGTTCCAGAATAAGTAAAACTTCCAAAGACGCTAAAGCCTAAGAAGAAGATTGTTAGTGCAAGTCTCATAAATTTAAAGTTTATCAGCGGTTCTTTATATGCTTTTACGAAATTCAGCTTTTCGTCTACCGGTTTATCACGCTCCAAAATCTTAAGCATAATAACTGAAAGTATCAGTTCTCCAATACCATAGATAGCGTAGACTAATCTCCATGATCCAAAATAGGATAAAGCTCCTCCAATTGCAGACGCTGTGGCAGCTCCTAAAAACATAAGTCCCATAACCTTTCCAAGAGCTTTATGACGATTCTTATCATCAAAGCTTTGTCCGACTAAAGCCATAGTAACTGGGAAAATTCCCGCACCAAATGCGCCATTCATAGCTCTAAAGAATATCAGTGATGGTAAATTAAATGCAAATGCACCTAATATACTAAAAATAGAAGTACCCATTGCTGCTATATTAATTATTTTTACTTTGCCAAACCGATCTGACATAGGTCCAAAAATTAATGTAAATCCCCCAAAGGCAAGCATATATGCAGTTACAGAAATCGCAGCTGTACTTACCGTTATATTCAAGTCTTTTGAGATATTGATGATCAATGGGGCTGCTGCATAATTATCTCCATTTGCAAGGAATGCCATTAAGCCCAAAATCATTATTAGTTTGTTTTTACTTTTATTATCCATGTTATTGCTCCTCGTTTCTTACAATTTAATTTCATTATTTTAACTTGATAAAGTTGCTAATTGAAAGCGTATTATAAATTCTTCCCCCTCCTGCTCATATCTATTATTATCGATATGTAAATTATAGCATCAAATCGTTTTTTGTCAATATGATAATTTAAAATATCAAACTATCTCGTTTCTATTCCATTTCTAGTTATGGTGTAGAGGGATTATTAGCAAAAGTCACGATTTGCCTACCAATTTCTTGGAGAACATAGGGCTTACCCTTTTCTTCAACATCCTGATTATTATTAACCCTCCTTTTAATGAAAACTCTTAGTGGAATACTGAAATCTTCCCACAAACTTTCAAATTTAGTTATCAATGAAATATCACACTCCTATGCTATAATTAAAACTTGTATACATAGCTCCATTGCAGCCCTATAAAAAGCAGAACAGAATAACATTATCATTTCCTCGTTTTCATTAAATTATATTGATAACAGCTTTTCACCTTTCATATCATCAGGGCTCCACCCGATGACGGCAAAATTCCCATTAGTGTGTTCATCCACCTTGTTAATCCATGGGATTTCATTACTTGCCTTTGCAGCCAGCATTTCATTTGTTGTCCCTGAACGGTATAAGGAAGAGTTGATAACCCACCAGTTAGCAGCGATTCCGGCACGCTTTAGGTCATCTTCCAGACGAAGGGCTTCATAAACCGGTGTTACTTCTGCTAAGGCAGTTATAATTACCTCTGTTTCCTCTAAGTTACGCAATCTTGGCAGAAGCTTCTTTACTGATTCAGGAATATCCCCCTGGGAACGTTGTATCTCCTTATGGTAACTCTGAGTGGAATCCAGTAATAACAGGGTATGACCTGTTGGCGCAGTATCAATGACAACTACTTCATCTTCTGCTTTTTCAACAATCTGGGCAAAGGCCCTGAACACGGCGATTTCCTGTGTACAGGGAGAGCGTAAGTCTTCTTCCACATAAGTGATATCCTCCTCCTTCATGGTTTCCCTGGCCTTTTTCAGTACTTCCTCCTGGTATTTTCTTAATTCTTCCTGTTCATCAATATGGCTCATTGTTATTTTACAGTCCTCATTCATAACATACTTTAAGTGTGCCGCAGGATCTGTAGTGGTAAGATGCACCTTTTTTCCTTTTTTAGATAAACCTAATGCTATAGCTGCTGCTATGGTGGTTTTTCCTACACCGCCCTTACCCATGGTAAAGATAACCTTTTTATTTGTCCTTTGCAGGTAATCCACAACATCTTTCAGCCCCAAAATGTTCTGGGTGTTTATCGATTCATCATTTATCTTATAATTATCAGATGTAAGTAATGCCCGAACATTTTCTATTCCGGTTATATTATATGCTCTTAACGGTATCCTATAGGTTTTCAGTTCCTGTAAGCTTTCCGGCATTTCAGAAAGTGCCCTCTGCTGTTTTTTATAAAGACTTTCCGAAATACTGTCATTGTAAGAAGCCAATATACCATTTACCACCAAGGTTTGATTCTTTACACCAATCTCAGCGAGCTCTTTTGATGCCCTATCCGCTTCTTTTAATGGTGCAATTTCAGGCCGTGTTACTAAAATCAGCGTAGTGAGATTACCATCTGCCAGCGTTTCAACCGCTTTTTTATAGATTTCCTTTTTGCTTTCCAGTCCGGAGAGCTGACCTAAACACGATGCACCATGGGTGCTTTCGCTGATGAAATTACTCCAGGCAGAGGGTAATTGCAGCATTCGCAGGGTGTGACCTATAGGTGCGGTATCAAACACAATATGATCATATTCCTTCCCAACGGTTTCATCCGTGATGAAATTTGAGAATTCATTAAATGCCGCAATTTCAACAGTACAGGAACCTGACAGCTGTTCTTCCATATTATTTAAAACAGCATCCGGTAATTTGCCGCGATAAGGTGCAATGACACTCTCCCTGTACTCTGCTGCAGCCTGTATCGGATCAAGGTTTAGGGCGACAAGATTTGGTACTTCTTTTATTTCTATTCCTTTACCTGTAAGCTCAGTTCCAAACACATCCTGCAAATTCGAAGCAGGATCTGTACTGATTAACAGAACCTTTTTGCCACTGTCAGCAAGAGTTACTGCTACTGCACAGGCAGCGGATGTTTTACCCACACCGCCTTTTCCTGTAAAAAACAAATATTTCGTAAGTGCGATTATTTGAGGTTTAAAATTATCCATGATGTTTCCTCCATTCCATAGATGAAATAACAAGGAACATATTAATTCTTAATGATGTAAAAACAGCCTGCTGAATTAATAAGATCCTTGTCAAATATAAGTGTCATTTTCTTTTTAATATCTTAATTCTAACAGCAATTTCCTCCAGAGCAACCACAGCCGCCGGATTTTTTTGAAGTCACACGTATTGTTTTTGGCTTCCCTCCAAGATAAATTGCCGGAATACCAAGCAGATTTGAAAATTCCTCATTGGAAGGGTATCTGCCTGTTATTACAATTTGACCATCTACAACGGTAGCCGGCAGTTCATCCACACCATTGATATGAATAAACTCATTAATTGCTTTATTATTTACAAATTCCTGGGGTGAATTTGAGAGGTTATATCTTTCTACATGAATACCTTTTTTCTTAAGTGTATTAAGCGCAGTGGAAATCCTAAGCAGTTCAGGATCAACACCAACTCCGCAAAGACCTGTTGAACAGCACATAGCAGGTTCAAAGATTAATATTTTTTTCATAATGACATCTCCTTCAATATTTTTTATTATTTTATATTTCTAGATGCAAAGCTTATTTTTTTAAGTTTGATTAATTATTTCAAATTAGCTTTCACTTGTGGAAACCAGTGAGTCGTATTGTTTGCAATTTTAACAAGAATCAACATGACCGGTACTTCAGTAAGTACACCTACTATCGTTGCCAGGGCTGCCGGGGATGTGGAACCAAATAAAGAAATAGCGACTGCAACCGCTAATTCAAAGAAATTAGACGCACCGATCATCCCGGCAGGTGCAGCAATATTGTGGGGCAATTTCAGCACTCTTGAAGCAATATAAGCGATAAAGAAAATAAGGAAAGTCTGAATAATTAACGGCACTGCAATCAATACAATATGCAGCGGATTTTCCAAAATAACATCACCCTGAAAAGAAAAGATAATAATTAATGTCAGTAATAAACCGATTATTGTAACGTTGTTAAATTTGGGAATAAATTTATTTTCAAAATAGTCTAAACCCTTATTTTTCGTGATTAGTACCCTGGTTAAAATTCCTCCCACCAGTGGGATTACGACGAATAAAACCACGGAAAGAATTAAAGTATCCCATGGCACCGTCACGCCGCTGACTCCCAAAAGAAAGGCTGCAATCGGTGTAAACGTAATTAGAATAATCAAATCATTGGTAGCAACCTGTACTACGGTATATGCCGGGTTTCCCTTTGTAAGATGGCTCCATACAAATACCATCGCGGTACAAGGGGCCGCGCCAAGAAGTACTGCTCCTGCCAGATACTCTTTCGCTAAATCAGCGGGAATCATTGCTTTAAACACTACATAGAAGAAAAACGAAGCGATTCCGTACATAGTAAAAGGTTTAATCAGCCAGTTTGTAATCCAGGTAACAAATAAGCCTTTCGGATTCTTGCCTACATTTTTGATGCTGGCAAAATCCACTTTCATCATCATTGGATAAATCATCAGCCAGATTAATATGGCAATCGGAATTGATACCTGGGCATACTCAAACCTCCCCAGGACTTCTGGTACTTTAGGCAGAAATTTACCGATTAATACACCAACCGCCATACATAGTAATACCCAAATTGTTAAATATTTTTCAAAAAATCCGATTCCCTGTGTTTTATCTTTACTCATTCTTACAATCACTCCATTCATTTTAATGTGGTTTTTTTATACAATTACATAAATCCTGTGCTCTGCATTTCCGATAGGCTTCCATATCTTCCGTGTAAGATGGAAGTTCTTTCAGGTTTTTATTAAGATATAACCAAAGTTCCCCATTATCCCTGATAAATCTGTTGCTTATCTTATAGTAAGTCCATTGGGCCCGTTTATAATTCTCCAATATACCGCATTTTCTCAGGGCTGTTAAATGGCGTGAAACATTGGTTTGAGTCATTTTAAGACATTCTATGATTTCACAAACACATAATTCATCTTCCAGCAGTAAGGACAATATCCTTAACCTGTTTTGCTCTGACAAAGCTTTAAAAATATCAACCATCTTTCAACCTCTCCTGTTTTTTATAAACTCAATTTATATATTTGTATATGAGCATTTAATCATATAGTATGCAATTTTATTGGTTATGTGATTTTTTATACTGTTTATGCCCGCCGGAAAGGTTGAATACCTTTTTGAATCCATGATTAATTAGAATATTCTGGGCAGCATTACCGGTAACCCCCTTATTGCAATAAGTAACTGCAATGGTATCTTTATCCAATTTCTCTACAGCAGCTCTTAAATTAGCATGAGGTATACCCTTTGCATTTTCCACATGCTCTATTTCATATTGTGCAGATACCCTGGCATCAATCAGCGTATATTTTTCACCGGATGCCATTAATTTATCTAATTGTTTCGCGGTCAAAAGCGGTCTGCCTCCGTGGATCGCATTCTCAAGTATCATGCCTGTATACATAACCGGATCTTTTGTCGTGGAAAAAGGCGGGGCATACGCTAAATCAAGATGAAACAAATCCTCTGCTTTTGCTTTAAATGTGATGGCAGTCACAAATACATCAATGCGTTTATCAACACCCGATGTACCAATGATTTGAACTCCCAGGATTCTTCCGTCTGTCTTATCGGCGATTCCTTTGATTATTAATTCCTGGCCGCCCATATATTCCGGCTTATCCGGCTTGATATTATGGCATACGATAACTTCATAACCCTGCTCCGTTGCTTCCCGCTCAGAAAGCCCTGTCTGTCCTACTGCCAAATCAAAAATCTTGAAAATCCCGGTACCAAGAATACCCCTAAATTCCAAGTTTCCGCCTGTAATACAATCCCCGGCGATCCGCCCCGTTTTATTGGCAGTGGAGCCTAATGGGCGAAAAATAGGTTTTCCTGTTACAACATGAAATTGTTCTATACAATCGCCGCATGCATAAATATATTTTTGGCTGGTTTCCATTCTGTTATTTACTTTGATAGCTCCAGATGCGCCAAGTTCAATCCCTGCCGTTTTCGCTAACTCGGTATTCGGACGAACCCCGGTGGAGAGAAGAACCATTTCTGCCTCTATTACCTGCCCATCCGATAAAATTACGCTGTCACCTGTTATCTCACTAACAGAGACACCGGTCAATACTGTAACACCTTTCTTTTCTATATGTTCTTTCACATACACTGCCATATCACTGTCCAATCCAGGTGTGACTTGTGGCAATTTTTCCATCAGGGTTACTTCGATGCCAAGATTTTTTAAGTTCTCACAAACTTCCAGTCCAATAAAACCAGTTCCCACAATCACAGCTGTATTTGGGGTTTTACCATTAATATAAGTCTTAATTCGATTCATATCATTTATATTACGTAAGGTAAAAACATGCTCTCCAGCTGCCCCTTTAATAGGAGGAACTACTGCTCTAGCTCCAGTGGCAACAATCAGTCCGTCGTAATGATCAGTGAACATCTCACCAGTGGATAAGTTTTTAACAATGACTGTCTTTTCATCCGGATGAATCGCTATCACCTCATGCATTATAATAATATCTACATTGTATTTGCTTTTAAAAAAAGCCGGATTCCGTGGAGTAAGTTCTTTGGCAGTTTCCACTTCACCCCCGATATAATATGGCATACCACATCCGGAATAAGAGATAAAACTATCTCTTTCATAAATTACAATTTCAGCATCCTCATTGTTTCTTCTGGCCTTTGCTGCAGCGCTGGTACCGGCGGCTACCGCACCTATAATTATTATTCGCATTCATTGCCCTCCTTTTTCACTTTGCAGATACAGGATTGCGTATCTGTTGTTATATAATTCCACATCTCTTTTACCATATTCACTTTTTCTTCATTCACACGGTACCTCATCCAGGCTCCATCCCTCCTGCCGGCTACAAGACCGCATTCGGTTAAGATTTTCATATGGTAAGACAGGGTTGGCTGTGTAATTTGAAATGGTTCCAAAATATCGCAGGCACACATTTCTCCACAGGATAACATTTCTACAATTTTAAGTCTTGTTTCATCGGCAAGCGCTTTAAAGATTGGTACATAATCAGTATATGGATATTGCATTTTTATCACCTCGCATAGAAGTTTGTCTATGATATAGATATTTATCAATACTTAAATTATATCCTTGATATTGATAGTTGTCAATATGCTAATGTAAATTTGGTATAATCTAAAAATATCTTATAGGATTAGCTTTCCCATTTAGTGTAACAATATTTTTATTTTGGAATCCGGTAATGTATTGGAGCTATCAGGTGAACAGGGGGAAATCATAGCCCAGGTTCCAGCAAAGGGCATTTTTGTAGATGGCCTTGGTGTTGTTCTAGACGCACCTATTGTATCGCCTCTAGTACTGCCTTGCGTAAATAACACTTAATTCAGCATCTGCTATTTACACCAGTGCTGCGTTGTCGTCAATCGGCGTAGGAACCGCTACGCCTCATTCCTCCGTCTTGCCCTGGCGCAAATAACAGCCACTGATATTAAGCATTATTTATGCAAGGTAGTACTAGTTAACTGATGGTTTTATTATACCGGACGCAAAAAAATGCCAGGCATTTAATCCCAGGCATTTTTTCTTGTTGCATATATTTTAAGGTTATTCTGACAGGCTGTTTACATTGCTCCTTTTAATTCTTCATAACTTTCTTCTTCAATTTTCCTTATTTGTTTTTTATTCATTGCAAAGTTAAATATAGATTCACCTGCATGTACAAAATCATAAAAATTACAATTACCGGTTCTTTCACCGATACCAAACAAAGTGCAGTCAATGAAATCCGCTCCGGCTTTCGCACCAATTATGGAATTCGCTACTGCCATACCTAAATCATTGTGGACATGCATCTCTATTTCAACATCGGAATGTGCTTTAATAGTTTCCACAATTTCTTTTGTGCGGCCAGGTGTCAATATACCTACCGTATCCGCCAGCCGTATAATATTAACTCCGGCTTTTTTCAGTTCCTTGACTAAACTTAAAATAAATCCAATGTCAGATCTTGAGGCATCTTCTAATCCAACCGTTACATCAATACCTTTACTTTTTGCTATATCAACGCATTCCAATATATTCTTTTGGACCCATGCTTTATTTTTCTTTAATTTACTGTAAATCTGGATATAGGATACCGGGGTACCTATATGAATGATATGGGGTTTACAGCCTATCGAGTATTTTACGTCATTGATATTCATCCTGCTCCATACTGATATCAAAGCATTTTGTGTATTCTCGATTATTTCACTTATTCCATCCGATTCTATGGGACTAAGGCAGGGCACTCCTGCTTCAATTTCATAAACACCTATTTTATCCAGCAACATGGCAATTTTCACTTTATCTTTGGTGCGGAGTGCAATTCCCGGGCTTTGCTCTCCGTCCCTTAAGGTTGTATCCACAATATATTTACTCTCTTTCATGGGCAATCACCTCACTGGTCAGCCTTTCAAACTCTCCATCTTGAAGACTGGTTCTGTTTTCTGTGCAGACTTCCTTCACCAAATCCAGGATTCTTTCAACAACTTTATCTTCCGGAATCATTAAATGCATTTCTTCCATTTTTAATTTAACTGCTTTCATTCCGGAATGTTTTCCAATTACAATTTCTGATTTACCACCGACACTGCAAGGCTCATAAGCTTCATAGGTCGCAGGATTCTTCTTTATTCCGTCAGCATGGATTCCTGCCTCTACTTTAAATATATTTTTTCCGATGACTGGTTTTTTGTTGCTTATCCTGGTATCCGTTATCTTTTCAAAAAGTTGCGAAAGCTCTGGCAATACCGTCAAATCACGGTTTGGTTTATGTCTTACACCTAAACGTAATGCCATAATTACTTCCTCTGTAGCTGCATTATTTTTCCAACCGGCAAAACTAGTCGTTACATCCGTTCCATAATTTAAAAGCCACTGTACTGCCATGGCACTTGCACAACTATAAGTATTTTCCGGACAGAAATTAATTTTGCTGTTTGGCAAAGCCCTTTTGATCTCATTCATAGTTTTATCATAGGAGCCGCACATTAAATCATCCAAACCGGTAATCCGAAGTTCCTTACTGTTATTAAGTGCTCTTAATTTTACTATTTCCCTTACATCATTTATTTGCACTTCATGAATCATTTTTTCCTGATTTTCTTCCTGATGACAGGTATATCTGCTAAAGCCGGGATATATTGTCATATCATCAACGAAATCAATATGCAGGACATAATTACCCTCCTTTGGTAATTCCTCCATTTTCTCATATGCGGCTATCGATAATTCTATCATATCCACGCCAATAATAACTAAGAGTCTGCAAAATGAATGCAAATCCTCTTTTGATGGCAGTCGTCCATCAAATCCGGTTAAGGTATTATCAATAATTCGAATCATGCTGCCATCTCTCCCTCCACATAATAAAATCTTTGTATAGCCGGTTCCCCAAAACAGATATCCACACTCTGCATATCGCCATATGCCCAAACCCTATTACGCAGCTTCTTTGACTTGTTCATATCAGTGGAATCCCTGCCTCCCACTGGCATGAGTAAGTCAAAGAAGCTGGTGCTGGCATTTATTACGACTATTTTCACTACTGTTTCTCTTATCAGGTTAAATCATCAATTCCTTTACTGGTTCCCCGCCTTCGATGTGCTGCTCCATAATCGTTTCCACATCCTCTTCCGTTAGATTACCATACCAGATACCCTCCGGATATACAACTGCAATGGGTCCCTTATCGCAGATGCCAAAACATCCGGTATTCGTAATCATAACATCGCTGGATAAATCCCTGTCATTAACTTCCTCCATAAATTTTTGCACAAGATCAACGGAATTTTTCGAAAAACAAAATCCTTTCTGTACTCCGTTAATACGGCAGCTGGTACAGATAAAAATATGATACTTCGGACTAACCATAATAATCTCCTTTCTTTTTAAGAATACTCTCATAACAGCATCTAAAATATCTTCTATTGCTACTATTAGTTTCCGTGAGTACTTCTTATAATAATGATAACTCAGATGCAACTTTTTTTACGGAATCTTCTATTCTGTCATAGGTAGCAAATACCCTGATTCCTCTCTGACTCAATTTTAGTTTGGGGGATTCCCCTATTCTCATAGCAATGACTGCATCACAATCGGCAATGGTTTTAATAATAGCTTCAATCTTATCTTCCTTATCGCCGCACTCTTCACTGCCATTACAATACTTTGCTATGTTCCTTCTTTCTTTGAATACTGCATTCCCATTAATGTATTCGTAGACATAAAATTCTGATACCTGACCAAAATGCTGATCCACAATCATTCCGCTTTTCGTCGCTACTGCAACCTGAAAGGTTCGTTCTTTATTATCTTCAGATTCAGTGTTACATTCAGATATCGTTTTTGCTTCCTCTTTTTTATGACAGGCATTAAATTCTATGGATCTGTCACTTTCTAAAGTACCGATTGCATCTGCACGGCACTGCTTACAATGATACATCTGCTGCATGGTTTCCCCGCATCGTTTCCGCATTTCCATAATTTCCTGATTATTCACTAAGGGTAAATTTTCAAATACAC
Organism: Anaerocolumna sp.; assembly: GCA_049692775.1. Lineage (GTDB taxonomy): Bacteria > Bacillota > Clostridia > Lachnospirales > Lachnospiraceae > Anaerocolumna. The sequence continues at coordinate 35,424 of JBAVPE010000021.1, read as the reverse complement.
TTCCCTGCACCGGAATCAACTGCATTATATTCGTAATTGTTCCGCCGATTTCTTTCACCTTTTTCACAATTTCCGGTATATGTCCTTCATTAATACCTTTTAACATAACTATGTTTACTTTACAGATAATTCCCTTTGAAGTAAGCATCTTAATACCGGCTATTTGGTTTGACATCAATATGGCTGCTGCCGCTTCACCATAATAATATGCTCCCATATAATTAACATACTTATAAATTTTTCCACCAATTTTAGGGTCTACTGCATTCATAGTTACCGTAACATGGGATACGCCTAATTCGATTAAGTCATTCGCATATTGTGGAAGCATAAGTCCATTGGTTGACAGACAAAAGGTTACCTCTTTGTCCTGTTCGCGAATTAATTCCAGGGTTTTTTTAGTTTCCCCAAAATTGGCCAGGGCATCTCCCGGACCTGCAATTCCCACCACCGACAGATTAGGAACCCGTTTTTTAACTTCCATATATTTTTGGAATGCTTCTTCCGGTTTTAAGATTTCGGTTGTTACACCTGGTCTGCTTTCGTTGGGGCAATCATATTTTCTTACACAGTAATTACAGCTGATATTACATTTGGGGGCAATGGGCAAATGCATTCTGGCATAATCATGGGCTCCACAGTTATAACAGGGATGTGTTGCTGTTTTTTCCTCTATTGTTTTTTCCTCTATTGTTTTTTCCTTTATTGTTTTTTCCACAACCGCTTTATTTTCTCCTGTTTTTTTCTCTATTGCTTTTTCCTTAACCGGTTCTTCCTCAGCAGTGAAATTCTTCTTATGTACATTAAGTTCTATAATATTAGTATTCATCTGCTGTAATGTGCTCTTTGGGTTTTCTTCCTTATAATATTGCTCATATAGTTTTTCACGAAAAGTAGTCTCTTTCTTAGAAAGAATGACATTGGATATATCATCTAAAAAGCTAAGGGCTCCTTGATATCCTAAGGTACGAAGCCTTTGACCGCCGACCCGGTCATGCACCGGAAAGCTGCGGCGTACTAAATCGATATTTAATTTCTCAGCAATTCTTCTGCCGTCTGAATTACCAATTAAAACATTAACCCCTAATTCCCTGGCATATTCCTCTATCGTCTGAAAATCAACGTCATCCAGTATTTTATAATCCTCTATAAAATAACTATCTGCAACTTCCTGAATTTCTTCTTCCAGCATACTTTTAAGATTGCTGCATTTAGAACCTGTGGCCACGATCAGCGGCATAATTCCGTTTTCTACACATAAGCGGACCGTACTGTATACAAAATCCGGTTCACCATAGACTGCTGCCCTGGCTTCCCCGTTATATTTATGGGCATCCACCATTGCATCAAGAAACCTGCCTCTTTGTTTTAGCAGTTTCTCTGAGGTTTTTATTCCGGATATTTCTGATAAAAGCCGTAATAAGGTGTCATTATCCCGTAAACTAACAGGTAAATTGTACTTTTTATAAGGAACACCATAAGTTTCATACAGATATTCTGCCACGGAAGGATTATCCCCGGTGAAGCTGGATATTTCTATGGTAAGTCTGGCTCCTGCCATTTTTTTAATATCTTCTATGTCCGTACCTTTTGAAGGTAATTTCTCATATTGAGGTTTATAGATTCCATCCAGATTCTCTGATAAATCCGGCAATAATATATAGTCAATGGAATAGCTTTCCAATAATTCTTTTAAATATCTGGTATCCGCGGGGGAAAGGGTACTGGTAACAATATTAACTTTTTCATTTTTAACAGGATCCATATCGATATTTTTTACAATATGATATAAACCCTTTATATATCCCTCAAATTGGGTACCGGCATATCCTGCTGATGGCACTGGTATAATCTTAATGTTTTTATATTCCGGATTATCATTATAAAATTTATCTATCATACGAACTATGTCTTCACCTATCGTTTCCGCAAGGCAGGTTGTTATAACAGCAATAACTTCCGGTTCATAGACTGCGATTAAATTCTTCAGGCCTTTTATTAAATTCTGTTCTCCGCCGTATACGGTACCCTCTTCCGTCAGGGAAGAAGATGCGATATCAACCGGTTCATTATAATGGGTAGCCATGTGTCTTCTGATGTAGGTGCTGCAGCCCTGGGAGCCATGAAGAATGGACATACATTTTTTTATTCCATAAAATGCTGTCACAGCACCCATGGGCATGCACATTTTGCAAGGATTTACGTTTAAATTAACTAATGTCCCTCTCATACCAACCTCTTTTCCGCATATTACAGGATTTTCCCGATTTTGCTTCATACTTTTAAAATAATTATGACTAAACGTTTTCTGTGACTTTCGCTTCGCTGCACTCACAAAAAACACATCGCGTATACAGGCTGTGAACGGCTGTGAACAGTAACGTTACAATTCTTCGTTCATATATTTCCATACCGGATTATTCATACTCATATTGATTTCTGTGGTAAAATTAATAATGCCATCAAAACCACATAAAGGATGTTTTCTTTCATGATTATGATCACAAAATGCGATACCAAGCTTATAAGCTAACGGCCTTTCCTTCACTCCACCGACTAAGATATCCGCTCTTTTTTCTTTCATGAACCTCTCCAACTCAGCCGGATTGGTATCATCTAATATTACGGTATCTTTATTTACAAGGCTCTCAATGATTTCATAATCATCCTTTTTACCTGTCTGTGTTCCAACTACCACGGTTTCCATTCCCATGGACTTAAACTGTCTGATCAGGGAGATTGCTTTAAAACCTCCGCCAACATAAATGGCTGCTTTTTTGCCTTCCAGATTCTTACGGTATTTTGTTAAAAAGCTTTGAAGCTTTTTTGTTTCGGTTGTGGTAAATTCGATCGCTTTTTGCTTTGCGCTTTCATCCTTTAGGGCTTCTGCGATCCGAATCAGGGAGCTGGTAGTGTCTTCAATTCCGAAAAAGCTTACTTTTATATAAGGTATTCCCATCTCTTCTTCCATACGGTTTGCGAGGTACGTACTGGAGCCTGCACACTGGACAATATTTAATTCCGCCTCAGAAGCTTTCATTAAGGAATCATAACTGGAGTCACCGGTAAAGGTTGAAACTACCGGTATTCCTATTTTATTCATATAATCCTTGATAATCCACATTTCGCCGGCCAGATTAAAATCACCCAATATATTAATACCTTTTTTCTTAGTCGGTTTGTATGTTGAAATCAATTCCATAATAGCATTACAGGCCATCTTATATCCTACTGATTTATTACCGGAAAATCCAGGTGATTTGACAGGTATTACCCGCATATTATACTTTTCAGACATGGTCTTACAGACGGCATTCACATCATCACCAATTACCCCGACAATACAGGTAGCATACACAAAGATCAATTTGGGATGATACTTTTGAGCAATTTCTTCAATTGCTGCCGTTAATCTCTTCTCACCGCCAAATATTACATCCTGTTCTCTTAGGTCCGTAGAAAAACTGTTACGGTATAAATCATCCCCACTGGATAAACTTCCCCTGATATCCCAGGTATAACTGGCACATCCGATTGGACCATGCACAATATGAAATGCATCCGTTATGGGGTTAAGTACAACCCTGGCTCCGCAGTATACACAAGCCCTTTGGCTGATAGAACCGGATATACTGTTTGCATCACATTTCATTCCATTGCCGCTGCATCCATCCTGTTTATACAATATAAAATCTTTTCTCTCATCTAACACGCTTGCATTTTCCATATGATACATTTCCTTTCGTGATATTTTATTTAATATATTTATTGTAATGATTCAGCCGCCAGTACTGCAAAGTGTTTTTCAACCCAAAACCTGAAGACTTCAGTGCAATATATTATTACTTGATAAGAACAGCCTTAAAACACATAATTCCCGCAAAATGACCCAATTGTCTTCCTGCGAGAATTATATTGTTTATGCATCTACTAATAAACAGATGATTTTTTACATTACCATTTCAAAATCTTCTTCCGTACTATCCCTGTCCTGTCTGTCCATGAGGGCATTCGTAATTAATTCAGCTAATCTCATACTGCCTTTGTAACCTACTAATGGCATATAGGAATGAATATAACGGTCAATGATCGGAAATCCTGCTCTTACAAAAGGAATATCTTCTGCCCTGGCAATGTGTTTACCATGGGAACCTCCAATTAAGAGATCCACACCTTCTTCTTTAATCCATTGATGGAGTTCATATAAATCACCATTTGCTTTTGCTTTGCAGCCTTCCATACCGAATTTCGTAAATAAGCTTTCTGCGGCTTTTTCAAAAGCATCACCCGGTGTACCGGTTACTACATATTTCGGTATCATACCCATTTCCAATGCGAATTCAGCTAATCCAAGCACAGTATCCGGATCACCGAATATGGCTACCTTCTTATTATAAGTATAAGGATGTATATCAATCAGGATATCCACTAACTGACCGCGTTCTTCCTCAATTTCATACGGTACCTCTTCTTTGGTAAAGCTTTGCAGTTCCATGATATATTTATCCGTGTTGCCGATACCAATCGGCATCACTAATGTTTTAAACGGCACATGACATTTCTTATCCAGGGCTTCCGCACCTGCTTCACTTGCGAATTTACCAATTGCCAAGGTAAGTTCTGAATCACCAAGTCCGATGATTTCTTCCACGGTAGTACCGCCTTTTGGATACATCTCATATTTACCTGTCATAGGACTATCCATAACACCGCTGGTATCCGGAAGCATGGTATAAGATATTCCCATCTCTTCTGCAAGACGTTTCATTTCCCTCATATCACCAGGATTTACAAAGCCGGGAATAAGTGTCAATTTCCCGTTCTTCTTACCTGAGGATACTGACAGATAATTAATAAAGCTTGCAACCATATTTGAAAATCCTGTTACATGGGAGCCTTTGTAACTTGGTGTATTGGTGTGAACCATATACTTGCCTTCCGGTATGTCAATTCCCTGAATCAAAGCATTTAAGTCATCACCGATGGTTTCAGAAAGACAGGTTGTATGCACTGCAATTATAGTCGGATTATAAATATCAAATATATTCTTTGCCGCTGTTTTTAAATTACTGCCGCCGCCGAATACGGATGCGCCTTCCGTAAATGAACTGGAAGATGCCATTGCCGGATCTTTAAAGTGCCTTGTTAAAAACATTCTGTGAAAAGCACAGCAGCCTTGCGAACCATGGCTGTGAGGCATACATTCATGGACGCCCAGCGCCGCATACATGGCTCCTACCGGCTGACAGGTTTTAGCAGGATTGATTCTAAGTGCACTTCTGTCATATTGTTCTTTCTTGGTATAATCTAACATGCTTCCACACCTCCCATTGTTCCCTCAAGGATTGGAGCTGATTTCCAAGGTGTTTTTACATAGCTCCAAGCCGGGGTATAGATGCCCATGGTAATATCCCTTGCAAAATTAACAGCTCCGCGGAAACACGAATAAGGTCCGCTGTAATCATAAGAATGGAGCTGTCTGGATAAAGTGCCGCCTTTTTGTGCAACATATTTATCCTTGATTCCGGAGAAGAAGATATCGGGCTTTAATAATTTCAAGAACTCCTCTGTTTCAAAATGATTCAAATCATCTACCATATAAGTTCCGTCATTCATATCCTTTACCATACCGCCGTAATAACCCAGAAGTTTTTCCTCTCTTAAGCGTTTTAAATCTTCTTCGGATAAATATACATGGAACTTTTCCGGATCCGGTGAAACGGTAATGGATTCAATATTTTTACTATCCGCGTCCGGTTTTACAAAAGGAATAATTTCTCTTCCTTCATATTCTTCCCTATGCCCGAATTCATAACCGGCAAGTACCGTGTGTACACCAAGGTCATTTAACAGGAATTGATAATGATGTGCCCTGGAACCGCCTACATAGATGGCAGCGGTTTTGCCCTTTAACTTACTCTTATAATACGCCATATCTTCTTCAATTAAATCCAGCTCATCGGCTATAACAGCTTCTGTCCTGGCTGTGAGTTCCGGATCATTAAAATATTTTGCCATATTCCTAAGGGATTCTATCGTACCCTCAACTCCAATAAAGTTAACCTTCATCCAGGGGATGCCATATTTAGATTCAATTAATTCAGCAATATAATTAATGGATCTGTGGCACTGTACTACGCTTAAATTAGCCTTATGGGAATTTTTTAAATCATCCACACTACTGTCGCCCGTAAAGGTTGATATTACTTCATAACCGATACGTTTTAGCAACCGTCCTGTTTCCCAGCCATCGCCGCCGATATTATATTCTCCTAATATATTAATGGCAAATTTCGTTTTAATTTCTCTGTCACCTTCACCGATAACGTATCTTACTAACTGATTGTTCGCGATATGATGACCAGCCGACTGGCTTACCCCTTTATAACCTTCACAACTGAAAGCAATACACTTAATACCGTATTCCTGTTCTGCCCATTTTGCAACGGCATGGATATCATCACCAATCAGACCTACCGGGCAGGTGGAACAAATCATGATAGTGGAAGGATGGAATAAATCCATAGCTTCGTCAATTGACTTCTTTAATTTCTTTTCTCCGCCGAAAACGATGTCGGCTTCCTGCATATCGGTAGAGAAACAATATTGCAGGTAATTTTCAACGCCTTCTTCCTTTTTAGCCTTATGTCTTCTGGTACCCCAGGAATAATATGCACAGCCGATTGGTCCATGTACAATAATAAAAGCATCCTTAATAGGACCAAGTACAACAGCCTTACAACCCGCAAAGCAACAGCCTCTTTGTGTTATAATGCCCGGTACGGTACGTACGTTTGCCGCAATCTCATTTTTTTCATTCTGGTCAACTGTAACTATATGCTCTTTACGGTTTTTATATACTCTTGAGTTATATTGGTCAAGAACCTTTTCCGTTACGCTCATGTTAATCCTCCTTCTAATATGCTTCCATTGTCAATTCTCCATTACGTACCCGATAATTTTCATAAATCGGAAGGACAAATATTTTACCGTCTCCGGGATTACCTGTTGAGTTAACATCCATAATTGTAGTTACCACTTTATCCACTTCACTATCCTCAACGATCATGGTAAAAACTCTTTTTGATATCAACCGGTTCATCTCTGATAAATATTCTCCTGTAGAAGTTTCTGGAACTTCACCGGAATCTACTATGGAGCGTAATAAAGTCATATCAATTAATTTTTTCCCCCTTCCCAATACCTTTCTGCAGGTAAAAGCGGGGATTCCGGCTTCCGCCAGGGCTTCTTTGGTTATATTGACTTTATTCTGTCTTACGATTGCCATTACTTCTTTCATAAGCCGCCCTCCTATAGACCCTTTGTCTTTGTACTGATGGTATAAGCTTCTTCTACGGGACTTACAAATATTCTGCCATCACCAAAATGTCCGTTTTCTCCGGTTCTGGAATATTTTATAATAATCTTTACCACATCATCTTTATCTGCATCGTCAACAACCATTAATAACATTTCCTTTGGTATTTCATCATAAAAAACTTCGCCGACTTTAACACCTTTTTGTTTACCGCGTCCATAAACATCCATTTTCGTTACCGCAGGATATCCTGCTGATAATAATTCTGATAATACCGTGCCAACTTTTTCCGGTCTGATGATTGCTCTCACTAATAACATAATTTACCTCCAATGTATAATTATTTTAACTGTTCACTTTACTCGGGAAATTCACTTTAGATATCCATTAATCCATGTTCCATAAGAATTTCTTCCAGTCTCTCCTGCTTCATGGGTTTTGGTATTACAAACATATCATTCCCGTCAATTTTTTTGGCTAAGGTACGATATTCATCTGCCTGACCAACGGTTGGATCAAAGTCAATTACTGTTTTCTTATTAATCTCAGCTCTTTGTACCATATTATCCCTTGGTACAAAATGAATCATTTGAGATCCCAATTCCTTTGCAAAGGCTTCAACGAGTTCAGCTTCACCATCAACTTTTCTGGAATTGCAAATGATTCCACCAAGTCTTACACCACCGGTTGATGCATATTTTTGAATTCCTTTAGAGATATTGTTAGCTGCATATAAAGCCATCATTTCACCGGAAGCAACAATATAGATTTCCTGTGCTTTACCTTCACGGATAGGCATTGCAAAACCACCGCATACAACATCTCCTAATACATCATAGAATACATAATCCAAATCAGCCGTATATGCACCAAGCTGTTCTAACAGGTTAATTGATGTTATAATACCGCGGCCTGCACAACCAACACCTGGTTCCGGCCCGCCGGATTCCACACATCTTATACCAGAAAATCCATTTTTCAATATATAATCCAGATCAATATCTTCTCCTTCTTCACGAAGTGTATCAAGTACTGTCTTTTGTGCCAGCCCACCAAGAATGAGTCTTGTTGAATCCGCTTTGGGATCACAACCGACTATCATGATTTTCTTGCCCATTTCGCCTAAACCTGCTGTTAAATTCTGAGTTGTAGTAGATTTTCCAATTCCGCCTTTGCCATAAATTGCGACCTGTCTCATAATTAATTCCTCCTTAATTCCCGTGGTATGCCAAATCTGCTTCCAGATGCGGCACTGCCCCAAACCAGACGGTGAAAAATAATGTTTTACCTTTTTTCACCTAATCACGTTGATACAAAAAAAACGCCATTACTTATTTAGTAACGACGTCTCTGTCAAATAGAGTGCATTGCAATTTATTGGATTGCAACTTATTGAATTCAATTTCTATAGGTAAGATTCTAGCATCCCGGGAATAATTATTCAATACACTGATTTGTCAATAATTTTTCTCAATAAGGAATGTTTTTGCACATAATTAACTATTAACTTTATATGTTTTATATTACAGTATATTAATTCAGGCTTTGAAACAGACTGTTACAAACACTTTATTTATACCAGTTAAATTAATTGATATTATAACGACTACACCCACTTTTTGTCAAGGTTTATCTATTTCTTCCACACGGTAAGCACATACCTGTTATTATTTTATTTAAGGTTTTAGTATTACTTTTATACAGTTATCCTGCTTTTTGTCAAATATCTCATAAGCCAGCTCCCCTTTGTCCAGGGATAGTTTATGCGTTATAATTCCGTTGCATCAAATTTTCCTTCTTTAATCAGTTCGTATATTCTTTCTGAAAGGAAAACAGACCGAGTCCATTTCACTGATTCGGACTCAGTCTGTTTTTCATTTCAATAGATTATAAAGTTCAGGGGTAAACATATTAATCTTCGTCTTGAAGTGCAGCACAACCGGATTCACCAGTACGTACTTTAACTACAGTTTCAACATCATATACAAATATCTTGCCATCCCCGATATTACCGGTATAAAGGGCTTTTTTCGCTTCTTCAATTACAGTATCAACCGGTACTTTACATACAGCGATTTCAACTTTTACTTTAGGCAGCAGGTTCATTTCTAAAGGAACGCCACGATAATATTCCGTTGCTCCTTTTTGTATACCACAGCCCAGGACATTCGTAACCGTCATACCTGTTACCCCAATGGCATTCATGGCCTGTTTTAAAGCTTCAAACTTGCTTTGTTTCGCTATAATTACAATATTGCTAAGCTTACTGCCGTCTGCCGCTGAACCTGAGTGACCTACTGTAGAAACAGGAATTGCCTTCTCAATAGGAGTAGTAAAACCAGGCAATGGTGCCTTCTGAACTTCAGATATTGTATCAACTGTTGGCATGAAATCTGCATAAGCACTTGCTAAACCATGTTCTTTCACATCAAGTCCCATGACTTCTTCTTCTTTCGATACCCTAAGTCCGATCGTATGTTTAATAATCTGGAAAGTAATCGTAATTGCTACAGTAACCCAAGCCATTACTGATATTACGCCGATAAATTGTGTAACCAGGAAGGAAACTCCGCCACCGTAGAACAGGCCGCCATCCTGTGCAAATAATCCTACCATGAGGGTACCGGCAGCGCCGCATAAACCATGGACACCTACTGCACCTACCGGATCATCCACTTTTAATTTCTTATCAACAAATTCAATACCAAATACCACTACAAAGCCGGAAATGATACCAATAAGGGCTGCTCCAAAAGGTGTTACTAAATCACAGCCTGCAGTAATTGCTACCAGACCTGCAAGGGAACCATTTAATGTCATGGATACATCTGGTTTTTTATAGCGGATCCAGGTAATACACATTACTGTTACAGTTGCCACTGCAGCCGCCATATTTGTTGTTACAAATATATTACCCATAGATGAGATAATATCGTCACCGGTAGCAGATACGGTAGAACCACCGTTAAATCCAAACCAGCCGAACCATAATATAAATACACCTAAAGCACCAAGTGTTAAACTGTGTCCTGGAATTGCCTTTGATACACCGTTTTTATCATATTTACCAATCCGGGGGCCTAATGTCTTTGCACCAATAAAAGCTGCAACACCACCTACCATATGAACAACTGTAGATCCTGCAAAATCATGGAATCCCAATTGGGCCAGCCAGCCTCCGCCCCAGATCCAATGACCGGATACCGGATAAATAATTGCACTGATAACCATACTGTAGATACAATATGAGGAAAACTTAGTTCTTTCTGCCATGGCACCGGATACAATGGTTGCTGCCGTAGCACAGAATACTGTCTGGAAAATTAAAAAGGCCATTAATGGAACACCGGCTGGTAATATGGAGGAGTAATCACCTTTTACCATTGGATCAAAAACACCTATTAACGCACTGCTTCCACCAAACATGATACCAAAACCAAACAACCAGTAAATGGGTGTACCTAAACTAAAATCCATTAAATTTTTCATTATAATATTACCGGCATTTTTTGCTCTGGTAAAACCGGTCTCAACCATTGCAAATCCTGCCTGCATAAAGAATACAAGTGCTGCTGCAACTAAAACCCATATCGTATTTTCTGCTGAATACATAATTTTTTCCCTCCCAAATAAAAAAACATATAAATTGGTTGATAGTAATCATCCAAAATACACGTCTTTGCGTTTTTTGTTATTATTTTTTTCTAAATAAATCACTAACTACATTACTGCTTTTCCAACTAACCGTTCAACACCCGTTACTCTTAATCTGCAATATAATAAATAAAGATTACTCAAAAAACATCCCTCCTCTAATAATGATGACCACACTTGGTTAATTTTTGTTTCATATTATTAATTATTAACAGCATGGTAATATCTTTAAAAGATAAAACGAAAAAGGCGCTGTAGGTAATAGTCCTACAGCGCCTTTGCTTTATTGCTCTAGTATATATGGCAAATTATTAATTGTCAATTAAATATTTTAAAATATTAATTTTTTTACATATTTAATAAAAAATCCATAAAATTTTTATTAATTTTAGTATAAATATAATCATTTTAAAACTGCAGTCAACTAAATTATTTCTTTTATTTTATCATCAATCACATAGAGGGTTTCTGTAGGCTCAAATCTCTCAATTACATTACCGTTGCGGTCAATTAAGAATTTAGTAAAATTCCATTTGATACTTGGATCTTTTTCATAATCCGGATCGGCTTCCGATAACATCTTCTTTAGTACCGGGGTTAGTTCATGTCCTTCATCAAAACCAGCAAATCCTTTTTGACTTACCAAAAATTTAAATAATGGATGTGCATTTTCCCCGTTTACTTCAATTTTGGAAAACATGGGGAAAGTAATTCCGAATTTTGCATCACAGAAATTCAATATTTCTTCATTACTGCCGGGAGCCTGATTTCCAAACTGATTACATGGAAAATCTAAAATGATAAAGTCTTCATTCCTATATTTTTCGTATAAATCCTGTAACTCATCATATTGAGGCGTAAAACCGCACTTGGTAGCTGAATTGATAATTAAAACTACCCTTCCCTTATATTTCTCTAAGGATACCTCTTCTTCCTTTATATCTTTTACGGTAAAATCATAAATGTTCATAAGTTCCCTCCTGTTTTTTGCTTATTATTTATGTTATTTCTATTTCATGAATTGAAATATATTGTTTTCAATTTAATTGTATCCAATATGTTTTCTTTTGTCAATACTTGTTATTGACTTTTTTCAAATTATTTATTACTATTTAATTGTACAAAATTAAATTGTGCTTTCATTGCATAGCCAAAATCGGAATTTTGACACTCGCACCAATATTATAATTAACCAAAAAGGATCATTGAATTTTAGAAAACCGGAAAGGACCGTTGCATAAATGAATATAAAAAATAACACTGAACCAAAGCCCGTTAAATTTAATAATATCTCCAGAGATGATATGTTAAAACTGGATAATCAGCTTTGTTTTGCCCTCTATGTCTGTTCCAAAGAAATTATTAGAAAATATAAGCCTATCCTTGATCCGCTTGGACTGACTTATACAGGATATATTACCCTTTTAGCCTTATGGGAGGAGGATGCAGTTACGGTTAAAGATCTTGGAAGCAGATTATACTTAGATTCCGGCACCCTTACACCGCTGCTTAAAAAATTAGAAATCCAGGGATATATTGAAAGAATCCGAAGTACTTCAGATGAGCGGAATGTTGTAATTAAACTTACAAAAAACGGGCGGGAATTAAAGAAAAGAGCTTATCAGATACCACAGGATTTAATATGTTCTGCCAATTTCGAAGCCATTGATGCTTACAGCCTGATTACCAGCCTGCATCAATTCATGGAACAGATTATTGATAAATAACTTAGAATTTTTGCCAGCAAAGTATTTTAAGAATTAATTTATTTACACTTACAATAATACTTACGGAAGAATGTAATTTATATTTCCATAGTTTGATCATGCGATTGATTTAAACCACATCATTACACTATCCCTGATCAATATAAATTACATTCTGTCTGCAAGTTCAATACTTTCATCATTTTACAGTCCAGTTTAACATTATTGTTTCACGACCATATTATACATAGCAATTACATCCGTACCAATGTTCGCAAAATCTCCCCTTAACATTTTCAGAATTGTTTTTTCTATATTAATTTCTTCTGCTGTTCTTATACCCATTTTTCTTACAACCGGTAAAGAAGGACACCATCCATATAAACCATGGTTTAATAAAAATATTCCCACCATGCTTGTCATACAGAACCAGAATCTTCCTCCCTTTACACTCATTAAAGTACTAAGCAGTATTAAAGAAGCCGCATGTACTTCTAATACCCTTTCTGTATCCCATTCACAATTAAGTTGCTTAATCTGTTTTGATAATTCAGCTTTACTACTGTTCCTGACCCGGTTCATTTTACTGATTGTCTGGTTCCTAATCATATTATTTTGACCCGGGCAGGTTTTTAAGGGTACCCGATGGGTGGTATGTGGTATCTTTTTCATTTGCTTTTTAATAAAAATCACACTCCTTTCAATTGTCTGAATTAATCTATATTAGTATGTGCCTAAAACTCTATATCATACTTATTTTATTTACCCTGTTTTTAACTTTTAAATTCTCACTCATAATACTTCATAAAATTATGTATTTATGTTAAAATAGGTAAAAAGATTTTTGCAGGAGGCAGTGTGAAAAAAACGCATTCACACTGGAAGAACCTTACAATGGGCACGGAGGGTGTTCATTCCAAGCTTCTTCATCTATTATTTGAGATGCCGCCAGGGCGGCAGCATGTCTGTAAGGTTGAAAGAAAATATGATATAAGAAAGGATGCCACATTTTGATTCTTTCTACCTTTTTATTTGTGGCCGTAACATATCTGTAAACAGATATGTTATGCAACGGGTGTTAAAATGAAATTATTATGGAGGCTTGGCAGAGAAGCCATTAAGTATAAAACCTTATATCTCATAGCCATAATTTCCACGTTTGCATTAACTTTAATCAATCTTGCTGCTCCTAAAATCCTTTCATCCATGACTGCCATTGTTGAACAGGGAGGTTCAGATAAGGCAGTAAGGCAGATTATTTTATTGACACTTTTATTAATCGCCTTATATTTAGTACGGATTTTATTCCGCTATCTAAGTAACTACCTTGCACACAAGGCTGCCTGGAATCTGGTAGAAGATTTAAGGGTAAATGTATATACACATATACAGGAATTTTCAATGAATTTTTTTCATGATAAACAAACCGGGGATTTAATGAGCCGCGTTATTAATGATACGGCAACTTTTGAACTGCTTTATGCCCATATCATTCCGGAGATGGTAACCAATGTAGTTACCGTTATTGGCGTTATGATTATTTTATTTACTATCAACCTTAAATTGGCTTTACTAACCTGTATTCCCATTCCTTTCATTCTTTTTTCCGGCTGGATTTTTGCTACAAAGGTACGTCCTAATTTTAAGGTATCCCAAAAGGCTTTGGCAGAATTAAATTCCAAACTTCAGGATAATTTCTCCGGTATCCATGAAATCCAGGCTTTCGGACAGGAGGATTATGAAGAGAATCAGGTTACCGAACAGGCCGGCCACTTTACCAAGGCAATGCTTCATGCCTTAAATTTAAGTGCCGTATTTCATCCGGCGGTTGAATTTCTATCTTCAACCGGAACCGTAGTTGTAGTAGGCGTAGGCGGAATTTTAGCATTTCGGGGTGAATTGTCCGTTGCAGATATTGTTGCCTTTTTATTATACTTATCTCTATTCTATACACCTATATCCGGGCTTGCCAGGCTGTTAGAGGAAGTACAGCAGGCCTATGCCGGAGCAGAACGTGTTATGGCAATTTTAGATACACCCACAGAAATAAAAGATAATGAAAATGCCGGAGAATTAAAGGAAGTAAAGGGAAGTATCACCTTTGAATCCGTTGATTTTGAATATGAGGAGAAAGTTTCTGTTTTAAAAGATATCACCTTCTGCTGTAAGCCGGGCCAAATGATTGCTTTAGTAGGTCCTACCGGAGTTGGTAAAACCACTTTGACCCAATTAATATCCAGGTTTTATGATCCTGCTGACGGCCGGATTTTAATTGATGGAAAAGATATTAAAAATGTTACCTTAGAAAGTCTTCGTTCCAATATCGCTCCGGTACTTCAGGATACTTTCCTATTTAATGGTACTATAGCAGAAAACATAGGGTATGCAGATCCCCGTGCTGATAAAGAAGCGATTATCTCAGCAGCAAAAGCCGCAAGAATTCACGAAAATATTATGGATATGCCTCATCAATATGAAACTAAAGTTGGGGAACGGGGTATGCGCCTATCCGGAGGCCAAAAGCAAAGAATAGCAATTGCCCGGGCGATTTTAAGAAAAGCTCCCATCATTATCCTTGATGAAGCCACCGCATCAGTAGATGTTGAAACCGAACGTGAAATTCAAAAAGCTATCAGCGGCCTTGCCGGAACCAGGACAATCGTTGCCATTGCCCATCGTCTTTCCACCATTCAGAATGCAGATATGATACTGGTACTGGAAGAAGGCAGAGTCGTACAAAAAGGTACCCATAAAGAATTAATGAACCAGGATGGCTTATACAGGCGTTTAAATCTTACGCAATCCCAACAGGCTTCATAGTATAAATTCAAAGTAATTAAACTCTGCTTTGAATTTACCCGGGTAACTAATTTCTTTTATATTTTCTGCTAATATCACAACTCATCATACCCGGCATATACTAATTATAAATGTTTACTCTAGCCAGAGAATGTGAGGTCTGTATGATAATTCATGTCGTTCAGCCGGGGGAAACCCTGGGTTCTATTGCAAACCAATACGGTGTGACACAAGATAGATTAATAACAGATAATGAACTGCCAAATCCCCAAAATTTAGTAGTCGGGCAAAGCATAGTGGTTTTGTACACAGATGTAACCCATACAGTAGCCGCCGGGGATACCTTATACGGAATTGCAGGACAATATGGTGTTACCCCCACTCAAATACTGCAGAATAACCCATGGATCAGTGCGGCTGAAGGTTTAGTTCCCGGCCAGTTAGTAGTTATTAGTTTTAAAAAAGATGAGAATCTTGGAAATATTACGGTTAATGGTTATGCATATCCCTTTATTGACCGTACGGTTTTAAGAAAAACACTGCCTTTCCTTACTTATTTGTCGATTTTTAATTATGGATTCACCCCCGAAGGTGAACTAATTCCTGCTGATGATGAAGAACTGATTCAAATTGCCCAGGACTTTAATGTAGCACCCTTAATGGTACTTGCCCCTATGGATGCCCAAGGTGCCTTCAGCAATGAACTTGCCCATGCAATGTTTGTCAACACACAAGGACAAAACCAATTAATTCAGAATATATTAACTACCCTGCAGACAAAAGGTTATCAAGGGGTAGATATTGATTTTGAATTTGTTTTACCGGAAGACCGGGAATTATTTATTACTTTTATTACAAATATGAAAAATGCCCTGGAACCTCAAGGATTTATCGTAACGGTTGCTTTAGCACCAAAAACTTCCGGGGAACAGGCCGGTCTTTTATATTCGGCACATGACTACCCTGCTATTGGCGCGATTGCTGATTTAGTATTACTTATGACCTATGAATGGGGATATACATTATTTCATGCAAGTCATAGATTATACTAACAATACACTTAAAATATTTTCTTATAAAAAATAGTATCACAATAATTCTATACTCATCCAAAATTCATCCATATCCCCTTCAAAAGTGTATGGATTTTTTTTTACTATTTTGTTTTATCCTGTATTATTTTTTACAATAATTACCGTTTACATCAGAACGTTTGTTTGTTATAATTTATGTAGGAGGTAAACATATGTTCGGCAAAATTATATTTCACATTGATGTAAATTCCGCATTTTTAAGTTGGGAAGCTGTATATCGGTTAAAAATACTTGGAGAAAGTCTTGATTTACGTGAAATACCGTCAGCAGTAGGTGGAGATATAGCAAAACGGCACGGTATTATTTTGGCAAAATCTATTCCTGCAAAAAAGTATAATATACAAACCGGAGAATCAATTCATGAAGCACTTAATAAATGTCCTGACTTAACATTAGTACAGCCCCACTATGACTTATACGAAAAATCATCAAAAGCTTTTATTGAAATATTAAAAGAATATTCCCCTTGTGTTGAACAATACAGCATTGATGAAGCTTATTGTGACATGACAGGAACCGGATATTTATTTGGTACTCCGGTTATAGCTGCCACTATGATGAAGGACCGTATTCATAGGGAACTTGGATTTACGGTAAATATCGGAATATCCTCGAACAAACTTCTGGCTAAGATGGCCGGCGATTTTAAGAAACCGAATTTAGTCCATACTCTATTCCCAGGCGAAATTGAAAAGATGTGGAGGTTACCGGTTTCGGAATTGTTTTATGTGGGAAGGTCAACCACGAAAACATTATTAAAACTTGGAATCAGGACAATCGGAGAGTTAGCCAAGGCGGATGTTAATGTGCTGAAATCCCATATGAAATCCCACGGGGAAGTAATCTGGTGTTATGCAAACGGCATTGATATCTCTGTAATTGAATCCCAACCCCCGGCAAATAAAGGATATGGCAATTCCACAACTATTGCATTTGATGTTGAAAATTCAAGCATCGCTAAGTTAGTATTGCTATCCTTAAGTGAGACAGTCTGTACAAGGTTACGGAAGGATAATATGATTGCTTCCGTAGTATCTGTAAGTATTGTTGATTTTGAATTTAAATATGTGTCCCACCAAATGACTTTATTCGCAGCTACCAATCTTACGAATGAGATCCACAAAGCGGCATGTCAATTATTTGAAGAAATTTGGGACGGAACACCAATCCGAAAGCTTGGCATTCATACCAGCAGGGTCATTGAAAATGATCATACCCGGCAATTGGATCTATTTTCTTTCGATAAATATGAAAAATATGGGAAACTTGACAGGGCAATCGATGCTATCCGGTTTCGATATGGAGAACATTCCATTATGAGAGCCACTTATTTAAACGGTATAAAACCAATCGGTCATATGGGCGGTGGCGTAAGTAAAGAAAAACACAAACCCGAAGGAGAGGAGGTATTCTATAGATGAATCCTGGTATCGACGTAGTCGCAGCATTTAATCCAATAGGCGAAATCAAGCCCGTTTATGTACGGTTCGAAGATGAAAATCACATTCTCCAAATTTATAAAATTGATACTATAAACAATCAAAAAGCTGAAAAATATTCAGGATTGAACGCCATTCTTTTTATTTGTTCTGCTCAATGCAATAGTCAAACTTCGGAAATAAAGCTTCGGTTTTACTGTAATTCTCATAAATGGGTTTTAATAAATTAAAAAATATATCGTATATTGTAGAAATTTGTTATATTATGTATTGCATTTACTGGGAATATGTGCTATTATTTTCATAAATATACTTCCCCAAGTATATTATTCCTTAAGCTCCCTGTTCGCCCACCAAAACGTACAGGGTAAAACCCTCCGCCAAATAGGCGGGGGGTTTTTTGGGCGTCCAATTTATTACTCTAAATGATATACTTCTTCCATATCTGACCACCATTCATCCTCTTTACGGTTATCTAAAGGCTCCTGGCAGGGTTTTACGGCCTCCCACCATTCCCGGGTTCATCATTTGTCTTTTGGGGTGAGATTAAGTTCCTTAGTAAATTATCACCTGCTTTTTCCAGTATTTTTAAGGATTCTTCTATACTTGTAAGAAAATCATCATGAATTCTTATCGATGCCTCACCATTTTTATGTTCCTCTATTATCAACTATGGATCACCTCAATAAAATATTATGAGAAACCGGTTGTACATATTGTTAATAATCTTCCGTTTTCTCCCCTAAGTACTCTGCTTGAATACTCAAACATATTAAAATCGCCGTTATAAAGTTTTTTTTTATCCTTATAAGTCATACAATTTAATAAGGAGCTGATGATATGAAATATTGTTTATACCTCAGAAAATCCAGGGCCGACTTAGAAGCAGAAGCCCATGGAGAAGGTGAAACTCTCTTAAGACATGAAAAGATGCTTCTTGATTTAGCCGACCGGATGAATTTGAATATAGCTGAGATTTACCGGGAAATTGTCTCCGGTGAAACGATTGCTGCAAGACCGGTTATGCAGCAACTTCTGGCCGAAGTGGAACATGGTATCTGGAGCGGGGTTTTCGTTATGGAAATTGAACGATTGGCCAGAGGGGATACCATTGACCAGGGAATCGTAGCACAGGCTTTTAAATATGCTAATACCAAGATAATAACCCCTCTTAAAACTTACGATCCCGGTAATGAGTTTGATGAAGAGTATTTTGAGTTTAATCTATTTATGAGCCGCAGGGAGTTTAAGACGATTAACCGAAGAATACAAAGAGGACGGATTGCTTCCGTTAAAGAGGGAAAGTTTATATCTTCTATTGCTCCCTTTGGTTACAATCGCGTTAAAATTCCATATAGCAAAGGTTATACTCTTGAAATTAACGAAGAACAGGCTAAGATTGTCCGTATGATTTTTAACTGGTATACGGTTGGTGAATTACAGGAAAACGGTTCTTATGAAAAGTTAGGATCATCACGAATTGCTAAAAAGCTTGATTCCATGAATCTAAAACCATTGCTAAAAGATACCTGGTCAAGGTCAAGCATAACTGATATTCTTAAGAATCCGGTATATATAGGCAAAATACGTTGGCAATACCGTAAAGAAATTAAGCAGCTCAGGAATAATGTTGTCACAACAACAAGACCGAATGCAACCGAATATATTCTTGTGGAAGGACTTCATGAACCCCTCATTGCTGAAGATATTTTTGCAAAAGCCGGCCAAATCCTCTTAAAGCACGGACAGCCAACGGTACCGGGAAATCACATATTAAGGAATCCTTTGTCGGGGATCGTATTTTGCGGTAAATGCGGTGCCAGGTTAACCCGGCTTGCTAAGACAAATAAAACCGGCTATGATACTATAAAATGCCCAAATCCTTATTGTGATAACATATCTGCCCCACTTTATCTGGTGGAAGATGTTCTAATAAAAGAACTTGGTTTGTGGCTAAAAAATTATAAGTTCAAGTGGAATATAGAAAAATTAGCACTCCCTTATGCCCAAACCATAAAAGAAAAACAGGATAACATAACTGTGTCCAATCATCAATTAGATAAGTTAATGGAACAACTGGAAAAAACCTATGAATTCTTAGAACAAGGTATTTACTCTGCCGAAGTATTTTCAGGGAGAAAAGAAAAAATCACAAAGCAGATAGACACTCTGGAACTGACCGTAAAATTCCTTCATAAAGATTTATCAGGTTTACAAGAAAAATCCGACAGGAACGAATTATTAATGCCTAAGGTCCAACATATTTTAGACATTTATTATAATTTGGAATCCGCCTCTGCGAGGAACGAATTATTAAAAGATATCCTTGAAAAAGTTGAATATGTAAAAACAGAAATAAACAAAAAAGGCAAACGGGATAATTGCAATTTTACCATTGATATCTACCCAAAAGTAGTAATGATTTAATTATATATGACTTGCAGCACCATATACTTTCGGACCGCCAATGGCTACTGCACCTTTAGCAAGCGTAAGAAGGGTTTTACAATATGGGGTTTCGGTAATTGACCCGAATAAAATATTAATGGGCATGCCAAATTATGCATATGACTGGCCATTACCATTTATAAAGAACCAGACACAGGCCGAATCCATCAGTAATGTACAGGCAATTGAACGGGCTGTAGAATATGGCGTAACCATTCAATTTGATGAACAGGCACAGGCACCTTATTATTATTATACCGACGCACAAGGGGCCGCACATGTAGTTTGGTTTGATGATGCCAGAAGCATGAATGCTAAATACCGCTTAATACCCGAGTTTAAACTGCATGGAGATGGAATTTGGCAGATTATGGACTTCTTCCCGCAAAGCTGGCTGGTTGTAAATTCTCTTTTTACGGTAAATAAAGTTTAAAAGAATATACGTCCTGAACAGGAAAGATTAGGAGATACGTTCTGGCTAACCGAATTCTACCACTGATACCTGGCCGCTTTGCGACATAATTCCTTACAACGTACATCCTGATGAACGTTTTTTATTCAATAGGGCTAGGGCTAAATCCTATTGAATAAAAAAGGGGTTATATACGGTTATATACCATTCCCATATCTTATACTGCCTTTAATACACGGCTTAAAAATTCCCTGGTACGTTCTTCTTTCGGATCATTGAAAATCTGTACCGGACTTCCCTCTTCTGCAATAACTCCTTTATCCATAAATACTACCCGGTTGGCTACTTCCTTTGCAAAACCCATTTCGTGAGTTACTACTAACATAGTAAGACCTGACTCAGCAAGTTCTTTCATTACTTTAAGTACCTCACCTACCATTTCAGGATCAAGGGCTGATGTTGGTTCATCAAACAGCATAACATCGGGTTCCATGGATAATGCTCTTGCAATAGCCACACGCTGCTTTTGCCCGCCGGATAACTGCCTCGGTTTTGCATTAATATATTGTTCCATACCAACTATATTTAAGTATTTCATGGCTACAGCTTTTGCTTCTTCTTTGGATCGTCCTAATACTTTTAACTGTCCAACCATACAGTTATTTAGCACATCATGATTGTTAAATAAATTGAATTGCTGGAATACCATACCAAGCTTTGTGCGGTAAGCATAAATATCGTGTTTATTGTCCAGTATATTTTCCCCATTATATATAATCTGCCCGCCGGATGGCTTTTCTAATAAGTTTACGCAACGGAGGAGTGTTGATTTACCGGATCCGGATGAACCGATGATACAAACCACTTCACCTTTACTTACCGAGAAATCAATATCTTTTAACACTTCATGATCACCAAAGGATTTACTCAGATGTTGAATATCAATTACTTTTTCCATAGTTTCGTTCATAACCTCTTTCCCTATAGGCGCTATTTTGCAACAGCCCCCTTCTATTATCAAGCACTCGTTTATAAATTACTTCAACCGATATTTTTAGTTCTTTGCAGTATCGATTCTGTATTTTCAACCTGCATCTGATTTCCCATCATAATATAATTATCCGGTCCGTCTAATTTTCTTTCAATAGCACGTAAAATTCTTGTTACCGTAAAGGTCATAATAAAATACAATACACATGCAACAGCAAAGGATTCAAAATACCTGAAATTATTACCTGCTACCGTCTTGGTCTGGAAATATAATTCTGAAACCGAAATTACATTCAGTACTGAGGTATCTTTAATATTAATTACAAATTCATTACCGGTTGCCGGTAAGATATTCCGGATTACCTGAGGTAATACAACATGTAACATGGTTTTAATATGATTCATACCAATTGCGGCAGCTGCCTCAAATTGCCCTTTGTCTATGGAAACAATACCACCGCGGACGATTTCAGACATATACGCACCGGTATTAATTGATACAATAAAAATTGCTGCTGCCGATTTATTCATATCCAGATGAAAAGCCTGGGCAGAGCCGTAATAAATTACCATAGCTTGTACAATCATAGGTGTACCACGGAAGAATTCAATATATACAGATAGTATTAAATTAATAAATTTAAGTATAATTTTTTTAAGTCCGCGTCCCGGCGCAGGGATGGTGCGGACAATACCTACTAATAAACCAATGAAGGAACCTAAAATCGTTCCGATAATTGATATATAAAGTGTGGCTCCGGCACCTCTTAAAAACATAGGCCAGTAATTTGTTATAATTTTTATAAGCCAATCCAGACTCATGGAAATACCTCCCAATCTTAGGTTATCTTTAATTTTATGTTAATAAAATCAGTCTAATCTAAAAAAACTCATACAAACAATGACATCCCCCAAGGCGAACGTCTTATGTCATAAAAGAAACCGGCTGCATCCATATACACCCGGTTTCATAGTATCTTGTCATTACTGTACTGCTGGCTGATTTACGATAGCAGTATCCATAATGCTTGTACGTTCTTCCTCAGAGATACCTGCTAAAATTTCATTGATTTTTGCAGTTAGGTCACTGCCTTTTGCAATACCAACAGCAATAGCTGTATCATCATCCGATGTTTGAAATCCGTCTGTAAATTCTACCATTGCATAATTTTCATTCGCAGCAGCAGCACTGACCCCCTCCGGACGTTCTGATACATAACCGTCAATGATTCCGGATTCAAGTGCAACTCTCATAGCTGGGAAGTTGTCCATGGCAGTTTCCTTTTTTACACCATCAATTTGATCAATAACTGTATAATGGAAGGTATTCAGCTGAGCTGTAATTTTGGCTCCTTTAAAATCCTGGATTGAGGTAGCTCCTTCATATTTACTGCCCTTTTTAACAACCATAACTAGATTGGATTTATAGTAATTATCGGTAAAATCAATGGTTTCTTTCCTTTCGGCAGTCGGGGACATTCCCGCAATAATTGCATCTATTTTACCGGAAGTTAACGCCGGCACAAGTCCATCCCATTCTGTTTTAACAACAACTAACTTCTTTCCTAAGCCATCGGCAATTATCTTGGCAATTTCTACATCATAGCCGCCTGCAAATTCAGCACTGCCATCAATTGCAACACCACCATTGGAATCACCCATCTGAGTCCAGTTAAAGGGTGCATATCCCGCTTCCATACCTACTTTAAAAGTATCTTCCCCTGCTCCTCCATTATCCTCTGCGGCAGTATCTGTTACACTGCTGTTTTCTGCTGTAGTGTCTGCTGCACCCGGATTTTCTGAATTTGTCTTAGTTCCGCATCCTGCCAATAATATAACAGCTGATAGTGACATTGCTACTAATACAATCAATTTTTTCTTCATAACTTAACCTCTCCTTCTTTTAATAAATATAACGTAACGATTCAAGTCCCCCGAGAACTTCCATAGCAAAAAAAAGACCTGAGGTAAACTCAGGTACAATATGTATATTGTCCTAAACTTCCCCTTCTTTCCCAAACGAGATAGCAAGTGAGGCCATTATTAAATTACGTTATATATCTTACAACAACAAATTATATCTGTCAATCTGGTAGGTTATTTTTCTTATTATCGCTTCATCCAATTTTACATTTTTATACAATATTTCTTAAGAGATTTAGTAAAAGGAAACTAATTTAAACCAAGGAAAATTTTTAATGAAAAAAGCTTGTTATCCAGGAACCTTCTCTTATTATTTTCATACTATAAAATTAGTTTAGATTAAGTTTATTAACTGGAATTAATTTTTGGAGGTATTTATATGTTAAAACTTGATACTGTCTCTGTTGGAAAACATGTTACAGTAGAGGAATTATCAGCAACAGAAATATTAAGGGAAAGAATGCTTGCCTTAGGCCTGACCGAAGGTGCGCGGATTGAAGTTATTCGAAAAGGACCTTCCGGCGACCCTACAATATATAATATCCGCGGTGCCATGATTGCCTTACGTAAAGAAGAAGCATCTTTAATCGCCGTTATTGATAGTTAATAGGATTTGTATGATTTTCGGATTTATATAGAAATAGTCAGGAGGTTCATTATGGGTTTAACCTTTCAATCGGTACAGTCCTGTTCTCTGACAGATATTTTTCAGATTGATAAAACTGATAAGCAGTATGTCATTGCCCTTGCAGGCAATCCCAATACAGGTAAAAGTACGGTATTTAATGCATTAACCGGTCTTCATCAGCATACGGGTAATTGGCCCGGTAAAACTGTTGTAAATGCCAGGGGAGAATACTGGTATCATGGCCTTGAGCATATTTTAGTGGACCTGCCGGGTATTTATTCCTTATTTGCTTCCTCCGCAGAAGAGGAAGTAGCCAGGGATTTCTTATGTTTTGGTAATTCGGATGCCGTAATTGTTGTAAGTGATGCAACTTGTCTTGAAAGAAATTTAAATCTGATATTCCAGGTCATAGAGCTTACCGATCATATGGTGCTATGCATTAATCTGATTGATGAAGCAAAGAAAAAAAATATAATAATTGATTCCGAAGGGATTGAAAAAGAATTAGGCATACCGGTCATTTTATGTGCTGCACGAAACGGTATCGGTATAAAAGAATTAAAAGAAACTGTGTATAAAGTAGCAACCGGGGAAATAAATCCAAAACCTGGCACAATACACTATGATAACGCTATTGAAACCAGTATAAACGCCCTCATACCGTTATTAGATGAAAACGTTAATGGTATTAATCCGCGATGGCTTGCTTTAAGGATAATTGATGGGGATACGAAACTTATGGAATCCATTTTCAGTAATCTGGATTATCCTGTAATTCAAAAAATCCTTCCCCTTGTACAATATGCAAAAGAAGCTGCTGTGAAAAAGAAAATCAGGGATGAAATAACGAAAGAGCTTTATAAGAAAGCGGAAGACATTACAAATAAATATATAAAAACAGAAACCACTAAGCTGGACCGGGACCGGCTAATTGACAATTATATAACCTCCAGGATTTTCGGTATTCCCCTTATGCTGCTTGTATTGGCTGTTATATTCTGGATTACGATTTTCGGTGCTAACGTACCATCAACCATGATTGCCAAGGTACTCTTTTATTTAGAAGGCCGGCTAACCCTTTTATTTGATTATTTAAACGCCCCTGACTGGCTTCATGGTGTATTCATTCTCGGATTGTTCCGGACCATGTCATGGGTTATCTCCGTCATGCTCCCTCCTATGGCAATCTTCTTTCCTCTGTTTACTATATTAGAAGATTTAGGTTATCTGCCAAGAGTTGCCTTTAATATGGACCATTTATTTAAAAAAGCCTGTGCCCATGGCAAACAGTGCCTTAGTATGTGTATGGGATTTGGTTGCAATGCGGCCGGTATTGTATCCTGCAGAATCATTGAATCACCGAGGGAACGGTTAATCGCCATTTTAACAAATAATTTTGTTCCCTGTAATGGAAGGTTTCCGACTTTAATTGCTATTGCTTCTGTGTTTTTAGTAACTAAAACAGGTTCGGCTTACGGAATTCTGTCAGCTTTATCCGTGACCGGATTAGTCATATTCGGAATTATTATAACTCTGCTGGTTTCCTTCGGTTTATCGAAAACCCTGTTAAAGGGAATTCCCTCAACCTTTACACTTGAATTGCCCCCTTACCGCGTTCCCCTGATAGGAAGGGTTCTTTATACCTCTATTATCGACAGAACCTTATTTGTACTCTGGCGAGCTGTGGCTGTGGCGGCACCTGCCGGTATTGTTATATGGATTTTGGCAAATATACATTTAGGTGACTTAAGTATAATCGGCCATATTGCTGTGTTTTTAAATCCTTTGGCAAAAGCAATCGGTTTGGACGGGTATATCCTGATGGCCTTCCTGCTGGGGTTTCCGGCCAATGAGATTGTACTTCCTATTTTAATCATGAGTTATCTTTCTACCGGTACCATGGTAGAATATGACAGTATTGAATCCTTAAGGGCACTTCTATTAGATAATGGCTGGACTTATCTTACAGCATTGAATGTTATGCTGTTTAGCTTACTCCACTGGCCTTGTGCTACAACACTTATAACTATCAGAAAAGAAACGGGCAGTCTTAAATGGACTCTATTGGGTGCAGCCATACCAACGGGAATTGCCATAGCCGTATGCCTGATAACCACAACCGCTTTTCGTATATTTGGCGGGGGGTAATCTTATTAGAAATGTATCATAAAAGGACTGATGCAAAATAATTGAATTCGATTAACTTGTATGCAGGTATAACCTTATTTTGCAGCAGTCCATAAATCCCACTAAACAAAAGTCCTTCATTATAACTGGCGTTGCAAAATGATAGGTTTAATTCCAGCATGCACCATGCAATCCTATTGCTGATTGTAACGTCTGATCGTCAATTGATATAGTCATTATATTTGCCTAAGCTCATCAGCGTTGTTCTTGCACTGTTTATATCCATATTTCAATAAAAATGATGTAACACCTCTTTTCGTTATTTTTTAGAATTACGGTATATTGAAAATTTTTCCACAACATCATTATTCTTATCAAAGAAATCGATCAGATCATGGATACCAAGCAATATTTCATTACTGATGGTGTGTTCCATTTTCTCTGTGCTCTCTAATAAACCGTCTTTTATATTTAAAATAGTCAGAAACCGTTCAATTAAATTATGGCGGTTCAACAATGCTTTCCCTAACTCAATTCCATTTGGTTCAAGCATAATGACCCCATATTTCTCATATTTTATTAAATTTATATCAGCAAGTTTCTGAATCATTTTTGTTACGGAGGGTGGTTGTACATTTAAAGCTGATGCAAGGTCGTTTACTCTGGTAAATCCGTTTTCTTTAGAAAGCCTGAAGATCATTTCCATATA
Source organism: Anaerocolumna sp. (assembly GCA_049692775.1). Lineage (GTDB taxonomy): Bacteria > Bacillota > Clostridia > Lachnospirales > Lachnospiraceae > Anaerocolumna. Next base: position 8,177 of record JBAVPE010000021.1, on the reverse strand, counting down.
ATCTTCTGCCGATGCTGATAAACCTTCCTGATCCTTTCTCATATATTCTCGAAAGGTAAAAAACTCATGTTCCGACATTGTTAGTCCTACCTGTGTCTTTTCTTAATTTATTATATGATTCTTTTAAACCAAATATTGTAAATCCCTAAGATTTTATTCTGATAACTTCCTTTTCCTTTGTGCCTCACTTAATTCAATCGAATTACATTTAATATCATACGTTTTGAAATATTCACATACCAACCTATATTCAGTATCTAAAATGTCTTCTATGGCACTATTAGTTTCCGAAAGTGCTCAATCTGAATTAAGGATCAGGTATGTTTCGGCAGTTTCCTGTCCATTAACTAAAAGTACAATTCTTTGCTTTCCCGGATAATGATGCCTTGTGGTTAAATTTGCCCAGCTATGTGACCAGGTGCCATTAATTTTGGTTCCGCCTGCCACTGTTTTATCCGTTAATAAAAATATTTTGCGGTTAGCTTTCCCATTGGCTTTAATAAAATCGATTCCATATTCAATCCGCAGGTGTACCGGTTCCCATGCATTAAGGTTAATCTGATACTTTATTTCACACCTTTCCCCGATCTTTAATACAGACGGTTCTACTTGTAATACTGCACTTTTAATAAATTCAGCCGTATTTTCTGAATAACCGAATAATCCCAAGGCTTTTGAATCTGCCTTTTTAATTAATGTCCTTAATCCCTGTCTGATTATCCAATCTGTATAAGGATTGACTCCTCTCCACCGATAAGCCAAATCAAGTACAACTTCAGGATTATCCTTGGTAATATCATTTAGATTGTTAGCAACACTTTTCCTGACATAAATAGATGCATCTTCCTTTAATTGATCCAAAATCTTAATAACAGGTCCTGGCTCAGCTTTAAAAATAGGCAGACTGACACCCCAGGGTAACCGGGGGCGGCAGCCTTCACTTGACAATCTTCCTATCCAACAACGGGTCCCCCCCAATTAATACTTAAGACCATGATAGCGGACTTGGTATTATAAAACATACTTTCCAGTAATGTTTTGTAGAAATTTGGAATTCAAACCGTTATAATGGATAAAGAGGATTTATGTAAACCATTTTTGACCCTTTGGAGGTTATTTTATGAAAAAAATATATTTGATTATCCTGTCTTTCCTGATTCTCGCATTAGCCTGTCTGGCAGGTTATCAGTATTTGAATAAAAATAAAGCAGACCTTAAAATGTCCTACCCCTCATTTCTGGATGCCGTAAATAAAAATCAGATAGAATCCGTAATCTTAGATGAGAATGGTAATACTTTTAAGGCGGTACTGAATAGCGAACCCGATAATTCGTATACAGTACCCAATCCAAAAACGGAAAATTTTGTTGAATTTTTATTAACCAATGATATTACCGTAAACTATGGGCAGACCAGTGCTTTGGCTAAAGGCTTACAAATCATTTTATTGATAATCATCGCCGGCGGTGTTTTCCTATATGTCCGGAAAGGCGGAAGTAACAAACCTGTGATATCGGATTCGAATAAAAAATCCGGTATTAATTCCACCTTTACCTTAAATCAGATAGCCGGTAATGCAGAAGCCAAATTAATGGTAGAAGACATCATTGAATTTATAAAGCAACCGGAAAAATATGCAGCCGTTGGGGCGAGGATGCCAAAAGGCGTTTTATTATACGGACCGCCCGGAACCGGTAAAACCATGATGGCTAAAGCCATTGCAGGGGAAGCAAATGTTCCTTTCTACGCCATGAGCGGCTCTGATTTCGTTCAAATGTATGTAGGCGTTGGTGCAAGCCGAATCCGTAACTTATTTAATAAAGCAAAAAAAAGTGAAAAAGCGGTTATTTTTATTGATGAAATTGATGCCATCGGTAAAAAACGTGCCCGGAATACCTCTGCCAGTAACGATGAACGTGATCAGACCCTCAATGCACTCCTTACTGAAATGTCAGGTTTTCATGAAAATAAAGGAATTGTTGTAATCGGTGCCACCAATCGTCTGGACACTTTGGACGAGGCACTGCTCCGGCCCGGCCGTTTTGACAGACAGGTAGAAATCGGACTGCCGGATGTAAATGCCAGGAAAAAAATACTCTCCCTTTATGCTGGTAAAAAGCCGCTATCGGATGATGTAGATCTGGATGCCCTCTCTAAATCCACTGTTTATTTCAGCGGTGCCATGCTTGAAAATCTTTTAAATGAAGCTGCCATTAACGCTGCCAACGAAGAACAGCCCATCATAACTAATGGCCATATCGAAAAGGCCTTTTATACTGTCATTGCCGGTGCACCAATGCTTGACCGGAGCTTTATTTCTGAACGTGACCGCAATATCACCGCCTACCATGAAGCAGGACATGCTTTGGCCACCAAACTGCTGCAGCCGGAACACTATATATCCAAGGTTACCATAATCCCAAGTGTCCGGGGAGCAGGCGGATTTAATCTAAGCATACCAAAAGATATGATGTTCCAGACTCAAAAACAGATTAAGGCAAATATACAAATGCTGCTTGCCGGCCGTGCTGTTGAAGAACTTATATTCGGTGCGGACGAAATAACTACCGGTGCAAGTAATGATATCCAAAAGGCCTCCCAAATACTTGTAGATTATATAAACAAATACGGAATGGACCAGGAAATGGGATTATTCAGCACAAAGGTTCTAGAAGAGGGCTACGACAAAGAGCTGGTAGGCAAATGCCGTTCCCAGATGAACCGCTTATATGAGGATACGAAAGGGATATTGGCAAACAATCTGGATTTACTGGAGAATATCACCGCCGAACTTTTAGAAAAAGAATCACTGAACGGTGAAGATATCGACCGTATCTGTGCATAAAATTTATTATAACCTTCCAAGGCAGTTGAAGGGAAAAAGGAAGTTTCCAGGAGCTAATTGCTAAATTCTCCCGGAAACTTCTTTTTCCCTTCAGCAATATAAACTGCTAATTTTTTAATTCTTCTATATTTGCTGTAATATCGGAATTTAGTACAGACATCCCGTCTGTCGTGATTGCTTTATAAGTACCCTCAACTGGAATCTGTAAGGTGTTAAAAGTATAATCCATTTCAAAAACAGCTGATAAATAAGTAATAATTTGATTTTTCCCAAGGTCGGTCGTTACATAAGAAAGTGTTTTCTACGTACCGTGTCCTTAAGTATCCCAATGCCTGATCACCGTTTAATATCTGACTTCCGGGTATCAGTGTACTATACTTCTTCTTCAATTAAAGGGATATAGTATTTTAAACGTCCCTTTTTTTGACACTCAATAAAACCACGTTCTTCAAGCCTTGATAATAACACTTGTACTGTTGACCGTGACCAATTTTTCTCTTCCACTAATACTTCTATTATTTTACCGGTTCCGATCGGTACCTGGTTGTTCCAGATTACTTTCATAGTAATCCAATCCATTACAGTCCATCAATTGTAAAATATAAGAAAGAGTCTGGCTTGCCAGACTCTGGCGCTGACGCGCTGTCACCTCAGTGACAAATTTCTCTTGCGCGTCATGTGCATCCTCCCGGAGGGTTTTTTAGTGAATAGGACGCAATTTCCTATTCACTAAAAAATATTTTACTTGTATACTCCATAATCCGTAAAAAGTGTCCCAAACCCGCATCCTCCTATATCACAATTTCAATCTGATTTCCGTCCGGGTCAAGTATGCAGCTTTCGTAATAGCCATCACCTGTAGTTCTTGGCCCGCTGATAATTTTATATCCGTCTTCCGCTAATTTATTCGTTAACTGATCAACCCTATCTTTGTCCCCTGCACTAAAAGCCAAATGGATAAAGCCCAAATGATTGGGACTACCTGCGTTCCCAGTTACCTCTCCCTGAGACATCAACTCAAGCCTGGTATCATCTTCAAAAGATATAAAATAGGATTTAAAACCTTTCTTTTTATTCTCGTAAAGATGATTCTCTTTCCCTTTAAAATAAGACACATAAAATTGCTTCATGGTCTCCAAGTTGTTAGTATATAATGCCACATGATTAATTTTCATATTTTTCTCCGCTCCTTATAGCTTTTAGGTTTGATTACATTTGCAAAACCCTTGATGCCAACCCAGCCAGATATTCAGCCTCTTTTTCGTCCTGTTTACGATAAGCTATCACTGTTACGACTTTCCCCCGATATAATATACCGTCACAGGTTGCGCAATAACTCACACCTTTTCCCAGATGTGCCTCTTCGCCTGTAAATCCCTTTCCAATCTGAATTCCGGTTGCCAATATTACTGCTTTCGATTACTTCCAAACAATATAAATTTCTTGTTTCTTATTTTCGCATTTAGTGCCGCAGACAGCCCCGCCGGGCCTGTTCCTACAATAGCCAGGTCATATCATCCGTTCATCCTTTACCGCTCCGTATCATAAAATTTTCTTTATGCCTCTACATTTTATACCTTTTAATAAGATTACTATATATTTGATTTGAATTCTTTATTAATTTTTCAATAAATCCTTGATTTTATCCTCAATTTTAATAGGATTTATAACCGGGGCATATCTTTTAATAACATTACCTTCCTTATCGATTAAAAACTTTGTAAAATTCCATTTAATTTTATCTCCCAAAGCACCCTTTCCTTCACCTTTTAAAAATTGATACAACGGATGTGTGTGTTCCCCATTAACATCAATTTTTTGAAACATGTCAAAGGTTACACCATAATTCAACTGACAAAATGAATTGATTTCCTCATTACCGGCCGGATCCTGCTTTGCAAATTGATTGCAGGGAAAACCTAAAATAACCAGTCCTGTATCTTTATATTTTTCATATAATTGTTCCAACTCCTTAAACTGTGGTGTGAAACCACACTTACTGGCCGTATTCACAACAATCACAACTTTACCTTTGTACTTTTCCATTTTGATATCTTCACCATTCATTTTTTTAGCTGAAAAATCATAAAATTTCATCTGACACCCTTCCTTTCAAATACCTGTCCTGATTATCCGGGACAAATTCATTTATCCGAGTTCAATTTCGCCCTATTGAATTGTATGCAATTTATTTATCTGTAATTATAATACTCCTTATTAATTTTATTGTCAATAACAATCTTTTACAATAACGCTAGTCTATTACATTTTTTACATTAACATCAATCTTTCGTTAACTTCATAGTTGATTTTCATTTGCCCCAACCATTTTGGCTCCGAATATCCATTTTTTAATTATTTCAAATTATTTATCTGTTATTACTGATAAATAACCAATACAAAGGTAAAAGAAGAAATCTTATGCAGGGAATACCACATAAGATTTCTTCCTTATATTAATATACAATTAACCGGGGTGCAAATGTATCTGTCTAGCAGACGTAGATCAATCCGCCATGCATACGGGTAGTTAAATACCACCTCAGCAAATCGAATTCAATTATTCTGCCTTCATCCGATGCTGTTGCTATCAGGCTGTTTTCCCTAATATCAGCCCCGGTAATAGTGATCCAGTGCCACGCCTGGAGACTGATTTCTTCACCCCTTGAAAGGTTTAAAAAGGCAAGCGGGCAATCAGATAAAAGACCCTGACGCACAAATTCCATCAGTTTTTCCGGATTACGTTTCCTGGTAATACAATTTTCTACTGAAAAAACTTTAGTTTCTATTTGTACTCCCCTATCCTTTGCAAATTGGGTAATACCTTTAACAAATTTGTCAACATGATTAACACCCATAGCACCGGGTGTTACATAACGGAATAAATTCTCCATATGTCCGACAAAATCTTTTCGTTCCAAGCTATTTGGTACAAATAGTTCTTTATAATTATCCCTGGTCTGCGCAAGATAAGCGGTAATATTGGAAGCACAGGTCGGTCCGCATCCGGCTTCCCTGTCCCAGACTTTCCTATACCATACCTGATCGGCGCCAAAATATGTTTTATGTTCAAAACTATCTGTTATATTCAGCAGTTCTGGCTTTTTAATGGAAACAGTCATATTATACCAACCTTCTTTCCCTGTCCGGTTTTTGATTATACAAATCAAAGACTCATTCAATTAGCTTATCCGGCTGTCTAACAAAAGATACAAATATAGTATGCTTTGTTCCTCATATTATAAACGCTATCCAGTTTTGTTGCAAGAAAAACTTATGGAAAACCTTCAAGCAGAACCGCTTTTACCGGTCAATTCCAAAGGGTCAATTGTCTCTTTTTATAGTTACCGGTTCTTTTGCTAATAAAGCTTCCAGTTCTTTTTCGGAAGGTACATCCACCGTCTTGTCCTCTGATTTTGCCATATTCTTTTCGGAATTAGATTTAAAATCTTCAATTTTCACCTCAACGGTTGCATCTTTATCGAATTTCTTTTCTTCATATAATGAGCAGAATTCATCAAAATATGGGTTTTCCCAAGTATCTCCTTCAAATGTTTCATAGGATACAACGATTGCCTTAAAAGAATCGATTTTCATATTCTCATCAAGCTGTAATCCAGAGTCCTCTCCAAAAGTACTTCTTATTTATGAACGGTTCGGATATCAAAAAAGTACTATACCCTTTCAATCACAATCATTTCATGATCATATAGGGTCTTAAGCAGGAAGGATTTCATATTATCCTCACTTGTAAGGATAATCGTTTCTTCTGCAACGGTACATCTTGCCTTTAACGCTCCGGTATAATCTGAATGGAACCTGACACTGACCGGGCCTACCGGTAATGTCTCTTCACAACATCCGGGCTGGCAATTACAGCCGCTTAAATTAACCAGGTGAATTATATAATTGCCTTCCTGTTCACAAAAATTCACATTAATATGGCCAGTTCCTTCAACCTGAAATAATCCTTCACCTACAAGTACATTTAAAACTTTCCTTATTGGGATCCTGCTGACCTCCATAATTCTGCAAAGATCTGTTTCTATGAGTTTTTGGTTGGTTTTAAAGGTTCCATCCCTGATTTATCCGCTACCATATCAGTTATTGAAATATGCACAATAGACTGATTTGATTCCATACCCGTAAACATCACCTCTTCTGTATAATATAATAAACACATTGTTATATCGTATTTATTGTATGCAATTAATCGATTTTTTTACATTTTTTAGCCGTTTTCAGCTATTTCATGGATTTATTGTATACATTTTATCATTCTAACTCATCTTTGTACATAATAATTATTCCTATAATATAATATTATTTTTATGCACATTGTATAAAGACCATTATTTCCGGCACAAATAAAAACGGCCTGCTATTTTAAGCAAGTCGTTTTTTGTATACAATATACGTAATTTTGTTTTATTTAATATTAGAATTATAAATAATAATTTTTTCCCACAGAGACTTAGTACTCTTTTGAAAATGAATATCCATGTATTTCTTAGCTATTTCGGCCTCATGTTGAACCAAAGCATTAATGATATCTTCATGTTCTTTACAACTATATGGAATCCGGCCTTTTTGAAAAGGTACAAAATTCAACACCATACGCGTTTTTCGATGCAGAATAGCAAGCTGTTCCTCTAATATGGAGTTATGTGACAATTTTGCAATATAAATATGAAACTCTATATCATAATTATCAGCATCTTCAGGACTTTCGTCCGCACATGCTAACATTTTATTATTAATTTCTTTTAATTCCTGCAGTTGCTCCTCAGTAATATACTTGGCTGCACTATAAACAGAAAGCTGTTCTAATACCCCTCGCACTTCATATAGCTGAACTACATCATTAATTCCAATGGAAGTTACAACAACCCCAACTCTGGGATTATGTACAACAAGACCTTCTGATTGCAAAATACGAAATGCTTCCCTTACCGGTGTTCGGCTGACATTCAATTGTTTACTCAATTCTACTTCACGTATTTTATCGCCTGATTTTAAGGTTCGGTTCATAATATCATCCCGTATTTTTTGAGCAACCATTTCTGCAATGGATTCCTGCATTACCCTCATCGAATTATTTGCCATTTTTAACATCTCCTGACTACATTTTGAAGTAATCATAACATATAAAATTTATAATCTCAAATACATTTCATAGATCAAATGTTACTACCGCTACATAGTTGTTACTACTCACAGCTCTGCAAAAATCAGCAGGTCTGTGAACCGTAACACGCTTCGCGATGCACACAAAACGCAAAACCAGCGTTTTGGCGCTGCTATACTCCGGTTTTCTGTGACTTTCGCTTCG
>JBAVPE010000020.1:0-1942 GCA_049692775.1 Anaerocolumna sp. | reverse complement strand
GATGGTAGAACATGTATGCCATTCAGGCGATAAAAAGCCTTGTCGGGCAAATCTGAAAAACGTAGACTTTTCCCGTTCACCTGATAACTGTTTGGATTGCTATTGCCTCCTGTTCGTCTTCCGGTTGCTTTTTCAGAAAAATGTCGCATATAGACCAGTTTTTCATATCCCTCAAGTCGCACAATCGCAACCATTTATAAATTCCTGAGTTGGAAAATTCTCGCCTTATTTTGATCCAAAAGCAGGGATGAACCATGGGGTCGAAAATGATGCAGGTTAAAGAGCCGGGGTCAAAAACTCCCTCGGCTCAGCTTACATCAGCCCGCAATGCGGGCTGAGAGAACTTTTTCATCGGGGCCTGATTCTTGGCATCGGGGTCATAATCGGGGTCATGATTGCAGAGAAAACCCATTTATATGAAAGAATCACGGGGGCATGAACGACTCCTTTAAAACCATAACCAGTGAATTAAGACAACAAGCAGACCGTGAATCCACTTAATCTATTTGCCCAACTTATAATAAAAATATAACTGATATCAGCTTTCTGAGTCTATTTTGTTATTGTATGTTTCAAGGGATGGAAGCATTATGTCTGGGCCTTAATTTTTTATTCCCCCAATTTTAAAACACAGCAACAAAATAAATGTCTTTGTTATTTTCTTTAAAAACTTAGAACACTGCCATTTTAGAATTTGCTGTGTTATAAGTATTTGTAATCACAATACTAATTAACATTAATAAAAATATTTTTCAACTTCTTCACAATGTTGAAGTGTAATAGAACCCATATTCTTTTTACATTCATCTAAAGTATCATTTCCTTCATCTGCTAATTGTTCTAATATTGTAAAATCTAACACTTCACTTACCTTAACATCTTCACATATAGCCATCCTTTCCATAAAATTGAAAACTTTTTTTATACTTAAAGTGTTTTGTTCTTCTAACACTTTTAGAATAAATGGTACAAATATCATTCCAAATACAATATGCATTCCATCAGTTTCATCGATTAAATTTTCTTTTTCTTTTTTGTTACAGAAATCAATACTTTCAGGTATATTCTCTTTGAATTTTCTATATAAATTCTCATATCTCATATATCTTTACCTACCTAACGCTTTATTTAAATCATTTAATAACTTTTCGCCTAATCCTCTATCTAAAGTACTCAGAGTTTGCTTTAGAATTTTATTTTCTATATAACTTGCCATATCTATTCCCTTTTGAATATGAGAACCTCCGTTTTTCCCGAGCATAATACTAGTTTCTTTTTCAAACCTTATGACATCAGCAGTTCCGCCATTTCCAATAAATGATTTGCCTCTATATAACTGCTTAATTGCATTCTGTAGTTGTGGATTTTCGGCTTGCTTTAACAATTCTTCTTGTATATTAGTACCAATCCAATCCTTATATTGACTTGCTAAAGCTTTGCCATTTGGTCCAACATAATAATCTACCGAAGAACTAATACTGTTACCCGCCCCCTCTGTTACATCATCAGCTACATTTACTGCCTTATTAACCTTAGCAGGTTCATTCATCTCTTTAATAACATCATCAATAGAAGTTCCTGCTTTATTAATAGCCCTGTCTGCCTTAGTTATATCTGAACTTATATCTTCCAGATCATCTATTATACTTACAGCTTTTGCCGCCTTATTTGCCTTGATTACTTTTAATGCTTTATCAACACCTTTGGTTCCTACAACTGCCAAGCCAACTTGTACAACCGCTTCTCCTGCAAAATGTGCTCTTGTATCTGCGGTACCATTTATTACATCCTCTACTACAACTTTTTTTACGGCTGTGTAAATTGCTTTTCCTGTCTTTACGGGGTGGGCTGCTGCTTTTCCTATATCTTTTACTGTTTTTACAGGGTGTTTAACGGTATTTACAGCTTCGGTTGCCGTATCTTTTAATCCGTCCCATAATCC
>JBAVPE010000019.1:0-2153 GCA_049692775.1 Anaerocolumna sp. | reverse complement strand
GATGGTAGAACATGTATGCCATTCAGGCGATAAAAAGCCTTGTCGGGCAAATCTGAAAAACGTAGACTTTTCCCGTTCACCTGATAACTGTTTGGATTGCTATTGCCTCCTGTTCGTCTTCCGGTTGTTTTTTTAGAAAAATGTCGCATATAGACCAGTTTTTCATATCCCTCAAGTCGCACAATCGCAACCATTTATAAATTCCTGAGTTGGATAATTCTCGCCTTATTTTGATCCAAAAGCAGGGATGAACCATGGGGTCGAAAATAATGCAGGTTAAAGAGCCGGGGTCAAAAACTTCCCCGACTCGGTTAACATCAGCCCGCAATGCGGGCTGAGAGGACTTATCATAGGGGTCGGATATTCGGCATTGGGGTCGTAACCGGGGTCAGACTTGCAGGAAATGCCCATTCATGCGAAAGATTTACGGGGTTATGAACAACGCCTATAGTCATCTAACCATTTTGTTATTTTACTAAAACGTACTTGTAAGGTACCATATCTGCTAACCATACTTTTTCATTACCATAATAAAACTTTATTCCATCATTCCAAGCTTTTAAGGAATTAATCATTAAAATACATGGCTTATTATCATGCCTTTTCCCTACTGTCTCAGCCGTTTCAATGTCTTGTGATAAATGAACATACTGCCTACTTTGGGGTAATAAACCATTTTCCTTAATAGAATTTAGAAATCTTCTTGCTGTTCCATGGTATAAAAATTCTGGGGGCATCTTTTCTTCTTTAATAATTTTCATAGGTATAGAATGTCCATAAAATGCTTTGATTTTACCATCATAAATTTCATGTCGCTTCTTTTCTGATATTTCAATCATTACCATTAAATCTTTCTCAGTAAGATGTTCCCATTTTGAAGTTAGGTGTAAAGAAGCTAATAATTGCTCTAGTGGTACACCACCGTTTTCATCCATCTCCAGTTCATACTCCCATGGTGCATGACGTAAAGCATAAGATACTTCCTTACTTAATTCTGAATAATTCATGATTACACTTCCTTACTCTATTCCAATGAGTTCTTTAATAGCGCTAATAAACCACGACCAAAAGTCATCAAATTCTTGCCTTCTTTCAAATCCTTCAGTCGCATAATCGTGAACAATAAATACTTTTTCGCCAAAATCTATTTCAAAACATGCAATTTCATCGCTATCGTATCTTCCAGCAAAAGGAACCAGATTTCTATTGGGGTATCTTTTAATTAGTTCCTCCCTTCGGTCCACCAATTGCTCGAAGCTCATTAAAAACCAGTTGTCAAAATCAAGTAATTTAAGTTCAACAACCTTTAGATATGCATCAGGGTATTTATAACCAAGTAAATTCTCATATTCTTTTAATTTTTCTAACATTTTTAATACTCCTTTAATTTTTCATTTTAGGCATATCAAATGAGCCCGATGGATAATTTCCTCTAAATGCTGAATTTTGTTTAAGTATTCTTAAGTTTGTAGCTTCACCCCAAGTAGAGGGAACTCCTTTTGGAGTCGTAAAACGGTTGACAAAATTACTTGGCAATGGATCGTTATAATTATGTAAGTTAGCCTGAACATTAATCCCAGCTTCTCTTGCTGCTGCAACCCTTGTATTATCAATGGTGGTATAGCTTCCATCAGGCATTTTTACTACATCAATTGGATCTCCAACCCAGCCATCTTTCTTCATACTTGTAATAATATCATCCGCACCATTTACAGAACTCTGGCTAAACCTAATTTCATTTGGATTAATACTCTTACCCGTCCCCTCTTTAGCAGATTTTGTTCCAGAGGACATAAAACTTAGCCCATCACGAACTAAATTTTGGGCACTGTTTACAGTAACGGCTCCACCATATGCAATTGCCCCAGTACTTGCTATCGTTAATGGTACTCCAGCAACAGCTCCTGCTCCGGTTGCATCAAGGGCAAAACCTCCTATTTCTCCCAATCCGCCACCGATAACCGTACCTGCTCCGGCAACCAAGGAACCAGCATCACCAACCGTCTTTCCTAATTTAAATGCCACTGAATCTGGTTGGAATACTTCTTCATATCCGCTTAATTTCTGTAAGCTGCCGGAATAAAAATTATTATCAGCAGCAACCACGCTACCAGCTATAAAGTCATTTACATTCCTTGATATTTTTTCAAACA